>JAFWOY010000031.1 GCA_017509755.1 Bacteroidales bacterium
AAGATCAACATGCAGAAGGCCCGCATCTACGTCTCCCTCGAGAACTTCCTCACCTTCGACCACCTGAAAGGCATGCCGGTCGATCCTGAGGTCGTCGCAGGTGTATCTTCCCTCCTGAGCAGTGGCTACAACGCATCACGTGCCGCAGTCGGTGCTCCGCCGATGCGTACCGCTTCCTTCGGTCTCCAGCTCACATTTTAATTCAAGAAGGTTCGTATTATGAAAAAGACTATACTTATCACCCTGTCTGTTGTGGCGGCCCTCGTGTTTACCGGCTGCAACTCCGATTTCCTCGACAGGTCCAGCAAAGTGACGATGACCGACAATGCGGACTACTGGACCAAGGGCACGAATATCCGTCTCTTCGTAGACGGTGCATACAACCAGTATTTCACGGGTTACAACTCAGGTTGGACTTCCACCAAAACGCCGACCTGCTTTGCGCGGAATGAGTGCAGTGACGATATCTCGACGGGCAGCGCCCAGTACGACATCCTGCTGACCAACCCCAACGACAACTGGTACCGTTCCGAAGGCGTCCGCCTGCTGGTGCGCCGCGGCGGCACGGGCTGGGATTTCTCCTGGATCCGCAAATGGAATACGCTCATGGCGCGTCTGGACGAGTTCAAGGATTACTATACGCAGGAAGAATACAACCACTGGATGGGCGTAGCCCGTTTCTTCCGCGCATTTGAGTACAGCACGATCGTCCAGTCCTTCGGCGATGTCCCGTATTACGACCATGTACTCGGCAACGACGAGTTTGACGAGCAGTACAAGGACCGCGACCCGCGCACGACCGTCATGCAGAAATGCATGGAGGACTTCGACTTCGCCATGGCCAACATCCGGACCAACGATGGCAACGACTACTTGAACCGCTATGTGGCCGCTACGATGGCCTCGCGTTGCATGCTCTTCGAAGGCACCTGGTACATCTACCACAAGAACGACCCGGCCATGAAGACCTGCAGCAATGTCGATGCCCTCGCCAAGACCTTCCTCGAGAAGGCCCGCGACTATGCCCAGATCGTCATCGACTCCGGCAAGTACAGCTTCAACACAGAGTTCAACGCCCTGTTCGGCACCTACAGCGGTGGTCGGCCGGCTGGCAATGAAGTCCTGTTGTATCGTTGCTACAATGACGGGCTGGCTATCCGCCACTGCATCGCTTCCTACTGCAACATGCGTGAGGGTCAGGCGGGCTTCGCCAACCTCTCCACGCTGAAGGCCTGGATCTGCAACGACGGCCAGCCGTATACCTCTTCCACGGTGGAGAATGCCGACTCGTTCGAAATGAAGAACCTGGTCGCCTCCCGCGACCCGCGTTTCGAAGCAACCTTCTACCGCGGTGCTACCCAACTCAACGGTACGGGTATCTATACGGTCAAGTTCATCGACCGCGAAGGTCCGGATATCTGGGCTGACGGTACCAATACCGGCCGTCCGGAGTTCCGTTCGAACACCAACCTCAACGGCTATCCTTGCGTCCGCTATGCCGAGACCGTCCTCAACTGGATCGAGGCCAAGGCTGAGCTCGCCGACAAGTTCGGCGGTGCCGCCGTCACGCAGGCCGACCTCGACAAGTCCATCAACGCCATCCGCAACCGGCCGATCGCCGCTGCCGCCGCCGCACGCGGTGTCAAGAAGACCGCCCCGCTGCAGCTGGGCAACCTGCCGAACGACCCGGCCCGTACCTCCGCCCTCGAGGCCGGTACCCACGCCGGTATCGTCAACAGCCCGCTGATTTGGGAGATCCGCCGCGAACGCCGCATGGAATTCTTCTCCGAGAATTTCCGTACCCTCGACATCCGCCGCTGGGGCAAGCTCGAACTGATGCAGGGCGTCAACAACCCCGACATCATGCTCGGTTGCTGGGCCAACCTCGAAGAGGCGGTCGCCGTACCGGCTGACGACCCGACGCTGCGTCCGTACACCATTGCCTCCGCAATGGCGACGAACGGCAACCTCCGTGTCCAGAAAGCCGACGGTACGATCGTGACCTACAATGGTTCCAACCTCGCCGATATGAAGGGCTTCCTCGTTCCGGCCAATGTCCGCGACCGTGGCAACATCGGTGGCGTGAAGCAGTATCTCGAACCGATCTGCCGCGACGTCATCAACGACTACGCCAACAAGTCGAAAGAAGGCAAAGAGTACAAGATCACCCAGAACCCTGGGTGGGAAGAGTAAGACTCCCCTGCCAAAGCTGACAAACCTGGCATGCCCGGCTCCGGCCGGGCATGTTTTTTGATAGCCTACGCTGCTGTATGAAAAAGATTCTGTTTTTCCTCTGTTTCCTTGCCTGTGGCAGCGCGCTGCAGGCCCAGGATGTCATCCAGCACCAACGGGGCGACGACCTGCACGAATATCTGCTGGACAGTGTCAAATTCATCGCCAAGGACTACACGGCCGGCTTTGTCAAATTCAAGGACGGGACCAGCGCCAGGGGCCCTGTCAATATTTCTACCATTGAACAGCGCATCTATTTCATCAACCCGGCCGGCGAGGTCCAGATCCTGACCAACGAGGATCAGGTCAGCTATGTCACCTTCAGCGGAAGGACCTTCATCAAAAGCAAATATGGGTACGTGGAGCTGGTCAAGTCGCATGAAGAAGGCGCACTCGGGGCCGTACGGCGGGTGACATTCCTTGAAGCGGAAAAGAAGGGCGCCTATGGATCGACGTCAGAAACCACGTCCGTGGCCTCCGTCGGAACCTTCTTCGAAGCAGGCAACATGTACACGCTGGGGGTTAACCAGAACACCCCTTACCGCTACAAAGTCATCCCTTATCTGTACAAAGGCGACAAGGTATTGATGTCCAGCAAGCGCAATCTGCTCAAGTGCTTCCCGGACAAGAAGGGTTTCATCGAATCCTATCTCAAAGACAATCCGGTCGATTTCGAGAACATGGACGACATGACCCGGCTCTTTGAGGCCCTCCTCAAAGCCGAGTAGCCGCCGCTGTCACAAAAACTTGAAAATATAGAAAAGCATCACGCCGGAGGCCGTGAGTTTGAGGCCTGTGCTGAGCAGAAAGCCCAGGAAGGAGCCGAAAGCAGGCTTGAGCGAGCCGGCCACGTCGCGGCCCTCGAAGACGATCTCGGAAACCAGCGCGCCCAGGAAAGAGCCGGCGATCATGCCCCAGGGCGGAAAGAAAATGATGCCAAGTATCAACCCCACCAGGGTACCCCGGGCGGCCGCTTTCGAGCCGCCCGTCTTGCGTGTAACCCACGACGGAACCACATAGTCCAGGATCGTGACGACGATGGTCACGACAAGCCAGACGATCAGGAGACTGGTCGTCATCTCTGACGGGCCGGTCAGGTAAACAAGCAGCAAACCGACCCACGACAACGGCGGCCCGGGGATGACCGGAAGGATGCATCCCACGAGGCCGACGATGCCGAGGATGACGGCGATGATTTTAAGAATAATCATCAGAACATATAGTCCCAGGCGGGGAGTTGGACGGGCTTGGTGCCAAGCGCCTTCTTTGCCTTGTCGCTCAGATACTTCTTGTTGATGACGATGCGGAACAGGTATTCATCGAACCAGCGGTCGGTGAAGGTCACGTAACCGTGGTTGCCTGAGGCCGGGCCCCAGCTGTTCTCCAGTTCCCATTTCACCGGGACATCGTTTTCATCCGTGTCGCAGCCGATAAGCGTCATCGCGTGCGAGGAACCGCTCTGGCGGGTCAGGATACGGGCTTTCTTGTCCATGTCGAGGGTGATGCCGAAAAGGGACTCGTAGTCATAATAATCCACATCCATGATGCCCTTGTCGCGGTCGCTCTGCTTGCCGACGTCG
Organism: Bacteroidales bacterium; assembly: GCA_017509755.1. Lineage (GTDB taxonomy): Bacteria > Bacteroidota > Bacteroidia > Bacteroidales > UBA932 > Cacconaster. The sequence continues at coordinate 3,813 of JAFWOY010000031.1, forward strand.
CAGGAGATATAGAGCGGGGTATTGTCCTTGATGGAAGCCAGGGCGGCCGGCTTGATCTCCTCGTTGGGCAGGTTCAGGTAGCACCAGTTGATCCCTTCGTAGGTATTGCGGTACGACGCGATATCATAGATCTTGTAGTACTCGCGGGTCGGGTCGTTCATGATCATGATGTAGGTCTCCGGATTGTAGTCGGACGGGACGATACTCTTGTAGAACGCCAGCGGCGTGGTCTTCAGGGTCTGGACTTTGCCTTTGGCATCCTTGTAGCGCCAGGTGAATTCCGTCGGCGGTTCGCCGAGGCAGAGGGCGAGGACGCGATAGACTTCTTTCAGGATCTCGATCTTTTTCGCCTGGACGGCATTTTTCTTGGCGCCCTGGGCAATCATCTCGCGCAAGTGCCAGCCACCGGTGCGCAGCAGCTCGTTCAGCACGCCGCGCATCTGGGAGGTATTGTTGGAATGCTCGGTCTCCGGCATCACTTCCTGCGGTACGACACCGTATTTCTCGGCGATATCCCAGAAAAGGTTCCACACGCCGCCGTCCGCGACAGGCGACTTGAAGAAGAATTCCACGTCGCGGTCGGTGATGGGACGGTCGGCCGTAGCGATGATGTTTTCCAGGAAGAGGTTCGCTTTTTCGAACTGGTCCCAGAAGAAGGAATAGTTATGGGAGAAATCAAAGTTATTGAGATTGAATTTCTTCATGACGTCCGGACGGATCACGTTCATCGACGTGAACATCCAGCAGCGGCCGGAGCTGAGCTGGTTGGTGATGCCTTTGACATCGCAGCGATACTTGAAGAAATGGTCGATGACTCCTGCTTTCTCATGGTTGTAGGTGAACGCTTTGATATTCCGGTCGGTCGTCAGGGCATTCTGGATGGCTTTGGTGGAAGGGTCCTTCACAAAACTGTCCTTGATCTGCTTGAGTTCAGACTGGCCAATGCTTTGTGCGCCGGCTGCCAGGCATAGCAGCAGGGCGGTAAGGGAGAAAAGGATTTTTTTCATATCAGTCGGTGTACATGGTATTTTCAATTTCTTCCACGGTGATCGGGAGACGTTTCGCACCGAGGATGCGGGCGCCCTTTTCCGTGATGAGCAGGTCATCTTCCAGGCGGATGCCGCCGAAGCCGTAGTAGCTTTCCAGCCGCGGGAAGTTGATATACTGGGCGTTGTGCCCTTCACTCTTCCATTTTTCGATGAGGGCCGGGATGAAATAGATGCCCGGTTCGTCGGTGATCACATGGCCGGGACGCAGTTTGCGGGCCATCCGGAGAGAGCCCAGACCCAATTGTTTGGCACGGGTCTGGTCCGGATCGTATCCCACGTAGTTCTCGCCCAGGTCCTCCATGTCGTGGACATCGAGACCCATGTTGTGACCCAGGCCGTGCGGCATGAAGAGCCCCTGTACGCCGGCAGCCACCATTTCGTCCACATCGCCGTGGACCAGGCCAAGGTTCTGGAGACCCTGGACGATGATCTTCGCGGCACCCAGATGGACATCGCGGTAGGCGACGCCCGGACGGGCCGCTTCGCGCGCATAGTCGTTGGCCGTCAGTACGATTTCATAAACGTCCCGCTGTTTGGCGGTAAACTTGCCGCCTGTGGGAAGCGTACGGGTATTGTCGGAACAATAGTGCGACGGCACTTCCGCACCCGCGTCAATGACGCAAAGCTGCCCTTCGGTCAGGACGGCTGCGTGATTATGGTTATGGAGCGTCTCGCCGCGCTGGGAGAGGATGGTCGGGAACGAGATCATCGGGCCATTGCCCTTGACCACGCCTTCCATGATGCCGACCAGTTCCTGCTCCACCATGCCGGTGCGCAGCATTTTCATCGCGGCGTAATGCATCGCGTAGCCCAGGTTGCAGGCTTTGTCGATCTCTTCGATCTCGCAGGGTTCCTTAATGAGGCGGAGCGCCACCACGGCTTTGATCAGTTCCTCGCTGGCGCTGGCTTTGAGAGCGTCGAAGCCGATGCCCAGCAGCTGGTGGAGCAGGATCTTGTTGTGGTTGCGATAAGGCGGCAGATAGTGGATCTTGCGGCCTTTCTGCTGTGCTTCCTTCAGGCAGTCTGCCAGTTTGGCAAAGGGAGCACTCTTTGCGACACCCACGCTGGCGGCCTCGTCGGCAATCAAAGGCTGCGGCCCCATCCAGATGATATCGTCGATATCCACGTCATCGCCGAAAATCCATTCATCGCCGCTTTCGGCGTCGATGACGGCAGCCAGGTCGGGCTTGTCGAGTCCGAAGAAGTACAGGAACGAGCTGTCCTGCCGGAACTGGTATTGATTGTCAGGGTAGTTGCAGCTGGCTTCGCTGTTGCCAAGCAGCAGGATGACGCCGTCCTTGACCTGCTCCAGCAGGCGTTTACGGCGGGAAATATAGACTTGTTTGTCGAACATATCGATAGGATTAGTGTTTGTACAATTCGTAAATTTACAAAAAAAATGTTTCCCGTCCACATTTTGCCCCAAAACGAGTATCTTTGTGTAGCTAAATCCAAGCCCATGAAACGCGACCATTTTACCCTGCCTTATGAAGGCGGCCTCATCGAAAAAGACCTGCCCAAAGGAATCCTCCATTCCTACGAAAAAGTTTGGACCCATATCTACGCCGACGCCCATCCGGCGTCGAATGCCGTGGCCGACGTCATCGTCGATGCCATCAACAAGACGGAAGGACAACCTTATCGACTGGGTCTCAGTACCGGCCGGACTCCGCTGCCCCTTTACGACGAACTGGCCCGCCGCTACGAGGCCGGCGAGGTCTCTTTCAAGAATGTGGAAGTCGTTTCCATCGATGAATATTACCCTTCCGACCCGAAAGGGGCCAAAAGCCGCAACCACCAGCTGCACGAAGCCTTGCTTGACAAGGTGGATATTCCGGAAGAGAATATCCATATCCTCGACGGCCGGATTCCCCGTGACAAAGTCTCGGAATACAACGCAGCCTTCGATGAATTGGCACGCAATCTGGACCTGTTGGTAGTCGGTATCGGTGAGCGGGGCCAGGTCGGCTTCAACGAAGCCGGTTCCATGCCCAAAGACCGGACCCGCGTCGTCCGTCTCTCGCACAACTCGCGCCGCCGGCAAGTCCGCAACTTCAATTTCGACATGGCGGAAGCTCCCGACATGGCCATCACCATCGGTATCAGCACGATGCTTTCTGCCAAGAAGATTATCCTGATGGCATGGGGCGAAGAGAAGGCCGAAGCCGTCAAGACCATCGCCGAAGGAGAACCCACGTCCGCCTGTCCGGCTTCGTTGCTGCAGCCGCACGAAAAGATCAGTTTCTATGTGGACCAGAATGCGGCTTCCCAGCTCACCCGCGTCGTCGCACCCTGGCGCATCGGCCCCTGCGACTGGACGCGCAAGCTGGTCCGCAGCGCGGTGGTCTGGCTCTGCCAGACGGTCCACAAGCCGATTCTCAAGCTGACGCAGAAAGACTATCTCGACTATGCCCTGGACGAATTGCTTGACAAGTTCGGTCCGTATGACAAAATCAATATCGACGTCTTCAACGACCTCCAGCACACGATCACCGGCTGGCCCGGCGGGAAACCCAATGCCGATGATTCAACGCGCCCGGTGGCAGCCAAGCCTTTCCCGAAGACCGTGCTCATCTTCTCTCCGCACCCGGATGACGATGTCATCTCGATGGGCGGTACTTTCATCCGTCTCGCCAGCCAGGGACACGACGTACACGTGGCCTATGAGACTTCCGGCAACGTGGCGGTGCACGACGATGTGGTGCTCCAGATGATGGACGCGGCCTACCAATTGGGCTTCGCCGACAAGTTCAACGAAGTCAAGGCGCTGGTCGATAGCAAGGTTCCCGGCGAACCGGAGCCGCGCAAGCTTCTGGAAATCAAAGGGGCCATCCGCCGCAGCGAAGCCCGTGGCGCCGTGCGGTCCTTCGGTTTGAACGACAATACCAACGCCCACTTCCTGAATCTCCCGTTCTACGAATCGGGCGGCATCAAGAAAAACCCGCGCACGCAGACCGACGTGGACATCATCAAGAAACTGATCACGGACCTTAAACCGCACATGATCTTCATGGCCGGCGACCTGGCAGACCCGCACGGCACGCACCGTGTCTGTACGGAGGCGGCCCTGGAAGCCGTAGAGCAGTTGCGAGAGGAGGGTTGCCCGTGGATTGCCGACACGCACATCTGGCTCTATCGCGGCGCCTGGATGGAATGGGAACTCGGCCGCGTGGACATGGCGGTTCCTTTGAGCCCCGACGAAGTGATCAAGAAACGTCACGCCATCTTCCGCCACCTGTCACAGAAAGACATCGTCCCGTTCCCGGGCGAAGACCCGCGCGAGTTCTGGCAGCGCGCCGAAGAGCGTACCCAAAATACTGCCCGTCTCTACGATGAACTCGGCATGGCCGAATACCAGGCCATGGAGGTCTTCCTGAAACTCTGCTAGCCCGACGGGCGCCCGCCCGGCCTGCGGTCTCCGTCATGCCCGGCCTGACCGGGCATCTAATCCGCCAAACAGCCGCATACCCATCGGCCCCACAGAGCGTGTGGGGCCGATGGGTATGCGGCTGTTTGGCGGGTGGTCCGGGCGGGCGGCCGCCAGACAGGCCAGCCAACGGGCAAGGCGAACTGGCGGAAGCCAGGCGAAGCCGCTACTTGCAGTACTGGTCCAGCCAGGCGAAGAACTCGCGGTTCCAGTGGACGGAGTTCTGCGGCTTGAGGATCCAGTGGTTTTCGTCGGGGAAGAGGATCATCTTCGAGGGAACGCCCATCATCTGGGCGGCGTTGAAGGCCGACATCCCCTGCTCCACCGGTACGCGGTAGTCCATTTCGCCGTGGGTCACGAGAATCGGGGTATCCCAGTTCTGGACGAGTTTGTGAGGCGAGTTGGCATAATGACGGACGGAAGCGGGCGTCTTGCTCCAGGGAGAACCTGCCATATAGACGCCGGGGGTCTTGCAGCCGCCGTTATCCCAGTCGGGGAACCACAACTCTTCGGTGGACATATACATGGACTCCTGGTTGAAGATGCCGGCATGGGCCACGAAGGCAGAGAACCGGCCCTGATGGATACCGGCCAGGTAATACACCGAATAGCCGCCGTAGCTGGCGCCCACGGCCGCCATCTTGTCTACATACGGCTCCGCCTTGAGGGCATCGGCGGCGGAGAAGTAGTCTTTCATGTTCTGGCCGATGTAGTCGCCGGAGATCTGCTCGCACCATTCCTGGCCGAAAGCCGTCGTACCGCGGCGGTTGGGAAGCACCACGATGTAGCCCTGCGAGGCCATCAGACGGTAGTTCCAACGATACGACCATCCTTGCGTGAGGGCTCCCTGCGGACCGCCGAGACACACCATGACGGCCGGATACTTCTTCGAGGGGTCAAACTTGGGCGGATAGACAACCCAGGTGAGCATCTTCTTGCCGTCGGTCGTCGGAATCCAGCGTTCTTCCACGGTAGGCAGGTCCAGTTTGGCGAAAATCTCGTCGTTTTCGTGCGAAAGGAGGTTCCAGGTGCCGTTGGCCAGCGAGATCGAGACGATCTCGGCCGGACGCAGCAGGGAGGTCTGGGTGGTGATGATGCGGTCGCCCACGAGGATCGGGGTGCCGTAGTCGTACCATTCGTGTTCTTTTGTCACGCGGGTGAAATTGCCCTGCAGGTCGGTCTTCCAGATCTCCTTGACGCCTTCCACTTCGGCGCTGAAATAGATTTCCTTCGAGTCGGGCGACCAGACGGGCGAGCCGACATTGTACTTGAATTGCTTCGACAGTTCGATGCGTTCGCCGCTAACGATGGGCGAGATGAACAGGCGCACCTTGTCAGCCTCATACCCGTCGCGCTCCATGCTCAGCCAGGCGATCGTCGTGCCGTCGGGCGACCAGACGGGCTCGGTATCGTAGCCCATCATGCCGGCCGAAGCGTTGTACTGCGGATGGCCGACGCCAGCCTGGGCTTCCATGTTATAGACATAGATGTCCGTATTCGTGGAGAAGGCATAGTCGCGGCCGGTGAGTTTGCGGCAGGAATAGACGAGCTGGTTGCCGGTGGGATTGAAATCGAGTTGTTCGAGGCCGCCGAAGGGTTCGGTGGGCAATTCAAACGGGGCACCTTCCAGGATATCCACTCCCTCGCCCAGTTTCTGGCCGTCGAAGGTCGCGAAATAGGTATGCGGAATGTTCTCCACAAAATGGTCCCAGTGTCGGTACATCAGGCCTTCAATGGTGCGGGCCGTGGACTTGGCAAGGTCGGGATAGATGTCCGCAGGCTGCTTGGCCACCTTGAATTCGGAGACATACATCACGTACTTTCCGTTCGGATGGATCTTGAATTCGGACATGCCGCCCGGTACGTCACTCACTTGTTTCTGGCCGCTGCCGTCGGCATTCATCACGTAGAGCTGGCCGCCTTTGAGGAAGGCGATGCGTTTGCCGCCTTCAATCCAGCGGGCGTTGGAGATGCTCTTCGGGGAATGGGTCAGCTGGTGGTTGTCGCTGCCATCGATGTTCATCACGAAGAGGTTGCGGTTGCTGCGGTTCTCTTCGATGGAGGTGTAGGCTACGCCATAGAGAATCTTGGTGCCGTCGGGCGAGACCTGAAGGTCGGAGATCTTGCCGAGCTGGTGCATGATCTCGGGCGTGAAGTGGCCGTCCGTGACCGCCACGTCGTGTTTTTCAAGCACAGGTTGCGCCGGCTCTCCGCCGCCGCAAGCACTGATCAGGGCCATAAGGGTTACTAAAAACGCTATTCTTTTCATTGGTTATCTTTTATTGTTCTTCATCGTAGCCGAAGCCGTATTCGATGCCCTTGAGGGTGGCGGGGACGCCCTTCGACATCCAGATCGGCATCGGGGCGCCTTTGAGGAAGTGGTCGAAGAACTGGCTGAGACGCATGCTCAGGTCCTTGCGGTTGCGGCGCTCACGCAGGTTGTGGGCTTCGTCGTTGTATTCCAGCAGCCAGGCCTGTTTGCCACAGCGGCGCAGGCCGTTGTAGAACTCGATGCCCTGCCACCACGGCACGGCACCGTCGGCGTCGTTGTGCATGATCAGGACCGGCGTGGTCACGTTCGGGACATGGAACAGCGGAGAATTCTCGACATAGAGATCGAACCCTTCCCAGAGGTTCTTGCCGATACGGCTCTGGCCTTCCTCATACTGGCCGGTACGGGCGATACCGCTTTCCCAGCGGATGCCGCCGTAGGCACTGGTCATGTTGCTGACCGGGGCGCCGGCACCGGCTGCCTTGAAGCGGTTCGTCTGGGTGATCAGGTAAGCTACCTGGTAGCCGCCCCAGCTCTGGCCCTGGATCGCCATGTTGTCGCCGTCCACCCAAGGATACTGACACAGCATGTCAACGCCCGGCATCAGGCACTTTAGGCAGCTCTGGCCCGGATGACCGTCGGTATAGACGAGGTCAGGCACGAACACCAGGTACTCGTTGCTGACGAAGAGCGGGATGTTGATCGTCGAAGCGCTCGGCGCGGGGACGCGGCTGTTGTAAAGGGTCTCGGAGTTGCGCTCGTAGAAGTAGATCATCATCGGATATTTCTTCTTCGGATCGAAATTCTCGGGCTTGAAGAGCAGGCCTTCGAGCGGTTTGCCGTCGGCGCTGGTCCAGCTCACGAGTTCGACCGTTCCCCAGTTGTAGTCGCGCTGCTGCGGGTTGATGTCGCTCATCTGCTTCTGGGTCTTGAAGTTGTCGGCCGTCATCCAGACGTTGTTGCCGTCTTCGAAGTTGCCGCGTGTAAACAGATACGTGTTGGCTTTCTTGCCGGCCGATACGGAAAGACTGCCGAAGCTGTACGGACCTTCATAGACCTTCTGGAGCTTCGCTTTCTTCTTGGTGATGTCCTTCATCGCATAGCCGTGTTCCTTGGTCGTGTGGTTGAAAGTCGTGAACCAGGCGGGTTTGCCGGTCTTGACTTCAGCGCCGGCGAAGAGCGCCATCGGGCCGCGGGCGTCGGGATCGGAATACGGGTTTGTATAATTATAGGTCGTCTTGGTGTTGCGGCCGACACCTTCCGTCACGCGGAACGGCGCCACGGCACCCGTAGGATCGAACTGCCAGATGTCATACTGGTCCGGAATCCAGAAGAACTTCGAGTTCTCCGCCCAGATGGCGCGTCCCCAGGCACCCGGATCGGCCGGATGGTCATCTTCTTCATTCCAGAAGGTGACGCCGAGCTGGGAGGTCAGTTCCTTGAATTCGCCGGTAGCAAGGGTAAAGAGATACCAGTTGTTCTCCTTGGTCTGGAAACCCACGGCATAGGCGCCATCGGGCGAGATGGACAAGTTGCTGAACTGTGCGTCTTTGCAGATGAGTTCGCGCTTGCCGTCCTTGAGCGAAAGCTTGTAGATATCGTTGTGTGCCTCATAGCTCCAGCTTCGCTGGACACGATACGGCTTGTCGGTGGTCACGATGATGAAGTCCTGCTTGTTCTTGTCGCCGATGTTGACATTCGGAATCTGTTCGTCGGCCAGTTGCACGAAACCGCTGCCGTCGAAATTCACTTTGGCCAGGTAGGTCTTGGCCAGGTCGCGGCGCAGGTTGTTCTTCTGCACGGGCTGGATGTAATCCTCGTTCCAGACCCAGATATCCAGTTTGGCCTGCTCGAATTCGACGAGCGTGGTATCCTTCTCGCGAGGAATCGGGCAGGTGCCGAAGGTCACGAAATCATCGTGGAAGCGGACAGTGGCCGCATCTCCCAGTTTCCAGCCTTTCGGCAGTTTCGCCGAGTCGTGGGCCACAGCCTTGGTAGCCTTCGCGCCGTCATACAGATAGAGGTCGAGGCTCTTCTTGGCATCCTTGGCGGTGTCGAGCGTGGCGAAGAAAGCCAGCCGGTCGGCATCGTCGTTGAACGTAAGGCTCTTGAAGGTTGCCGCTTTCTCACCGGTCAGCACTTCGGTCTTCACCCGGGTTGCAGGATTATACAGGAATACGCCGCGCACGTTCACGCTGTCTTTCTTGTCGGGCTTCGTGATATAGGCCACCTTGTCGCCTTTTTCCGAGACGATGAACGACTCCACGCAAGCGATCGTGTCAATGGCCAGCGTGTTGATGTCCATGACATAGAGATTGTCCTTGGGCTCCGGTTTCTTCTGAGCGGGCTTCTTGTCGGCATCCGGTGCGGGTTTCTCCTTCTCTTTGACCTCTTTCTTCGGTTCTGGCTTCGGCGCCGGCTTGTCGGCATCCTGGAAAGCTACATAGGTGTTCAGCTTGTCGCTGATGCGGAGATTCTTGACGAAGGGATAGCGCTCGATGCGGCCCGTCGCCAGGTCGAGGATACCCAGGCTGTCTTTCGGCATCTCATTGGGTTTCTTCTTGTCGATACGGGCCTGCCGCGTTTCCTGGAATTTCGGCACGATGCGGAACACGACTTTCTTGCCGTCTTCCGAAATCCTGGCGCCCGTGGCGCGTTCCAGATCGTATGTCTTGCCGGTTTTGACATTGTATAGATGGAGTACGACGTCGCCTTCCTGTGGGGCGACGGTCCAGCGAGCCCAGTCGCCGTCGTTCTGTACGGTAAGACCACTTACACTTTTCCAGCCGTCATAGACCGAATGGTCCAACGGCGGTTTTGCGGCAAAACTGCTTAAAGTTACAAGCAGCGCTGCCACCAGGAGAATAGATTTTTTCATATTATCGGAGATTTGATTTGTATTTGCAATTTCGGGCCGGTCTGCGGCTATTTGCAAATTTACAAAAAAGCCGTTTCAAAACGATTAGGGCCTCCTTCTTTTTCCGAAAAAAATGCCTACCTTCGCAATTGTTCGGGGATTTGCGCTATTAATCCCAATTTATGGGGATTGCCATCGCTGCGCTGAATCTCTATTTTTGCAAACTCATTTTTTAAAGAAATGAAGCATTTTTTCCTGTCGTTGTTTTCCCTGCTGCTCCTTGCAGCCGTGCTCCCGGCCCGGGATAAGGCACCCGCTGTAGCGGTCGTCGTCGATCCAGCCACCTACCAGGCGATCCGCGCCGATGTGGATGCCTTTACGGCTTCCATGACCCTGGTAGGGAAAGAGGGTATCCTGGTCATCGACCGCTGGGGACATCCGGACTCCCTGCGGGCCGAACTCTGCCGTCTCTATGCACATGACGGACTGGAAGGGGCCGTGCTCATCGGTGCGATTCCCGTTCCGATGGTCCGCGACGCGCACCACATGACCACTGCCTTCAAGATGAGCCCTGCGCGCGACTGGAAAGATTCCAGCGTACCTTCCGACCGGCTGTACGATGATTTCGACCTGCGTTTCGACTATCTGAAGCAGGATGGCGACGCACCGTTGCTGCATTACTATTCCCTCCGGGCCGACTCGCCGCAAGTCATCCATTGCGATATCTGGACTTCGCGCATCAAGCCGCCGCAGATACCGGGCGTCAGCGCCCCGGAAGCCATCGCGCAGTACCTGCGCAAGGCCGTGGCTGCCAAGGCAGTGCCGCGGGAACGCATCCGCCGCGTCCTGCATTTCGCCGGACACGGGTATAACTCCGAATCGCTCCAGGCCCGCATCGACGAAGAATGGACGCTGCGTGAGCAATTCCCGCAGCTGGGCCGCGACCGCGGCTCCTGTCTCGATTTCCTCAACTACAATCAGGACAAGGTTGTGCGCACCCGCCTGTTGCAACTTTTGTCCCTGGACAAATACGACCTGGCCATCCTGCACCACCACGGCTCGCCCGACCAGCAGCTGCTCAGCGCCACGATGCCCGGCACGATGCCCCGCGACCTGCTCGGCGCCGCGAAAGTCTATTTCAGAGGCAAGGTGCGCGATGCCAAGGATCCGGCCGCCACGAAGGCCCGCTTCATGAAAGAGTTCGACCTTCCGGAAAGTTTCTTCGAGGATTCGCCTGCCTTGACGGCGGCCGACAGCACGCTTTCCGCCCAGATGGATATCAATATCCCCGATTTGTACGGCTACACGTCGAATGTCCGCCTGCTGATCCTCGACGCCTGCTTCAACGGCTCATTCAACAACGACGACTACATCGCCGGCTACCACATCTTCAGCCCCGGGAAATGTATCGTCGTGAAAGCCAATACCGTCAATACCCTGCAGGACACCTGGACCAATGAACTGATCGGCCTGCTGGGATGCGGCGTCTGCGTGGGCAACTGGGCAAAAGGCCAGATGACCCTCGAAAGCCACCTGCTGGGCGATGCCAGCTGGCGTTTTGCCAATGATGCGCCCAAATACGACATCGACCGGGCCATGACCGCCCGCCGCAATGACCTCCGCTTCTGGAAAAAACTGCGGAATTGCGGCATAGCCGACATTGAATCCCTGGCACTCAAGACACTTGCGTCCCAGGAGTTCCTCTCCTCGCAGGAACTGCTCGCCGTCGAACGGGACGATCCGCGCGCCATCCTGCGCCTGGCCGCCTTCATGGCACTCAAACGCCGCGCAGATGCGCATCTCCCCGAAGCCATCCGGCTCGGCCTGGAAGACAGCTACGAACTCCTGCAGCGGCTGGCGGCCCTGACCGCGGCTGTCAGCGGGGATCCTTCGCTCAGCGGACTGGTGCAAGCCCTGGCCGAGGACCCTTCTACTTCTCCACGCGTGGCTTTCCAGCTCAAGGGCGGCCTGCCTGCCTACAAGCCTTCCGAACACGCCCAGGAAGAATTCCGGGCCCTGACCAATCCGGAAGTGTCCCTGCGTGACAAGCGCTTCACCGTTTCGGCCCAGCGCAACAATTGCAACCCGTTCTGCGTCGCGCCGATGCTGGCATGGTTCCGCCAGTGTGAAGATGTTCCCATGCGGACGGCCATCGCCGAAACCCTGGGCTGGTACCGCTATTCTTATAAAAAGGACGAGATTCTCGCCGCCTGCCGCACGCTGCTGGAAGAAGAAAAAGAGCCGGCCGTGCGGAACGAACTTGAGAAAACCGTCCGAAGACTCACTGACAAATAATCATCAACAACTTAAAACTATTCACTATGCAAAGGATTCAGACAACGCTGGCACTCTGCCTGCTTTTCCTCGCTTCCTTCGGAGCGTTCGCCCAGAGCGGCTCCGGGACGCGCGTAAGCGGCCGGGTGCTGGAAGAGGGTACCGGTGTACCCGTGGAATTTGCCGTCGTCGTGCTGGCTCCCCAGGAGCTCTACACCACGACCGACCGCAATGGTGCCTTTGAATTCAAGAACGTGGACCCGGGCAAAGCCGTCATCACCGTGCAGTATGTCGGCAAGGAAACCATCGAACGGGAAGTCAATCTCGTCGCGGGCCGCAACAATGAATTCAGGTTTGAAATGAAAGAAACGACCTTCCGCCTCGAAGAGGTGACCGTCGTCGCCAAGCAGAGCAAGGCCGGCAACTCCACCGCCTCGACGATATCGCGCCAGGCGATGGACCACATGCAGGCCAGTTCGCTGACCGACCTGATGGCCTTCCTGCCGGGTGCTTCCCTGGCCAATCCAAGCCTTTCGTCCGCCCAGCAGTTCAACATCCGTACGGCTTTCGACGGCACGGGCAGCGGCTCGACTTATGGTATGGATATGAACAGCCTCGGTACATCGATCATCGTGGACGGCGCCCCGATCTCGGCCAACGCCAACATGCAGGCCCTTTCTCCGACCATTTCGGGCGGTGTGGGCGCCACCCAGCAGGGCGTTGACTCCCGCAGCATCTCGACCGACAATATCGAGAGCGTGGAAGTCATCCGCGGTGTCGCTTCGGCTGAATATGGCGACTTGACCTCCGGTGCCGTGATCGTCCACTCGAAGGCCGGCCGCGAACCGCTGAGCATCCGCGTGAAAGCCAATCCGTACACCTACCAGGCAGCCGCTTCGAGCGGTTTCGGTCTAGGCGAAAAAGGCGGCATCCTCAACTTGACCGCAGACTACGCCTACAACACCACCCGCCTGTACGAAGCCTACTCCTACTACCAGCGCTTCAATGTCAAGGGGCTCTGGAGCAAGAACTTCGGCAAGGTGCTGAGCACCAATACCTCGTTGAGTTTCGGCCTGCAGAAGGATACCCGCGACCGCAACCCCGATGACCTGCGTACCCAACTGGTGACCAAGGGCAATGAAAAGAATATCCGCCTGGCCACCAACGGAACCTTCGACATCAACGCAGGCTGGCTCAAGACCATCAAGTACAACATCACCGGCAGCTACGCCGACAAGTACAACTATGTGAGCGAACTGCTTTCCAATGCGGAAAGCCTCCACTCGGCCGCCCTGACCGACGGCGTAATCCTGTCGAACGTGGCCGGCAAGGATGTCTATGACATCAACGGCAACAAGATTACCAACTTCGGAAGCGCCGACGCAGGCAACTGGATCCGCGTCCTCCCGTATGAATACACGGAAGAATACGAAATCTTCGGCAAGGAACTCAACGTCTATGCGCAGCTCAAGGCTGACTTCAACAAAGCCTGGGGCCGCAGCAACAACCACATCCTCCTGGGTGCCGATTTCAAGACCGACGGCAACCTGGGCAAAGGCAAAGTCTATGACGAAGCCACGCCGCCGTTGCGCAACAACTCGGCCGACTACTCGTCCTACCGCAAGCGTCCGTACTACGACGTGCCGTTCGTCAACCAGTTCGGTGCCTTCCTGGAAGACACCTATACGACGACCTTTGCCGACCGGAACCTCAACCTGAAGGCCGGTGTCCGCTATGACAACATCAACGGCAAGAGCGCCATTTCGCCGCGCTTCAACGGTTCCATCGACCTCTTCCCGCGTGTGCTGACCGTCCGCGGCAGCTGGGGCATCAGCGCCAAGGCGCCGACCGCCCTGATGCTCTATCCGGAAATGGCCTATTTCAACATCAACAACTACGACTACCAGGCGGCTGACGGCACCCGTACGACAGTGGCTACGGTCCGTGTCTTCGATCCGACCAACAAAGAACTGCAGATCGCCAAGCAACGTACCGCCGAGGTCGGCTTCGACCTGCGGATCGCCGACCGCTACCGGTTGTCCGTCACAGCCTTCGACAACCTGATGAAGAACGGGTACGGTTTCGGCTACAACCTCAACTCCTGGCAACGGGTTCCTTACTACCGCTACATCGCGGTCCAGAACGAGGCGGGCGAATACCTGCCGCAGCTGGCCAACGACGGGAATCCGTACAACATCTTCCTGCATTTCACCACGCCGCTCAACAACAACTGGTCGCACAACCGCGGTATCGAGTACGAACTCGACCTGGGCCGTTTCGACGCCATCCGCACCTCGTTCTACCTCAACGGCGCCTATATCCAGTCGCGCTACAAAGCGATGAATCCGAGCTTCGACCAGAACAGCAACGGCAACAACATCGAGCGCCACGTGGCAATCTATGAAGCCGGCCGTCACACCCGTTGCACGGACCGTCTCAACACGGCCCTGCGCATCACCCACAACATCCCGGAACTCGGTTTCGTGATCACGCTCCTGACCCAGGTCAACTGGATCGACAAGAACTGGATGGAGAGCAACGTAGCGGACGACACCGTTTTCTCCCAGTGGCTTTCTTACGAAGACGGCAAGGTCCATCCTTACGACGCCTCCATGCGCAACGACCCGGCGTACGGCTACATGTTCGATTCCTATAGCGATGTCCGCTTCGTGGCGGAGAGCTATTTCCCCGTCGTCTTCTTCAACCTCAACGTCTCCAAGGAGATCGGCAACTGGCTCACGGCCTCGTTCTTCGCGAACAACATCTTCAACAGCCGGCCGCTCTATGAGTCGAAAGCCTATCCGGGAACCTACACCGCCCTGCTGAGCGATACGCCGCTCTTCTTCGGCTTCGACCTGAAACTCACCATCAGATAAGGAGGAACACACCATGAAAAAATATATCATTCTGGCGCTTTCGCTGCTGACCGTCCTGGGCTGCGCCCAGTTCGAGGAACTCAAGGGTGTCTCCGAAGTGAAACCCCTGACCACGGGCATTACAGTCACGACCAACACCGTGGATGCCAGCGTCCCCCGTCCGGACAGTTACACCGTCCGCTTCATCAACTATGATGAAAAGCTCGACATCAGCGCCCAGACCGACGCCGCCGGCAAGGTGTCTGTCAGCAACCTGATTCCGGGCCGCTACAACGTGACCGTTTCGGCCGAAGTGGCCCACAGCGGCTTCACCTATTATTACAGCGGAACCCTGACCAACAAGATCATTACCAGCGACACGTCGCTGAGCATCGATGTGGCCGCCTCCAAGGCAGGCGCTCTCGTTTTCAAGGAGATCTACTTCAATGGTTCGACCGGTTACTATTTCAAGGACCAGTTCTATGAGATCTACAACAACAGTGATGACGTGCAGTACGTGGACGGCCTTTGCATCGGCACCCTGATGCCTGCCACCGCTTCGACCACCATC
Organism: Bacteroidales bacterium; assembly: GCA_017509755.1. Classification (GTDB taxonomy): domain Bacteria; phylum Bacteroidota; class Bacteroidia; order Bacteroidales; family UBA932; genus Cacconaster. Next base: position 19,118 of record JAFWOY010000031.1, read on the forward strand.
TACAACTGGATCGTGGAAGACGGTCATCCTGAAAACTATGTCTATCTGGGCGCAGTCTGGCAGATTCCGGGCGGCGGCACCGACTATCCGGTGAAACCGGGCGAATCCATCATCATCGCCCAGGGTGCCCAGAACCACATGCTCATCAAGGAGACCAGCCCTGTTGACCTGAGCAAGGCCGAATTCGAAACCTTCATGGTCAACCAGACCGTCAACCCGGACAACCCCGAGTCGGTCAACATGACCCTGAAGATCGATTTCAACGTCTTAGGTACGCAGTGGCTCTCGTCCGTGTTCGGCTGCGCCTACGTCATCTTCTTCCCTGACCGCGAATTCGACAACGCGACCTGGGTCCAGCCGGACGGCTACACGACCAAGGCCAAGGAATTCCCCATCGACTGCATCATCGATGCCGTGGAGTTGGTGAACAACGCCACCAAGATCAACCAGAAGCGTATGCCGACAATCCTCGATGCCGGCGCCACCTTCACCGGCGCTACCTACACCGGCCAGAGCGTGAGCCGCAAGATCCGCAGCACCAAGGACGGCCGCAACCTCTATATGGACACCAACAACTCCTCCGACGACTTCCAGGTCAACGAAGTGGCCGTGGTCCGGCGCGACGGTGTCGGCGCACCGTCCTGGAGTCCGGCTGCCAAATAATGACTGACCCTTAAATGAAAACGAATATGAAAAGATATTTCCTGATTTCAGTGATGGCCCTGGGCATCGCGCTCAGCGCCGCAGCACAGGGCAGCACTACTGACTATCCTGCACGGGTCGAACTGGTGAAGGTTCAGTCGGCCTGGTTCCACTCCTCGAACGCGGCCGGCCTTTCCATCGATCCGCTGGCCCGCTACAACGACCTCTCGTTCGGCTACAGCCTTGGCCGGGGCGATTTCCGCCTGCAGCCGGAAGGCAATACGAACAGCCTGGACATCGCCACTTCCGGTGCCACGTCGCTCGGACGCGGCCAGGTGTGGGGTTCCTTCAACTACCGGAACCTCTCGGCTAAGGATACCCGCTTCAATACGATGACGCTCAATCTGGAGGACGACCTCCCGTTCATCGTTTCCGATGCCAACGTCAGCCCCTGGAAGAAACAGCGTTACGACATGTCCATGAAGGCAGCCACGCCCCTTCTGGGCGACCTTGCAGCCCTCGGCATCAGCGCCAATTATTTCACGGAGAGCGGCGCCAAGCAAGTGGACCCGCGCTGCACCGATTATGAATACGGCATCACCGCCGAGCCTTCGGTGGTCTTCCAGTTCGGCGGCCATACCCTCGGCCTGACCGGCACCTATCGCAATGGCGGCGTCCGCGAGGTTCCCGTCAACAGCAACAGCCAGCAGGACCAGGTGGCCTACATCCTCCGCGGCCTGGGCAATTACACGGATGCCGTGGTCGGCTCGCTGAGCGGCATCAGTACCTTCTACTACAAGCGCAACCTCTACGGAGGCGCGCTGCAGTACGGTTTTGGCGGCCGTGGCCTCAAGCTGCTGGCGGAAGGCGGTTACTCCTACCAACTGGTCGATGCCTTCCAGACTCCGACCAAACCGCAGCGGATGGGATCCACCATCCAGCAGAAGATCTTCGGCAAGGCGCAGGTCCTGGCTGAAAGCGAGACCGTGCTGGGCAAAGTCACGGTGGAAGGATTCCACCGCACGACCGATGGTGTGGAGTTCCTGCAGGAACTGGGCGTCGAATGGCAGACCATCGACAAGAATATCCGCAGCCACTACGACTTGTGGCACCTGGCCCTGGGCTACGACTTCTTCCGCAAGGGCGAAGTCGGCTACAGCTGGATGGCCGGAGTCCGCGGCGCGTACGACGAGCACAACGACAAGTACATCCTCCCGGCCTCCGAAATGACCTACAAGAACGTCACGGGCGAGCTCTATGCCAAGAAGAACTGGCTGATCGGCGACGTCACGGTGCTCGCCGGCCTGCACGGCGCTTTCCGGAAAAACCTGGGCGCTGTCTACCAGTATGGTGGTGCCGAACCGACGTCAGTGATCATCCTGGAATTCTACCACAAGGACTTCGAATACAAGACCGCGCACTGCTGGAAGGGCGGCGCTTCGGTCAATGTGGCGTTCCCCATCGGCGGCCGCACGGCGATGTTCTGCCAGTTGGAAGGCGACTACCTCAAGCCGCTGTACCTGGAAAGCAAGCGCCTGTTCGCGAAGTTGACCGTGGGCTTCACCTTCTAAAAGGATCCGCATGATGCGAAGATTCTTCCTATTCCTGCTTGCAGCTTTGCTGTGCGTCCAGGCTGGCGCACAGCAAAAGGCTGGCAGGCATTTCGCCATTTTTGTGGACAAGGCCACGGCAGAGGCGTGCCGAAGCGAACTGGAAGCCTACCGGGCCGCCGTCACGGCAGAGGGCCTTCCTGCTGAAATCTACGCCGCCGAATGGACCACGCCCGAACAGGTGCGCGACCGCATCCGGCAGCTGTACCGTGAAAAAGGACTGGAAGGCGCCGTCTTCATCGGCGACATTCCGGTCGCCATGATCCAGGGTGCCCAGCATTTCACCTCCGCCTTCAAGATGGACCAGCAGCAGTTTCCGAAATTTGAGGCAAGCGTGCCCTCCGACCGTTTCTACGACGACTTCGGGCTGAAGTTCCGGTTCGTCGAGCGGGACAGTACCCGGCACGACCTCTTTTACTACTGGCTGACCGGCGACTCCGCGCAACGCATCCACTGCGACATCTATACGGGCCGGATCCGGGCCACCTTGCCTGGCGAGGAAGGGTTTGCCCAGATCCGCGCGTACCTGCAGAAAGCCGTGGCGGCGCACCAGGAGGCCAATCCGCTGAACCGCGTGGTATCCTACACCGGCGAGGGCTCTTTCTCCAACAGTCTTTCCGCCTGGAAAGATGAGAGCATCACCCTGCGCGAACAGATGCCCGCCGCGTTCCAGGACGCGGACGGAGCGAAGTTCTACATGTTCTACATGTATCCTGACATCAAAGACGTACTGGCTCGCGAACTGGCCCGCCCCGACGTGGACCTGATGTTCTTCCATGAGCACGGCACGCCGGACCGCCAGTGGCTTACGAACCGGGCGCCCGGTGAGACGGAAGACGAACTGTACGCGAACGGCCGGCTGGCCGCCCGCCAGCTGCTGCGCCGCAACGTCCGGTACGGCAGCGATCCGATGGCGACCCGCGACAAGTATATCCGGCAGTATGGGATTGATTCCACCTGGTTCGACGGCTGGGACGATCCCGCCGTCGTCGCCCAGGATTCGATTGATGACATCAAGACCGGCATCGTGCTGGAAGACGTGCGGAAATACAACCCCAATCCCCGCGTGGTCATCTTCGACGCCTGCTACAACGGAGACTTCCGCGAAGAAGATTTCATCGCCGCGGAGTACATTCTCGGCAGCGGCCGGACCGTGGCCTGCCTGGGCAACTCGGTCAATGTGCTGCAGGACAAGTCCTCCTCCGACCTGCTCGGGATGCTGGATGCGGGATATCGCATCGGCGAATGGGCCCAGCTGACCAACATCCTCGAAAGTCACGTGATCGGCGATCCGACCTACCGCTTTACTGCCTCCAGCAGCGTTGCCGTACCTGACCTGCAGAACAGCGATCCGGCCTACTGGCTCTCCGTCCTGCACAACGAGACCCTGCCCACGGACCTGCAGTCCCTGGCCCTCTACAAGCTCTTCGACCTGAAGTACGAAGGCCTGTCCGACCTGTTGCGCGACACGTATTTCCGCAGCCCGTCCTTCATGCAGCGCCTGCAGTGCCTGCACCTGCTGCCCTTCTACAACGACGGGAATTACGCGGAAGTGCTCAAGGCCGCCCTGGAGGATCCCTACGAATTCATCCGCCGCAAGGCCGTGTATTACATGGGCAAGGTGGGACGCAATGATTTCGTTCCGTACATCGTCCGGCTCTATATGGACGACTGGCTGAGCGAGCGCATCGCTTTCAACATCTGGCAGAGCCTGAGCCACCTCGACACGGACCTGGCCGACGAACTCTTCGACGATGCCATCGACAAAGCCGACCTCTATGACAGGGAATCCTTCCGCAAGACCGTGAAGGCCAACGTGAACAGCGCACGCAACATGTATGTGTCGAGCCTCCGTACGATGAGCGATCCGGATTACAAGCGCTACAAGAAGTCGTTCACCCAGTCCCTGCGCAACAATCCCTACCCGGCCCTCGTGCCGGATGCGCTGCGCAAACTCGCCGACACATCGGAGGACACGCAGTACCGCATCCTGCTGGCCGAAGCCCTCGGCTGGTATGTACGCGCCTGGAACCGGGCCGACATCATTGCCGGCTGCGAGAAGATCCTCGCCGATGAGCCGGGTATGGACCCGGCCCTGGCCGACGAACTGACCAAAACCATCAACCGCCTGAAGGAGTATATGCGATGAAACGTCTTTCCCTGTTATTTGTGATGCTGGGCGTCCTGCTGGGCGCAGGACCCCTCGGCGCCGCTCCGAAAGCGCCCAAGGCGACCGGAACGTTTGCCATTTTCATCGACAATGCTTCCTATGCTGCGTGCAAGGCTGAAGTGGATGCCTACCGCGACCAGCTGGTATCCGAAGGGCTGAATGCGCTGGTGCTCTCCGGCGACTGGGCCACGCCTGAACAGGTGAAGGCCCGTATCGCATCGCTGGCACGCAAGAAACCGGCTCTCGAAGGAATGGTCTTCATCGGCGACATCCCCGTGGTGCGGGTCCGGCAGGGTCAGCACATGACCACGGCTTTCAAGATGAACGAGAACACCTTCCCGATGATCGAGTCGTCGGTCACCTCCGACCGCTACTACGACACGCCGTCGCTGGACTTCGAATTCTTCGACCGCGATTCGCTGGGACACTTCTATTACAATCTGACGGAAAAGGGCGCCCAGCACGTACAGCCGGCCTGGTATTCGGGCCGCATCCTCGTGCCGGCAGACTATCCGGGCGACCACCAGGCCGTGCTGCGCCGCTACCTGCAGAAGGTGGTGGCCGCGCACAAGCAAGTGCAGGACGAAGGCAATCCCCTCGACCACTTCCTCTTCTTCGCGGGCCACGGCTACAATTCCGACTGCCTGACCGTGTGGCGGCAGCAGCCCCTCCTCTTCCGGGAATATTTTCCGGCTGCCTTCAAGCAGTCCTCGGGGAACCACTTCTACAATTTCCGGCAGGACCCGTACATGAAGTTCAAGCTGTTCACCGAACTGCAGCGGCCCCAGACCGACGTGTTCCTGTTCAGCGAGCACGGCGCGCCCGAGACCCAGTACATCAACGGCAGCTATCCGGCCAGCGGCCTCCCGGAGAACATCGTGGAACTCAAGCGTGCCCTGCGGAGCTACTACCAGCGCCTGGAAGCGCGCCGCGGCCACGAGAAGGCCGAGGAATTCGCAGCGGAAGCCTGCGCCGAATACCATTTCGACCGCAGCATCTTTTCGCCCGAAGCTATGGCTGCCGAAGCCGCCGGCGACTCGACCGCCAAGGCGGACGTGAACATCTCGCTCGAAGATTTGGAGAAAGTCCATACCAACGCACGGTTCGTGATCCTGAACGCCTGCTACAACGGCTCTTTCCACGAGCCAGGCTACGTGGCCGGCTACCACATCTTCGGCGAAGGCGCCTGCATCGCCGCCCAGGGCAACACGGTCAACGTGCTGCAGGACAAGTGGGCCGACCAGCTGCTGGGTCAACTCGCCCTCGGTGAGCGGCTGGGTACCTGGCAGAAGGAATTCTGCTGGCTGGAGTCGCATCTGATCGGTGACCCGACCTATCGCTTCACGCCGGTGGCTGACGACGCCGCAGCGCTGGAAGCCGTCCAGCGTGCCGCTTCGCTCAAGCATCGCGCCGAAGCGGGCAAGATGACTTCCGCCGAGCTCCGCTCTGTCTTCGAGAGCGACCCTTCATGGATTGTGCGCCGCCAGGCCCTGCAGGCCATTGAGCCGTTTGCCGACGAGAATGCCGTACAGGTGATTCTCCGGGGGTTCGACGACCCGTTCGAGGCCATCCGCCGCGAAAGTTGCCACGCCGCCGGCCGCATCGGGGACCCGCGTTTTATCGTGCCGCTGATCAAGATCGAGACGGAAAGTGACGAAGTCATCCGCGCCCAGTACGCCGCCAACAGCGCCCTGTCGCAGTTCAACCCGGCCGACATGCCGGCCGACTATGCCGCCTCCAAACGGATGCAGCGCGTGGCCAAGCGCAACGAAGAGCAGATGCAACTGATCCTCGACAAGACCGCCGACCCGACCGACCGCGAGTTCGCGATCCGGAGCCTGCGCAATTATCCCATGCACTGGCGGGTGGACGCTCTCCTGAAGATGGTCTCCGACCCGACGGACAATGAAGGTCTGCGCATCGTCATGGCCGAAGCCCTCGGCTGGTTCTGCCACTCGATCGAACGCGACAAGATCGCGGCTGCCTTGAACGACTGCCTAGCCCACGACAAATCTCTCTCTCCGCGCCTGCGCCGTGAGATGGCCAAAGCCGTCAAGCGGATCCGGGGAAAATAAAAATGCGCTAATTATTTGGCCATTTGGAATTTAATCCGTACATTTGCAGCCCTGCGAAAAACGCGCAGGGCTTTTTAACTTATTAATAAACACCAAATTAAGAACCAAATGCCTGGTATTATTGGAAAAAAAATCGGAATGACTTCCGTTTTCAGTGCCGAGGGAAAAAATCTTCCATGCACTGTTATCGAGGCTGGTCCGTGTGTTGTCACGCAAATCCGTACAGTTGAAAAAGACGGTTACGCCGCTGTACAGCTTGCCTATGACGAAATCTCTGAGAAGCACGCCAGCAAGCCCCTCAAAGGGCACTTTGAAAAGGCAGGAACCACCCCTAAACGCAAGCTCGTCGAGTTCAAGGCTGACTTCCCGATGGAGCTCAAGTTGGGTGACACGATCACGTTGGCCGATCTGACCAAGCGCGAGCTCAAGTGGATCGACGTGACCGGCACCTCCAAGGGCAAGGGTTTCCAGGGCGTTGTGAAACGTCATCACTTCCAGGGCGTCGGCGGACAGACGCACGGTCAGGACGACCGTCTCCGTCACCCCGGTTCGATGGGTGCATCCTCCTGGCCTTCCCGCGTATTCAAGGGAATGCGTATGGCCGGCCATATGGGCAGCGACCGCGTGAAGGTTTTCAACCTCGAGGTCATCAAGGTCATCCCTGAGAACAATCTCATCATTGTCAAGGGTTCCGTTCCCGGAGCCAAGGGATCTTACTTAATTCTGGAGGACTAAGCGCTATGAAACTGGATGTATTGAAAATTGACGGCACTGCTTCCGGCAAGCAGGTCGAACTCGACGAGACCATTTTCGGCATCGAGCCCAACGACAACGCGATCTATCTCGACGTCAAGCAGTATCTTGCAGCACAGCGCCAGGGTACCCACAAGACGAAGGACCGCAGCGAAGTTTCCTTCTCCACCAAGAAGATGGGTCGCCAGAAAGGCGGCGGTGGCGCACGCCACGGCAGCATCAAGGCGGGTACCTATGTAGGTGGCGGCAACTTCTTCGGACCGAAACCGCGCGACTATCATTTCAAGCTCAACAAGAAGCTGAAACAGCTCGCCCGCTTCTCCGCACTCTCCTACAAGGCCAAGGAAAACGCCATCACGATGGTTGAACCGTTCTCGATGGACGCCCCGAAGACCAAGGATTTCATCAAGATCCTGGAGAACCTCAAGGCTTATGGACGCAAGACCCTCGTCGTGCTTCCTGAAAATTCCAAGAATATTTACCTGTCGTCTCGCAACCTTCCTGAAGTCAAGGTGATCACCATTGACGAAATCAACACCTATACCCTCGTGGATGCCAACCATCTGGTGATGGTCGACGGTGTACAGGACATCATCGCTGAAAGACGCAAATAAAACCTGTCAGACAATGGGAATTTTAATCAAACCCCTCGTAACCGAGAAGATGACGGTCCTGGGCGACAAGCTCAACCGTTATGGTTTTCTTGTTGACCGCGATGCCAACAAGATTGAGATCAAGAAGGCGGTAGAACAGATGTATGGTGTTTCGGTAAAGGATGTCAATACGGTGAACTACCACGGTAAACGCAAAAGCCGTTATACGAAAGACGGTTTACAGACAGGCCGCACAAACCACTACAAGAAAGCGTTTGTCACGCTGGCCGGTGATGACAAGATTGACTTCTATAGCAGCATTTAAGTAAAGCCATGGCAATTCGTAAGTTCAAACCGGTTACGCCCGGTACCCGTAATAAGGCGATCAGCGCATTCGACGAGATCACCTGCTCGACCCCTGAGAAGAGCCTCCTCCGTCCGCTCCGCGGAACCGGCGGCCGCAACAACCAGGGCAAGATGACGATGCGCTACCTCGGTGGCGGACACAAGAAAATGTACCGCGTCATCGACTTCCTGCGCGACAAAGACAACTACACCGCCACTGTCAAGACCATTGAGTACGACCCCAACCGCAGTGCCCGCATTGCGCTGGTCGTCTATGGCGACGGTGAGAAGCGTTATATCATTGCTCCCAACGGACTCAAAGTGGGCCAGGTCATCGCATCCGGCCACGGAGTCGCTCCTGAAATCGGAAATGCACTGCCGCTGGCAGAGATTCCGCTCGGTACCCTCGTGCACAACATCGAACTCCGCCCGGGCAACGGCGGCGCGATGGCACGCAGCGCGGGCACTTTCGCCCAGCTGACCGCACGTGAAGGCAACCACGCCATCCTTCGTCTCCCTTCGGGTGAGACCCGCATGGTCCTGGTCACCTGCCGTGCCACTGTCGGTACTGTCTCCAACGCCGACCACAACCTGGAAAGCCACGGCAAAGCCGGCCGTCGTCGCTGGCTGGGCCGCCGGCCGCACAACCGTGGTGTCGTGATGAACCCTGTGGATCACCCTATGGGTGGTGGCGAAGGCCGCGCCTCCGGTGGTCACCCGCGCTCCCGCAAGGGTCTGCCTGCCAAGGGATACAAGACTCGTAACCCGAAGAAGACTTCCAACAAGTTCATCATCGAGAGAAGAAAGAAATAACGGAATAAAACTGCATTAAGATTATGAGTCGTTCACTTAGAAAAGGTCCGTATATCCAGGAAGCCCTGGAAAAACGCGTGCTCGCGATGAACGAGGGCACGATGAAGAAAGAAGTCATCAAGACCTGGTCCCGCGCCAGCATGATTTCCCCTGACTTCGTAGGCCACACGATCGCCGTCCACAACGGCACCAAGTTTATTCCGGTCTATGTCACGGAGAACATGGTGGGTCACAAGCTCGGCGAATTCGCGCCGACCCGTACCTTCAAAGGCCATTCCGGCAACCGTTAAAATTAAAAAAAGAGAGTACACAATGGGAGCTCGTAAAAGAGAAATGGCCGAAAGGCTGAAAGAGATAAAGAGACACACGGCGATTGCAAAGCTGAATGATGTCCCTACTTCGCCCCGCAAGATGCGCCTCGTCGCCGATATGATCCGGGGTGTCGAAGTCAACCGCGCTTTGGATATTCTCCATTATTCAAAGAAAGAGGCCTCCTACCGTCTGGAGAAGCTGGTGCGCAGCGCCATCGCCAACTGGGAAGCCAAGAACGAAGATTCGCGCAAGGAACTGGAGAACGGCAACGTGTACGTCCAGACCATCATGGTCGACGGCGGCCGTCAGCTCAAGCGCATCCGCACCGCCCCGCAGGGTCGGGCCGCCCGCATCCGCAAGCGCTCGAACCACGTGACGGTGATCGTCGGAACCAAGAATGAGAAACCCGCAGAAGAACCGGCACAGGAGGCCGTTGAGGCATAATTATGGGACAGAAGACCAATCCTATCAGCAACCGTCTGGGTATCATCCGTGGTTGGGATTCCAACTGGTACGGTGACTATCCTTCCCGCATCCTCGAGGATTCCAAGATCCGCGAGTACCTCAACGCCCGTCTGGCCAAGGCTTCGCTGTCGAAGATCGTCATCGAGCGTACGCTCAAGCTCATCACCGTCACCATCCACACCGCCCGTCCGGGTATCATCATCGGCAAGGGTGGCCAGGAGGTCGACAAGCTGAAGGAAGAGCTCAAGAACATCTGCAACAAGGATGTCCAGATCAACATCTTCGAGGTGAAGCGTCCGGAAGTGGATGCCAACATCGTGGCCAACAACATCGCCCGTCAGCTCGAAGGCCGTGTGTCATACCGTCGCGCCATCAAGATGGCGATCGCTTCGACGATGCGCATGGGCGCCGAGGGCATCAAGATCCAGATCGCAGGCCGTGTCGGCGGCGCCGAAATGGCTCGCAGCGAGATGTTCAAGGAAGGCCGCACCCCGCTCCACACCTTCCGTGCCGATATCGACTATGCCCTGGCAGAGGCTCACACCAAAGTCGGCGTGCTCGGCATCAAGGTTTGGATCTGCAACGGTGAGGTGTACGGCAAACGCGATCTCTCCCCGAACGCCGGTGTCAACGCCGCTGCCCAGGGTGCAGCCGGTGAGCGCCGTGGTGGCGAACGCCGCCCGCGCGGTGACCGTCGTGGTGACCGCCGCGGTGACCGTGGCGACCGTCGCGGTGGCGACCGTGGCGAACGCCGTGGCCGTCGCGAGGAGTAATCCACGCGTCATTCCCGGCCTGACCGGGAAACTCGACCAAACAAAGAAGCCAGTTCCTTCGGGAGCTGGCTTTTTTGGCGTTTGCCCGCCGCCATGCAGCCGCTGGCGGTCTGCGGCCGACAGGTTGCTCAGCCATGGCTGTTGCTCTGCGGCCGGCTGGCTTGTTGCATTGTGGCGGCTGCCGTTCTGCGGCCGGGGCTGGACACAGAATGCGCGCTGCTAGGGAAAAGCGCATTCTATGGCCAAGAAAGGCGGGCTTCCGGCCAATCCGTGGACACAGAATGCGCCCGGAAGGCCAAAAACGCATTCTGTGTCCAGCCACCGCAGAAATCACCTCGCATCGTTTCTTCGGAGGACAGCGGACGACACGCCTTGCATAGTTTTTGTTGCATTGACCGCCATCTTGCAGCAGCATTCCTTACGTAGCGGAGAGACGCAGCGAAGGATCACGTGTTGAAGACTATAGAAGAAGATTTTGGAATGCCATGAGAAAAACCGTTCATCTTTGTCTTTCGTCACACGACGAAGTCCTGTTCCGAAATGAAGCCGACCTGATTGCCGGATTCAATTGTTTTGCCGTCGCTACGCTGACGACAGAATCCCGGGCCTTGGCGGAAGGTCGTTTGTCCACACACCATCACAATATCGTCCAGACCGACAGTCCGAAGGAAGTGATGTTTCGTAACCGGAACGCCTATTCACGCTATTTCAATACAAGATACAGACGGAAAGGACGGTTGGGAGAAAAGTATTACTTCCAGTTGGAAATTGAAGGACTGTATCACACACTGGCGGCACTCAATTATGTCAACCGGCAAGGATTGCATCACGGATTGGCAGCCACGCCGTTTGACTATCCCTACTGCTCAGCAAACGCTTTCTTCCGCAAAGAACTGGGCAAACCGCCCACAACGGACCTGTTGCCCAAGCCGCAGCGCCGGCATTTCCTCCCTTCGAATGTGATTCTTCCACAAAAGTACAGAATGGACATCTCCGGACTGTTGCTGCCGGAAGACATCCTGGACACGGCCTACGTCGAGGAACTGTATATCTCACCGCGCAACTACATGTTCCAGATGAACCGGAACACGGAGGAAGAACGGGACATCCTCGACCAGAAAAAGGAGAACGACACGGAACCTGTTACGCTGGAAAGAATCGAAGCGGGTGTCCCGGACTTCGATTCACGATTGACGAAGACTTTCGTCCAAGGTAAAGTCAACCACAGCCGGATGACAGACATCGAACTCTGCCGGCTGATTGATGAAAAGATCCTGCCGGCCCTGTTCAAGAATCCGGACCAGGCATCCGTTTATGCGCTGCCGAAAGCCAAGAAAGCCGTTCTGTACGATCGTCTCTGGCAACACAATCTGACAGCACGCTACCAACGGAAAGACCCGCTGTTTGAAGGAAAGACCTTCACCGAAACCCAGCTCGCCCGCTGCCTGTGCATGAAATATGAGCCGTAACCCACACAGGTCAGACGGACAGCCGGACATTCTGCAGCCGCTGGACACAGAATAGCGACGGCCGGCATAATCTGCGGCGGCGGGACGCAGAATATGCGCCGATGGGGAAAAACGCATTTTGTGGCCAAGAAAAGCGGGATTTCGGCTGATTCGTGGACACAGGATGCGCCCGGAAGGCCAAAATCGCATTCTGTGGCCAGCGGCGAGGATTTTCGGACGGCAACGGGAATCGAATCAACAATCGTCATCCCATACTTGGCCCCCATCATTCCCTACTCGACCATCCGACGGCCGCCCCTAGATAATCGCCATTTTCTCCCTTTGGTCATGACTCTCGCTCCGCTCGAGTCCCGGTTTGACCCAGAATCCCGACATAACAGAAGGATGTTGACGAAACAGTTTCTTGACTCCGTTCAAAAATAACAGTTCAACACGCAACATTTACTAGACGGATTGCATCTATTATTAAACTTCTTTTTTAGTGATATTTATGAAAAAGACTATATTTCTGTTTTTGCTTTTGGGAGTGTTTGCAGGGTGGACGAGTTCCTATGCACAACAGTCTGGTACAAAGTGTTTTAATGAGGTATCGCTGGCGGGTGGTGTTGGCGGTACGCAAGGGGGACTGGCTTCTCCCTATGTCCAGGCGCTGTACACTATTGGGGTGTCGTTCCGTGATTATTTCGCAACGGGCATTTCGATTGGCTATGACTATGGGCTATCC
>JAFWOY010000032.1 GCA_017509755.1 Bacteroidales bacterium
CGTCATTTCCACCGGCTCGTCCCCGGTGCAGCCCCCTGCGAGCCGGACGACTCCTTGCCGGAGTGTCCTCTAGCGTCATTCCCTCCGGCTCGTCCCCGTCGCAGCCCCCTGCGAGCCGGCTGACTCCTCGCTGTGTAGTCCTTTGGCGTCATTCCCTCCGGCTCGTCCCCGGCGCAGCCCCCTGCGAGCCGGCTGACTCCTCGCTGTGCAGTCCTCTAGCGTCATTCCCTCCGGCTCGTCCCCGGCGCAGCCCCCTACGAGCCGGCTGACTCCTCGCTGTGCAGTCCTCTGGCGTCATTCCCTCCGGCTCGTCCCCGGTATAGACCCTCGCGAGCCGGCAGGACAGGTCTGAGACTACTATCGGACGCTATTTCGGCGGGCTCGGGCGAGTAGGATAGGGAGCAGAAAAGCAATAATCGAGAGGATTACCCAGAATGCTGGATGGCTTGAGAGAGGGGAGTGACGCTGATCCGGAGTGACCGGCCGGAAATAAAAAAGCGCCGAGTGGCGCAAGGTCGGGGCGGAACCCCGGAAAAATCGGAAATCGTGTAGGGACGATCGGATTCGAACCGATGACCTCTTCAATGTGACTGAAGCGCTCTAAACCAGCTGAGCTACGCCCCTGTTTCCCTCATCAGGACTGTAAATATGAGAAATATTTCGGGATTACCCAAAAATAATTCAAAAAACGTTCAATTACCAATGGCAAACCCCCGAAAAACAAAAAAGCGCCACGAGGCGCTAGCAAAGGCCGTTGCGGCGGGCGAGTGAGATAGCAGGCCGAAGCGGCGGGGATCGGGGCAGAGCCCCGTAAACAAAAAGCGCCACGAGGCGCTAGCGAAGGCCGTTGCGGCGGGCGAGTGAGATAGCAGGCCGAAGCGGCGGGGTTCGGGGCAGAGCCCCGTAAAAACAGGAGCGGTAGACGAGTCTCGAACTCGCGACCTTCGGCTTGGGAAGCCAACGCTCTACCAACTGAGCTACTACCGCATTGGGACTGCAAATATATCAAATAATTCCAAAACGGAAAAGAAATAATTGCTACCTTTAAAGGTTAAAAGGAAAGTAATGCTAAAACGATTCTTTACCATTTGTCTGGCTGCAGTCTTGATGGCAGCCAGTTGTAACAAACCAGAACCTGAGCCCACACCGGAACCTGTGACGGACATCGCCCGTGGGGCGGATGTGAGCTGGCTGACCCAGATGGAGCACGATGGTTGCAAATTCTATACGAGTCAAGGGAAAGAGATGGAGTGCATGGCACTTCTCAAGACGTTGGGTGTCAATGCCATCCGCCTGCGTGTATGGGTCAATCCCGAAAACGGCTGGTGCGGGACTGAAGATTTGGTGGCGAAAGCCATCCGGGCGCGTTCTTTGGGTCTGGACATCATGATTGATTTCCATTACAGCGATTATTGGGCTGATCCGGGCAAGCAGAACAAGCCTGCCGCCTGGGCGAAACTCAACTTCTCCGACCTCCAGAATGCCGTGTACGAACATACCTGCGACGTGCTGACCGCCCTTCATGAAGCCGGGATCACCCCGAAATGGATCCAGATTGGCAATGAGACGACAGGCGGTATGCTCTGGCCCGACGGCCAGAATTATACCGACAATGGATTCAGCCAGTACGTTCAGCTCAGCAACCGGGGCTACCAGGCTGCCAAGGAGATCTTCCCGAAGGCCCTTGTCATTATCCATGTGGACGGTGGCGAGAAGGCTGACACGCTCGACTGGTTCTTCCGGAGCTGCGCCCAGCACGGTGCCCAATACGACATGATCGGTCTTTCGCTCTATCCGGAGGCAAGCAACTGGCGCCAATATGTCCAGCAGATTACGGACAATATCAACAACCTGTACGCAAAATACGACAAGGAGTGCATGATTTGCGAAGTGGGGATGTCCTGGCAGGCGGAGCAGGAGTGTAAGGATTTCCTGTCCGCCCTGATTGCCAATATGGGCAGCGAGATGCATGGCCATTGCCGTGGCGTATTTTACTGGGAGCCTGAAGGCTATGAGTCCTGGAGCCATTACAGCAAAGCGGCTTTCAGTAATAACGGGCGCCCCACAGTAGCCCTCAGTGCTTTTGCCAACTAAGTTTTGCCGATGAAAAACCATATTCTTCTTTTTCCCCTCCTGGCGCTGGCCATCTCCTGCCAGTCTGGCGCGCCGCATGACAATTCATTCCGTCAGGAAACCCTGCTGACCCAATGGGAATTCAGCCGCGACAGCCTCGCCTGGCAAGCGGTCACCGTGCCGCATGACTGGGCTATTGAAGGCCCTTTTGACAGGGCGAATGACCTGCAAGCTGTCCAGGTGACCCAGAATTTTGAGACGGCCATCACCGAGCACACCGGCCGCACGGGCGGCCTGCCGTACATGGGGAAGGGCTGGTACCGTACCCATTTTGACGTGGCGGACTACCTTTCAGGCCGTGACGCGGTAACGCTCCTGTTTGACGGAGCGATGAGCCAGGCCCGCGTGAAGGTCAATGGCCAACCTGTCATCGAATGGCCCTACGGCTACAATGCCTTCCATGCCGACATCACACCGTATCTGACAGAGGACGGGAAGGATAATTTCCTGGAAGTGAGCCTCGAGAACCTCCCGCATTCGTCGCGCTGGTATCCAGGCGCCGGCCTCTACCGCAACGTGCATCTGATCCGGACGCACGCTGCCCATGTCCCCGTTTGGGGTACGTATGTCACAACCCCTGAGGTGACGCCCCAAGAGGCATCGGTGGAACTGCGGATTGCGATTCAAGATGGGGAAGATTTCCTGCGGGTCCGGACCACGATTTTCGACCCGCGAGGCGATATAAAGGCAGTAGCCGATACGCCCGCCGAAGCGGACCTGCTGCAGACCTTCCGCGTGAAGGAGCCACAACTATGGTCGCCCGAATCGCCCGCCCTCTACAAGGCTGTGACGCAGATTTATGACGATGATGCGATTCTCGATGAATATACTACCCGCTTCGGGATCCGCACGCTGGCACTGGTGCCTGACAAGGGCTTCTTCCTGAACGGCCAGTTGCGGAAAATCCAGGGGGTGTGCAATCACCACGACCTCGGCCCGCTCGGCGCAGCGGTCAACCGCGCCGCGCTGCGGCACCAGCTTGCCCTCCTCAAGGAAATGGGCTGCGATGCGATCCGCACCTCGCACAACATGCCGGCTCCCGAACTCGTGGAGCTCTGCGACGAGATGGGCTTCATGATGATGATCGAAGCCTTTGACGAATGGGATATTGCCAAATGCGAGAACGGCTACCATTTGTACTTCGACCAGTGGGCGGAAAAAGACATGGTCAACATGATCCACCATTTCCGCAACAGTCCGTCGGTCATCATGTGGGGAATCGGCAACGAAGTACCGACCCAGTGTGCCGATGAAGGCTACAAAGTGGCGGCATTCCTGCAGGACATCTGCCACAGGGAAGATCCCACGCGACTGGTGACTGCCGGCATGGACCAGGCCGACTGCGTGGTCCGCAATGGCTTTGCGCAACTCCTTGATGTCGTGGGCTTCAACTATCGTACCCACAAATACCAAAGTGCCTACGAGATCCTGCCCCAGAAGATCCTGCTGGGTTCCGAGACGGCTTCGACGGTCAGTTCCCGGGGCGTCTATAAGCTGCCGGCCGAACTCCGCTACGGCGCAGTCTATCCTGACCAGCAAAGCTCTTCCTACGATGTGGAATACTGCTGGTGGTCGAATGTCCCGGATGTGGATTTCGCCTTGCAGGACGACCTGCCCTGGACCATCGGCCAGTTCGTCTGGACAGGATTCGATTACCTGGGTGAGCCTACACCCTATGATGTGGATGCCTGGCCGAGCCACAGTTCCTATTTCGGGATCTTTGACTTGGCTTCCCTGCCCAAGGACCGCTATTGGCTCTACCGTTCCCAATGGCGGCACGATGCCCCGACCCTGCATCTGCTCCCGCACTGGAACTGGGAAGGTCGGGAAGGGGAGAAGGTCCCCGTGTTCTGCTATACCAGTTTCCCGGCTGTGGAACTCTTTGTCAACGGGGTTTCGCAGGGCGTTCAGCAATTCGATCCGAACGGTCAATTGACGCGCTACCGGCTCATTTGGCCTGACGTGGTCTATGAACCCGGCGAGATTGAAGCGGTGGCATACGATGCTACAGGCGCTGAGCAGATGCGGACGCAAATCCATACAGCAGGTGCACCTGCCCGGATTGAACTGGAAGCCGACCGCAACCAACTCGCGGCGGATGGCCTTGATCTGGCTTATATCACTGTCCGCATTGTGGATAAAGACGGCAACCTCTGTCCGTTGGCCGACAATCCTGTCTCTTTCGAAGTGACTGGCGCAGGCTCTTTCCGTGCCGCTGCCAATGGTGATGCCACGTGCCTTGTCCCGTTCCAATCGCCGCAAATGCCCGCCTTCAGCGGCCAACTTACCGCTATCGTCCAGGCGGGGAACACTCGCGGAACGGCTACTCTCACAGCCCGCTCCGACGGGCTCCAAACAGCAGAAATAAAACTCAAAATCAAATAGATATGATCGACAACAACATCCTGAAAGAAAAATTTGCTTCATTTTTTGGCGAAGGAACGCCGCGTCTTTTCACCGCGCCGGGCCGTATCAACATCATTGGCGAGCATACCGACTACAACGGGGGCTTCGTCCTCCCGGGCGCTGTGGACAAGGCCATCACGATGGCCATCGTGCCCAACGGAACCCCGTTCGTCAACCTGGTTTCCATCGACCATGACGATGCACACCTCTTCTTCCGTATCGGCGGTCCCCAGCCGAAAGAGCAGTGGGCTTCCTATTTTTACGGCGTCATCGAAGAAATGCGCAAACGCGGCGCTACTGTAGGCGGCTTCAACGCCGTGTTCGGCGGGGATGTGCCCCTCGGAGCCGGCATGTCGTCGTCGGCTGCCCTCGAATCCTGCATCGGTACGGCCTTGAATGCCCTTTTCGACCTGCATTTCACCAAGGAAGAACTGGCCAAGATCGGCCAGATGACCGAGCACAACTACATTGGCGTGCGTTGCGGCATCATGGACCAGTTCGCCTCTATCTTCGGCCAGAAGGGCCATGTCGTGCGCCTCGACTGCCGGAGCCTTGAGTACCAGCTTGTTCCCTTCAACCCCAAGGGTGTTGAAATCGTGCTGATCGACACCATGGTCAAGCACCTGCTGGCATCCTCGGAATACAATGTGCGCCGGGCCCAGTGCGAGGAAGGCGTGGCTGTCATCAAGAAATACCTCCCGCATGTGGAACTCCTGCGCGACGTCACGATGGAGGAACTCGAAGCGCACCGTGCTGAGATGGATCCCATGTCTTTCCGTCGCTGTGCCTTCGTCATCAACGAGAACAAACGCCTGATGGATGCCTGCGCCGCTATGGAGAAAGGCGATTTCGTGGAAGTCGGCAAGCTGGTGTACGCCACGCATGAAGGCCTGAGCAAAGAATATGGCGTGAGTTGCCCCGAGCTCGATTTCATCGTGAACATTGCTCACGAGCACGAGGCTGTGCTGGGTGCCCGCATGATGGGTGGCGGCTTCGGCGGCTGCGTCATCGCGCTGGTCAAGAAAGAAGGCGTAGCGGATTACATTGCCGATGTCAAGAAGCGCTACCAGGTGGAATTCGACAAGGATCCGCGCGTCATCGAAGTGGAAATCTCTGACGGAGCCCGGGAGATCTAGCCATGATTAATCCCGAAGAAATCCGCCTGTTCAGCATCGTGAATGCGGACGGCTCGGAGGTGGTCCTTTCCAACCTCGGCGCCGGCATCGTCTCGATCGTCGTTCCCGATCGCAACGGACGTCTGGCCGATGTCGTGCTGGGGTATCGCGATCCGGCTGACTACGAATGTGACGGACCCTGCATGGGCAAGGTACCAGGCCGCTATGCCAACCGCATCGCGGCCGGCCGCTTCGCCATCGGCGACAACAAGTATGAACTGGCCATCAACAATGGGCCGAACCACCTGCACGGCGGTCCCGGTGCCCAGTGTTTTGCCAACCGGATCTGGGACGCCGAAGAGACACCCGACGGCATCCTCTTCACGCTCGACAGCCCTGCCGGTGATGCCGGATACCCTGGGAACCTGCACGTTGAGGCTCACTATAGCTGGAGCGACGACCATAAACTTACGCTCGAACTCGCAGCTACCACCGATGCCGAGACCATCGTCAACCTCACCAACCACGCCTATTTCAATCTGAAAGGGGAGGAGGTCGGCGATGTGACCGACCACCAGTTGAAGCTCTTTGCTTCGCGCTATCTGCCTACCGATCCGACTCTCATTCCAATCGGAGAAATGGCTCCTGTGGCCGGCACGCCAATGGACTTTACGTTGCCCAAGCGTTTGGGAGCCGAGCTAAAAACTGGTTTTCCGGCCCTCAATTATGGCAAAGGCTACGACAATTGCTTTGTCGTGGATGACTGGCAAAAAGGGGTTGTTCGCCCGGTCGCGGAACTGACGGAGGCTACCTCCGGCCGCCGCTTGCTGGTATCGACGGATGCACCTGGTATTCAGGTCTATACGGGAAACTGGCTGTCCGGTTGCCCGGTCTCCAAGAGCGGCCGCGCGTATCAGGACTACGACGGTGTCGCACTTGAGTGCCAGTTCTTCCCGGATGCGCCCAACAAACCGCAGTTTCCCTTTGAGACACTCAAACCGGGGCAGGTTTACGAAAATACCATCGTATTTGCCTTCGCGTGAGTGCCAGTCGTTTCATAGCGTCGAAACTGTCCGACGGAGACGGCCGCCTGAGCCGGACGAGCAACACCATCGCGTGGATCTCGGTCTGTCTGAGCGTGGCTATCATGATTATTGCTATCGCCGTGGTCGCGGGTTTCAAAGCCGAAATCCGCGCCCGGGCGACGGGCTTCATGGGTTCCGTAATGCTCATCCAACCCGGTCAGTCGCCGCTGAACGAACAATATCCTTTTTCCGAGAATCTCTCTTATCGGGAACGTTTACAGGCTGAGCCCGGCATCACCGGTGTGTCGGGCGTGGCCTGGCGTTCCGGCCTGATCAAGACCGACGAGAACATCGGCGGCCTCTACTTCAAAGGCGTCGATTCGCTCTATGATTTCTCTTTCTTTGCCAACTGTCTGGTAGATGGCTCGTTGCCCGATTATCACGGCCGCATCTCCAACGATGTCCTGCTTTCGCGGACAACTGCCTCGAAACTTGGTTTCAAGGTGGGGGATGACGTAGTTGTCTATTTCATTGGCGAAGAAGTCAAGGTCCGCAAATTCAAGCTCTGCGGCCTCTATGATGCCGGTCTGGAGGAGATAGACACGAAGATGGCTGTTGCTGACCGCCGTCACGTCCAGCGGCTGAACGGTTGGTCTGCTGACGAGGTCTCATCCATCGAGATCCGTATTGCTCCAGAAACTTCCATCGAGTTCATGAACGACCGGGTCGAAGAACTTATTTTCACATCAATGCAAGAAGACGACAAGCCGCTCTTCGTCACCAATGTGAAGAAACTCTACGGCCACCTTTTCGACTGGCTGTCACTCCTCGATCTCAACGTCCTGATGATTCTCCTGCTGATGGTCGTCGTAGCCGGCTTCAACATGATCTCGGCGATTCTGATCATCCTTTTCGAAAAAATCTCTACGATCGGCCTGCTTAAAGCCCTGGGCATGACATCCCGTGAGGTAACGAAGGTCTTCCTGCTTCGTGCGGGTGCCCTCGTCGCAAAGGGCATGCTCTGGGGCAACATCGTCGGCATCGGCCTCTGTCTCATCCAGAAATTTACGAGGATCATCAAACTCGATCCCGCCAACTATTTTGTCAGCGCCGTCCCGATCCATCTTTCCGTCGGCAGTATCCTCTTGCTCAACATCATCGCTGCCATCCTGATGATGGCCATCATCTCTCTCTCCGCCCGCTTCATCTCTCGCGTCTCTCCCGACCGTACGATGCGTGTGGAATAGAGTTTTCTAGTATATGCTTTGAAGACCTTAGCCACCCTCGAGTTTCTATACTGGGGCGCTGCCCCAAACCCCGCCGCTTCTGCCGGCTATCACACACGCTAATCCGCACGGCCTCCGCTAGCGCCTGAAGACGCTAAGAGTCAAGCATATACTAGAAAACTCTATTCGATGATCTGCTGGTAGAGTCGATAGGTATCAAGAATAGCCTCGATATAGGCTGGGGTGACGGTGCTGTAACGGTTGTATGCAACAGCGACGTCGTCCCAGTCGTTGGGGTTGAGGCCCATGTCGAACGCTTCGGCACGGCGTTTGGCGAGGGCCCCACCGCCGGAGTTGTAGGAAGCCAGCGCGAATTTGATGACATTGGCCGAATCCAGCCCTTCCGCCCGGAAATCCCGCAACAAGTCATCGAACAGCATCGTGCCGACCCGGATATTCACGTCCGGATCGAAGAGATCGTCGGTAGGGATTCCGTAGTGGTCGGCCGTCACGTCACGGACCTGCATCAAGCCTTTGGCCGAACGGTTCGACATCGCATCGATGTTGAATTGCGACTCGTGGAAAATGATGGCCGACAACAGCCGCCAGTCCATGCCGATGCGTTCCGCATGCCGCCGGATCAGATCGTCGTACGGCGAAAGACCCTGGACAGGCCCCTTGTTGAGCAGCGACCGCAAATAGTCCGTGTTGTACGAACGGAAATAACGCCGCGACATCTGCCGGTAAAACGCCTCCCCCTGAAACTCCGAATACCAGAAGTTGATGGCATTGAGCAGCCGCGTCTTGTCCCGCCGGACAGCCCATACGATGTCTCCCTTGACCGGCAGCGAGAACAACAGCGTATCCCGCCAGGCCTCCGGAATCGTATCAGTGACGTCGCATACCACGATCGACAAACTGTCGCAAGCCAGTTGCCGCCAGCAGTCCGGACTCGGCATCGGCTGGAAGATGCGCATATAACTGCCATTATCGTCGCCAAAAGCGCCTAAGAGTTCATAATTGAACCCCACATTACGCCGCATGGCAGCACTTCGGTCGAGCCGGATGGCACAGCGGAGGGTGTCGGCCTCATAGCCCCAACCGACCGCTTCATGACTCCGCTGCTTCCACAGAGCCGCGCCTTGCAGACCCAGGAGCACAAGCAGACAGAAGCAGATTCGGAGAATACGCGCCAACATCGTGAAAATAAATGATTTACCAAGCGTAGAACGGCCAGAGGATGCCGAACTTGATGCCCGTTTGCGGCTTGATGTAGTGGTAGGCCGAGAAATACTGCGGCCGGTCCCAACTCGCCATGAACGCGTTCGTGTACTTGATGTAGATGCTGGCCCGCTTCCACTGGAGATTGGCAAAGATGTCGAGGTAGGGGATATTGCCGTATTTTTCGCGTGTCTGCAGATAGAACTGACCGAGGTCCGGACTGTAAGCCGGTTCGAACCAACGCGTATGGGCGATGGCGTTGACGCCGATCTGGGCATTCAGCACCTCTTTGACGACATCGAGGTCGAAATACCAGCGCAGGTTGAGCGCCACTTTCGGCAGCGGCAGCACATCCGGCGCCGAGCTCAACTGGAACAGAGCCCGGTTGTCGAAATGCAGCCGCCACAACGTGAAATCCTTGTGCAGCGTCGCTGTCATGATATTGACAGGCGCGCTTTGTTGCCGGATAACAGCCGTGGTGTCGTAGTAGAGCATATTGGCCATCAGCGCATAGCCGAACGAGGCATCGAGCCGCCACTTCGGGATGGAGAGCTCAGCCTCCAGCGTGCTCTTCGAAACTTTCCCGAAATCATTGTCCCACTTGTGGTGGTTCAGGTAGATGTGTTGCTCGAACGGATGCGGCGTCTTCAAACCCGTGTGGATCTTGCCGGTAAGATGGATGCCCCCATCAAACGGATACACCGAGAGCCGCACTTTGCCGTTGATGTCAAAATCAAACATTCGGTAGCCGGCAAAATAATACGTGGCATCGGCATCCCACGCAATGTATTTCTTCAGTTGCCCGGAAGCACCGCCATACACATAAAGGTTGTGCTGGGTGTCAAAGCGCCGGCCCGTCAAATAATCAGAAGGTTTGAAAGCGTAAGTGGAGAGAATCTGGTAACCGAAGCCCGCATTGATCTTGGCCAGGAGCGCATCCGGTGCAAAAGGCTGCAACTTGATGAAGAAACGGTTCTCGAAATTGCGCACCGCCAGCTCATCGGCGCTGGCTGTCTCGTTGAGATAGAACTGGTTGCGGTAGAAGTTGCGGGCAGCCGTCGCAGACGCTTCAATCGCGTCCGTGTACATCTTGTTGTAGGTCGTAAACTCGCCGCTGTGCCCGACGTGGGCCATGGTCCCTTCGCCCAGCGCCAGCGAATCGCGGTCCTTGCGCAGGAAGTTCAGCGAAACGGCCAGGGTCTGGTGGATGAACCAGCTGCGCCGTTTGTACGTGTTGGCCGCCTGTGCCAGATTCACATCGATGGACTTCGACTCGACCGACGTATCCCGGATCCAGAAGATATCTTGCACGCCGCCATTCTCGTTGTGCTCCACCCGTTGGCGGATGGTCCCGAAATTGGCGAAATAGCGCTTTCCCAGATAGTTGCCGACAATGATGGTCGTCCGGTGGTCGGTATCCTCCCGGTTCAGCATACCGTGCGAACCGAGACGATGGTAGGCGAGCGTGAAATTGAAGGCCGGCGTGATGTTCTGCGTAGAGAGCAGTTTCAGGTTCGACTCCTCTTTCTTGCGGTTCACGAACGGCGTGCCCCAATAACCCAGCTCCGTATAAGGCGTCTTGGTATTGTACTGTGGGATAGTTTCGTCTGTAAACGAATCTCCGATATACGGCGTGAACATGGGCGCATCTTCCACCTCCTCGCGCTTGAACCAGTTATAGTACTGCGTGGCCGAGCCGACGGTACCCAAATACGAAGCCCCCACATCCTTTCGGTACATGGGATATTCCGAGAAGTTAGCATTGGCCGTGGTGTCCAGCCCGCCAAGCGTGGGCTCATTGAACTTCTTGTCGGAAGTCCAGACCAGGATGCGCCGGTAGTAGAGGGAATCCGGGAACACAAAGGTTTCCATCACGCGCGGAATCTCCGCTTTGATGCTGTCGCGTTCCTGTCTGCGCAGGCGGCGCTTGAGTTTCTTGATATCCGAAGAGTCGGGCAGTCGCCGCGCAATGGAATCCTCATAGGCCCGGTAGATGGAATCGAGGCGGGGCAGGGTCGTGGTGTCCAACTCTCCCCAGAAGAAGTGGTCCAGGGAATCATACAGATGGGCAAGCCGCAACGAATCGTCGTAAGCTGCCTGCGCCGCTGAGTCGCGCGGCACCTGGGCAATGGAATCGCGAAGGGCCAGGGAATCCTGCAGCTGACGGAAATAGCGGCTGCGTTCCGCCCCGGACGAATGTCCGGGCAGAAGCAGCAGCGCAGCCGCAAACAGGGCGGCTGCCCCCAGCACAAGATTCCGCATCCCTCGCATCGCTGGCTCCTTTATACAATCTTCACGCCAATCCGGGCGAGTTCGCTGAGCGTCCGGTTGTGCCCTTCCTTGTCGATGTAGGCCAGACCACGCTCCAACAGGAACACGTTGTGACCCGTCTTGATCAGGTCGAAGCAGGTCTCGCGGATGCAATACTCCGTAGCGATACCGCTCACCAACACATTCTTGGTCAAATAGTTGTTGAGCTCGATGCCCTCCGCGTTGTGGCTTTCGAAGCCCGAGTATTGCTCTTTACCCGCATTGACGCCCTTGTAGAACATATTCTCCCGGGAAGGCCGGTGCTCCGGTTTTGTCACCTTCTTGTAGAAGTCCTCATGGATATCTCCCCCGTGGCTCTTCATCACGCAGTGAGGCGGCCAGGGGCCACCCTGCGCCTTGAACGAGCAGTGGTCGGCCGGATGATGGTCGCAAACGTAAAGCACTTGGTCGTTGGGATAACGGTTGATGGTCTCTACGGAAGCCGCCACGGCACTCTCGGCATTGGCACAGGCCATCGAGCCGTCGATGAAGTCGTAGAGCATATCGACCACCACATGGGTGTACTGCTTCACTTCGCCTTTCTCCTCCGCTTGCATCTGGTTGATCTGGTGGATGAGGCGGTTGATGAGCCGCATCTTCACATCGTAAAGGTCATCGGAGATGTCCACCTTGTAATAGTGCGGATTGATGATACGCGTCTGTGTCTCGTTGAACGCGGCCAGATTGGCCTTGTAGTAGTCGCGTTTTTCAAAGATCGTACGGGTGTCCTCAAAGATGCGGCCATTGTCGAAGGCCAGTTCCTGCAGCGGCCGGAACGTATAGGAGCCGGCCGGGAACGTAGTGTACTTGGTTTCGTCGGCCTCGTCGGTAATGCGCAGTTCGCCGCCGCTTTCAATGATCTTCGCAAAGCTGTCGCCCCGCAAGCAGGTCACGTCCGCCTTGAACTTGCCGTTCTGGATGATGCGGTAGGTAATCTGGAAGCCCGGGTTGATGAGTTTCGCTTTGTCTTCACTGCGCTTGAGGATCGGTTCGTCATCCACCTGCACGAGCTTGTACACGTTGCCGAAGCAAGGATTGTGCTTGCTGGTGGCAATGGCATCGCCCACGCCGTAGCTGTCGATGCGGGCCCCCTGCTTCTCCAAGTCGGAGATGATGTATTCATCCAGCGAATTGGTCGCGAAGATCTTGCAGTTATGCAGACCGGCTTCGTCCAGCGCCTCGCGGCACTTGACCGAGAGATAGGCGAGGTCACCGCTATCCAGGCGGATGCCGTAGCCCTGCGGGTAGCTGTCGTCGATGCCGTTGGCCTTGAACGCCTTGATGGCATTCTTCACGCCGCATTTGAGCGTATCGAACGTATCCACGAGCAGGATGAGCCCCTCGCCGCGATGCGTCTTGATATAGGTATCGAAGGCTTTGTATTCTCCGAAGATGGTGCAACCGAACGAAGTCGTGTAACTGTGCGCCATCGTGCCGCTTGCCTCGAAACCGAATTCCACACCCGTCAGGATATTGGAGGTGGAGGCGCAGCCGCCGATGAAGGCAGCCTTGGCACCATATTCGGCCGCCCAGGGCCCGTGGGCCCGGCGCGAACCGAACTCGCTCACCGGATGCGAAGCCGCGCGCGTCACGCGCGAAGCCTTCGTGGCGATGGCCATCTGGTGGTTCATGATGCAAAGCAGCGGCGTTTCCAACACCTGCGCTTCGATGATCGGACCGACAATCGTCAGGATAGGCTGTTTCGGGAAAGCGATCTCGCCCTCCTTCATGGCGTACACCTTGCCGGTGAATTTCATCGTGGCCAGGTACTCCCGGAATTCCCGGTAATCCTCGCCGGGCAGGAATTTCTCAAAGAATGTGATATCCTCACTCCCCAGGCCTGCAATCATCTGCAGTGCTTCGCGGATGCCGCTGACCACCGCCCAGTTGTTGTTGTCAGGCGCTTTGCGGAAGAAGAGGTTGAACACGGCGATCTTGTCTTTCATTCCGTTGTCGTAGAAAGACTTGCCCATCGTGTACTGATATTTGTCGGAGCAATAGGAAATATTGAGCATAACAATCGAAGAATAACTTATCCGAAAATGGTTTCATTCTGCCGGGCCAGCTGCCGCACCTTGTCCATCTGGGCGGATGTGATCTGAAAACCGGAGAAATGATCGATCTGACGCCGGGAATGCACGTCAGTGCCGATAAAGCTGTACATGTCGTGGTCGAGCAGCCAGCGGACGATGGCCATCGACGGCTCGCCGTAGGCGCCTGTGAGCGACATCACATTGAGCTGCAGCGCACAACCGGCATTGACGAAGTCGTCCAGTTCCGCCACCCCGTGTTTCTTGTTGACGACTTTCTGGTAGAAGACATAGCGTTCGGGGTGGGCGAGCACGGGCTGGAAACCATCCATCTGGAGATTGAAGATCGTGTCGCGGATCTCGCGGCTCCGTTCGTAGTACGACATCTCGATGAGGATATGCTTTCCGTCGGGCCAGCAGAGCCGGTCGCCGTCGGCCGCAAAGAACTCATCCACCATGTATTCCGAGGCCAAGTGAAAGCGCATGTCCGACCGAAGCGACTCGGGCAGACCGGCCACGAACTCCGTGAAACGGACCTTCAAGTCGTCAGCCTTGTTGGGAAACATCGAACGGGAAACGTGGGGCGTAAAGATGACTTTCCGCACGCCCCGCTCATGCAAGGCTTCCAGAATCGCAACGGATTCCTCGGCATCCGGGGAGCCGTCATCCACACCCGGCAGGATATGCGAATGGACATCGGCCGTAAGACCGATGTCCATGAATGAGAAATTGACTTTCTCTTTTTTCTTGAAAAACAGCATGGCTTATTTGGTCTCCGGCTCCGCGGTTTCGGCCTGGCCGACTTTCTTCTTGTCGCCGTAGCCATACCCGTAGCCATACCCGTATTTGTTCTTGCCGTAGCCGTAGTGGCCATAGCCGTAACCGTAGTGATAACCATACGAACGGGCCTTGATATCCACGCCGTTGAGCACGATGTACACGTTCTTCAGCTTCTTGTCGCGGACCGTCTCGTCGAGGTCTTCCACGAAGCGCAGTTCGCAAACGCCTGCGCGCAGCATGAAGATGTTGGCATCCACATAGCGGTTGAACGTCGTCGCATCGGCCACCGGCAGATACGGCGAGCTGTCGAAGAGGATGTAGTCGTAGTTCATCGCCTTGAGTTCGTTCACAGTCCGCTCCATCTTGTCCGATTCAATAAGCTCGGACGGGTTCGGCGGAATCGCACCGGCGGGCAGCACGTCGAGCGTGGCCACGCCATTGACGCCGCGGGCGATGGAACCGGCCAGATCGCTAGTCTTGCCGACGAGGTAGGGAACGAGACCCTGGTTGTGCTCCTGGCGTATGTTAAATATCTTGGCCAACTGCGGCTTGCGGAGGTCGATACCGACGAGCAGCACCTTGAAGCCCGTGTGGGCGATGGACAGGGCCAGGTTCGAAGAGATATAAGACTTACCTTCGCCCGGCACACTCGAGGTGATCTGGAACACGCGGTGGCCCAGGTAACGGACATTCGAACGAAGGATACGGATGGTCTCTTCGAACGGATCACGTCCGGTGACTTCCATCAGCTGACCCGGATGGTCGCTGATCGGAATCGATGCCAGCACCGGAATGTCAGTACGGTTCGTGATATCAAGCTTGCCTTCCACCTTGCTCTTGAGCATCTGGCGCAGGAAGAAGATGGCCGGCGGCAGGATGAAGCCCAGCAGGAAAGCCAGCAGGTAGATCATCTTGCGGTTCGGAGCGGTAGCATAAGCAGTAAAGTGAGCGGGATCGACAACCTTGCAGCGGTCTGCGATGGCGTAGAGGGAGATCAAAGCCTCTTCCTTCTTCTGCTGGAGCAGGATGTAAAGCGGCTCTTTTACCTGTTGCTGGCGGCCGAAGCGCGTGAGTTCCAGCTGCTGTGAAGGCATGGCGGAGAGACGGCTCTTCGACTGGCGCAGTTTGGCGTTGATGTTGTTGCGCTGCAGGCTCAGTGATTTCTCCTGGTTGCGCACCGAAGTTACGATGTTGGAGAGCAATTCCTGCAGTTGTTTATCCGACTGGATGACCAGCGGGTTCGATTCACTGGAGGAAGCCACCATCCGGTTACGCTCCATGAGCAGGGTGTTGAACTGGTTGATGGTACTGTTGAGTCCCGTGTCGCTGATACCGATGTTGGCCGGAATCAGCATCAGAGCCGCATCCATCTGGCCCACGTAATCCTTGATGATACTCAACAACTCGATCTGGACGTCGATGGCGTTGAGCTGTTCTTCATATTTAGCGTCCGAAGAAAGGCTCAACTGCGACTGGGAGGCCACGTCCACCACAGTGTTGCTCCGGCGGTAATTCTGGAACTGGCCCTCGATCGTGCTCAGTTCGTCTTCAATCACGCCTAGCCGGTCGGTGAGGAAATCGATGGTATTCTCCACCGCCTTGCTGCTGAATTCCTTGGCATCGATGTTATATTTGTCGATGAGGCAGTCCAGGATGTCTTCGGCGCGCCTCGGTACCACATCGTTGTAGCTGAGGTTGATCACGTCGGAACGGGCGGAAGAGGTCTTAAGCTGGGCGTTTACCGATAAATTCTTGCGCATACGGTTGGCCGTATTGCGAGAAGGTTCCATCGTGATGATGTAGGTATCACCTGGCTCAAACTTGCCCAAATGCGTCTTCTCGATGATGAAGTTGTGGTCGCTGACGGCGAATTCCTCCCCGAACTTGTAAGACTTGTTCTCGATCGGATACTTGTTCTTGCCCATATACAGTTTGCTGATCTGGAAAGAACTGGAGTCAGTCGGTGAGAAGAAAAGCTGCATCTGCGGCGGCTCGCTGAAGTTTTCAGTCGAATCGACCAACACCCGGAACGGGTTGTTCCCGTAATAATTGATGCTTTTAATCGGGCGTTTCTTCTCGTACGTATAGTTGAGACCGAATTCCTCCACGACCCGCTGCATGAGCGTCCGCGAGTTGAGGATCTCCGTTTCGTTGGCGATATAGCTGTTCTCGAAACCGGAGATCAGGTCGGAAAGGTTGATCAGGTCGGAACGGCCTTTCATGTTGACCAGCATGATCTTGGCGTTGGCGGTATAACGGGTCTTGGTGACCTTGTTGTAACACCAGGCGAGAAGGAGGCAGAGGAGGACGGAGGCGAGGATGATCCAGCGCATACCCCACACGACGTTGAGAATCTTCTTGAGGTCGAGACTGGCCTCTTCGTCGTGGTAATTGTGGGAAGTATAGTTGTTCTCTTGCATAATCGTCGTTATTTGGCAGGAAGTCTAACAATGAAGAAAGTGGCGACGGTCACCAGCGTGGAAAGCGTGCTCAGGATGATCGACCACAGGCCGGTCGGGGTGGTTCCGCTGGCGATGCGTTTCGCGCTCTGGGGTACGTAAAGCACGTCGTTCTGGTGCATGTAGAAGAGTTCTGAGTTGAGGATTTCACTCTTCGTCAGGTCAATCTTGTAGTGAACCTGCTTACCGTCCTCGTCCCGGATCAGGATAATATCGTGGCGGTCGGCCTGTAGGCCCAGGTCGCCTGCCATACCAAGTGCCTGAAGGATTGTGACGCGTTCACTCGGCATCGTATAGGTGCCCGGCATGCGGACTTCGCCAAGCACTGTGATGCGGTAGTTCAAAAAAGCGACCGAAACGACAGGCTCTTTAACCAAACCGCGTTCGACCAATGTGTTGGTAATGAATTCCACCAGCTCGGTCCGTCTCATGCCTTCGACATGGATGCGGCCGATGCCCGGCATGTCAATGTACCCTTGGGAATCTACGAGGTAGGGGATGACATTGGTAGGAGACATGCCATATCCAGTAGTTGTTCCGTTGTTCAGCGTGAAGTTGTAAGGCATGACCACGCTCTTGTCGGGGCCGGAAATGATGATCTGCAATTTGTCGTCCTTCATGATGACGGGCTGGTATTCCGCGTCGATCTTTTGTGGCGTCACCTGGTCGATGTCCTGGAAATAAAGGATCTCCTTCGGCGATGTACAACCCGAAAGGGCGCTGAGCACAGCCCCTGCGAGAATAACACTCCAAAGAAGTGATCTCAAAGAATTTGTCATAATGCTATCGATAGTTTTTATATAATTTTCTTCAACTTACAAATATACGTATTATTCCGGAACTTTGCAATCCAACTGCGACAATTTGCCCACATCGTGGAGTTCCAGCCCCGGCATGACAGCGGCCCGGACCGTATGCGTTCGACAGATTGACAAATAAAAGTCCACAATACCAAACTTCTCGGGCCAGTCCCGCATCAACGGCAAAATGGCCGGCGAGATGCAGTGGATGCCTGAGAAAGCGAGCCGTGTACACTGGTCCGGGTCGATGCCCGCATACGGACTCCGTACCTCTCCCGTCGCGATATTGGTCCAGCCCACGAGCCTCATTTCGTCATCGAACAGGAAATAGCGCTGCGTCTCGCGCGCACTTACGAGAATGGTAGCCAGGTCTTCCTGCCGGTGCTGCGCCCGGAACCAGGTAAGGTCGAGATTGGACAGAATGTCCACGTTATGCACCAGAAATGGGTCCGGCCCGTCCAGCAGCGGAGCCGCGTGGCGAATGCCACCGCCTGTCTCGCGCAGCAGATCGGTCTCGTCGGAGAATTCGACCTTCACGCCCCAGTTGTTGTGTGCGGCCACATAGTCGCGGATCTGGTCGGCAAAATGATGGATGTTGATGACCAGTTCGTCATAGCCAGCGGCAATCAACTTGCCCGCGACATGCTCCAGCAGCGGTTTGCCGCCCACAGGCACCAGCGCCTTGGGCATCGTGTCGGTCAAGGGCTTGAGCCGCGTGCCCAGCCCGGCCGCAAAGATCAGCGCCTTCATCGGCTAGAATTCTTTTTCAATCTCCAGCTCGCGGTGCGTCACGCGCACCTTGATGCTGAATTTTTTCGTGAGATGCTCGGCCAGGTGCTCGGCACAATACACCGACCGGTGCTGGCCGCCCGTGCAGCCGAAACTCACCATCAGATGGGTAAACTTGCGCTGGATGAAGCGTTGTACGTGCGCGTCCACCAGCTCGTAGGCATGGTCGAGGAATTTGAGTACGCCGCCGTCATCCTCCATAAACTTGATGACCTCGGCATCCATGCCCGTAAAGTGTTTGTAATGTTCGTATTTGCCTGGATTCTCGAGGCCGCGGCAGTCAAACACATAGCCGCCGCCATTGCCGCTGGCATCGTTGGGAATGCCTTTCTTGTAGGCGAAACTGAAAATGTCCACTTCCAGCCCGCGCTCCTGGTTCATGTCGGAGAACTGCTTCATGCGCGTCAATTCATCCAGGATCTTGGTCAGGTAGGGATACTCCTCAAATGGGCCTTTGAGCAGCCGGCGTAGGTTCTCCATGGCGTAAGGCACACTCTGCAGGAAATGCGGCTTCTTCTCGAAATAGCCCCGGAAACCATACGCACCCAGCACCTGCAGCGTGCGGAACAGTACGAAGTGACGCAGCGTCTTGAGGAAAGCCTGTTTCGGAATCGGGGCATAGGGGCGCAGTGCATCCAGATAGGCATCGATGAGCTCCATCTTGAACGCTTCGCTGTAGGCCGCCTTGGCCTGCCAGATGAACGAAGCGACGTCGTAGTAGATCGGACCTTTTCGGCCACCCTGGAAATCGATGAAATAGGGCTCGCCGTACTTGATCATGACATTGCGCGCCTGGAAGTCCCGGTACAGGAAGGTGTCAGACATACTGCGCATCAATACGTCCGACATGGCGTGGAAATCCTTGTCGAGTTCAATCTCGCTAAACTCTAAGCCTGTGGCTTTTAGGAAGCAGTACTTAAAGTAATTCTGGTCGAACGAGATCATCCGCTCGTCGAACTCCGGCTGCGGGAAGCAGACGGAGAAATCGAGCCCTTGGGCGCCTTCGAACTGGATCTTGGGCAGGGCGCGGATGGCTTTGACGATCAATGCTTTTTCGGCAGGGGAGTAAACCCCTTTTTCGCGCCCCTCCGCCACCAGGCTGAAGAGGGTATCGTTCCCCAAGTCTTCCTGGAGATAACAGGAGAAATCATCGTTGTGGGCCAGCACTTTCGGCACGTTGAGTCCTTTCGCGTAGAAGTGCGTGGCCATTTTCCAGAAGGCGATGTTCTCGGGGATGGAGGTGCCCCGTGCACCAATCAGCGTCACGTCGTCTCCCGTGATGCGGAAATACCGGCGGTTGCTGCCCGACGAGGGCAATTCTTCGAAAAGCCGGACGCTCTGCCCGGTATATTTTTCAAACAGCAGTCTTACAGGATCCATATCGTTTTTGCGTCATGCCCGGCTCCGACCGGGGCATCTTCACAAAGATAGGTATTATTCCCCGGATTTCCAACCCACCGTCTGCACGAGCGTGATCTCCTGCGCCGGTGTCAGCCCGAGTTCTTCCCCAAGCGCCTCCTTCGGCACCATGGCCCGCACTACCGTGCCGAGTCCTTCGGCTGCACAGAACAGGTAGATATTTTGCGAGATGAATCCTGTGTCCGCATAAATCGTCTCGATGATGCCACGGGATGTTTTTCCCGTGATCTTTGCCGTGTCGGCCACGAAGGCGATCTCTGCGGCGGCCGTGCCGACATAATCCTGGGCGCCGGAAGCGGCGCGCAGGTCCAGGTCGGTCACGGCCGCCAGCCGGTTTTCGGCCGGCTCATAGACGAAGGCTCCCTCGGGCAGCAGCACATAGAGTTCCGTTTCCTGTCGGTTGTGCGAGGAGGGCGCGGTA
The DNA here is from genome assembly GCA_017509755.1 of Bacteroidales bacterium. GTDB lineage: Bacteria > Bacteroidota > Bacteroidia > Bacteroidales > UBA932 > Cacconaster. The sequence goes on from JAFWOY010000032.1 coordinate 20,135, forward strand.
CGGCGCTTTGGAGAGACGTGGCCCCAAGCGGCCCAGAGCAGGTCTGCCAGCAACTGGAGATCCTTTCCGTCCGTCAAATCAAAACGCCGCGGCGCATACTGCCTGACCGAACGGCGTGCCCCTATAGCATCGCGCAGCGGCATTCCGCCGCTGCGCTGTGCTTCTGGTAAGATGATTTCTTTCAACGTCTTACTCGGCTTTCGGACCGGCGGAGACCAGCGCCTTGCCGGCTTTGTTGTAGGTGTACTTCTTGAAGTTCTTGACAAAGCGGCCGGCGAGGTCCTTGGCCTTCTCTTCCCACTGCTTGGGATCGGCGTAAGTGTCGCGCGGGTCGAGGATCTTCGGATCCACACCTTCCAGTTGCGTCGGGACTTCGAAGTCGAAGAACGGAATCTTCTTGGTCGGGGCCTTGTCGATGCTGTGGTCGAGGATAGCGTCGATGATGCCGCGGGTATCCTTGATGGAGATGCGTTTGCCGGTGCCATTCCAGCCGGTGTTCACCAGGTAGGCCTTGGCGCCCGATTTCTTCATCTTCTTCACGAGTTCTTCCGCGTACTTGGTCGGGTGCAGTTCGAGGAATGCCTGGCCGAAGCAAGCCGAGAAGGTCGGGGTCGGCTCGGTGATGCCACGCTCGGTACCTGCCAGTTTGGCAGTGAAACCGCTCAGGAAGTAATACTTTGTCTGCTCGGGGGTCAGGATGCTGACCGGCGGCAGCACGCCGAAAGCGTCGGCAGAGAGGAAGATCACCTGCTCAGCGGCAGGGCCCTGGCTCTCCGGACGGACGATCTTCTCAATGTGGTAGATCGGGTAGCTCACGCGGGTGTTCTCGGTCACGCTCTTGTCGGCGAAATCGATCTTGCCTTTCTCATCGACGGTCACGTTCTCGAGGAGGGCGTCGCGGTGGATAGCGTTGTAGATGTCAGGCTCTGCGTCCTTGTCGAGGTTGATGACCTTGGCATAGCAGCCGCCTTCGAGGTTGAACACGCCCTTGCGGTCCCAGC
>JAFWOY010000033.1 GCA_017509755.1 Bacteroidales bacterium
CTATTACAAGGCAAATAAACCTGAAGAGATGGCCCATGTAATAGCAGAGTTGACAAACGGATGCAGGACATCCGCAACGTATTGAGATAATGAACTTAAAAATAGACTCAGAACTGTAAAGAAAAATCAGGACGGGTCAAAATGTCCGACAGCATATCCCGTTCCTACCTGGCAGAGCATCCGACGGTCAGTTCTTTTTACCATATATGCGAGCACCTGGAACAAGCCCGCCAGACAGGAAAGGATCTGAAACCGTGGTCAGAATTGTATGAACGTTGCTATGCCCAACGTTTTCCCGGCCATCCTTATCACACGATGATCCTTGCGATGACCGGAAACCGGGTGAGCGATCCGATCCGTGATTTTACGCTGCCTGATGCGAAAGGGAAGCTGCACACACTTTCCGAACTGGTCGGCGGCAAAGTGGCTGTCGTGGATTTCTGGGCATCCTGGTGCGGCTCCTGCCGGATCCGGAGCAAGGCGCTCATACCCATCTACGAGAAATACGCTGACGACGATTTCACCATTGTCGGTGTCGCCCTCGAATACAGGAACGATACCGCCTGGCGCAAAGCGCTTGACAGGGACGGCTATCCCTGGACCAATCTTCTGGCTCTTGACGCATCTCCGGCACTGAAAGCCAATCACGCCACGGTGTTCCTGCTCGACCCTGACGGCATCATCCTGGCAATCAATCCTTCTGTTGAGGAACTCGACCGTCTGCTTCAGAACGCCCTGGGCCGATGAGAGGTGGGTGGACCTGCCGGACTGCATCCCGGTATTTTCGTGAGACAGGAAGTGTGATGCCTCCGGCGGTCAGCGATTCGGCCGAAACCGAGGAAATGGCCGTGCGGCGTACCAGATAGGAGCGGTGGATCCGGATGAAGCCGTTTCCCAGAATCGCTTCCCATTGCGAGATGCCTGTCTTGTTGCGGAAACGGCGTCCTTCGGTAGCACAGATGGTCACTTCCCTGTCGTTCGATTCGATGAAAAGAATCTCGTCACGTTGTAGTTTGACTGGCTTCCGGTCTGAGATAAAACGTATCGGCTCCTGATTTGAGGGGAAACGTTTTTCCAGATATTCCGACAGGAAATAATCGCCCAGAACGAGCAGCAGCAGGACGAAGGACAGGAAAACCGGATTGAAGAGCAGGGACGGAAAGTCTGTTTCTTCCGTAAGAAACACGAGATTCAGCCGCTGGGAAGGATCACGCAGCCAGACAATGTAGATCAGGGCGAATATGACAAGGGCAATTTCCAGGACGAGGATGGCCACCATGACAAATACGGCGTTGAGAATTCCTTCCTGACGTTTCTTGAAAGATATTTTTGAAAGAAAGAAACGTGCCGCCAGAGCCCCCGGCAGAAACAGAACCCCGACTAGCAGTGCCTCCTGAAAGGAATACCCCAGACTGGTCACCATCGCTGCAACCAGCAGGATGGCCAAACACCAGGCAGCAATCACAATCAGGGTTCGCTTGATCATTTGTTACAAAGATAGGTTTTTTTCCGTTGCAGAAAAGTCCTATGGCCCTTTCAGGGGGATTTGACACACTTTCAGGGGGATTCAGCAGGCAGGATTCTGTGCTTTATGCCGTACCTTTGTGGTTGAATTCTCACCACGGAACGATAAACCTTTATTTGCATTTGTCATGACTCTTTTATCCTCCACTCTCCTGACGTCCCTCCCGCGACTGTTCGTAGAAGGCGGTACACTGGCAATGTCCATTCTTACAGTCCTGCTCGTCGCAATGCTCTTTGCTGCATGGAAAGCGCCGGCATGGGTAAGGAACATCGGCCGCTTCGCGTTGGCCTACAGTATTCTTCACATCTCTTTCGGCTGGTACAAAGCAGGCCTGGCCGTTGAGATTGCCAAAGATATCCATCCGGCGCTGGTCTGGGGCGGAATCAAGTGCTGCGCCATCACATTGGCCTATGGATTGATCATCTATCTGGCTTCACTGCTCATCAACACGATTCAAACGCCGCGGGCCTGAAGTCCCCAAGGGGCCAGTCACCTGACACGGCAAAACGTTGTCCGCCGGGCGGGTATTGTGAAGCGGTCTATGACCTGGGCATATTGGTCGTAAACGCTTACGCGCATTTGGCGGGCATCGACTTCGATGTTGGAGGCGCAACTGATTCCTTCGTCGATCAGGTCGATGACTTTGGCATAGCGGGTCTTGTTTTCCAGCATCGTGCTGTCGGGCCGGCGCTTCTTGTCACCGCTGGAGCCCATGTCCAGGTAGAATGTGCCGCCCTCCATGGGATTGGTCCGGGAGAAGATGTGGTCGTGGCCGCTCAGGACCAGATCGACCTGGTATTGCTGGAAGATCGGAGCCCACTGCGGCCGGATGTTCTGGGCAACGGCCTCGTCCACAAAGTCGGAACCATAGACGGACTTGTGCATGAAGACGACCAGGTACTGGTAGGTTCCCTTCAGGCGGTCCATCGTTTCCCGGAACCAGGCGGCTTCTTCGTCGAAACGCGCACCGGCGGCGATGTCCGAGTTGTTCATATCGAGCGCTACGAACAACACGTTGTTGTAGTAGAAATAGTAGGAACTGCCGGGACTGGTCGGGCAGCCGTTGTCGGGGAAATGGAACAGGTTGACGAAGGTATAGGGCTTGTCGTATTGCGGATAACCGTCATTGACCCGGTCGCAGGCCCAATAGGCATGGTCGCCCGGCGAGGCGGCATAGACGAAGTCGCGAAAGACCTCGTTGTCAAGCAGGAAAGTCCATTCATATTCGTTGCCCGCTACATCGACGTGGTCGCCGCTGCAGACCACCAGCGACGGATCACCGGCGATTTCTTTCATGGTCTGGATCAGCGGCAGGGTCACGGGGTTCTCCCGGTGCTGGAAATCGGTAAAGGCGACGAAGTTCCAGGGCCCTTTCTCTCCCGAAGTCTTGAAACGGCGGGCATCGGTTTTGGTTTTGCCTGCGACGATCTTATAGATATAGCGTGTGTCGGATTTCAGGCCGGAGAGTGTGGCGTAGCACACATACCTTTCTTTCGTGTAGAACGTGGATTCCGTGGAGGTGTTTTCTATGCCGACAGTGCTCCATTTCCGGCAGACCGGTTTGATCTTTTTCGCTTTCCGGAAAGTGCTGTCTTCCGCTTGGGCCACCAGGACATAACTGTCCGGCCGGTTGCAATGGTAGTTGACCGTCACGCCTGTCGAGGAGTCCTCGCAGACGGTTGTCACGATGTGGTAGATTTCGTCGTCCGTTGTTGTCGTGCACTGAAGCAAACACAGGGCGCTGAGGAGGAAGAGAAAGCGTTTCAATTGTTTCATGGCGGTTTGGCGGAAGGGACAGAGGAAAAAGAACTTAGAGCCGGAAGTCGCCGGAGGCGGTGCGGCGCAGGGCGGTCAGGTAGGCGCCGGAGCCGAGGGCCAGGCCCAGGTCGCGGGCCAGGGAACGGATATAGGTTCCGCGGGAACAGCGGATGCGCAGCCGCGCGGCGGGGCGGGTACCGTCGGTGACACTCGAGGTGTGGTAGTTGTGCACGTGGCGGACGACGGCATCGACTGTATAGCCGTCGCTTTCCATCGTGTTGTGCTGCGTAAAGGATTCCAGCACGATGTCGTAGATTTCGATGGGATTGGTGCGCAATTCCAGTGGTTCGCCGCTGCGGGCATACTCGTAGGCCCGCAGGCCGTTTACGATTTTGGCGGAAAAGACAGGGGGCACCTGGTCCTGCAGACCGATAAAAGCGGGCAGGACGGCGCGGACCGCCGCCTCGTCGATGTGCTCGTAGGGGAAATACTGGTCGATCGGCTGCTCCAGGTCGTAAGAAGCCGTCGTGGCGCCGAATTCAACGGTCGCCACATATTCCTTTTCGGACGCCTGCAGTACCTCCGCAAGCTTCGTGGCCTTGCCGATGCACACAAGTAGCAAGCCCGTGGCGAGCGGGTCGAGTGTGCCGGCATGGCCGACTTTCAGCTTGCGGAGGCCAAAATGCTTCTGCAGGGTGAATTTGCATTTGCGCACGAGGTCGGCGGATGTCCAGCGGTAGGGTTTGTCGAAAGGAATGACAATCCCGTCGGGATAATCCGCCAGGTCGTGCGAGAGATGCGTCTCGAAGTAGGAGGCCATCTCTTCGACGGGGCAACCGTCAAGCACAAGATATCTTGTCGATGCGGCGTTGGTGTCTTCCACCTTCAAATTCGGTTTCAAGCCAGGTCTTGACGATAAGCCGGGCCATGGTAAGTGTGATGAAACGGGCGGGCATGACCAGCACGTTGGCGTTGTTGTGCTGCTTGACCAGCGCGCCGATGTCGCGGTTCCAGGCCAGGCCGGCACGGATACCCTTGTGATGGTTGAGGGTCATGGCCATGCCGTTGCCGGTGCCGCAGAGGGCGATGCCTTTGTCCACCTCGCCTTTCTCGATGCCCTCGGCAAGGGCATGGGCGAAATCCGGATAATCGACGCTGGCCGTGCCATGCGTCCCATAGTCTACGACGGAATAGCCTTTCCGCCGCAGGTAAGCGATCAGCGCCTGTTTATAGTCATAACCGGCATGATCGGAAGCGAAGCCAATTCTCATAGAAAGTTTTTTTAGAGTCAGTTAAGAACAGGATCAATAAGCTCCATAACGAATGACGGGAGGATTGCGCTATCAGCGCGGGTGGGTTATTGCTCCCGGAACCATGCCACCCTCGGCATTGTAAGAGGGAGGGGCCCGCCGCGAAGCGGTGGGAGGGGTCGCGCGGAGCGCGACGTTCCGGGAGCAAAACCCAGAGCGCAGCGCAATCCGTTATTCGATGATAGTTATTTCAATGAACCGATACCCTCGTCAACCCGGCGAAGGACCTCTTCTTTGCCCAGGATGGCCATGATGTCGGCGACGCCGGGGCCGACCGACTTGCCGACCAGGAAGAGACGCAGCGTGTTCATGACCTTGCCCATCGGCCAGGCGTTTTCACGGATGAGGCCTTCAACCGATTCGCCGACGTGTTCCTTGGTAAAGGAATCGAGCGAAGCGATGAAGGCGCGGACCTGCGGCAGGATCGTCGGGATGTCATCTTTCCAGAACTTCGCCACGGCCGCCGGATCATAGGAGGCAGGTGCTTCGAAGAAGAAGGCCGTCGCCTCGCGGAATTCGGTGGGGAAGTGGACGCGTTCCCGCATCAGTTCGAGCACATGGCCGATGTATTCGTCGGAGAAAGATGCGATCCGGTCTCCTTCGGAGGCCCGGAAATCGGCCACCAATTGCGCGGTGGACCGCATCCGCAAATATTCCTGGTTGAACCATTTCGCCTTGTCCGGATTGAAACGGGCCCCCGACTTGACGACACGTTCCAGCGAGAACACCTTCACGAGTTCCTCGAGCGAGAAGATCTCCTGCTCCGTGCCCGGATTCCATCCCAGGAAAGCCAGCATGTTGACAAACGCCTCGGGATAGTAGCCGTCCTCGCGGTAGCCGCGCGACACCTCGCCTTCGGCATTGACCCAGCGAAGCGGGAACACCGGGAAACCCAGCCGGTCTCCGTCCCGTTTCGAGAGTTTGCCTTTTCCGTCCGGTTTGAGCAGCAAAGAAAGGTGCGCGAAGCGCGGCTGCGAATCCTGCCAGCCGAAAGCCTCATACAGCAGATAGTGCAAGGGCAGGGAAGGGAGCCATTCCTCGCCGCGGATGACCTCCGTGATCTCCATCAGATGGTCATCCACGATGTTGGCCAGGTGGTAGGTCGGCAACTCGTCGGCACGCTTCCAGAGCACCTTGTCGTCGAGCGTATTGCTGTTGACTTCGATGTGGCCGCGGATCAGGTCGTCCATCGCCACGACCCGGTTTTCCGGAATCTTGAAGCGGATGGTCCAGCCCGTTTCAGAGGCCACGCGGCGGGCCACCTCGTCGGCAGGGAGCGTCAGTGAGTTGCAAAGCGAACCACGCGTCTCCCAGTTGTATGTGAATGTCTTTTTCTCTGCTTCCGCGGCGGTCCGGAGCGCAGCCAGTTCCTCGGCCGTGTCGAAAGCATAGTAGGCGTACCCCTTTTCGATCAATTCTTCCGCATACTTGCGGTAGATGCCGCGGCGCTGCGACTGGCGATAGGGCGCATGGGGATGCTGCGCGGAAGCTACCTCTACGACATGCCCGTCGGCATCCACGCCCTCATCCGGAAAGATACCGCACCAGCGGAGGCTCTCGATGATGTATTCCTCGGCGCCCGGCACGAAACGCTGGGAGTCGGTGTCTTCAATCCGGAGGATGAAATCGCCGCCGGCCTGTTTGGCATACAGATAATTATAGAGCGCCGTACGGACACCGCCCATGTGGAGCGGTCCGGTCGGGCTGGGGGCAAAGCGGACTCTGCGTCTTTTCTCCATGGCTATGCTTCGTTTGCAGGGGTTTCCTTGATGTTGAGCATCCGTTCGCGGCGTACGTAGGCCGGCTCATCTTCCAGTTCCTTGATCAGCCGCACGTCGTCGACAATCAGGGCCGGGATGCCGGTGACACGTTGTTTGTTGAGCAGCTTGCCGTTGTCGGGAGCCACCGGACGGCCTTTCCGGCGGCTCTTGAACAGATCCTGGCCGTATTTGACCTCGATGCGGTTGCCCCGGTTGATCTCGCTCTCGTCGATGACGGGCAACTGCCACATTTCGAAGCCCGTGGCGATGATCGTCACGCTGATCTTGCCGCCCATCTCCTCGTCGAATACGATACCGCGCTTGAAGTTGATGGTCGCGCCGGTATATTGCGAGGTGAAGTCCATGATCTGGGAGAGTTCTTCGGTCTGGAAGCCGATCTCGTCGTCGGAACTGGCCGTGATGTTGATCAAGGCATTCTTGACGCTGTCGAGCTTGAGGTCGTTCAGGAGCGGCGAATTGAGGGCCTGTTCCACTGCCTTGACGGCACGGTCCTCGCCTTCGGCTTCGCCGATACCCATGATGGCCACGCCGCTGTTCTGCATCACCTTCTTCACGTCGGCGAAGTCCACGTTGATGTAGCCGCTGCTGGTGATGATCTCCGCGATGCTCTTGACGGCCGTAGCCAGCACCTCGTCGGCTTTCGAGAAAGCCTTCTTGATGCCCATCTTGCCGTAGAGCTGGTAGAGTTTCTGGTTGTCGATCACCAGGATGCTGTCCACATGCTTGCTCAGTTCCTTGATGCCTTCGACGGCCCGGTAGAGTGCCTCTTTTCCTTCATCCCGGAACGGAACCGTCACGACGGCGACCGTCAGTTTTCCCATCTCCTTGGCCATCTTGGCCACGAGCGGCGCGGCGCCGGTGCCGGTACCGCCACCCATGCCGCAGGTGACGAATACCATCTGCGTGTCGCCTTCAAAGAATTTCGCAATCTCGTCAATCGACTCTTCGGCAGCCTTGCGTCCGATCAGGTAATCGGTGCCGGCGCCCAGGCCTTTGGTCAGGACCGGGCCGATCTGGAGCTTGGTGGGGACGGGACTGCTTTGGAGTGCCTGTACGTCGGTGTTGCAGACCACGAAATCGACATCCTTGAGTCCAAGGGAGTACATATACGATACGGCATTGTTGCCACCGCCGCCCACACCGACGACCGTGATGATGTTGCCGCGCTTTTCCCAGCTGGTAGGGATCAAATCTGCATCCATGGCTTACGCTTTGTCTTTATCGGATTCGGAAAATAGCATATCAAAAATGGAAGGCTGCGATTTTTTCTTTTCGGCCTTCTCGCGGGCTTTGCGCTCCTTCTCTTCCTGCTTGCGCTGGGCTTCCTGCTGACGGCGGAGTTCCTTGGCGCGGCGCTCTTCCTCCCGGCGGCGTTCCCGTTCTTCGCGGGCGGTCAGGGGTTCGTATTCCTCTTCTTCGGGTTCGTCCTCGAAGAGTTGGTTGTCTTTTACCTTGACAGTCGGTTCCACGACGACATCCTTCTTGAATTCAACGGCGTGGGAGAGCATCGGATCGAGCGTCTCCAGGACCAGGCCGACGGCCGTAGCCGCATAGACATCAAAGGCATCTTCCACACTGTCGCCGGTGATGGCGCCTTGCGGGGCAGCCAGGCGGACTTTCTGGCCGAGCAATGCGACGGCCAGCTGGAGGATGTTGTCGAGATGGCAGGTACCGCCGGTGATGACGACGCCGGAGGTCAGTTTCTGCCCGTAACCCGATTGTTCGATGACGTAGCGGACGGCATCGAAGATCTCGCTCATGCGGGCCTCGATGACACGGGCCAGCAGGCTGATCTCGACTTCGCCGTCGTCGCTGTCATTCTCGTTCTTGAGCACCAGTTTCTTGTTTTCGACCGCAAATTCCTCGCAGCAGCGGCCGTGCTGGATCTTGATGGTCTCGGCCCAGCGGTTGGTGATGCCGGTGACATTCTTGATGTCGTTGGTGACGGATTCGCCGCCGAAAGGGATGATGGCCACGCTGCGGACGATGTTGTCCTTGATGATGGCCACTTCGGTCGAACTCTTGCCGATATCGACCAGGGCGACGCCGTTCTCCATCTCGGGTTTTGTCAGGACGGCGCGGGCGGAGGCAATCGGCGCGAGGATGGCCTTGTTGAGTTTCAGGCCGCAGTTCTCAAGGATGGTGATGCGCCGGTCGAGAATCGTTTTCTTTCCATAAAAGAGACGGAATGTCGCCTCGATCGTGCCGCCCACCATGCCGATCAGTTCATCGTGGTTGATGCCGAAACGCTCCTCCGTGCTGTATTTCTGCGGAGCTGCTTCGAAGACGGTGTCACCGCCTTCGAGGGTGGCGTTGTAGCGGGTCCGGGTAATCTGGCGGACTTCTTCTTCCGTGATGTAGGCCTTGGGGTCCGTACGGTTGATCTGGCAAGGGAGTTCCTTGCAGTGGAGGATCCTGCCGGAAAGGCCGACCGTCACTTCGTCGATCTTCTCGGACAGGGCTGCTTCGGCTTGTGCGACCAGTGTGCGGACGATCTCTTCAACCTTGAAATCGTTGATGATCTCGCCGCATTCAATGCCGGCCGACGCCGTGTCGTGGTAGCTGATGATCCGGATGCCGCCCGGTGTCTTCTCACCGACCGCCAGCGCTACCTTGGAGCTTCCAAAATCCAATGCTGCTGCGTATCTGCTCATAGCTGCTTGCAAATTATCTGATTACTATATTTTAAATTGATTGTTCGGTAGGGTTTCTTTTCATCCATCTGGGGCGCGATGTTGCGCCAATAGGCTTCCAGCCTGCGGAACTTGTCGACACAGTCGCCACTGTCCCCGAAGATGATGGCCGGGCCGGGGGTGCGGGTGTACAGCACAATGTCACCGTCCGGCGCGATTTCAATCTGGCCGATCTCCCGCCGCAAGATCTCCTTGCTGTCGATGTAACGGGCCAGATCCACCAAACCGAGAACCCAGGACATCTTTTCTGCAGGCGCCTCGCCCCGCCAGGTGCTGTCGGCCTGGAAAGGGATATGGCCGGTGACGACCGGTACATCCACGGAATTCGTCACAGGGAACAGATAGCCTTCCGGATCGGCATACCAATGGTCGTTGCCCTCTTCAAAACGGATGACCGGTTTGCGTTGCGTAAGCCTGACTGCAACCGTCTTGTCGTCTGAAGTATAGACTTGGGCGCTCATCACTTCGCCCCGTGCACACAGGGCTTTCTCGATGGAATCGAGGTTGACCAGGCCGGTTTGTCTGCCCAGGGCCAGATGCGATACAAAATCCTTCACTTCCGCCTTGTCCACGATGGCACTTTCCAGCGAGTCGAGCAGGATGACGTCCACCTGCCGGCATTGTGCCTGCCTCCGCCCCTCCGCGGAAAGCTGGCCCACGAAATGGAACCAGCACCCCAGCAGGCCGGTGGCCAGGACGACAATCAGCGTGGTGAGCAGGATCCTTCGGGTCATAGACGGCTTTTTAGCAGGGTTTCAATGGATTCGCCGAAGCGGTCGACGTCGCCGGCGCCCAGGGTGACCAGGCAATCCAGTTCATGCGTACGCAGGTAGTCCAGCAACTGTTCTTCCGGCAGAAGAATCTTGTCGGCGAGGGTTACTTTGTCGAAAATGGTTTCGGCCGAAATGCCGGGGATGGGCTCTTCCCGTGCCGGATAGATAGGCAGCATGATCAAGGAATCAAATCCGCTGAGCGCATCGGCAAAATCGGATGCGAAGTCCCGGGTACGGGTATAAAGGTGCGGCTGGAAGATGCCTGTGATCTTCCGGCCGGGGAAGATGTTGCGCAGGGAGCTGATGGAGGCCCGTATTTCGTTGGGGTGGTGGGCATAGTCATCGACATAAGCGAAGCGGGGGGTATCGATGCGGATGTCGAAGCGGCGCCGGACTCCCTGGAAAGTGGCCAGGGCTTCGCGGATCTTGACGGGTGCCGTTCCGTGCAGCAAAGCCGCAGCTGAGGCTGCGACGGCATTTTCGACATTGACCCAGCCCGGGATGCCGATGGTGCAGTGTTCGATGCGTCCGCCCGGGTGGTTGAGGGTGAAATCGAAACGCCCTTTTTCCAACGGCTGGATATCGGATGCGAAGAAGTCGCAGGGCTGGTCATAGGCGTAGCGCCAGACCTTTGCCGTCGTATTTTCCAGCGGTACTTCGACGCCCTGCTTGACGATGACCGCTCCGTCTGTATCCACTTGGGAGGTGAACTGGCCGAACGCTTCGAGCAGATGGCTCCGGTCGCCGTAGATGTCGAGGTGGTCGGCATCGGTGGCCGTAACTACGGCGATATGGGGGAAGAGCCGGAGGAAGGACCGGTCGAATTCGTCTGCTTCTGTGACGAGGACGGGATTCGGGCTCAGCAGCAGATTGGATCCGTAGTTTTTGGAGATGCCGCCCAGGAAGGCGTTGCAGCCTTCTCCTGACTGCGTCAGGATGTGGGCCAGCAGCGTACTGGTCGTGGTCTTTCCGTGCGAGCCCGATACGGCCAGGCACTCCTGTCCGCGGGCGATTTCGCCCAGTGCCTGCGAACGCTTGCAGAGGGCGTAGCCGTGGGCCTGGACATATTGCAGTTCGCCCAGCTCTTTCGGAATGGCGGGCGTGTAGATGACAAAGGTATGGGCGATGTCCTGCGGGATGGCCGTCACATCGTCCTCATAGTGGATGGCGATGCCTTCCTGTTCCAGCGCATGGGTCAGTGCAGAGGGAGTCCGGTCGTACCCCGACACATGGAATCCGCGGTGTTTGAAATACCGGGCGATGGCACTCATTCCGATGCCCCCGATTCCGATGAAATAATAATTTGTGTACATCGTCTCTGTCTTTTCCTGCATTAATGGTTTGTCGTAGATATCAATTTCAATACTTCCTGCGCAATGACCTCGGAGGCATCCTTGCGGCCCAGCAACAGGATGTTCCGTTCAAGGTCGGCCAGGCGCGCTGCGTCGGCCAGCAACCCTTCGGCCGTGTCCAGCAGCTTGGCGTCCGCCTCGGCATCTTTCACCATCAGGGCCGCATTCTTTTCCACAAGTGCCATTGCATTGTGCGTCTGGTGGTCTTCCGCCACATTGGGCGAAGGTACGAAAATCGTGGCTTTGCCTGCTACGCAGAGTTCGGAAATCGTACCGGCCCCGGCCCGGGAGACCAGCAGGTCGGCCACGGCATAGGCCAGGTCCATCCGTTTGATGAAGTCCGTGTAGAAGAGGTTCGGCACGGTACGTCCCGCCATGAAGGCGTCAACCCCTTCTTTATAGTATTTGCCGCACTGCCAGATGACTTGGTAATCCGCTTGGGCCGCACGCTGCTCGACCCATGTGCGCATCACGCGGTTCAGCGTGCCGCAGCCCAGGCTGCCACCCACGACGAACAGGGTCTTCTTGTCCGGATTCAGGCCATAGAAAGCGTACCCTTCGGTGCGCTGTGCGGCTGTGGCCGGTGCGATCTCCTTGCGGATCGGATTGCCTGTCAGGATGATGCGGTCAGCCGGAAAAAAACGCTCCATGCCCTCGTACGCCGTGCAGATGCGCGCGGCGCGCTTTGCCAGGATCTTGTTGGTCAACCCTGCATACGAATTCTGTTCCTGGATGAGGCAGGGGATTCCTTTGCGCTGGGCGCTCCAGAGCAGCGGGGCGCTGGCATAGCCGCCTACGCCCACGGCCACGTCGGGCTTGAACTCCTCCAGGATCTCGCCGGCCTTTCGGATGCTCTTGGCGACCTTGAAAGGCAGTGCCAGATTCTTGGGCGAGAGCGAACGCTGGAGACCGGCAACGGGAAGGCCGATGATGCGGTACCCGGCTGCGGGAACGCGTTCCATCTCCATCTTGCCTTCTGCGCCGACGAAGAGGATCTCCGCTTCCGGGCAAAGTTCCCGGATGGATCCGGCAATGGAGAGGGCGGGGAAGATGTGTCCGCCGGTTCCGCCGCCGCTGATGATGATGCGAGGTTTATTCATGGGAGGTCGTATAGGTTATGGCAGTATTGTCGGTGGTACTTGTGGTGTCGGGGTTGTATTCCTCAGTCAGCTGAGCGGCAGCCGCTTCGCGTTGCTGCCGTTCCTGCGCATCCTGCTTGTCGAGCTGCCGGTTGACTGAGAGAATCATGCCGAAGGCGCCGCACAACACCAGGTAGGCAGTGCCGCCATGGCTGATGAGCGGCAGGGTATGACCGGTGATGGGGAAGAGGCGTACATTGACCAGGATATGGAGAAAGGCCTGCGTCGCGATCAGGAACGACAGGCCGACGATCAGGACGCTCGAATAGGTGGCCTTGCAGCGCTGGCAGAGCCGGATGCAGCGGAAAAGGAAAATCAGGTAGAGCAGGATGACAAAGGCGCCGCCGACCAGTCCGTATTCCTCGACGATGAACGCGTAGATGAAATCGGAGAAGGCCATGGACAGCGAGTAGCGCTGGGTACTCTTGCCCGGGCCTTTGCCGAAGATGCCGCCTTCCGAGATGGCCACTTTCGCATTTTCACTCTGACGGTCCTTGTCTTTCAGCTGCTGGATCTCCCGGGTGGAGAGACCCTCCAGACTTTCCTCTTCCTGCTCGAAATGTGCCGTCAGGCGGCTTTCCACGGTGCCGAACCGGTTGAAGACCTTCCCGACAGCCGATTGCTGCCGTTCGAGGTGGCCGGCGAAGAACGCGTGGTAGGTCAGGAACATCAGGAGGACGACTGCGGCGACGATGCCGACCGTGATGCCCAGGTTCTTCCAGCTGACATCCATGAAGAAGAGGATCAGGAAGCTGATGAGGGCGATCAGGAGGGCCGACGAGAAACTGTTCGGCAGGATAAGCAGGCAAATGGCGCCGACCGGCAGGAGAATCTTGAGCGCGAACTGCTTGAAGTCGCTCAAGTCGTCATTCCAGAGCTCCAGTGCCCGGGCCAGATAGAGGATAACGCCGATCTTGGCCAGTTCGAATACCTGGAACGTGACGCCGAAAAGCCGGATGCCGCGGATGGCCCCATTTATCTTGACCTGGAAAGCAGGGATGTAGAGCAGAAGCAGGAGCAGGACAGATACCCCGAAAATGGCGAAGGAGAAGAAGCGGTAGAAGCGGAGCGGGATGAGATAGCAGATCAGCAGGGCCACAAAGCCCATCAGGACCGATTTGGTCTGTTCCATGAAGATGGCTACCTTGCTGATGCCGCGCGACGATGCCAGGAAACTGCTCGACGAGAACACGGCCAGGATCGAGATCATCGCGAAAAATACGACGATGATCCAGATGACTTTGTCTCCTTTGAGTTTCCAGATGTCCTTCATCGCTTACAGTCTCCTGACCGCTTCCTTGAACTGGCGTCCGCGGTCTTCATAGTTCTTGAACAGGTCGAAACTGGCACAGCAGGGGCTCAGCAGCACGGTGTCGCCCGCTACCGCCAGTTCCGCACATTTGTTGACACACGCTTCGGCGGAAAGGGTATCGTAGATTACCGGCACGATGCCGCCGAAGAAATCATGGATTTTCTGGTTGTCCACACCCAGGCAGACGATGGCTTTCACCTTGTCACGCACCAGGTCTGCGATGGGTGCGTAGTCGTTGCCCTTGTCCGTGCCGCCCAGGATCAGGACGACCGGTGTGGTCATGCTTTCCAGGGCATACCAGGTCGAGTTGACGTTGGTCGCCTTGGAGTCGTTGATGTAGAGCACGCCGCCGACGGTCATGACTTTTTCCATCCGGTGTTCCACCCCTTCAAACGTGGTCAGCGACTTGCGGATGGTTTCGTTGGTGACGTGCATGATCTTGCCGGTGATGGCGGCGGCCATCGAGTTGTACACATTGTGACGTCCTTCCAGCGAGAGGTCACGGACCAGGATGTCGAACTCGTCGCCTTCATAGGAGACCCGCATGGTGTCCTGGTCCAGCCAGGCACCTTCTTCGACGACCTGGTTCTGGGTGAACGGCAGTTTTTTGGCCTGGATGACGATCTTGTTGAGTTCGCCGATGGTCACCTCGTCGTCGGAACAGAAGATGAAGCAGTCTTCCGGCCGCATGTTGCGGGTAATGCGGAACTTGGCGTTGATATAGTTCTGGAAGCAGTGGTCGTAGCGGTCGAGATGGTCGGGCGTGATGTTCATCAGCACGGCGATGTCAGCTTTGAAGTCGTACATGCCGTCAAGCTGGAAGCTGCTGAGTTCGAGCACATAGATATCGTGCTGCTCCGTGGCGACCTGCATGGCGTAGCTCTTGCCGATGTTGCCGCCCAGGCCGACGTTGAGACCGGCGTTCTGCAGCAGGTAGTAGATCAGCGACGTGGTCGTGGTCTTGCCGTTGCTGCCCGTGATGCAGATTTTCTTGGCGGTATCGTAGTAACCGGCGAACTCGATCTCCGAAATGACCGGCGTGCCCTGTGCGTGGAGTTGGACGATGAGCGGGGCCGTTTCGGGGATTCCGGGGCTCTTGATCACCAGGTCGGCCGACAAGATCTTCTCCGGGCTGTGACCGCCTTCTTCAAAAGGAATCTCCCATTTTTGCAGCTGGTTGCGGAAGCCCTCTTTCAAAGTGCCGCTGTCCGAAAGGAAGGTATCATAGTCTTTTACCTTTGCCAGGACTGCTGCGCCCACGCCGCTTTCGCCGCCGCCGAGAATGACTGCTCTTTTCATGATTATCTGATTTTCAAGGTTACGATGGTTACGACCGCCAGGATGATGGATACGATCCAGAACCGTACGACGATCTTGTTTTCAGGATGGATCTGCGCCGGTTTCTGGATCAGCGCGTCCGGATTCTCCTTCTGGTAATGGTGATGGAGCGGCGACATGCGGAAGATCCGCACGCCCGTTCCGGTTTTTTTCTTGGTGTATTTGAAATAGGCCCGCTGGATGATGACCGAGAGGCTTTCCATCAGGAAAACGCCGCAGAGGATCGGGAGCAGGAGTTCTTTGCGGATGATGATGGCCAGCACGCCGATGATGCCGCCCAGCGCGAGGGAGCCCGTGTCGCCCATGAATACCTGGGCCGGGAACGCATTGTACCAGAGAAAGCCCAGAAGCGCACCCACGAAGCAGCTCACATAGACGGTGACCTCGCCGATGTTGGGGAGATACATGATGTTGAGGTATTCGGCAAAGCCGGTGTGGCCCGAGACATATGCGAGGACACCGAGCGTCGCGCCGACGATGGCCGAGACCCCGGCTGCCAGACCGTCCATACCGTCGGTCAGGTTGGTTCCGTTCGAGCAGGCGGTGATGATGAAGGTGATGACTACCACATAGAGGCCGCCCTGCAGGGCGCGGACAAACTGGCCCGAAAAGGGGATCAGCCACTTGTAGTCGAATTCATTGCCCTTGAAGAAAGGAATGGTGGTGCGGCTGTAGCTCACGCCCTGTTCGGAGGTGAAGTAGAGGGTGAGGCCCACAATGATACCGAGCATCACCTGGCCGACGATCTTGTATTTGCCGTTCAGCCCTTCTTTATTGTGCTTGAATACTTTGATATAGTCATCGATGAACCCGAGGACGCCCAGCCACACGGTTGTCAGGATCAGCAGCAGGACATTCGTGTTGGACAGGTTGCCGAACAGCAGGATCGGGATCAAGATCGACACCAGGATGATGATGCCGCCCATGGTGGGCGTGCCTTTCTTCTGCAGCTGTCCTTCCAGTCCCAGGTCGCGGATGGTCTCACCAATCTGCTTCTGCTGCAGTTTGGCGATGATCTTCTTGCCGATCCACATGGAGACCAGGATGGCCAGGACGGCACAGCTGATGGCCCGGAACGAGATGTAGTGCATCAGGCCGGAACCGGGGAAGTCGATGCCGGCGTTTCTCAGATATTCAAACAGATGGTATAGCATAGCGCGTCTCTTCTTTTACAGCAGTTCCTCAAAAGTCCGGGCGATTACTTCCTTGTCGTCGAAATGGGTCTTGGTGTCGCCGATGATCTGGTAGTCTTCGTGCCCTTTGCCGGCCACCAGGATGACAGCGCCTTGCGGGGCCGTCATCAGGGCGGTGCGGATGGCTTCGCGGCGGTCGGTGATGAACAGGCTCTTGGCCCGGGCGGCCGTGTCCATCCCGGCGCGGATATCCCGGATGATTTCTTCCGGATCTTCATGGCGCGGGTTGTCGGAGGTGACGACCACGCGGTCGGCGTATCTGGCCGCGATCACGCCCATTTCAGGGCGTTTGGTCTTGTCGCGGTTGCCCCCGCAGCCGAACACGCAGATCAACGCCCGGTCGCGGGCGGTTTCGCGCAGCGTCTTGAGGGCGTTTTCAAGGGCATCGGGCGTGTGGGAGTAGTCTACCACGGCGGTCAGGTCGTTTCCGCCCCGCAGGAAATCGAGGCGTCCGGCCACCGGCCCGAGTGCGCTCATCTTGACAAGCACTTCTTCCGGATCGGCGCCCAGCAGGACGGCGGTGGAATAGACCGCCAGCAGGTTGTAAGCGTTGTGGTTGCCGATGAACCGGGTCCAGACCTGTTTGCCGTCGATGCTGACAAGCATGCCCTCAAGGCTTTCCTCCACAATCTTGCAGCGGAAATCGGCCATTCGCTTGCAGGCGTAGGTCCGGACCTGTGCGCGGGTGTTCTGCACCATCACTTCGCCGTTGCGGTCGTCGATGTTGGTCAGGGCGAAGGCTTCTTTCGGCAGGGTGTCGAAGAAGCGCTTCTTGCAGTCGCGGTAGGCCAGGAAGGTTTTATGATAATCGAGATGGTCGTGTGTCAGGTTCGAGAAGATTCCCACTTTGAATTCCAGGCCGGCTACGCGCTCCTGGTCGATGGCGTGCGAGCTGACTTCCATGAAACAATACGTGCAGCCTTTCTCCACCATGCGGGCCAGCAGGCTGTTCAGCGCGATGGGATCGGGCGTCGTATGGGATGCCTCCAGCCGCTGGCCATCGATGTAATTGGCAATGGTTGACAGCAGGCCGCAGCTCCAGCCCAGGCTGGTAAACAGGTTGTACAGCAGGGTGACTGTCGTGGTCTTGCCGTTGGTGCCGGTGATGCCCACCAGGTTGAGTTTGCCGGAGGGATGTCCGTACCAGTTGTCGGCCGCCAGTGCGAGGGCGCGGCGGCTGTCCGCGACTTTGACCATGGTGACGTTTTCCGGAAGGGTGAGGCCAGGCGTGTCGTTCTGGTAGATGACAGCGGCTGCACCCGCTTCGACGGCCTTGCCGATGAAGGCATGCCCGTCAACGGCCGTGCCGGGAACGGTGACGAACAGGCACCCCGGCTGGCAGGTACGCGAGTCGAAGGTCAGACTGCCGATGTCCCGGCCGAGGTCGCCGGTGGCGGCCACGATGTCGATGCCCTGGAGAATGTTATTGAGGATCATGGATATATTTTTCCTTGAGTTTGAGTGCGATGGTTTGTGTGCGGATGGAGTCGCCGGCGGCTGGTACTTGGGCGGCCACGACGCCATGTCCTTCAAAATTGACCCGATAGCCTGCTTTTTCCAGCAGGGCGATGGCTTCGCGCAGGCCCATGCCTGTCACGTCGGGGACTACGCCGCGCTGCAGGTCTTCACGGGCCTGGAGTTGTTTGTAACTGTCGGCTTCGGGGAGTGAACCCGTCCGGGGGAGCGGCTCCTGCCAGTCGATGGAGGATGCGTAGATCTGCTCGGCAACCTGCCGGAAGACCGGTCCGCACCAGGTGGCGCCGTAGAAGTTGCCGAAGGTCGGTTCGGAATAGACGACGGCGATCATCGAGTATTTCGGCGCATCCGAAGGGAAGAAGCCGACAAAGGTTGCCTGGTGCATCTTGTGGCCGGCGGCATCCTGGTACTTGCCGTTGTGGGGGAATACGATACGGGCCGTACCCGTCTTGCCGGCCACGCCGACCGGGCAGCCCTTGAACACGCGATAGCCTGTACCACCTTCCGATTCCACGACGCCGCGCATGGCTTTCCAGACCTCGTGGGCCGTTTCCGGGCTGCAGACCGTACCGAGCGTCTCCGGCTTGAATTCCTGGATGATCGTGCCCTCTTTCTGGTAGTTCCGCACCAGATGCGGGCGCATCATCACGCCTTCGTTGGCGATGGCATTGTAGAAATTGAGCGTATGGAGCGGCGTGATCTCGACGGTGTAGCCCATCGCGATCTGCGGCAGGTCTTTCATGTTCCAGGCGGCGCGCCCTGTATTCTGATCCGGATCCTTGACATTGGCGGAGGCCATGCCCTTGAGTTCGAAGGGGAAGTCCTTGGTGATACGCCGTTCGTTCGTGAGTTTGTCGAGGAATTCCTTCGGCTTGTCGCCGTAGTAGCGGACAGCCAGCATACGGAAGACATTGTTGGACGAGATCTCGTAGCCCCGCTTCACCGAGATGGTGCTGTACCGGTCGAGGTAATGGTCCACGAAAGGCTGCCCTCCGCCGTAGTTCCAGGTTACGACGGCCTTGATCTCGGTATCCAGCGTCACTTTCTTGTCCTCCAGCAGGGTGGTCAGGGTGGCTCCCTTGAATACGGAACCGGGTTCGCCCTTACGGCCGATGGCGTAATTGTAGGTCTCGTCGAAACCGCCTTTGCCATCCTTTTCCAGATTGACCATCGCCTTGATCTCGCCGGTGGCGACTTCCATCACCACGACGGTTCCTGCATGGACCTCGTTGGTTTTGCTCAAAACGCTGATCAAGGCGTTCTGCGCCATGTCCTGCATGTCGATGTCGAGCGTGAGCTGGACATCCAGGCCGTCGATGGGCTGGATGGTTTCCTTGTCGGTGTCCACAATCCAGTTGCGGCCTTCCGTCAGGCGCATCGGCCGCAGGCCGTCGGTGCCGCGCAGGATGGTGTCGCAGCTGCCCTCGATGCCGATGGTCGGGATTTCGCTCTGGTCCTTGATGTAACCGAGCGTACGGAAGCCGAGACGGCCGTAGGGATAGGTGCGATGATCGACTTTGACTTCATCGCGGCCGCCCCGGGCCCGGCCTTCCCGCAGGATAGGGAAGGAGGAGACTTCCTTCATCTCCTGGTAGGTGAGCAGTTTCCGGTTGAGGAACATATAGCGGCGGCCGCCGCCGAGTCCTTCCTTGCGGCGGTCGACGATCTCTTTCTTGTATTGGGCGGCCTTCTTGTCCTTGTAGAAATTGGCCAGGCAGATGGCCAGCGAATCGATGCCCTGCGCAAAGACGGAGGAATCCGGCTGGACGCAGTCCATGCCCATCCGGTATTCCGGGATGGAGAAGGCCAGGTACCGTCCGTCATCAGCCAGGATACTGCCGCGGGTGCAGGGGAGGACATCTTCCCGCACCGTCTTGGCGGTATAGCTGCGTCCCGGTTTGTGGATGAATTGCAGGTTGACGATCTGCCCGATCGCCAGCAGCGCCAGCAGCACGAAGCCCAGATAGAAGATGCCGACTTTTCTGATGTTTACCTGCATGCCGTTTATTTGTCAAGGACGATCCGCTGGGGCGGATTCCCGGGTGCGTGGAGTTTCGAGTCGTTTGCTTTCAGCATCCGGTCGATCTTGGTGCGGTTGTTCATGCCCACCAGGTCGAGCGTACGCTGCTGGTAGCTGATGCGCAGTTCCTGCAACTCGCGCTCATTCTTCTGCACCTTGACCAGGCTCTGCTCCACGAGCAGGCTCCAGGCGATGGTGACGCAGAGAATGGCGAAGATGTAGAAGATGAAACCGAGCTGGCGGTCCACACCCCACTGGATCAGCTTGTCCCCGCTCAGGTAGCTGATCAGTTTGTCCACAATGTCCTTGATTTTACCGCTCATGTCCGTTTCATTGCTTTCCGGCGACCCTCAGTTTCGCGCTGCGCGCGCGCGTGTTTACAGCAATTTCTTCCTCTGCGGGAAGAATCGGCTTCTTGGTCACGCGCTGCAGCAGCCCTTGCTGGCAGCCCTCGCGGATTGCATTCTTGACGATGCGGTCCTCCAAAGAATGGTATGTTATGATGGCCAGCCGTCCTCCTTGCCCGAGGATGCGGATCGCCCCTTTCATAAACCCCTCCAGGGAAGTCATCTCGCCATTGACTTCAATCCGAAGAGCCTGGTATACTTTAGCCAAATATTTATGCTCCAAAAATTTAGGCAGAACAGGTGCTATCGCTCTGCCTAAATCGTCCGTGGTCTCCAACGGGCTTCTTTCCCGGCTCGAAACAATCAGTTCCGCAAGCCGCCTGCTTCCCTCCACCTCGCCGTAAAGTCTGAAGATCCGTTCCAGATCCTCCCCACTATAACTATTTACTATATCCGCAGCGCTAAGCCCTGCGCGTACGTTCATCCGCATGTCCAGCGGCGCATTTTCGAAACGGAAGGAGAAACCCCGGTTCTCCGTATCGAACTGGTGGGATGAAACCCCCAGGTCCGCCAGGATGCCGTCCACGGCCTGGTAACCGTGATAACGGACGAAATTGTGCACGAACCGGAAATCTCCGTGCACGACAGTCAGCCGGCTGTCTTCGGGTGCATTGGCCAGGGCTTCTTCGTCTTTGTCGAAGACGATCAGCCGGCCTTCCGGCCCGAGGCGGTTCAGGATCTCCCGACTATGACCGCCACCGCCGAACGTCGCGTCCACATAGACGCCGTCCTGGCGGATCAAAAGCGCTGCGATGCTCTCTTGGAGCAGGACAGGCGTGTGATAAGCAGACATAGACGGATCCTCCAGCCGCTAACCGAGAATCTTTTCTGCCAGAGCGACGAAGTCTTCGCTCTTCATCGCCTTGGCTTCATACTTCTCTTTGTCCCAGATCTCGATCAAGTGGTTGTTGCCGGCGAAGACGACTTCCTTCGTGATGCCGACCCGGTCGAGCATCTCCTTGGGAATCATCATCCGTCCAAGCTTGCTGTCAGGCTCTACGTCCGCAGTGCCTCTCATATACTCCCGCCAGAAGGCTGCATGTTCCGGATTGAAAAAGTTCAAACGGCTTCTCACAGCTTCCGAATCCTTCTCCCACTCATCGTAGGCGTACATTTCGAGGCACTCTGCGAAGAGAGACTTTTTGACTACGAAGCGAAGGCTGGCACCCTCGCCCATACTGGATTTGAAGGCGGCCGGGAAGATCAATCTTCCCTTGTCGTCGACCTTAGCCTTGTAGCATCCGATAAACTTTGCCATCAAATCCTATATGCGTTTAGTGATGTGTAGGGCAAAGGTAAAGAAAATTTTCCACTTTCTTACAAATATTTCCAAAATTTTCCACATATTTTCCCCAAAACTAAACAGGCACGAGCATAAACGTTCCGAAGGCCATATCCTTTGAAGACCGTCGCGCTCCGCGCGACCCCTCCCACCGCTTCGCGGCGGGCCCCTCCCTCTAATAGCCGAGGGTGGCTAAGGTCTTCAAAGGATATGGCCTTCGGAACTGGAGTACTGGAGTCCAGACTCCGACGGACAACGACAGATTTATTCCGTAATGAAGCGGAAGAAGGGCTCGATTTCTTCTTGGAAGGAGAAACGGGCGATGTAGGCGTAGTCGCTCAGCGCGTCAGCCAGAACGGCGGGAACGCGTTCACACAGGCAGAGGGCGGAGCCGTACTTGTTCAGGATTTCCTGATGGGTATGGGCATAGTTGCGGTTGTCCCGGCGGCTGGCGTAGGCGCAGAAATACTGTTCCCCGAAACCTTTGCGGCGCTCACCGAAAGCCACCATGTCGGCCCAGATCTGATAGACGTCCGTCGAGTGGGCGAAGTTCATCATGTCAGGCGTGTAGCCACCCGGCGGCCGCATGTTCACTTCGAGTCCGACGTAGTCGCCTTTGCGGCCCAGCCCTTCCCGGTCGCGGTCCAGCTGGAAGAATTCCAGATGGACGAACCGGCTGCCGATTCCGAAAGCCCGGACCGTGCGCCGGCCGATTTCCGCCAGTTTCTCCGGCACAGTCTTATTCACCCAGTAGCAGGCTTCCAGGTTGCCATGCACGATATCCATCACCGGGGTGGGGAATACCGAATTGTTTTCGAAAACAGGCTCCATGCGGTCGTTGAAGATCGCATCGTAGCTGACCAGCAGGCCCGTGATGAACTCTTCAAACACAAAGAGGCCGTAGTTGGAATGGTTGTCGAACCAAGCCTCCAGTTCGGCTTCATTGCAGAGTTTGAACGTTCCGCTGGCGCCGACACCGTTGTCGGGCTTCGCGATGACGGGATAGCCGGTCATCGCAGCGAAAGCCCGGACAGCTTCACGGCCTTCCACGCCCTTGATCTGCCGGGCCGTCGGGATACCGCCCGCCGCATAGTACTTTTTCATTTCCGACTTGTTCTTGACAGCCGCGATCCGATCGTTGTGCAGGCCGCTGGCTACGTTGAAGTCGGTGCGGAGCCGCGCATCCTGCTCCAGCCAATATTCGTTGTTCGATTCAATCCAGTCGATCCGGCCGTATTTGTGGGCGAACCACGCCACGGCGCGATAGACTTCGTCATAATCCTCCAGATTGTTCACCTTATAATAATCAGTAAGGCAAGCTTGCAGTTCCCAGGGCAGGTTCTCATAGTTCGTGTCGGCAATGCCCAGCACATTGAGGCCGTTGTTGCGGGCCCCGGCACAGAAGTGCCAGTAGTTCTGCGGGAAATGGGGGGAAATGAATACCAGGTTCATAAACGTATAGCATTTGTTTTCTTCAGAAACGAGGCGCATGGCGCCGTTGGTCAGTTCCCAGGCTTTGCCCCGGAGCTGGCTGCGGCCATCCTTGACCAGCACGTAGCCGCCGTCGGGAAAAGTGTAGAAACGATGATTCCAGCTGTCGGGCAGGGCCACATCCTCGATCAGCCGCCGTCCGGCCAGCACGCAGTCGCGTACCTGTTCCCAATGCGGGATAAGCTGGATGTCGGTCAGGCCCAGTCCGGGAAGCCAGCGGCGGTAGGCAGGATCTGTCATTTCTTCCGGGAATTCGGGATGGGCATATACCCGGGAAGCACAGTTCATCGAGCCGGCGCTGCACCCCATCACCACACCGTGAAAGTCCTGCAGGAGCGCCTTGAGCCCGATTTCATGCAGGAAACGGTTCTGGGTGGGCACATGTCCGCCACAGAGGATCAGCCAGTCGGCCTTCCGGACCAGTTCGGCAGCCCGGTCCGCGTTGCGCCTGTCCAGCATGGTAATGGAACCCGTTTCGATGCCTGAACGGTGGATGCAGAGGCTCATCCCTTTTTTGACGGACTCGGTGAATCCCCGGTCGTCCGGCGCTGCACTCACCAGGAGCACGCGCGGCTTGCGTCGTCCGCCCGTCGCTTCTGCCAGGGCCGCACGGACTTCCGCCAGAAAACCATTGTCTTCCGTAAAATGGTCTTCCCCGTAGCGTGTCGGGCTGCCTGTCAGAAAGAGTGTCATGGGTCCGAAGGGCAACTGCCTATTTTTTTCCGGATGATGTGCAGGCCGTCGCGCAAAGGCAGAATATAATTCTCCACCCGGTCGTCGCCGGCTACCAAGTCGTTGAAAGCCAGGATTCCGGTGGTCTGCTGGTCGCGTGGCGGCGTATCCGTGGAGACCTTCCCGTCCCAAAGCACGTTGTCGGCCACGATGTAGCCGCCCGGCCGGACCAGGTCGAACACGGACTGGTAATAGGCGACATATTCCCGCTTGTTCCCGTCGATATAGACCAGGTCGTAGGTCTCATCGACCATCGGCAGGATGTCGAGCGCATCGCCGATTACCAGCCGGACCCGGTCTGCTACGCCGGCCCGGTCCAGACCTTCCCGGATCAATGCCTCCATCTCGTCGTTGATCTCGATAGTGTCGAGCCGGCCGCCTTCCGGCAGGGCCCCGGCCATCCAGATGGCGGAATAGCCGCTGAACGTGCCGATCTCCAGGACGCGCCGCGGTTGCAGCAGACGTACGAACTGGCGCAACAAAGCGCCGACAGCCGGGCCGCAGAGCTGGCGGCCATGGCTTGTCCGCTGCCAGGAAGCGCGTTCCACCCAGTCGAGTGCCGCGCCTTGCGGGCTCGAATTCTCCCGGATATAGCGTTCCAGCAAATCCATCTTATTTGAATATGAGAGTGGACAGACGTTCCTCGGCCAGTACCTCAGCTGCCACACGCTGCAAGCTTTGGGGCGTGATGGCTTCAATCCGGCGGCGGACCTCCTCGTCGGGCATTACATTGCCGAACACAAGCATGCTTTTGGCCATGGCCAGGGCTTGAGCCTCGCCGTTGTCGGACGACACGGCCAGTTGGCCGAGCAACTGCTTGCGGGCGGCGCGGAGCGCACTGTCGCGCAGCGGTTTGTCGCGGAGCGCCGCCAGCTCTTCGTGGACGAGTGCGATGCAACGCTCCAGGTTCGGTTTCTCACAGCCGAAATAGATCATCAGCGAGCCGTTGTCGGAGAACTGGGTGTAAGAGGCATCGATGGCATAGACCAGCGCATTCTTTTCCCGCAGTTTCTGGTTCAGCCGCGAGTTGGAACTGGGGCCGCCGAGCAGGTTGGCCAGCAGGATCATTTCCATCCGGCGTTCGTCATAAAAAGAATAGGCCGTCGTGCCGATGATGCAGTTGACCTGATGATTCTTCTTGGCCACCTCTTTTTCAAAACGGGGCGGCGTGGGCAGTTGAACCGGCGCGGTGGGCCGGGCAGGAAGGCCGGACGGCACATACGAAGCGGGGATATATTTTTCAGCCGCCTGCCGGGCGATCTTTTCAGCCCGCTGCGGCGTCAGGTTGCCCACGATCGCGATGCACAGGTTTTCCGGGCGGAAATTGGCCCGGACATACGCCTGCAAGGCGGCCGAATCGATCTTTTTCAGGCTTTTGGTCGTGCCGAGGATGGAACGGGAGAGCGGACTGGGCTCGAAGAGCAGCCGCTCGAACTCCTCGAAGATGCACTCCGACGGTGAATCCTTGTACATATTGATCTCGTCGATGACCACGCAGCGTTCCTTGTCCAATTCCTTTTGGGGGAACGTGGAAGTGAAGGCCAGCTCAAAGAGCAGGTCCACGGCCTTGGCGGTATCCTCTTTCAAAACGGTGGAGTAGAGAACCGTTTCTTCCTTGGCCGTATAGGCGTTGAGCTCCCCGCCGAGCATCTCGAGCCGGTTGCTGATCTGCTGGGGCGAGCGCTTTTGAGTACCTTTGAAGAGCATGTGCTCGGTCATGTGGGCGATGCCGCTCAGGGTCTCGGGTTCATTGCGCGTGCCGGAGCGGATGGCCAGGGCCGAGTAGGCTACCTGCGACCGGGAGCGCCGGAAGGCGAACTGAAGGCCGCTGGCAAATGTTTTTGTATAAATCATGCGGCAAAAATAGACATTTTATTGTTACCTTTGTAAGCTATGGAACAATTCATCGTATCTGCCCGGAAATACCGCCCCAACAGCTTTGCAACGCTGCTGGGACAGGAAAACATCGCCAGGACGCTCAAGAACTCGATTCAGCGCGGCCAGCTGGCCCATGCTTACCTGTTCTGCGGTCCGCGTGGCGTCGGCAAGACCAGCGCCGCCCGCATCTTTGCCAAGACCATCAACTGCAGCAACCCCGGACCCGACCTGGAACCGTGCGGAGAATGTGAGTCGTGCCGTTCCTTCGCGGAAGGCCGTTCCTACAGCATCCATGAACTGGATGCCGCTTCCAACAACTCGGTGGATGACATCCGCGCCCTGACCGACAAGGTGCGCATCCCGCCCCAGGTCGGCCGCTACAGCGTCTATATCATCGACGAGGTCCACATGCTTTCCCAGCAGGCCTTCAATGCCTTCCTCAAGACTTTGGAAGAACCGCCGGCACACGCGATCTTCATCCTGGCCACTACGGAAAAGCACAAGATCCTGCCGACCATCCTGTCGCGCTGCCAGACCTACGATTTCAACCGGATCGGTGTGGAAGACATGGTGCGCAACATGAAAGCGATCGCCGCTAAAGAGGGTGTCACGATGAGCGAAGATGCCATGCACATCATCGCCCAGAAGGCGGACGGTGCCATGCGCGACGCCCTTACGCTCTTTGACCAGACGGTGGCCTTCTGCGGCAAGGAAGTGACGTACGAGCAGGTGATCCAGAATCTCAACGTGCTGGACTACGAGTATTACTTCCGGCTGACCGACTATTTCCTGACCGGGGATTACGCCCAGGCGATGCTGACATTCGACGAGATCCTCTCGAAAGGCTTCAACGCCCAGAGCTTCATCGGCGGCCTGAGCACGCATTTCCGCGACCTGCTCGTCTGCAAGAACGAAGCGGCCCGTACCCTTTTGGAACTGGCGCCTTCTGTGGCGCAGCGCTACCGGGAGTTTGCGCAGCGTTGTTCCATCGGGTTCCTGTTCGAAGCCCTCGGCATCACGTCGTCCTGTGAAACCGCCTACAAGCAGAGCGGCAATCCACGCTTGCTCATCGAGTTCGCGTTGATGAAGCTGTGCAATCTGACCGCCCATTTCGCTGCTACCCCGGCCCCGGCATCGGCACCTGCACCTGCACCTGCACCTGCTTCCGCTACAACTCCCGCCCCTGCGTCCAAGCCCGCTGCGCCGTCCCGTCCCACGGGCCTGTCGCTGAAAGCCATGATGGCCGAAGCCAGGCAGGAACCTGCTGCCGCGCCTGCTCAGCCGACTGCGAGCGCCGAAAAGCCGGCACCGACGGCTGAATCCTTGGCCGCTGCTTGGAAAGCACTCGCCGCCAGTGAGGAAAGACGGCCCCAGTTGTCATCGGCCATCGCACAGGCCACACCCCGATTGGAAGAAGACAAGACCCTCCATTTCGAAGTCGGCAATCTCGCCCAGAAAGACTGGATCGACCGTAACTGCCGCGCCCGGCTGGAAGCCTTCCTGCAGAAGCAATTGGCAGACCCGGCCATCCGGCTGGTCGTGGACGTGAAGAAGATAGAAGAGACAGGACGCGGTATGTACATGCCCTCCGACAAGGCAAAGTTTTTGCAGGAGACCTCGCCGGAATTCAATGGACTGCAGAAAGATTTAGGATTGGAAATCAGCTAGCTATGAAACTGTTCTGTACGAATCTGGTCAAGAAATACGGCAAGCGCACCGTCGTCAAGGGTGTGTCGATTGAAGTAGAGCAGGGCGAGATCGTGGGTTTGCTCGGGCCCAACGGCGCCGGCAAGACCACGAGTTTCTATATGATTACCGGCTTGATCAAGCCCAACGACGGTCGCATCTTCCTCGGGGAAGAGGAGATTACCGGCTTGCCTATGTACCGGCGTGCCCAGAAGGGCATCGGTTACCTGGCGCAGGAGGCCTCGGTGTTCCGCAGCATGAGCGTGGAGAACAACATCCTTTCCGTCATGGAGATGGCGGGTTTTGAGAAAGAGTACCGGATGCAGCGTCTGGAAACGCTGATCGACGAATTCGGCCTTCAGAAAGTCCGCAAGAGCCAGGGTATCCAGCTTTCCGGCGGAGAGCGCCGCCGTTGCGAGATTGCCCGGGCGCTGGCCATCAATCCCAAGTTCATCCTGCTTGACGAGCCTTTCGCCGGCGTCGATCCGATCGCCGTGGAAGACATCCAGCATATCATCGCCAAACTCAAGACGATGAACATCGGCATCATCATCACCGACCACAACGTCCACGAGACCCTGGCCATTACCGACCGGGCTTATCTGCTTTATGAGGGCGCCATTCTCGAAAGCGGTACGGCCGAACAGCTTGCCAACAATCCCGAGGTCCGGAAGAAATATCTCGGACAGAACTTCGAACTCCGCAAAGCCGTCTTGCACGAACGGGTGGAAGACTAAGCGGCTTTATTCGTCCAGGTCGGTGGCTTTCCCTTTGTATTCGGGGGCGCGCTTCTCGAGGAAAGAGTGGATGCCTTCGAGGTAGTCGGCCCCTTTATAGACTTTGGTCCGGTAGGCGTTGATACGCTCGAAAGTTTCGGAAGGGATCAGATTGGCGGCTTTGCTCAAAGCGCGGAACTGGCGCTTGATGGCGCTGATTGACAGGATGCTGTTGCGCCGCAGCGGCGCCAGGAACTGTTCTTCCAACACGTTGCCGAGTTCTTCGGCCGGCGCGACCCGGTTGATCAGGCCGACATTGAGGGCATCCTGGGCTGTGATGGGTGTGGCCAGGAAGAACATTTCGCGTGCTTTGTTGATTCCCAACTGATTGATGAAATGCATGATGCCCGAGGCATTGTAGGGGATGCCGATCTTGGCCGGCGTGATGGCGAAAGTCGCCGTGTCGGTACTGACGATCATGTCGCACGACAGGCAGAGGTCGCAAGCACCACCCCAGACGGTGCCGGTTACATAAGCGATGACCGGGATGGGCGTGTCCTGGACACAGCGGAGCAGCCGTTCCATCGGCACGTTCCAGGCCAGCGGGTCGTCGCCGGTCTGGGGCAGTTCCCGGATGTCGTGCCCGGCGCTCCAGACACCTTTGTTGGTTTGCGCCTTGAGGATGATGCCGACACACTCCTGGTCGTAGCCCTTTTGGATGGCTTCCGTCAGTTCGTGGCACATTTCCTCGCTCAGGCAATTGAAATGCTCCCCGTTCTGCATCTCCACGAAGCAGATGCGGTCTTCGATGGTCGTTGAGACTAACATATCAGCAGGCTTTTTCTTGTTCCAGGAAGGCGCAGCCGTCACAGCCGCTAGCGGGGCAGGAATCCGGGCGCTTGCCCGCGGAAGCGGCGGACGGGTTGCGTTTTTTCCACAGGCGAAGCTCCTCTTCCTTGGCACAGATGACACCCTTTTCGCGCAGCACCTTGTTGTGCGAAATCTCGCCGTCCGGGAATTTCCCGTCCTTCTTGACGAGGATAGTGACGGCCATGCCGGCCACGCCGACAGCCAGGAGTGCGAGTGCCAGGAGGAAAATTTGCATGGGAATCAGATTTGTTTGAAAGGCGGTACGATCGGGTGGCTGCCGACCGTCAGGACAGGCGGAATCTGCAGGACCTTGAAGGCAGCCCCACGCTTCAGCTTGACCACTCTTTCCACAAGCGCCGCATCAGTGCCGCGGGCAATCACTTCTTCTGGCGAAAGCTCTTCTTCGCAAAGGGCGTGCAGCACCGGATCCAGCAATTCATACTCGGGCAGCGAGTCGCTGTCTTTCTGGTTCGGACGAAGTTCGGCAGAAGGGGCCTTGGTGAGGATGGATTCCGGAATCACTTCCTTGCCATGCAGGGTGTTCTCATAGTGGGACAACTCGTACACCTGTACTTTGTAGAGGTCGGCGATGACCATCATGGCGCCGCAGAGATCGCCATAGAGGGTGCCGTAGCCCGTGAAGAGCTCGCTCTTGTTCGAGGTGTTGAGCAGCAGGGCGTTGAAACGGTTCGACCAGGTCATCAGGATGGTGCCGCGGATGCGGGCCTGCAGGTTTTCCTGCGCCACGCTCCATTTCCCGAGTTCGAAGAAACGGAACATCTCGATCATCGCCCGTTTGTAGATCTTTTCGATGGGGACGATGTCGTAGGAGATGCCCAGGTTGTTGGCCAGTTCGATCGAGTCGGTCACCGAACTCAGGGACGAGAACTCAGAAGGCATCAGGATGCCATGGACATGTTCTGCACCGAGCGCGTCGGCTGCGAGGGCTGCCACGATGGCCGAGTCGATGCCGCCGGAGAGGCCTAAGACGGCCTGTTCCATGCCGGCGGAGGCAAAGTATTGTTGGATCTTTCCGACAAGCAGGTCGTGGACGTCTGCAATGGCAAGGGAGGGTTCCAGTATCATGGGGCTAGCTTCGGATGAACAGGTCGCTGACCGGTTCGTTGTGGTAGATGCGGTCGATGACCTTGGCGAACAGGCCGGTCATCGACAGGACGGTGAAGCGGCTGTTGTCTTTCTTGGGATTGAGCGGAATGGTGTCGGCCACGATGAATTCCTGCAGGGGCGAGGCGTAGATCCGGTCGTAGGCGGGACCCGAGAGGATCGGGTGCGTGCAGACGGCACGGACGCTGAGTGCACCGCGTTCCATCAGGACCTCGGCGCATTTGGTGATGGTGCCGGCGGTATCGACCATGTCGTCCACGATCACCACGTTGCGGCCTTCGATCTCACCGATGGCGGTCATGCTGCCCACCACGTTGGCTTTCGTGCGGTCCTTGTGGCAGATGATCAGCGGGGCGTTGAGATGACGGGCATAGATGTTGGCCTTCTTGGCGCCGCCCATGTCGGGGGAGGCGATGGAAAGGTTGTCGAGGTTCATGGCCTGGATATAGGGGATGAAGATCGAGCTGGCCCAGAGGTGATCGACGGGGATGTCGAAGAAGCCCTGGATCTGGGCGGCGTGCAGTTCGCAGGTCATCACGCGGTCGCAACCGGCTGCGGTGAGCATGTTGGCTACCAGTTTCGAGGCGATGGAAACGCGCGGACGGTCTTTGCGGTCCTGGCGGGCCCAGCCGAAGTAGGGGATGACGGCAATCACCTTGTAGGCGGAGGCCCGGCGGGCGGCGTCGATCATCAGCAGCAGTTCGAAGAGATTGTCTGCCGGCGGATTGGTGCTCTGGACGATGAACACCGTGGCGCCGCGGACGCTTTCCGTGAACTGGGGCTGGAATTCCCCGTCGCTGAAACGCGTCAGTTCCGATTCGCCGACCGTCGTGTTCAATTGTTGTGCAATCTGCTCTGCGAAGACACGCGCTCCCGTACAAGCGAAAATCTTCAGTTTGTGGTCGTATTGTTCCATTGGGTTGAAAGAAGTTTTTTATAGGTTGTTGAGGATGTTTTCGATATAGGTGAGGATCTCGTCACGGCCTGCGCCGGTCTCGGCGGAACTGCAGAAGGTGGGCGGCAGTTCTTCCCAGGTCTCGAGCAGGGAGGCGGCGTTGCGCGCGACTTGCGTCTGGAGTGCCTGCTTGCCCATCTTGTCACATTTGGTATAGATTAAGGCGAAAGGGATCCCTTCCTGCCCGAGCCGCGTGATGAAATCGCGGTCGATCTGCTGGAGGTCGTGCCGGGCATCAAGCAGGACAAACAGCAGCACTAGTTCCTGGCTGCCCCGGATGTATCCGTCAATCATAGCCTGCAACTTTTCACGGCCTTTTTTGCCCATTCTGGCATAACCGTAACCAGGCAGATCGACCAGGTACCAAGCGTCATTGATCAGGAAATGGTTGACCAGTTGTGTCTTGCCCGGCGTGGCAGATGTATGGGCAAGGCCTTTTTTGGCGCAAAGGCAGTTGATGAGCGAGGATTTGCCGACGTTGCTCCGCCCGATGAAGGCGAATTCCGGATGGACGGTTTTCGGCTTCTGGTCCGTGTGCTGGCTGCTTCCGGCAAAGAGGGCCTGCTTGATGATCATGGTGGCGGCGTGCTTGGCACGACAAAAGTACGAATTATTATCGAGATTTTTTTCGTATATTTGTAAACAGTCTATTGTGGATAGCTATGGAGACGAAACGACCTGTGGGACTGCTCGCCTTGCAGGAACAGATCAAAGAAGCACTTGAGGACACTTTCTTCGAAACCGTCTGGCTCCAGGCGGAGATCAGCGAGTTGAAGCCGCACCCGTCAGGGCACTGCTACCTGACGCTCGTGGAGAAAGACGCCCGTTCCAATACCTTGCTGGCCAAGGCTTCAGCCGTTATCTGGGCTTCCACGTGGCGGATGGTCAAGCCGTATTTCGCTGCCCAGACAGGCCGTGCGTTGGCTGTGGGAATGTCGGTTCTGGTCCGGGTCCAGGTCAGTTATTCAACGGTCTATGGCCTCTCGCTGGTGGTCTTCGACATCGACCCTTCCTTCACGGTCGGGGAACTGGAGTTGGCCCGGCAAAGAACCATCGCCCGTCTGGAAGCCGAGGGCATGTTCGACATGAATGCCCAACTGCCGCTTCCGGCGCTTCCGCGCCGCCTCGCAGTCATCTCCAGCGCGACCGCTGCTGGCTACCGTGACTTCATGCACCATCTGGAAGACAACGAATACGGTTTCCATTTTTACACGCGGCTTTTCCCGGCCCTGATGCAGGGGGCGGAGGCGCCCGCCAGCATGATCGCGGCTCTCGACGCCATCGCGGTCGAAGCGGACGCTTTCGATGCCGTCCTGATCCTGCGGGGTGGAGGTGGTGCGATGGATCTTGTCTGTTTCGACGATTATGACCTCGCCGTCAACGTGGCCCAGTTCCCTTTGCCAGTCCTGACCGGCATCGGCCACGACCACGACTACCACATCATCGACCGGGTCGCCCACACCTACGTGAAAACGCCGACTGCGCTCGCCGACTGGCTCGTGGAACGCTTTGCCGGCGAAGCCTGGCAACTTGACTCCCTCGTCCAGCGCCTTCACCTTGCCGTCCACTCCAAAGCCCTCCGCCAGCAAAACGTGTTGGATGCCTTGGTCCAGCGGCTGGCGCACGCAGTCGCTGACCGCCACGCCGGCGCGCTCCACGCCCTCGACCTGCTGGAACACCGCCTGGATGCTGTCAACCCTCAGCGCGCCCTCGAACGCGGCTTCCTTCTCGCCCTCAAAAACGGCCGCCGCACCGACACAGCTGCCGCCTTTACCCCCGGCGACCGCCTCACCCTTCTCTTCCGCGACGGCTCTGTCGAGGCGGAGGTAAGCGCATCGTACCCGAAAAACGCAGAATAATAATCAACGAACATGAATAAACAAACCTGTCTTGCCGGGCGGCGAAAACAGTTTTGGATTTATCGTAGATTGTCTGTAAATTTGAAAGTTATGGAAGAAAACAAAACCTACGAAGAAGTCTATGCCGAACTGGAGGCACTGGTGGCGCGGATCGAGGATCCGGAGCGCGACCTGGCGTCGATCGGAGCGGATGTGAAAAAAGCGATGGAATGCATCGCCTGGTGCCGGGCCTACATCCGGGGCAACCAGGAAACGATAGAAAAACTGATCAAGGAGGATGAACCATGAAAATATGGAAGAAAGACCCCTGGCTCGAACCTTTTGCCAAAGTCGTCGAGCGACGCAACCAGCAGATCATCATCCGCAAGCAGGAGATTGCCGGTTATGGAAAACCTTTGAAAGATGCCATCAACGGAGCTCTCTACTATTGTCTCCACAAGGAAGACGGGGCATGGGTTTTCCGCGAGTGGGCGCCCAACGCGACGAAGATATTTTTGCTGGGTGACTTCAACGGCTGGCGTCGCGCGGACGAGTGGGCGTTGAAGCCGCTGGGTGGCGGTAATTGGGAACTGCGTGTCCCGGAAGACAAGATTGCGCACGGCGATTTATACAAATGGTATGTGGAATGGCCCGGGGGCGGGGGAGAGCGGATTCCCGCTTATGCCACCCGCTGCGTGCAGGATCCCGATTCGAAGGTGTTCTGTGCCCAGGTCTGGGCACCGGAGAAACCATATCGCTGGCGGAAAAAGCTTGGGCCGAAGATCACCAATCCGCTCATCTATGAGGTACATATCGGCATGAGCTCGGAGGAGCAGAAGGTGGCTTCCTTTACCGAGTTCCGGGAGCAGGTGCTGCCGCGCGTCATTGAGACCGGCTACAATACGCTGCAAATCATGGCCTTGCAGGAGCATCCCTATTACGGGAGTTTCGGCTATCAGGTTTCCAGTTTCTTTGCGCTCAGCAGCCGTTTCGGCACACCCGAGGAATTCAAGGCGCTTGTCGATGCTGCGCACCGGGCCGGCATCGCCGTGATTATGGACGTGGTGCACAGCCATGCCGTCAAGAACGAAGTGGAAGGTCTCAGCCGCCTGGACGGTTCCTACACCACTTATTTCCATGAGGGACCGCGCGGCGAACACCCCGCATGGGGCTCGCGTTGTTTTGATTACGGGAAAGGACAGACGCTGCACTTCCTGCTTTCGAATTTGAAGTACTGGATGGAGGAGTACTGCCTGGACGGCTTCCGTTTCGACGGCGTGACGAGCATGCTTTACTACGATCACGGCCTGGAGCGTGACTTCAGCGGCTACCCTTGCTATTTCGACGGGGGACAGGATGAAGATGCCATCACCTATCTGGGGCTGGCCAACATCCTGGTCAAGGAAATCAACAAGAATGCTTTCACCATCGCCGAGGACATGTCGGGCATGCCCGGCCTTGCCGCGCCGCTGCGCGACGGCGGTATCGGCTTCAACTACCGCATGAGCATGGGTGTAGCCGACCACTGGATCAAATGGATCAAGGAACGGAGCGACTGGCAGTGGAGCATGGGCGAGATCTGGTACGAGCTTTCCGGCAAGCGGGCTGATGAACGGACCATCAGTTATGCGGAGTGCCACGATCAGGCGCTGGTGGGGGACAAGACCATCATTTTCCGCCTGATTGACAAAGAGATGTACACGGCGATGAACAAGGCCTCCCAGAATTTGGTGGTGGACCGCGGCATCGCGCTCCACAAGCTGATCCGGCTGGTGACGCTGGCCACGGCCGGCGACGGATACCTGACGTTCATGGGCAACGAGTTCGGCCATCCCGAATGGATTGATTTCCCGCGGGAAGGCAATGACTGGTCCTTCTTCTATGCCCGCCGCCAGTGGTCGCTCGTCGACAATCCCGACCTGCGGTACCGCGACCTCTGGCAGTTTGAGAAAGCGATGATCTCGTTGGCGAAGGAAGACAGTCTCCTGGCGGAGCCGCCCGTGTGCCTGCGCTGCGATGAAGAGAAGAAGATCCTGATCCTGCGCAGGGCCGGCCTGGTGTTCGTCTTCAATTTCAATCCGGAACAGTCGTTCGACCACTATGGTTTCGAAATGGAAGGCGGCAGCTACGAAATGCTGCTGGACAGCGACGCCCCGCTCTTCGGCGGATTCGGCCGCAACAACGATGCGGTCCGGCACTTAACTGTCACGGAGGGAGGCAAGGAGACCCTCTATCTCTACCTGCCCAGCCGTACGGTGCAAGTGCTAAAAAAGAAATAATTACGTACTATTATATTTTTACCTACCTTTGCAGGATTAAAGATTCGAACGAAAATGGCCTATCTGCAATTCAACAAAGCCGAACTCGTGAACCTCGAATACTCCCTCAAACGGGAACTGCTCGCGACCAACCGGACCGGCGGTTACTGCAACACGACCATCGTGTGCTGCAACACCCGCAAGTACCACGGTCTTTTCGCCGTTCCCATCGAGCGTTTCGACGGTCACCGCTATATGCTCCTCTCGTCGCTCGACGAGACGCTGCTGCAGCACGGGATGCCCTTCAATCTCGGCATCCACTGCTACGGGGATGTCTATGAACCTCGTGGACACAAATACATCGTAGATTTTGAGATGAATCCCTATCCGGTGATCACCTACCGGGTGGGCGGCATGCTCTTCAAGAAAGAGATCCTCTTCGTGGTCGGAAGCGACCAGCTGCTGATCCGCTACACGCTGCTGGATGCCCATTCCCACACGGTACTGCGTCTCAAGCCTTACCTGGCGTTCCGGAGCATTCACGAATTGACAGTGGCCAACGGTGATGCGGATACCCACTACCAGCCTGTGGACAACGGCGTTTCCTTCTGCCTCTACAAGGATTTCCCGACCCTGTATCTGCAGTTGTCCAAGCCGAACGAGTATGTCCACGTGCCCGACTGGTATCGCAACAATGTCTATAAAGAAGAATACCGCCGCGGCTTCGACTGCCAGGAAGACCTCCTGGTACCGGGCTTTTTCGAGATGCCGATGGCCAAGGGCGAGAGCATTATTTTCTCGGCTTCCACATCGCCTGTTTCGCCGCGGAACCTGAAAGCGCAGTTCACCCGTGAAGTGAACCGCCGTATGCCGCGAGGCAATTACGACGAATGCCTGAAGGCTGCGGCCGATCAGTTGTTCGCCTCCAAGGGCAAGTTCGACCGCATCTGCACCGGCTTCTCCTGGCATGAGATCGGCGGCATGCGTGAAACCTGTCTTTCGCTTCCCGGCCTGACGCTGTTCAATACCGGCAACGTGAAATTTTTTGAAAAGATCCTCTCCGACCTGATTACGGAAAACGCCGACTCCTTCCTGCACGGCAGCAATCAGGTTGAATCGCCCCTGCGTCTCTTCGAAGATGTGCAGCAGTTGGCGGCTTTCACGGGAGACGAGGCCGGTGCGTGGAAGAGATATGGCAAGTTCCTCAAACAGGTGATGGAAAGCTATCTGGCCGGCCGTCCCGAAGTGCAGCTGCATCCGAACGGCCTGCTCTGGGCTGAGAAGCCGGGTGTGGCGCTCAGCTGGATGAACGCTTATATCGATGGCAAGCCCGTGACGGAGCGCCGTGGCTATCAGGTAGAGACCAACTGTTTCTGGTACAATGCAGTTTGCTATACCCTGGACATGGAGGCCCGCTTCGGCAAGCCAAGCCCGCTGACGAAGCGCCTTGCCGAGGTCAAGGATGCCATTGAAAATGTGTTCTACGACCTCTTCTGGGTAGAAGTCCGCCACCATCTGGCCGACTATGTGGACGAGACGGGCCAGAATGTCTTTACCCGTCCCAACCAGCTGTATGCCTGCTCGCTGCCCTACAGCCCCGTTTCCGAGGAAGTGCAGGCCGAAATCCTGCATGCCGTGGAGCGGGAACTCGTGACCACGCGCGGCATCCGCACGCTGTCGCCCAAGAATCCGCTCTATCGCTCGCGCTACGACGGCAACCAGATCGAGCGCGATACCGCCACCCACAACGGCTGCACCCGTCCCTGGCTGCTGGGCGCCTATGTGGCGGCCAGTTTCAAACTGTTCGGTCCTTCCTTCACCCGCAAGGCCCAGGAACTGATCGACGGTTTCCAGGAAGACCTGAATGTCCACGGCATCGCCGCCGTCGCCGAAATCTACGATGGTGACCCGCCGTATATCCCGCACGGTGCCATCAACTCCGCCCTGAGCGTGGCGGAAATCCTGCGGGTCAAATACCTGATCAGTCAATACAAGGATAAGGAGGAAGCGTTATGAGAGTCCTGATGTTCGGCTGGGAATTCCCGCCGCATATTGCAGGCGGTCTGGGAACAGCCTGCTACGGAATGACCAAAGGCCTGGCACACGCCGGCGTGGACGTGCTGTTCGTGATGCCGTCCGCCAGCGGTGACGAGGACCAGACTTCGGTGCGCATCATCAATGCGAGCGATGTCGCGGTCTATGACAGCTGGCACAACGTGGATGAGTTTCTCAGCAAAGTCCAGTTCCTGCGCGTAGGGTCCAACCTGCATCCGTACATCGATCCGACTGACTTTACGGACCTGGTCGAGGAAGAGCGCCGCACCCAGAGCGAGGAATTCAAGTTCTGGTTCCGCCAGAAATATAAATTCTCCGGCAAATACGGCAAGAACCTCATGGAGGAGGTTTCGCGCTATGCGATGGTGGCCGGTGCGATTGCGGCCGAGCAGGAGTTCGACGTGATCCACGCCCACGACTGGCTGACCTATCTGGCCGGTATCGCCGCCAAACGCGTGTCCGGCAAGCCGCTGGTGATCCATGTCCATGCCACTTCTTTCGACCGCGGCAGCGCCGACAACATCGACACCCGCGTGTTCGCCATCGAAAAGCAGGGCATGGAGGAAGCTGACAAGGTCATCACCGTCAGCGACCTGACCCGTAACATCGTCATCAACAAATACGGCATCGACCCCGCGAAGGTCGTGACGGTCCACAATGCCGTCGATTTCTCCGGCCGCGAAAAGATCGAAGTCCAGCGCGGCGTGAAGGAGAAAGTGATCACCTTCCTGGGCCGCATTACTTTCCAGAAAGGCCCCGAGTATTTCATCGAGGCGGCTGCCAAGGTGCTCAAGGTCTGCCCGGACACCCGCTTCGTTATGGCCGGCAGCGGCGACATGATGAACCGCTGCATCCGCTATGTGGCCAAGCTCGGCATTGCCGACCGCTTCTATTTCACGGGCTTCCTGCGTGGCGACGACGTCCAGAAAATGTTCGCCCTCTCCGATGTGTATGTGATGCCATCCGTGTCGGAGCCGTTCGGTATCTCACCGCTTGAGGCGATGAAGACCGATGTGCCGACCATCATCTCCAAGCAGTCGGGTGTCGCCGAGGTGCTCAAGTATGCCATCAAGGTCGACTTCTGGGATGTGAACGCCCTTGCCGACGCCATGTACGGACTCCTCAATTATCCGGCCCTCTCCAATCTGGCCGCGGAGAAAGGTCGCGAGGAAGTCGACAATCTGAAATGGGACAGCGCCGCCCTCAAGGTGAAGCGCGTCTATGAATCGGCCGTGTCAGGAAAATAAAAAAAGTATCGCTATGAATAAGTCCGTTTGTTTTTACTTCCAGGTTCATCAGCCCGACCGTCTCCGGCAGTTCCGCTTTTTCGACATCGGCAACGATTACCATTATCTCGACGATTTCGCCAACCGTACCATCGTCCGCCGGGTGGCGGAGCGCTGCTATCTGCCGGCCAACCGGCTTCTGCGTGACCTGATCCTGCGTCACAACGGGGCTTTCAAGGTGGCCTTCTCCATCTCCGGAGTCGCCATCGAGCAGTTCGAACGCTATGCGCCGGAGGTGATTGACAGTTTCAAGGCTCTGGCCGCTACGGGTTGCGTGGAATTCCTGGCTGAGACCTACAGCCATTCGCTCGCCTCGCTCGCTTCGACCACGGAGTTCAAGAAGCAGGTGAAGCTGCATACCGACCTGATTAAACGCCTGTTCGGCGTCAAACCCACCGTGTTCCGCAATACGGAGCTCGTCTATTCCGATACCATCGGTGAGACGGTCTCTGGCATGGGCTTCAACGTGATGCTGACCGAAGGCGCGAAACATATCCTGGGTTGGAAGAGCCCCGATTTCGTGTATGCCAATGCCATCAACCCGCGCCTGAAGCTGCTGTTGCGCAACTTCACCCTGAGCGACGACATCGCTTTCCGCTTCTCCGACAAGGGATGGGCCAGCTGGCCGCTGACCGCCGACAAGTTCGCGGATTGGGCCGTTACGACGCTGGAAAGCGGGGATGTGCTCAATCTCTTTATGGATTATGAGACCTTTGGCGAGCATCAGCGCAGCGCCAGTGGCATCTTCGATTTCCTCAATGCCCTGCCGGCCGCCATCCTCTCCCGGAATCTCGATTTTTGCACGCCTTCCGAGGCCGCGCAGAAGTACCAGCCGGTAGCGCCGCTGCACGTGCCGTTCCCGATCTCCTGGGCGGACGAAGAGCGCGACACCAGCGCCTGGCTCGGCAACGAACTGCAGGAAGAGGCCTTCAACAAGCTGTATGCACTGGAAGCCGACGTGTACAAGACGAAGGACGACAACCTGATCGCCGTTTACCGGCGCCTCCAGGAGAGCGACCATTTCTATTACATGTGCACGAAGTTCTTCTCCGACGGCAGCGTCCACAGCTACTTCAATCCTTACGACACGCCGTACGAAGCTTTCATCAACTACATGAACGTGCTGGCTGATTTCGAGCTGCGCGTGAAAGACAAACTCAAAGCGAAGAAAACGAAATAAAGCAGATGGAAGACAAATTCACGATGCCCGACTACCTTTTCGAGACAAGTTGGGAAGTTTGCAACAAGGTAGGCGGAATTCACACCGTTATTGCCACCAAAGCCCTCTTTTTAGGTAACTCATTCAAGAAAAACCACCATATCCACATCGGGCCGGATGTTTGGCGCGATGTCGATCAGAACCCTGAGTTCAAGGAAGATCCGTTGCTGTTCCGCTCTTGGCGGAAAGAGGCTGCGGAAGAAGGTCTCCGCCTTCGGATCGGCCATTGGAACGTGGCCGGGGAACCTGTGGCCATCCTCGTCGACTTTACGACGTTCATCAGCCGCAAGGACGATATCCTGACCGAGTTCTGGAAACGGTTCGGTGTCGATTCCCTCAGCGGCGGCTGGGATTATGTCGAGTCGGCCCTCTTCGGCTATGCCAGCGGCAAGGTGATTGAAAGCTTTGTGCGCTATTATGTCAAGCCGCACGAGAAAGTGGTCGCCCAGTTCCACGAGTGGATGACTGGTGCCGGTTTGCTGTATGTCAAGATGACCAACCTGCCCATCGGTACCATCTTCACCACGCATGCCACGGTTATCGGCCGTTGCGTCGCCGGCAAGAATATCCCGCTCTACGATGGCCTGGCCGGTCTGGATGCTGACCGGCTCTCGCATGAATATGGCGTGGTCTCCCGCCATTCACTGGAGAAAGCGGCGGCGGTAGCCTCGGATGTTTTTACGACCGTGAGTGACATCACGGCCCGTGAGTGCCGCCAGTTCCTGGGCCGTTCCTGCGATGTGATCACCCCCAACGGTTTCGAGAACAGCATCACGCCCGCTGCGAATGTGTATGACGATTGTCGCAAGGCGGCGCGCAAGAAGTTGCTGACGGTTGCCTCCGCGATGGGTGGTGAAACCTATGCCGAAGACAGCCTGCTGGTTGCCATCAGCGGCCGTTACGAGTACAGCAACAAGGGTATCGATGTTTTCCTCGATGCGCTCGGCCGCGTTGCCGGCCAGGAGTATCAGGGACACAATATCCTGGCTTTCGTCATGGTTCCGTCCGGTAACAACGGCCCCGACAAGGAATTGCTCGCTTGTCTCGACGGCAGCCCGGTCAAACACACCACGCAGACGAGCCATTATCTGATGGACGACTATGACATCGTGATGCGCCGCTTGCGCGAGCTGCAGTTGAACAACGGAGTCGGCGCGAAAGTCAATGTGTTCTTTGTCCCGACCTATCTGAACGGAAACGACGGTATCTTCAACATGCGTTATTATGACCTGCTGGTCGGCATGGACTTGACTGTATTCCCGTCGTACTACGAGCCTTGGGGCTATACGCCGCTGGAGTCGCTTGCCTTCGGTGTGCCCACCACGACGACTTCCCTGGCCGGCTTCGGCCTCTGGGTACGGGAGCACTATTCGGAAGCGCACCCCGGCATCGAGATTATCGAACGCAATGACGCCA
This sequence comes from Bacteroidales bacterium, assembly GCA_017509755.1. Taxonomy (GTDB): domain Bacteria; phylum Bacteroidota; class Bacteroidia; order Bacteroidales; family UBA932; genus Cacconaster. Next base: position 40,885 of record JAFWOY010000033.1, read on the forward strand.
ATTACAATGCGGTGGTCGATGCGGTTGCCGCCCGGATCCTGGAAGCTGCCGGCCTGAGCGCTGACGAGATGGTCAGCTGGCGGAAGAACGCCCGTACCGTGTCCAAGATCGCCCTTTGGAGCAACAACATCGTTTACTATAAGGAAGCCTACACAACCGCCATCGAAAAGGTTAGGGCTTCCCGCAAGGATTTCATCGACATTCCGGAAGAACCGCACAGCTATGAAAACCTGTCGGCTGGCCAGCCGACCTGGACCAGTGTTTTCATCAGCCGCGAACTTCCCGAACGCCTGAAACGGCTTGACGCACTGGCCAAGAATCTCTGGTGGTGCTGGAACCAGTCGGCCATCGACCTGTTCCGCAGCATCGATCCCGTCCTGTGGAAGAAGACCAATGGTAACCCGCTGCTGTTCCTCGACAAGAATCCGCTCAAACGCTACCGGATCCTGGAAAGTGATGAGGCGTTCCTGGCCCGTCTCGACGCCGTCTATGCGGAATTCGAGGCCTATATGGCGGAGAAGGATTCCCGTCCCGGTGCCCGGGTGGCCTATTTCTGCATGGAATACGGCATTGACACCTCGCTGAAGATCTATTCCGGCGGTCTCGGCATCCTGGCCGGCGACTATCTGAAGGAAGCGTCCGACATGAAGGTCAACATGACGGCTGTGGGCCTGCTCTACCGGCACGGCTATTTCACACAGCGACTCTCGGCCTTCGGCGACCAGATCGCTGACTACGAACCGCAGGACTTCACGAAGATCCCTGCCACGCCGGTCCGCGACAAGGACGGAAATTGGATCGAGGTAAGCGTCGCTTTCCCGGGCCGTAACATCAATGCCCGCATCTGGAAAGTCGAAGTCGGCCGTACCGACCTCTACCTGCTCGATACCGATTTCGAAGAGAACCTGCCCGAAGACCGCCAGGTGACCCACCAGTTGTACGGCGGCGACTGGGAGAACCGCCTGAAGCAGGAACTCCTGCTGGGTGTCGGCGGTATCCGCGCGCTCCGTGCCATCGGTGTCGAAGCCGATGTCTATCACTGCAATGAAGGCCATGCCGCTTTCTGCGGTTTCGAACGCCTGCGCGAATACATCCAGAACGACAACCTCTCGTATCCGGAAGCCCTCGAGGTCGTGCGTGCTTCCTCGCTCTTCACCACGCATACCCCGGTCCCGGCCGGACACGATGCGTTCACGGAAGACCTGCTTCGCGTGTACATCTCGCACTATCCGGAACGGATGAAGATTGACTGGAAGACCTTCATGAGCCTGGGCAAGATCAACGTGGACAATCCGAACGAGAAATTCTCCATGAGCTTCCTGGCCGCCAACCTTTCGCAGGAGATCAACGGCGTGAGCTGGCTGCACGGCAAGGTGAGCCAGAAGATCTTCGCCCCGATGTGGCCCGGTTACCTGGCCGAGGAGAATATCGTCAGCTCCGTCACCAACGGCGTCCACTATCCGACCTGGACGGCGCCGGAATGGAAAGAAATCCATGCCAAGGTGTTCGGGCCGGAGTTCCAGACGCACCGTTATGACAAGAGTTGTTTCGAAGGCATCTATGAGGTGTCCGATGAAAAGATCTGGAAGACCCGCAATATCCTGCGCAAGCGCCTGATCGATACGGTCAAGGAGTATATGGCAGATACCAGCATTACGAACCATTATTCTCCTCGCGAAATCGTCAAGATCCGCAAGACCCTGCGCGATGACGTGCTGACCATCGGCTTTGCCCGCCGCTTCGCGACCTACAAGCGCGCAACGCTGCTCTTCAGCAACCTCGACCGCCTGAATGACATCGTCAACAATCCCCAGCGTCCCGTCCAGTTCCTTTTCGCCGGCAAGGCGCATCCTGCCGACCGGGCCGGACAGGACCTGATCAAACGCATCATCGACATCTCCAAGATGCCGCAGTTCCTCGGCAAGATCGTCTTCGTCCCCAACTACGACATCACGATTGCCAAGCTGCTCGTCCAGGGCGTCGATGTTTGGATGAACAACCCGACCCGTCCCCAGGAAGCGTCCGGCACCAGCGGCGAGAAGGCCGTCATGAATGGTGTCATGCACTTCTCGGTACTTGACGGCTGGTGGGTGGAAGGTTACAAGCCGGGTGCCGGCTGGGCCCTGAAGATGGAACGTACCTACGACAACCAGTCGTTCCAGGACGACCTGGATTCCTCGACCATCTATAATATCCTCGAGACCGAAATCGTGCCCACGTACTACGACAAGGATGTGCAGGGCATCTCGAAAGACTGGATCCAGACCATCAAGAACACCGTGGCCAAGGTGGCCTGCAACTTTACCACCAACCGCATGCTGACGGATTACTGCAGCCAGTACTACGAGCCGCTTTGCGAGCGCTGCAAGCAACTGGTGGCGGACGACTTTGAAGTGGCGCGCGAAATCGCCTTCATCAAGAAGCGCCTCCGCCGCGAGTGGGGCCGGATCGAAGTCCTTTCGTTCCAGCGCCCGGCCATCAGCCAGAGTTCCATCGTGCTCGGCCAGTCCTACAAGGCGGAACTGAAGCTTTCGATCGGTGAACTCGATCCGGAGGATGTCGGGGCTGAACTCCTGCTGACCGAACGCAATGTCAAGGGTGAGCACCGGATCGTTTCGATCCACGCTTTCCAGCTCGTCCATTTTGAAAACGGGGTCGCGACCTACCGGGCCGACATCGTTCCGGAGATTTCCGGTACCTACGAGACGGCCTCCCGCATCTTCGCCAAGTATCCGCAGATGCCGCACCGGCAGGATCTGGAACTTGTGAAATGGCTGTAGCAGCGACCGGCTTTTTCGATGGCGTACATCTGGGACACCGGCAGGTGATCGACCAGTTGTGCGCCATCGCCCGTCAGCGGGGAGAGGAATCCTTGATCGTGACCTTCTGGCCGCATCCGCGCAGTGTCCTGCAGCAGGATGCCGACCGGCTCAGGCTCCTGACCTCCCTGCAGGAAAAACGCGAACGCTGCCTGTCTTATGGCGTGGACCGTTTTGAAGTCCTGCCGTTTACCCGCGCTTTCAGCACCCTTTCGGCCGAAGCGTTTGTCCGGGACTATCTGGTGGACCGCTTCGGGGTTACGACCTTGATCCTGGGCTATGACCATCGGCTCGGCCACGACCGTTTCGAGAGTCCGCAGCAGATGATGGACATGGTGGCACGCTGCGGCGTGCAACCGGTCCGTGTGGAGGCTTTTACGGCCGGCTCCGGCGCCGTCAGCTCCACACAGATCCGCACGGCCTTGTATGCCGGTGATGTGGCTTCTGCCACACAGATGCTGGGTTACCGATACAGTCTCTGCGGCGTTGTGGTGACGGGGGACAAACTTGGGCGGACACTGGGCTTCCCTACCGCCAACATGCTCCTGTACGAGCCGCTGAAGCTGGTGCCGGGAAACGGGGTCTATGCCGTGTGGGTCGATGTGCTGGGCCGCCGTTGCAAGGGTGTCTGCAATATCGGGACGCGGCCTACCGTCGGACTTGGCCATGCACGGCGGATTGAAACCCATATCCTGGATTTTGACGAAGATATCTATGGGCTGGACCTGCGGATCGAGTTCTGCGCGCGCCTGCGGGACGAGCAGCGCTTCGATTCGCTGGACGCTTTGACACAGCAACTTCACCGCGATTGCCGAAAGGCGGCGGAGATAATTGTTGCGTAAAAGAAAAATTCGTATATTTGCACAAATATTGGACATTGAAAGGGTCCCACTCCGGGTGGGATTCTTTTCTTTTTAACTTTTATATTATGGGAGAATCACATTATGTAACGCAGGAAGGCCTCGACAAATTGCGCGAGGAACTCGCTGCGATGATTGCCGAACGTCCGGTCATTTCGCGCGCGATCGCCGAAGCCCGCGACAAAGGCGACCTTTCTGAAAATGCGGAATACGACGCGGCCCGCGAAGCACAGGGAATGCTGGAGCTCAAGATCAGCAAGATGCAGGACCTGATCGCCAATGCGAAAGTGATCGACGAATCCAAGATCAATACCGATACCGTACAGATGCTGACGAAAGTCAAGCTCAAGAATCGGGGCACCGGCGCCATCGTTTCCTATACCTTTGTCGGAGAGAGCGAGGCGAACATCCTGGAAGGCAAGCTGGCCATGACCACGCCGATCGGCAAGGCCCTGATGGGCCACAAGAAAGGGGAAATCGTCGATGTCGCCGTCCCTTCCGGCATCATCAAGTTTGAAATCCTGGATATCTCGATCTAGCCATGGCATCCATTTTCAGCAGAATCGTGGCGGGTGAGATCCCGTCCTGGAAAGTGGCCGAAGACGCCGACTTTTATGCATTCCTCGACATCAATCCGCTTGCGGAAGGACATACCCTCGTGATTCCCAAGAAAGAGGTTGACTATATCTTCGACCTGGACCCGGAAACGTATGCCGGCCTGTGGCAGTTCGCGGCCCGCGTGGCGGCTGCGGTCCGTGCCGCTGTCCCCTGCAAACGGGTTGGCGTGGCGGTCCTTGGCATGGAAGTTCCGCACGCCCATATCCACCTGGTGCCTCTCCAGACCGAAGGGGACATGGATTTCCGCAAGGAGAAGAAACAGTTGACGCCCGAGCGCTTCGCGCAGATTGCTTCCGCCATCGCCGACGCTTTCAACAAGCAATAGTACGTCTATGAAACGATTGATCCTCTGGGCCAGCGCCTTGTTGCTTTTTGCAGCCTGCGGCCAACAGCCGGTCGCCCGCATCAGCGCGACCCTCGAAGGGGCCGGCGATTCGACGGTCGTCCTGTCCAAACTCAATTACAACCGGCTCATGCCGGTCGATACCATCCGGACCGACCGGGACGGTCATTTCAACTACAAAGTGCGGCTCAAGGGCAATGCCCCTTACCTGTACTATCTGTATCTGGGCGGCAAACCGGTTGCTTCGATGGTCCTGCTCCCTTCCGACCAGGTGACGGTTACCGTTCCGGCGGCTGGTCCCTATACGATCGAGGGATCTGAAGAGTCCCTGCTCATGCGCGATGTCAATGCGGCCTTCTCCACGGCTTCCGAGCAGATGAATGCCTTGGCGGCTTCCTTGAACGATGACAGTACGGAAGCGGAGGTCAAGGAGGTCAACCGCGCGATGAGCAAGCTCTACGTGGATTACAAACGGCAGGCTATCAAGCACGTGGTAACCCATCCCAAGTCCATCACGTCAGCCCTGGTGCTCTTCCAGCGCTTCACGGACAACCTGCCGGTCTTCGGCCAGGAGAGCGATGTCGTCATCTTCAAGACCGTATTGGATTCCCTGTCCCAGGTGTATCCGAAGACGGAGTACCTGACGGCCTTGCGTGATGCCGTGGATACCCGCCAGAATGACCTGGAACTCTCGAACCGTTTTGGCGATGTCTCCGTCATCAGTTTCCCCGACCTGACCATGCCGGATGTAGAGGGTCAGAACCGGACCCTGTCAGAACTGGAAGGGAAAGTGATCATCCTTTCCTTCTGGAGCGTCGGCCAGGACGAACACAAGGTTTTCAATGCCGACCTGGCGGAGATCTATGCGAAATACCACGCGAAAGGACTGGAAATCTATCAAGTCAGCCTCGATATCGACAAACCCAGCTGGGCCGCTGTCGTGAAGGGCCAGAATCTGCCCTGGATCAGTGTCAATGACGGTCTGGGCACCCAGTCTCCGGCTGTGATCGCGTACAACGTAGACCATGTCCCTACGATGTTCGTGATTGACCGCACCGGCGATTTCGCCGGACGGGACGTCTTTGACGAGACGGCCCTGGACCAGTTGGTCCGCAAGCTCTTATAGGACGGATTTCCGGCTGATGCCGGCCACGAATTCCTTCAGGTAAAAGGGTTCAAAGTACGCTACGTCTTTGAACTCTTTTTTTTGCAGGGCGGCCAGCGCCGGCTGGACCATGGCGGTGGCCAGCGGGAAGCACGGCTGGAAACGGGCGTTCGGGTGCTGGCAAATGCTTTGGAACTTTTCTACGCCGGTACCGATGAAAAGGACCGTGCCGGCGTCAAGTTCTTCCCAGTAGCTGGAATTGTCCAGGATGACGGCCCGGGTATCGCCCAATTTGTGACAGGCTCCGTCGAACGGTGCAGCATACACTTCCATCCGGCGGGCATCGAGCATGGCGATGATACGGTCATGACGTCCTTCCGCCTGCCGGGCAAGGATCTCCAGGGTGTCAATCCCGATCAGGGGAACTCCCGCGCCGAAACAAATGCCTTTGGCCGTGGAGACACCGACCCGGAGGCCGGTGTAAGAGCCGGGGCCCTCGCTGACAGCGACGGCGTCCAGCGCATTGGCGGACACTCCGCTTTCCTTCAAGACTTCCTGAATATAGGGGACGAGTTGGGCAGCGTGCTGCCGGGGTGTCTCATTCACACGGGATGCCAGGATCTGCGTGCCGTCGGCAAGCGCTACGGAACAGCATTCCGTACTGGTTTCGATCATCAATATCTTTTCACGCATGGCGTAGCTTCATTCTTTTATCTTGAGTTTCTGTCCTTCGGTGAGGCCTTTTCCGACCAGCTCGGGCGGGCCGGTAACAACCCGTTCTCCCTCGGACAGCCCTTCCCGGATTTCAATCCGGTCTGTCTGCTGGATTCCGGTCGTGACTTTCCGCGCCTGCGCGGTATGCCCCGGACCGACGGTCCATACATATTCTTCTTTTCCGCGGGTGAAGATGCTTCCGGTCGGCAGCGCCAGGCAATCGGGCCTTTCCTCCGTGAGGATGGAAACGGCGGCGGACATGCCGGGCAGAAAGCGCACCGAATCGGGCAGCAGTTCAATCCGGACTGCAAAGTTAGTAACTTGTTCGAAGCGGACATCCAGATTTTTGGCGGAATTTGCGATTTGGGTCACCCGACCCTGGAAATGCCGGCGCGGGTAGGCATCGACTTCCACCCGGACACTGTCACCCGGTTCGATGCGGACGACGTCGCTCTCGCCGACTTCGACCACGACCTCCATCCGGCTGAAATCGGCAATGCGCAGCAACTCCGTCCCGGTCATCTGGCTGGTTCCCACAACCCGCTCTCCTTTTTCCACGCCGATATGGGAGACAGTGCCGCTGATGGGCGCGTACAATGTGGTCTTCTGCAGGTTTTCCCGCGCCTCCTTGAGCTGGGCTTCCCCGCTCCGTACGGCAAATTCCGCAGCCCGCAGTCCGCTTTCTGCGATGTCCAGTTCGGTCTTCGAGGTCTGGAACTCGGCGGCGGAAACGGCGTTCAGCGCGTACAGTTTCTGGTCTCTTTCGTGGTTGAGGCGTGCCTGCCGCACTTCCGCCCGCTGCCGGGCATATTGCGCCCGCAAACTTCCCAGCGACGCGCCGGCCTGCTCGACTTGGGAAAGGTAGAGGTCCTGCCGGATTTTGAGAATCAGGTCTCCCGCTTCGACGGAATCACCTTCCCGTACCAGGATGTCCACCACTTCGCCCGAGACGTCCGGGGTAATCTTCACTTCCACGACAGGACGGATGGTCCCGGAGGCCGGTATCATTTCGGTCAAGTCGCAACGGGTTACGGATTGGACTTCCACTTCCGGACGCGGGCTGCGTCCAGGCCGCAAAAGCAGCAGGATGAGCAGGAGGGCGGCCCCGATGACGATCCGCTTCCGTGTCTTGTTGCTGGTCGTTTTTTTCATCGCCGATAGTATTCCAGCAACTTGAGCTGGAACAGGTACTGCCATTTGGCCTGCAGGAAATCCGAGCGGGCTTTGGCGTGCTGGTTGCGGGCCACGATGTAATCAAGGGCCGAGGCGGCGCCCAGGTTGTATTTGGCCTCGGTGACGGAAAGCAGTTCCTGCATGGCCTGGAGGGTTTCTTCGGCCGAAAGGTAACGCTGGCAGCAGTTGTCTGCTTCGATGGCCGCGCCCCGGATCTCTTCTTCCACCTGCATTTTGACACGAGCGGCGTTGAGCCGGGCCAGATCAAGGTCCAGCCGGGCCTGGCGGGCCTGGGAGAAGCGCCCCAGCGCGTCGAAGATGGGAATGACGAGTTGGAAGGAGAGGGAAGGGTTGCGGTTTTCGCCGAACTGGGTCCGCAGGTCGCCTTCCGCTGCACTGCTGTAATAAGTCCCGTATCCGGCAGCCAGGCGCAAACTGGGCAGAAAGGCGCCTTTGGCGGCGGAATGCCGGTATTCCATGGCTTCGATGCCGGTTTTCGCGCTGCGGATGCGCGGGTCTTGCCAGAGCCAGTCTTCGACCTGTACGGCGGTCAGCAGGGGAGCCGGCCGCAAGGCGTCTTCTTCCCGAAAGGTGTCATCCGCCGGAAAGTCATCTTCCGGGATCAGGTTCATCAGCCGGCCCAGCGTCAGGATAGCGGTCCGTACCTGGCAGCCGGCTTCCACGACGGCGGCTTTCTCCGCCGCCACCTGTGCATCCATCTCGTTCAGCGCACTTTTCGGCTGGCTGCCGGCCTCCACGAGCCGGGCGGTCCGTTCGCGCTGCTGCACGATGGCGGCATGGCTTTCCCGGGCACAGGCATGGATTTGCCGGGAGAGCATCAGTTGGAGATAGGCACGCGTAATGTCAACGGTCAGCGACCGTTTCAGGGACTGGGCATCCAACACGGCTTCTTCCACGGATTTACGGGCGGCCAGGCGTGCGTAGTGCCGGGAAAAGCCGTCGAAAAGGGGAAAGGAGGCACTCAGCGAAGCACCGGTGGCTTTGGTCAGTTTGTTGCGGATGATGACCAGTTCCTGCATGTCCACGCTGCGCCCCCAGTTGTATTCCTGTCCCACTGTAGCCTGGATGACGGGAAAATGTGCGGCTACTTTCTGCCGCAGTACCCCTTTCCGGGCCGCAATCTCGATATCCTGCGCCTGCAGGTCGAGATTGTGCTCCATGCCGTAGCGGATGCACTCCTCGAGAGTCCAGCGCTCCTGGGCCGGCAGTCGGGTTGTGAAGGCCAACAGGATGAGGATGAATAGGATTCTTTTCATAGGAGTAAAGGGGTCTCTCCGGAGAGAGACCCGGTCATTCAGTTCTAGGCGGCAGTCGGTTTGTCCTTCTTGAAGAGGAAGATTGCGCCGATGAAGCGAGCGATGACACCCAGGATATAGCCGATCGTGTAGAGTGCATCCTGGGCTCTCTTGTCTACGCCACCCCATACGAGGGCGGCTTCGTTGATACCGATTTCGTGCATATCAGTCCTCCTTTATTCCGCATCTTTGCCCAGGAAACCGTCCTTGAGCCCTTTAAGAAAATTCGGCAGATAATCGGCAATCGTGTCTATCAGATTGCGGATCTTTTCAAATACAGCGGTCAGGACCTTGCCGGCCCCGCCCTGTATCTGGAGTTCGGAAGAATGCAGTTCTCTCAAACCCCGTCCATACATCGTTGTTTCTTCCATTGGTTTGTTTTATTAGGGTTTTTCCCGTCCTTGCAGGTGTCCGGGATGGACCTTGTATCCGTGCGCACGGTATTGTTCATAATTGGATGACGGCATCGGCGATGGTTTCGTTGTCGGCGTCGTGGGTAATCATCATCACGGTCCCTCCTTCGTCCCGGAAGCGGCAGACGCAGCGCAGCAGGCATTGCCGGGAGGTTTCATCGAGTGAGGACGTCGCTTCGTCAAGGATAAGGATGGCCGGTTGATGGTATAGGGCCCGGGCCAGCGCGATCCGCTGGCGCTGGCCACCTGAAACCGATCCGCCCCGTTCGCCGATCCGGGTAAGGATGCCCATCGGGAGTTCCCGGACGAAAGGGCCCAAGTCCAGCGCTTCCAGCAGCTGCACAACCCGCTCCACGTCGGGTGCGGGATCCTGGCAGGTGATATTGTCGAGGATGGAGGAATTGAGCAGCAGCGGCTCCTGCGGAACGATGGAGACAAAGCGCCGCCAGGCTTCCAGGGCATAGAGCCGGATGTCCGTGAGCCCAAGCCGGATGACCCCTTCCTGTACCGTGAAGTCCCGCATCAGCAGACCTGCCAGCGAGCTCTTTCCACATCCGCTGGGACCTCGGACAGCCGTGATTTTTCCGGCCGCCAGGGTAAGCTTGAGATTCTGCAGCAGGACGGGGCAGCCCGGGTAGGAAAAACTGATGCCGTCGAATACCAGGTCTTCGCCGGCCTTGGGTTCGAAGTGGCAGATGCCTGTATCTTCCGGGTCCAGTTCTGTGATGTCGCAGAGTCGTTCATAAGCGATCCGGGCTTCTGACAGTTTCTCGTTGAGGCCGACCAGTTCTTCCATCGGTGCGGAAAACCAGGCCGTCAGCGCGTAGAACGACATCAGGGCCCCGACGGTCAGCGTGCCCGAGAAGATATATAGGGATCCGACAGTCAACAGTGTGAGGGTGAGCATCTTGGCGATACCGTCCGCTGCAGAGGCAAAGCAGTCGGCCCAACGGCCTCCCTGCATCAGTTTCCGGGCCAGGAGCCGGTATTCTTTCTCGATGCTGTGCAGCAACCGTTCGCCGTTTCCGAAATAGCGGATGGTCCGGACAGCTGTGATGCCTTCGACCGTCCTTTCTTCGAAGACGGCAGACTGCTCGATGATGTCCCGGTTTACCCTTTTGTTCACCCGGTCGGCGGCCAGATAGAGGGTAAGATAGACCGGAATGAATGTCAGCATTAACAGGGCCAGCCGCCAATGCGTGGTGAACATCAGGGTAAACGAGACAAGAAGGATCAGCACGCTGGTCAGCAGCGTCGAACTGCCATCGACCAGGAAGCGGCGGACCTTGGCAGCATCACCGATCCGCGCGTGGAGTTCTCCGCTGCCACGGCGGGTGAAAAAGGCGGCGGGCAGGCGGAACAGATGTTTCAGATAGTCCAGGATCAGGTGGCTGTCGAGCATGATGCTGAGCCGGAGTGCATAGAGGATGCGGCCATAGCCGACCAGCAAGGTACAGACCATGACGGAGAACATCAGCAGACCCGTGCGCAGCAGTTCGCTGCGGTCACCTGCCGGCAGGATACCGTCGAGGATGTGCTGCAGGAATAGGGCCGTGCAGAGACCGCCCACGATATAGACGACGGAACCGGCCAGCATCAGCAGAAAGTCCCGGAGCGAAAGAAACCGCAGATTGGATAATAATGATTTGTGTGTTGTACGATTGAGGGGATGCGGTTTCTTTCCCTCCGGGGCCGGTTTCATCGTCACCAGGTAGCCGGTCCATTGGTTGCGCAGCTTTTCGACCGGCATTCTGACCGTTTTCCCGACGGCCGGGTCCATGATGCGGGCCCCCCGGGTGTTGATGGCTTGCAAGACGACGAAGTGCAGGTTGTCGTGCTTGTCGGTGACATGCAGGATTACGGGCTCGGCCAGTCCGAACAGGTTTTCCAGTTTTTTCTCATCCGACTTGTAAGCAACTGCCTGGAATCCGATCTCCCGGCAGGCATCCAGGATCCCTTTCAGGCTCGTGCCGGCCATCGAGGTGCCGGACGCTTCGCGGATGACCGTAAGCGGGACTGCGACGCCATAGTACCTGGCGATGGAAGCTACGCAAGCGGCGGCGCAGTCGGAAATGTCGTGTTGTCGTATGTTCGTCTTCATGCGTTTCCAATAAAGAGGGGAGCTCTCCAGCACGTGTCTTCTCGCCCATCAAGACTTCTCTCACACGCTCCCCCGGGTGCTTATCTCATAAAAATGACCGACAGGACGGACAGGAACAAGGTTGCCAGGAGCAGAAATGCATAGAGAAAGCCAGATAAGAGAAAGGAGTCAGGCAGGAGAAGGTCCACTGCCACATCCCTGTCGGTCAAAGGTCGTATCCGGGTATCACGTGCCATTTGCTCGGTGTTGTTTCCGAACGCAAATTTCGGCACGCGAAAGGGATTCGGGCTGACAGAAAAGCAAAATCTGCCAGCCTCCTGCAAAATTCAAAAAGTTAAATTTGTCCCTGCTGGAAAAGTTCCTTGAAATGCGGGAAGACCTGTTGGGACAGATTGAGCAGGGCGGGGTAGAAGCGGGATTCTTCCAGTTTTTCTTTCGGAATGAAATCCAGCAGGTTGTTGGCCGAGTCCACGAAATAGACCACCACGGAAAGCAACAGGGCGAAGAGGAGGAAGGTCATCACGACGCCCAGCAGTTTGTTGAGCCAGCCGAGCATGGAAATCTTGATAATTTTCTCGATGATTTTGCCCAATAAATTTAAAAGCAGGGCAACTACAAAAAAGATCAGGATGAAAGAAACGGCTTTGGCCCAGAATTCCGGGATTTTGACGTGTGCCATGGCCCACTCGGCGACCGGCGTGGCAAAGCGCAGGGAGAGCAGGATGCCGAAATAGATGACGGCAAATGCGACCAGTTGCTTGACCAGACCGTTCTTGATGCCGAAATACAGGACCGGCAGGAAACAGCAGACGATGATGATATCGATGACGCCCATATCAATTTTACTTTGCTTGCCCAAAATTAGTGAATTATCGTATCTTTGCAAATTCAAATTGTAACCTACAGTGAGCACGCCATGAGTTTTGCCGAATACAAGAAACTGGACCTGGTAGCGGTCAACCGGGAGATCCTGGAGAAATGGAAAAACGAGAATACCTTCCGCAATGTACTGAAAGAGAGTGAGGGCGCTCCGGCGTTCATCTTTTTTGAAGGTCCGCCGTCCGCCAATGGAATGCCCGGTATCCACCACGTGATGGCCCGTTCCATCAAGGATGCCGTCTGCCGGTACAAAACACAGACGGGTTTCCATGTCGAACGCAAGGCCGGCTGGGATACGCATGGCCTGCCGGTGGAACTGGGCGTGGAGAAGAAACTCGGCATCACCAAGGCTGACATCGGCACCAAAATCACGGTCGCTGAATACAATGCCACCTGCCGCAAGGAAGTGATGAAATACACGGCGGAGTGGGCTTCGCTGACCGAGCAGATCGGGTATTGGGTGGATATGGATGATCCGTACATCACCTATGACAACCGCTATATCGAGACGCTCTGGTATCTTTTGCGGAAGATCTATGACAAAGGGCTCCTTTACAAGGGATTCACCATCCAGCCGTATTCTCCGACCGACGGAACGGGCCTGAGTTCCCACGAACTCAACCAGCCGGGATGCTACAAGGATGTGTCGGACACGACGGTCACGGTCCAGTTCTCAGTCATCCGCAATGCGGATTCCGAGCGGCTTTTCGTGGACGGCCTGCCTCTGTGCGTGCTGGCCTGGACGACCACACCGTGGACCCTCCCTTCCAATACCGGTCTCTGCGTCGGCCCCAATATCGACTATGTGCGGGTCCGCTCTTTCAATCCGTATAGTGGCGAACCGGCAGTCTATCTGCTGGCCGATGCCCTCGTCAGTGCCTGGTTCAACCCCAAGGCGGAGAATCTTCCGTTCGAAGACTACCAGAAAGGGGATAAACTCGTTCCCTGGAAGCGTCTCGAGGGGACTTTCAAAGGCAGTGAACTCGTAGGTATCCGCTACAAGCAGTTGATTCCCTGGTTCAAACCGGAAGGGGATGCGTTCCGCATCGTCCCGGGCGACTATGTGACCACGGAAGACGGTACGGGTATCGTGCACATCGCGCCGACCTTCGGCGCCGATGACAAGCGGGTGGCCGCGGCTGCAGGCATCTCGGGTGTCCTTCCCGTGGACAAGGACGGCAATCCGCAGGCTCAGGTGGACCGCCAGGGACGTTTCTGCCGGATCGAGGATCTCGACCCGGACTATGTGAAAGACTGCGTGGATCCTTCCTATTCCGAATTCTCCGGCCGCTACGTGAAATCCGGCTATAAACAGTACTTCGAACATGTGGAGGAGGAGACCAGCCTCGACATCGACCTTTGCGTGATGCTCAAGGCCGACGGCCGCGCCTTCAAGGTGCAGAAACACGTGCACAGCTATCCGCATAGCTGGCGTACCGACATGCCGGTTCTCTATTACCCGCTCGATTCCTGGTTCATCAAGGCCTCGGCCGTCAAGGACGAGATGGTGGCACTCAACCAGCAGATCACCTGGAAACCCGCTTCCACGGGTACGGGCCGCTTTGGTCAGTGGCTTGAAAATATCCAGGACTGGAACCTGAGCCGCAGCCGCTTCTGGGGGACGCCGCTCCCGATCTGGCGCACCGAAGACGGCAAGGAAGAGAAGTGCATCGGAACGGTTGCGGAACTTTATGCGGAGATCGAGCTGGCGGTAGCTGCAGGTGTGATGAAGAGCAACCCCTTGAAAGAAAAAGGCTTTGATCCAACCGACAAGCGTCTTGAAAATTACAATCGCATCGATTTGCACCGTCCGTTCGTGGATGAGATCTTCCTGGTCTCGCCGACTGGCCGGAAGATGGTCCGCGAAAGCGACTTGATCGACGTGTGGTTCGATTCCGGTGCGATGCCATATGCCCAGGAAGGGCTTCGGAATCTCGGCAGCGAGAAGTTCGGCGCGACGGCCGATTTCATCGCCGAAGGCGTTGACCAGACGCGCGGCTGGTTCTATACGCTCCATGCCATCCATACGATGGTCAGCGGCACACCCGCCTTCAAACGCGTCATCTCGAACGGCCTGGTGCTCGACAAGGCCGGCAACAAGATGAGCAAGCGTCTCGGCAATGCGGTCGATCCGTTCAAGGCGCTCGACACCTACGGCGCCGATGCGCTCCGCTGGTATATGCTCACCAATGCCGAGCCGTGGGACAACCTCAAGTTTGACGAAAGCGGTGTCGATGAAGTCCGGCGCAAGTTCTTCGGCACGCTCTACAATACCTATGCTTTCTTCGCCCGTTATGCCAATATCGACAACTGGGAGATGCCTGATCAGGTCGCGCATGACGAATCTCTCACGGAAATCGACCGTTGGATCCTTTCCCGGCTCAACAGCCTGATCCGCGACGTCCGGGCTGCTTACGACGATTACGACATCAAGACGGCCGGCCGCCTGATCGAGAATTTCGTCTGCGACGACTTGTCCAACTGGTATGTCCGTCTCAACCGCTCCCGCTATTGGGCAGGTGAGATGACAGCCGACAAGCAGGCCGCTTACCAGACTCTTTACAAGGCTTTGTGCGACGTTGCCATCCTGATGGCTCCGATCGCTCCTTTCTTTGCCGACCGCCTCTACCTCGACCTGACCGCCTCCTGTCAACCTGCGCGCAGCGAAGGATCTGTCCATTTCGTTCAGATGCCCGCTGCGGACCTTTCGGTCATCGATCCGGAACTTGAGGAGCGGATGGCGCTGGCCCAGCAGGCTTCCTCGATGGTACTGGCGCTTCGCAAAGCAGAACGCCTGGCGGTGAAACAACCGCTGAAACGGATGCTCATCCCCGTCATTTCCGAGCAGGTCCGTGCCCGCCTTGCCTCTGTCAAAGAACTGATCCTTGCAGAAGTCAATGTGAAAGAGATGGAATTCGTGGAGAATACCGAAGGCATCATCACCAAGAAGATCAAACCCAATTTCAAGACCCTCGGCAAGGTGTATGGCCCCCGGATGAAAGAGATCGCCGCTGCGATGACGACCCTAGACCAGTCCGTCATTTCGGCCATCCAGCGCGCCGAAGCTGCCGACGAGGCCTATGCCCTCCAACTTCCGGGCGGAGAAGTGACGCTCAATCCGGGTGATTACCAGATCTCTTCCGAAGACATGCCTGGCTGGCTCGTCGCTTCGCAAGGCGCCCTGACCATCGCACTCGACGTGGAACTCACGCCGGAACTCCGGCAGGAAGGTCTGGCACGCGAATTGGTCAACCGCATCCAGAATCTGCGCAAGTCCTCCGGCTTTGAAGTGACCGACCGCATTGAAGTGACCATTGCGCCCAATGCAGCCCTGCAGGAGGCGCTGAAGCAATTCGGCCCGTATGTCTGTGCCCAGACCCTGTCGCGCAGCATCCGGTTCCAGGACAATCCGGCCGGTGCGGTGGAAGTTGAATGGGAAGACGGAACCCTTGCGATTGCTGTTGTTAAATTGAAATAAAAAGGTTATATTTGAATTTTAGATTTAAACAAGATAGCGTTATGGAACAGATGAAAGAAGAACCCGTAGAGAAAGTCCGCTACAGTGATGAGGAGCTCCAGGAGTTCAAGGAACTGATCCTCCAGAAGCTCGAGAAGGCCCGCAGGGACTATCGCATGCTTCAGGCCCAGATCGACCATAGCAGCAGCAACGACACCGAGGACACTTCTCCGTCTTTCAAGGTGCTTGAGGAAGGTTCCGCTTCGCAGGCGAAGGAAGAGGCCAGCCAGCTGGCCGCCCGCCAGTACAAGTTCATCCAGAACCTGGAAGCTGCGCTCATCCGCATCGAGAACAAGACTTACGGCGTCTGCCGTGTGACCGGCAAGCTGATTCCGAAGGAACGCCTGCGGCTCGTTCCCCATGCGACGCTCAGCGTTGAAGCGAAGAACAAGCGCTAGACGATGAAGTTGTCCAAAGGCACTCGGATCACGTTGCTCGTGATTCTCCTGCTGATCATTGACCAGGTCATCAAGATCCTGGTCAAAACCCATATGACCATCGGCCAGAGCATCCATGTGGCCGGTGATTGGTTTCAGATCCTGTTTATCGAGAACAACGGGATGGCGTTCGGCCTGCAGTTCGGCGAAGGCTGGGGCAAACTGGCGCTCAGTCTGTGCCG
This sequence comes from Bacteroidales bacterium, assembly GCA_017509755.1. Lineage (GTDB taxonomy): Bacteria > Bacteroidota > Bacteroidia > Bacteroidales > UBA932 > Cacconaster. The sequence continues at coordinate 57,362 of JAFWOY010000033.1, forward strand.
ACTGGTCCTGATCGCCTTGATCATCATCTATATGCGGCGCCTGCTGAAAAAGCCGGAGACGCCGAGGGGTGTGCTCATCGGCCTGGCTGCCATCCTCTGCGGCGCCATCGGCAACATGATCGATTCGATGTTCTACGGCATCCTCTTCGATTATGCGCCGTTCCTCTATGGGCGCGTCGTGGATATGTTCTATTTCCCGATCATCGATACGACGCTGCCTGCCAATTTCCCCATCTGGGGCGGACGGCACGTCATTTTCTTCCGCCCGATTTTCAATTTCGCGGACAGTTGCATCACCTGCGGTGCGATCTACCTGTTGATTTTCCAGTGGAAGTTCTTTTCCGGCACCAAGGCCGGCAGCGAAGCTGTAGAAGAAACGAGCGGAAGGTAAGGGATTCGAACCCCTGAGGCGTTACCGCCTAACAGTTTTCAAGACTGCCGCCATCGACCACTCGGCCAACCTTCCTTGTGGCAGCAAAGGTAGTAATTTTTTAGAACAATGCTCACAATTCTCTGTTTATGCTTTCTTGCACTTCTTACGGGCGGGGCCGTACCGCCGGTTGTCCATCCGACACCGGGCGTCACCCGGCTGGAGGCCGATTCCATCACGGTTACGTTCGTGACGCGGAAGCAGTACTATACCGGGGGTGATGCCGAAACCCGCGATGAGGATGTCCTTTCGCCCAAATCGGTCCATATCCATCCCGACGGCAGCAAGTATTATGTGAATTCGCTGGAAGGGATGCGGACCGTCGTCTTCGACTTTGCCACGGGCGGGAAACTGAAAGTGATCCACCACCGTTTTGACGGCAGTCATCAGGACCTGTGGGCGCCCGACAGCGGACTGTTCCCCTTCTCCTATACGTACAAGGAGCCCGGTACGTTCGCGGGAAAACCGGTCGAAAGCACGTTCTCCCATGGCGGGCGGTATCTGTGGGTCCCCTATTACCGCCGCAGCTATGACATCAATGCGCAGGATCCGTCTGCGCTGGCTGTCATTGATACCCAATGCGACACCATTGTCCGGATGTTTGAGACCGGGCCGCTCCCCAAGATGATTGCGACCTCGCCGGACGGCCAGCTGATTGCGGTCACCCATTGGGGCGACAATACGGTCGGCCTGATCGATATCTCCAGTGAAGAGGTCTCCGACTGGCATTACACGGCCTGTTATACGGTGGACTACAAGTTGAAACTCAATTACAGCCGGACGACGCCGGTCAACCGGGACGTGGGCAGTGGCTACTGCCTGCGTGGGACGGTTTTTACACCGGACAACCGCTATCTGCTGGTCGGCTGCATGGGCGGAACGGGCGGCATCGCCGTCATCGACCTGGTACAGGAACGGTATCTGGGGCGGATTCTCGGCCCGATGTCCAACCTGCGGCATCTGCTGTTGCACGAAGATTATCTGTATGCCAGCATCAACAGCAAGGGCTATGTGCAGCGCATCCCGATGCGACGGATCTATGATGCCATTTCGGCCTTGCAGCCCGACAAGACGACGTTCACGCTGACTGGTTGGGAGAGTTGCAAGGTACCGGCAGGCGCCCGGACTATCGTCATTTCGCCGGATGGCCGTTTTGTCTTCGCCGCCTGCAACTTTTCCAGCAAGATTGCCGTGGTAGATACGCGTACGATGACCCAGGTCGGCACACTGGACGCGGACTCCTTCCCGGTAGGGCTTGACATTTCGCAAGACGGGCACTATCTTTTCTCCACGTCCCAGGCCCGCGATGCCGGCGGCAATGCCGTGGATATTTTCCGCATCGATTACAAGGAATGAAACGTCTGGTCCTGCTTCTCCTGCTGGCTGTTTCCTGTTTCGGTTCGATGCAGGCGCAGGACTTGTACGCATATCGGGATACTGTCAAGGAAGGGTACAATTTCCTGCTTTATCTGCCACCGGGTATCGATACCTGCCGGCAGGAACTCCCCTTGATTCTGTTCCTGCACGGAAAGAGCCTGAGCGGAACCGACCTGAATCAGGTGCTGCGCTATGGGACCATCGATGCCGTCAAGCGGGGTCTTCCTTTGGATGCGGTGGTCATCGCGCCCCAGACCGAGGTGGTCGGCTGGGTGCCCGAGCGTTTGGAGAAGGTGGTCGATTTCGTCTTCGACAAGTTTCCCTGCGACACGAACCGCTTCTATGTGATCGGCATGAGCATGGGCGGGTGGGGGACACTCAAGATGGTACATCGCTACCCGGACCGGATTGCCGCAGCCCTGGCGATGTGCGGCGGGTATGACGAGCCTTCCATTTCAGGTCTTTCAGAAGTTCCGCTGTGGATCATTCATGGATTCCGGGATACCGTTACACGGGTATCCTATTCGGCTGACCTGGTCAAGAAAATGTACGACAGCGGCCAGGGCGAACGGCTGATTTTCGACCAGCCTGCCTGCGGGCATTCCGAACTGGCCCGGGTGTTTTATCTGCCGGATCTGTACAATTGGCTGTTCTCCCACAACCTGCAGGACAAGATGCGGCCGGTCAATCTGGGGTATACAATCACGGAAAAGAAAATGAATGCCGCTTACTCCCAATTGGATCCCGACAAGGCTCTCCCGCTGGTTCCCAAGCGGCCGCCCTTCGTGCCCACCCGTCGGAAGGAACTTGCGCAACCCATTCCGGAGATCAAGTCCTGGAAGGACATTCCTTCCCTGCTGGATTGGGAGCCGTGGATCCGTGTCCGGCCCTGACCCATCGGGAAGATTCTGCTGATATTCAAAAATTCATTATATTTGCATACATAGTCAACCCATACGAAGTGAATATGAAAAAGTACATCTGCGACATTTGCGGCTACGAGTATGATCCCGCAGCCGGCGACCCCGACAACGGCATTGCTCCGGGAACTCCTTTCGAAGCCCTTCCGGCCGATTGGGTGTGCCCCATGTGCGGCGTAGGCAAGGAAGATTTCTCTCCTGTCGACTAGTCGCCGCCTGTCCGTTCCTGGTCCGTTCGATACCCAACTGGTTTTCGAGCCGGTAAAAGGTGCGGCGGATTGATTCCGCTGCACCTTACCAGATATGGGCCCTTTGTTCCGGGGGCAGGGGCAGCAGGTCCGTCGCAGAATCCGGGAACGGCTGCACGCAAGCGGTGAGACAAAGGGCGATAAAGCAAAAGACTTCGGTATGAAAGTGATTTCGCAGAAGTGTTCGGGGATGGATGTTCGTATTACTTCCGGTTGATGGCATCATAGGTTGCGAAGTCCTCGTAGGTTCCATTCCAGCTGTTGCCGTAGGCCAGTTTGTGGATCCGATACCAGATGGTGTAACGAGCAGGGGCGTTGAACCCGCCTTGGTTGTCATTCATGATACTGTTCTCCGAAGGCCGCCATACGCCGTATTGGTAAGTGAAGCCTCCTTCATACATGCCGACTTCTTTCTTGTAGCGGTCGTCGGCCAGGAACTGAGCCCATTTCACCTGGGTGGGGTCGGAGGTGATATCCACGTTGGAATACCACATGTGAGCCGAGCGGTTCCGGATCAGTTCCCGGTCATTCGTCGAGACGGTCCCGGTATAGTGATACTCATCAGCGAGCTTGGCAAAGCCGTGTCCGCCTCCTTCATGCCGAAGCGTTTTGCCGGTTTCCTGGAAGGACTCATCCAGTTTCGAGAAATAACACACGGCAGGGCCGCATGCGTAATCGTGTCCAGTCCAGGTTTTGGGTTCGAAGAATTGACAGGTGCCCGAAACGTAGACGGTGCCCGAAAGATCCTGGTAGCCGCAGACAAGGACCAGCACTTCGTCCATCCGATTATCGTCCTGGACCGCTTTGCGGGCCAGGTCGAAGCACTTGTCATCGTTGCCGCCCATGAACGTAGAGTTGCCCCGATAGGTGCCCAGACTCCGGCCGCCCCGTTCATAGCCTTCCGTTGCGGAGACTGTGGTGACGAAATAGACGTTGAACAACGTTCGGAACGATTTGTACGGTTCTACGGCGAAGAACTGCTCGACGCAGGCTTTCATGTCCCGCAGGTACGTGCCGTTGGCCACTTGACGGTCGGAATAGGCGTCGCCCATGAAGACAAGGTCGATCCCGTTCCCGGCCGATGCCTTCTGATAGACGGTAACCTCTCCCTCCTTGGAATAATCGCTGGACAGGTAGAAATCCGGTTTGGGAAGGTCGGTATAATCATACGGTTTCATGACATCCCAGTACGGCTTCCATTGCGTGTTTTCGGTGTAGAACCGGATGGCCTGTGAAGGAACGTACATGGTGAGTCTATTGTTATCCGCAACCTGGATCGAACTGCAGGACGGCGGCAGGATGCCCCGGAAATAGACCGATTCCAATTGCGTGGAATGCATGAAGGGATTGTAACCGATATCGATCAGGTTGGCAGACAAGGTGACGGTCTTGAGTGCCGGACAATTCGAGAATGCATAATTGCCGATGGAGGTCACCTGGTCGCCCATCGTGACGGAGCGGAGCGTCTGCCTTCCGTCAAAGAGGTTGTCGCCAAGTTTGGTTACGTCGTTGGGAACCACATAGTCGTCGCTGATGGAAGGTACCAGGAATTGCAGTTTATTGTCAGCGACGAAGCCTTTGTGGTCGGATGTGCAATGGTTACCATATAAAGCTTCCAGATGGCTGCAATCTATGAAAGCCGATCCTCCGATGAAGTAGAGACTCTCCGGGAAGGTAAGGCTCTTGAGCTTTTCACAGCCTGCAAAGGCATAATTCTCAATGGCACAAATCCCTTCGGGAATCTCATAGGATTCGTCATCCCGTCCGGCAAAATAGAACAGCATCATGGGGTAGAAGGCATTGGGATCGAAGAGGAATTTCCGGTCTTTCGAAATGAAGGGACTGTCGCCCAACAGATTCTTCAGATGGCGGCAATCGAGGAACGAATATACATCCAGTGCCTTGACGGAGGCCGGAATCGTGACGGATTCCAGCGCTGACCTGACAAAGCACCCTTGTTCCACAGCCGTGACCCCATCAGGAATGACGACGGATTTCAGTTCCTGTGTGAGTCCGAAGGCCTCCGAGGCAATCCGCACGACCCCCGAAGGGATCTCATAGGAAGCGAGGCCTGCCGGCGCGAAGGCCATCAGGGTGCCGTCGATGATGACGCAACGTCCGTCTTCTGAGACATGTTGCCCCGTGAAACGTTCAAGGGACAATTTTTGGGACGAAGAGAAAGGAGCCGTAAGCCTCAAGGAGGCGGGAATCCTGAATTCCTTGATAGCGGGGGAACTCCAGACAATATTCTGTCCGATCTGTTCCACACTGTCCGGGATCAGGAGGCCTGTAATGCGGGCACCCTGTCCATCATCGTTTGAAACCCGTTCGAAACGGGTCAGGGGACCGCTGAAGCGGAGGATACCCATTCCTTTGCTGTATGTGTTGGAAGTGAGCGTGCAGGAGCCTTGGTTGTTGACCATGGAAAGCGGCTTGTTGTCACTGGTCGTGTACCAGATTTCATTGCTGGGTGGCAATTCTCCTTCCGGGAAGCCGCCCTTGGCCACCGTGATGGCGCAACTGGCACTCTTGCCGCCGGCTGTAGCCGTAATGGTGGCTGTGCCGAGCCCGATCCCTTTCACCGTACCGGCGGTGACGGATGCTACATTGGCGTCCGAACTCGTCCAGGTTACGGCCTGGTCCGTCGCATTGGAAGGTGACACCGTGACTGTCAGGGTGGATGTCTCGCCGATGATGAGGTCAATGGTTGTTTTGTTCAGCGAAACCGAAGTGACAGCAACCGGAGTCGGTGTGGGAGTCGGAGTAGGAGTGGGAGTCGGCTTGGGCGTGGGCTGCTCCTCACAGGACCCCACTACCATCAGCAGGGCTACGATCAGGAGAGAAGTTAGTTTTCGCATGGCTGTGGTATGGAAAGAGCGTTGCTAATAGGTTTCGAAATACTGTTGGATCTGCTGCCAGTCGCGGGTTCGCGTCAAGGCGAGCATCAACAACACACGGGCCTTTTGCGGATTGAGGTCCATGGAGGCTACAAAATGATAGCGGGCGTCATCTACTTCGCCGTTGAGACAGGTCGGCCCGGTAGGACAGCGTGAAGAACGAACGATCTGGATGCCTTTCTCCTGGGCTTTGACAGCCACCTCAAAGACATCTTTGTAGAAGTTTCCGTCCCCGACTCCGGCCAGGACGATACCGTCGAAACCGGCATCCACGAAGGCTTGTAACGGAAGGGGGGAGGCATTGGCGTAACCATAGACAATCCCGACTCTGGGGAGTTCCTGTATGTCAGAAATGTCGAAGTCTGAGTGGATTGTATGCTTGTTGAGCGGACGTTGCAGATAGACGGCTTCTCCGTTGTGAACATACCCGAGTACACCCGAAGGGCCGCCTTCAAAGGTGTCACAGTCGATCGTGTGGGTCTTGATGACTGTCTTGGCATCCAGCAATTGGTTGTTCATGCAGCAAATGACGCCCATGCCCCGTGATTTCGGGGAGACAGCCGCGGCTACGGCATTATACAAGTTGACGGGGCCGTCGGCGCTGAGGGCATTGGAGGGGCGCATCGAACCGACAAGGATAACCGGCTTGTCGCTCTTGACGGTCAGGTTCAGGAAGTAGGCGGTTTCCTCCATCGTATCGGTTCCGTGGGTGACGACTACGGCATCGCAGCCGTCGTCTGCCAGCAGTTCGTTGATGCGTTTGGCAAGACGGAGCCAGACGTCATCATTCATGTCCTGGGAGCCGATGTTGACGAGTTGCTCCCCGCTGACATCGGCCAGCTCCCGGATTTGGGGAACGGCTTCCAGGAGCGTATGAATGCCGACTTGCCCTGCCGTGTAGGCGGAGGAAGCAGCGGAGGTGCTGACGCCGGCGATAGTGCCTCCCGTGGCGATGATGTGTACTTGCGGCCGCTCCTGTGCGATAGCGGAAGCAAACGGGATAATCGTGACAAGGAGTAACAATAGCATCTTTTGCATAGCCATGCTTTTTAGATGCTAAAGTTACTCCTTTTTGGCGATTCTGCAAAGAATCCCTCCGTCACATGGGCCTATTTCTTTGTGCTCTCGGCAATGACCTTTTCCAGTTCTTCCCGGTTCATCTTTCCGTCCAGGAAGATGAAGGTTGTTTCATCTCCTTCGTCGGCAATCATGACGAATCCGTTCACGATGGTTTCCGTACCGACGGTGAACAGTCGCATGGTCTCACCGGAGTCTTTGGCTTCCATGAGCAGTTCATAGTTCCCTTTCATGACGAACTGTTCGGCATCAGCCTTCAGGGATGCATTGATGGCGGGATTCTCACTGTCGATGAGATAAAGACCGGTGAGAGACTTGATGATGGGGGCCAGGTTGACATCTTCTCCTTCGATTTGGAGATCGGGAATCTTTCCGATAAGCCGGAACATGGCCGGAGAGATATACACGGCGCTGACGCCTTCGGCATCGGAATACTTCTGATAGATGCTTTTCCCGTTCTGGGCAAAGGTGGTTATGGTGGTGAGCAGCAGGGCTGCTACAAGGACGAAACGTTTCATTATTCGGTGACTTTTTGGATGATTTCTACGGTTTTTTCAGCGGTTTCACCCGCCTTGGCGGCCAGATCGACGCCGGCGGCCATCTTGTCTGCTATTTTTTGGAAGGTTGCTTCCACCTGTGCGTAAGCCAGGTAAGGATCATCGAAAGTATCGGTGAGGTTGTCTGCATGGTATTTGGGAATGAGGGTGACGGCGGCCAGCGAGGCCGCGACAGCGATGGCGGCATACGAAACCCAACGGGCCGGTGCCGGCTTCGCGTCTTTCTTCAGGAGCGATTGGGCGGCCAGCGAGGCCTTGATGCGGTCTTCAAGTCCGGGCGGTACGGGCACTTCTTGTTCCCGGGCTGCTGACTCCAGCGCATCCCATTCCATCTTTTCTATGTCTTCGATCCGTTTCATGCTTTCGATTTTATTTTGGACCGGGCCTGCGAGAGCAGGACACGGCAGGTCAGGTAATTGATGCCGGTTCGTGCGGCGATCTCTTCATACGAGAGGCCTTCGACCGTGCGGAGGACGAGAACGGTGCGTTGTCTTTCAGGCAGTGCCTTGACGGCCTCGAGGACCTTGTTCAGGCGTGTCTTGGCGTCGAGGGTATCATCGGGCGCCGGTGCATAGTCCTTTTCCGGTAATTGCTCCGGGAAAGACAGGAACTTTGCTTTCCGGATCCGGTCGAGACACAGGTTTTTCAACATCCGGATGGCGTAGGCTTTCGGCGAATTGACGCCGTCAAGGCCATCCCGGGCTTCCCATAGCTTCGCATACACTTCCTGTACCGCGTCTTCTGCTTCAGTTTCGGATTCCAGTATGTAATAGGCAATCCGATAAAGCGTCTGCGCCAGCGGAAGATAATCCTGATGGAAGCGGGATTCAGTCATGGGAAGCGATTTTGGCGACAGTCTCCATCGAGAGGGAACCGAAGATGCAGATCAAGGCACAATCTGAAGGAGTGTACAGGACGAAATCCCGGACTTCCGCCCCCTGTTCATCCACGATTCCATAGATTCTCATTTTTTCACCTCCGTCACTGGCCTCCATCAGCGTTTCGCTGCCGGCCAGGGCTCGTTCCAGCCTGCGGGAAATCCGGTCTTTGTCGGTTCCGGAACAGTCCTCATAATCCAGGACCGTGACACCATGGATGCCTTTCATCAGGCGGAGTGCGTCTCTGGCATCGGGATCCGTCGCGGCTGCGAGGCGGACGATGCCCTTGAGCGCAGCCGTTTTGATACGGCCCAACTTTACCATTTCCACACCCGGATAACGGCGGCAATCCATCAGCGTGGTCGAAATGAGTGTCTTGGAGACAGTCTTCCGGGGCGTACCGGCCGATGCCGGGAACGAGACAAAGAGGAAGATACTTAGGATCAGTAAAAATCGTTTCATGCCAATAAGACGCACGACCCCCGGTTTTGTTAAGTTTGATTCGTTTTTTGGGCCTCGGTCGCTCCGCGTCGCCAAGGGCAGGGTTACGGAAGGGATTCAGTCTTTCGGCGAATATACGAAGAAACGCTTAAAACACGTTGCCGTTTTCGAGAAATCCGTTATATTTGTGGGAAATTTCTAACTTTTCATACAAATGCAGGAAAAAGACGGTAAATACATTTTCGGTGTCGTGAAGGTGGGGGACAAGGGACAGGTCGTGATACCCCGCGACGCCCGCAAACTCTATGCTATCAAACCGGGTGATGCTTTGATCGTGCTGGGCGACCAGCGGGGCATGGCGCTGCTCAAAACGGAAATCTTTCAGGATGCGATCGACCAGGCGATGGAGGGGCTTTCGAAATGAGGAAGCATTGGATCGACAACCTGCGCTGGGTGACAGTTCTCCTGGTACTGTTCTATCATGTTTTTTATTTCTATAACAACAAGGGTGTATTCGGCGGCATCGGCGGATTCGGCGATGGGCCGCAGTATCAGGATGTGGTGATGTACATCCTGTACCCATGGTTCATGCCGCTGCTTTTCCTCCTTGCCGGCATCAGTGCCCGTTATGCGCTGGAGAAACTCTCCGGAAAGGAATGGTTCCGCGCCCGTACGCGCAAATTGCTGGTGCCCGGAACGGTCGGTCTGTTCGTTTTCCATTGGATGACAGGTTATTTCAATACGGCCGTGGCCGCTAAGACCGGAGCGCTGGATGGCGTAATGGGTGTGGGCAGGTTCCTTCTGTGGGCTGTCTCGGGCACCGGTCCGCTCTGGTTCATCCAAGACCTCTGGCTCTTCTCGCTATTGCTGCTTCTCATCCGCAAACTGGATCCTTCCGACAGGTTCCATGACGGATGCGGTCGTGTCTTTGGTGGGAAGACCGGTATGGTGTGGCTGCTTCTGCTGGGCGTCTTGTTCTGGGCGGGGGAGCAACTGCTTATCCGGAGCCCCAGGCCGGAGTCACCGGACGGTCTTTATAACCTTTACAAACCGCTGTTCTATCTGGTTCCTTTCTTGATGGGGTACTTCGTTTTCTCGAACGATGCGGTGCAGAACGTCCTTGGCAGGTACTGGATTCAATTGCTGGGCGCAACCCTGGCGACAGGCATACTGCTGGTTGTCTTCACCTTCGGGCAGGACAACACTTCACCGCAGTATCTCGGCAGGCCGCTCAACTGCATCTATGGATGGTTGGCCTGTCTCGCCATGATGGCATGGTTCAAGGCCCGGTTTGACCGGACAAACGCTTTCGCCGGTTATATGACCCGCGCTAGCTTCGGCATCTACGTGGTCCACTATCTGGTCATTGTCAGTCTGGGCTATATGATGAAGACGTACACGACCCTTCCGCCGATCGCCATGTACGTTATCCTGGGCGTGGCGGTTTTTACGCTTTCACCGCTCCTCTACGAAATCATCCGCCGCATTCCCTTCATCCGCTGGTGTGTACTGGGTGAAAGACGGTAGGACAGGGCCTCTTACAAACTCGCTGCTACCCCTCATCAATCGCGATTATTTTTATATCTTTGGCGGGTAAAACCATGGATAAGCGATTCTTGCAGAAAACGTTTTTAATACTGCTATCGGCTTTCGCATTTGTCTTGACGACTTATGCGCAGCATCAGGACGACATGCGCCAGACGGTGGAATATCTGGCTTCGCCGGAACTAGGCGGCAGGTTCCCCGCCACGGCCGGTGACACTCTCGCTTCTGAATATCTGGCTGGAGAACTCCGCAGTCTCCGGCTCAAGCCTGTCGTCCGGGAAAAGAAGAATAAAGGTTTTTATCAAGATTTCACCTTCGGGAAGACGGAGCACAAGAACGCCCATAACATCATCGCCGTACTACGCGGAAAAGACAGGCGACTCCGCAACGAATTCATCGTTGTAGGGGCGCATTATGACCATTTGGGCCTGGGTGGGGAAGGATCTGGTTCACGCCGCCCCGACACCGTAGCGATTCACCCGGGTGCCGACGACAATGCCAGCGGCGATGCGGTCGTGCTCCAGCTGGCCCGGCATTTCAAAAAGGTGCGGCCGTCACGAAGCATCGTTTTCATGTTCTTCGGGGCGGAAGAACAAGGTATCGTGGGTTCCCGGAGTTTTGTGGAATGGATGAAGCAGGCGGATGCACGTCGCATCAACCTTCCCGCTGATCTCAATGGAATCGTTGCGATGGTGAACCTCGATATGGTTGGCCGCTTGCGCGACAGCGCCTTGAGTATTTCCGGAACGGGGACAAGCTCGGAATTCAAGGCCATGGCCGAGGCCGTGGCGGAACGGACGGGCCTTCACATTACCTGTACACCGGATGGCTATGGCCCGAGTGACCAGGCGTCGTTCCTGGCGGCGGAGATCCCGGTCTTCAACCTCACGACAGGCGGCCATGGGGAGTACCACACCCCGGATGACCTTCCTTCAACCCTGAATTTTGACGGGATGCAGCAGGTCCTGGCCTTCACGGAAGAGCTGGTCGCCAGGCTGGCCAGCCTGCCGGCAGCACCGGATTTCATTAATGTGCCGAGCAGCTATACGATGAGCCACACCAAATTTAGGGTGACACTGGGCCTTATGCCCGACGTCACGGGGGCCAGCACCGTTCCTGGTCTTCGTGCGGACATCGTGATGCCGGGGAAACCCGCCCATGCGGCCGGCATGAAGAGTGGCGACATCATCCAGGAGATTGACGGAAAGCCTGTCCGTGACATCAATGAATATATGGAACGATTGTCGGAACTCAAGGCGGGCACCACTATTCCCGTGAAAGTGCTTCGCGGCGACGAAACGCTCCTTTTGCAAGTTGTATTAAATCCTTCCGAGAAATGAAAAACTGGCTCTGCTGGCTTTTGGCCATCATCCTGACATTGACGCTGAGCATCTACCAGCGCAAGACCGGTCCTACGAATCCCAGGCGGGTAACCATTGCGTTGAACGGGGACAGTTATCAGTTGAAACTGCCCAGGACCGGGCTGCGGGCCGACAAGGTCGTGCGCCTTGCGGGCGTGCCGTCAACGACGGATGCCCAATTGCATTATCGCCGCTATCCTACGAGTGATGGATATACCACTGTTGATTTCAGTTGGAAAGACGATGCGTGGCAGGCATCACTTCCTGTACAACCCGTAGCCGGAAAGCTGCAGTATTATATCACAGTGGACGGAACGGATTATTGTGCCGACGATCCGCCCGTGATCCGTTTTCGCAACGATGTCCCGGCCGGCATCCTGATTCCGCACATTCTGTTCATGTTTGCGGCGATGCTGTTTGCCGTCTATACGCTCCTGCGTGTCATTACCCGCAAGCAGTACAGCACCTGGCTGATTATTACAACAGCCACGCTTTTCGTGGGTGGATTTGTCCTGGGGCCGCTCGTGCAGCACGCGGCTTTCGGCCCCTGGTGGACCGGATTCCCTTTCGGTACAGACCTTACCGACAACAAGACCCTGGTGTCTTTCCTGCTGTTCGTTGCGGCCGTAGCCACGCTGAAATGGAAGTACAACAAGTGGGTGGTCTGCCTCGCCGTACTGTTGATGATGATCATCTTCAGCATTCCTCACAGCCTGCACGGATCCGAGTATGATTATTCTGCGCAGGGCGAGCCCGCGACCTATGGCAATCCTTATTTGCCATTGTGGGAGCACATTCCCGACGGTGAGCCCTATGTGTTCGAAGATCCTGACAATCCGGGCAGGAAGCGCGTGTATATCTACGGCTCGCACGATATCGAGCGGACGATGTATTGCGGCCGCGACCAGGTGGTCTGGTCGGCACCGGTGGACAGTCTGTGGAACTGGCGTTATGACGGTGTGATCCTTTCTGTCACGCACGATCGTGACGGACGTGAACTGAACGAAAACGGCCAGGGCGACGTGTTGTATGCGCCGGATGTCTGCTGCGTGACGAATGCGGACGGTACCAAGACTTGGTATCTCTATCCCAACGATATGGGGGGGCGGCGGAACTCCCTGGTTGCCAAAAGTTCCCGACCGGACGGTCCCTTCGAGCCCTGCAACTGGAGCCAGGATGATCCTGCTGTGACCGACGGGGTGATGGGATTCGATCCCGGTGTCCTGGTCGATGACGACGGCCGCGTTTATGGCTACTGGGGTTTCTCACAGTCGTTCGGCGGTGAGTTGGATCCCGTCACGATGGCCTCTCTCAAGCCGGGGACCCGTGTGGTGGAGGATATGGTGTCCAATCTCAACCAGGAGGGGATCTTCCGTTTCTTCGAAGCCTCCAGCATCCGCAAGATCAAGGACAAGTACGTATTCATCTACAGCCGCTGGACCGCCGATGGCGAATTCGGTCTTCCGGGTACCAATTATACGCTGGCTTATGCTTATAGCGACGCGCCTCTGGGCCCCTGGACCTATGGCGGCACCATCATCGACGGCCGCGGGCGTGAAACCGGCGAACAAGGTGAAGTCATCGTATCGGCCACTCCGTCGGGCAATACTCACGGCAGCATCTGCGAAATCAACGGCCAGTGGTATGTGTTCTATCACCGCCAGACCGGGCGCAATGAATATGCCCGCCAGGCGATGGTGGCCCCCATTACCGTCGATGTGGAAGAAGGGCCGGGCGGCAAGGTTTCCATCAGCGAAGGGGAATACAACTCCGAAGGCTTTGCGCTGGCGGGCCTGAATCCCCTGGAACGCCATTCGGCCGGCATTGCCTGCTGGTACACAGGCCCGAAGCCATGGCGTCAGCCCGGCGACGATTTCTACTCCGGTTCTTATCTCGAGCCTGGCTACGGCACGGACGACCGGTTCGACGCGCCCTACGATCTCCGCAACAATATGAACCGGGTCATCCACAACACCGCAGGTTCCATCGTCGGTTACAAATACTTCAATTTCTGCCAGACACGGGGACGGGAAGACGTCCGCCTCGTCCTCCAACTCGTTCCCGAAGGAGTCGATGGAACCATCACGGTCTGGGCGGACCGTCCTTGGCAGTCACAGGGCGGCAAAGTCCTCGGAACCTTGGACCTGACGGCGGATATGCCCCGTGTTTCCACTGAATTGGCCATCCCGCTTCCCGAACTCGGAGCACTCGACGGCAAACACGCACTCTTTCTATGTTTCTCTTCGCCGGTGAAGGATCAATCGCTCTGTGCGCTGGAATCGCTGGTATTCGAATGATGGTCTTTCTGTTCCGGGCGGGACAGAAAGAGCGGAGGTTCCCTGACCGGTACCGATCCACTTGTTGACAATAACGCCGCTGTGAGTGACAAGGACTGGCTGGCTACCTTTTTGCTTTGCTGGTTCCTGGGCGGTTTTGGCATTTGGGTCCTCGTCGATTGGATCATCATCCTTTGTGGCGATTTCAAGGATAAAGACGGGAGAGTGATCAAACGCAGATAAACTAGAAATTTTACCGCTGGTACAGGATCGGGTCCTTGGGCCGTTGCGGATCGAAGACCGTAGCAGCATCAATCAAGTCGCTGACCAGGTCCTCACCGCCGTAGATTGCTTTGTATAGCCGGTAGCCGTCGAGGTCCCTTCTGCCCATCCTTAAGAAATCATCGCCGATCTGGACGAAATACTTAGATGAATCGACATTGCAGTAAATCGAAAATCCCTGGCTCTTCAAATATTGGAATTTCTCGGTCGAAGCGTAATCCTCATTCCAGGAAGCCAGGTCCTGGCCGTGGGCAAAGATAATGATATCGGTTCCGCCGATCAAAGGGGCGACTTGCTCGAGCCATTTCTGCGTATCCGTCCGGACCCATTCCATGCCAGCGTCTCCGATCCTGATATGGCCCCAGGTATGGCTTGCGAAGGTCCATCCGTCATCCAGGATCGCCTGCGCAACGGCCCTGGCAGCTTCACATTCCGCATTCCAGTCAAAGTCCGGATTGGCATCCAGGAAGGCCTGCTGATCCTCGTCAAGATTCACGTGATCGCGGTAACAGAAGTCGGTCCTGTATCCGAAAATCCCATTATAACCGGTAAGTGCTATCGTTCCTTTTGCCCCTTTATAGGAAAAATCCGGATGCTCTTCCAGAAAAGCGTCTAATCTCGGTATGCAGTCATAAGGTCCGATGAGGGTCTGTCCGGAGGCATCGACATATTCGCAGGTCGGCTTGCCGTCTTCACCGACGATCATGCGGGTCGCACAGCCGCGGCCGCCGTAGCTGTGATAATAGGAAAGATCGTCTATCGACAAAACGAACGGAGTCTTTCCCCGGGGCAGATAAATCTTCTTTGGTGCTACATGCGCTACGCCGTTCTCGTCCTTCGTAATACGGACAATGTCGTAAAGGCTGACAAGCACATAGCCTCTGTCATACAGCTGCTGCAGGATCTGGTCAAATTCATGGACAGTGGTCATCCACTGGCAGAAACCGGGCGTCGCTTCGTTCCACGTTTCATCGTCTGTCATGGAAAAGCCCCTGGCAGGATCTACGACCAGCGAATGGAAGAAAATATGAGTCACGCGATAAGGAGACCTGGCCACAAAATGGAATTTCACCAACCAGACCGCGACGGCAAAAACGATGAGGGCTGCCAGCGAGACCGATTTCAGGATCACCGCGTTCCGTCTTTTATTAGCCTGTTCGTTCATTGTTAGGTCCAGCCCTTGCTGATTCAGTGGTTTTCCGAGTGTGCCTACTCCTAGATTATCAAAGACACCTGTAATAGGATGCGTTGCTTTACTCAAGAACAATCCATTCGCCTCCTTTGTCCGGTCCGGTTCGTTTAAGAAGACCTTCGGCTTTCAGTTTGGCCAACTGCTTCTCCACACCCTTCTCAGTGATACCGATCGCGTCGGCCAGTTTTTTTGCGGAATATTGGGGATGAGTCTTGAGCAACAGGAGGATTTTCTCCCTACTTTTTTGCTTTTTCTCCCCACTGTCTCCACTGGAGTTGGTGAAGGCATTGATGTCCGACGAAATGGTCTTTACCATCTCTCCGGCCATGAACTCGAGGAAGTATGTAATGTCTTCATTCTCTCGTGTGGCAATCAAGGCGTTGATATAGTCGCCCTTGTCTTCCTTTAGCACTTTGGCTGGGACGAGGCCGAATTCAAACTGGATGTGGTTCATCAAGAGTCTGGCCATACGACCGTTGCCGTCGGCCCAAGGATGGATGGTAACCAGTCTGTAGTGTGCCTCGAAACTGAGGTTGTAGCGCTCGGCTATTGACATTTCCCTGTTCCTCTGGGCGTTAAGCCAATCACAGAACTCCTGGAGTCTGGCTGGGACTTTCTGAAAGCTCATGTAGGATTTGCCACCGACTCCGGCCGCGACATTCACAAGTCGGATGTCCCCATTGGCCGATGAGAATTCGCCAAGGGGGGATTTATAGATAGAACCGGTATTCTTCATAATCAGATGCGAAAGGCCTTTGAGGACGTAAATCGTTATCTCCGAATGGGACTTTGCCAGACGGATGCTCTCTTCATATGCCTTTTTTAGGTCCAGGTTCATCATTTGTTCCACGATGGTCCTGCCCTTCGCCGAGATTCCTTCATCAAACAGCAACTGGTTCTCGATTTCCGTAACGGTGGAACCTTCGATAGCGGTGGAGTGGGTAATAATGGAGTATAGATAGAATTTCTCGTAGTCTATCTGCGAGTCAATTCCCAATTTCCTATACTGCTCAATCAGAGCGATAAGTTTATCTATAGTAGCCATTTTCTCCCTACTTTTTGATACAAAAATAGGTCTTTCTCCCTACTTTCCCAAATTTTTCTCCCTACTGTTTTCTTTATGTCTCTTTAAAGACTGGAGTGCCCAATTAGATGCAGTAAGAAATAAAAAAGGGAACAATATACTAGTTTACACTAAATGAAAGAAACGCATCCTATTCGGGTGCGTTTTTCATTTCTACAATCTGTTTCTTTATATCCTTTTCTATCTTGTCAAGATTGTCAATTATGTCTGTGCGAATTTTATTCTCTGTTTTTCTGTCAACGATAACATCCCCATCATATTCGTAGGAGAATGATTCACCATCTTGTTTTATAAAATACACATATGCATGTTGAATACCCTTGCACAAATCTTTAACATTGAATATTTTGTTGTCCAATTTGTCACCAGCATAGTATTTTAACCATATATCATATTCTTCGGATAGTTGAAGAGGTTTCCATCTATACGAAGGTGAGTTAGTTTTGTCTTTACGAAAGTCTTCTACAATTCTCTTATTCTCAAATAACTCTTTCATATATGCTGCTTTTTCTTGTGTTGTAAAGATAGTTTTTTTTTCGTTAACGAAACTATTTATTAGTATGAAATCAGCAGAAGATGCAATAAGAGAGTTTCCTGAGATAGCGAAACAATTAGCAGATATTGACAGAACGCCCGACAAGCGATACTTGTATCGGATATGCCAAATGTATGTTAATCATGAAGCGACCATTAAAGAGTTGAAATCTCTTTTCATTGAAAGGGCTGCGATATTCCAGTACTTAACGAATGATGATGTTGATGGAAAGGATATTCATGAACTATCATTGGAAAACGAAAAGGGTTCTTTTAGGAAGGGTTTATATTCCACAGATGAACAATTATTGGATTGGAGAAACACTGTGGTTTATGAAGATGAATTTACCACAGTAAATAAACCTTCAACCTTTCAAGAATCTAGGAGTATAGGGTATCCTCAATGGTGTTTTTGTTACAACAATGACAAATGGATTCAACACAATGAAATTGAACATGAGACAATCTATTTCGTACATTCAGTAACAGTGCCAAAGCAGTGGGAATACAATGCTGTTTGCGTACTTCCGAATGGAGATAAGAAGGTTATAGACTATAATCATGAATACCTTAGCAGACAGAATGGTGAATTGTTTGGCTACCTTCGGGAGATAAACAATGCAACGAAGGTTTTGATTTCAGATAAAGTCAATAACGAATCAAAAACAAATAAGAATATGAAAAAGAATACAATCAAATTAAATGAATCACAACTCCGCAAGATTGTTGCAGAAAGTGTGAAGAGAGTGTTGAATGAATATGCCGAAGGTAATGAAATATCACCAGTACCAGGAGATAACTATAACCCAACGCCTAAATCTCTCATTGAAACTATCATCAATGAAATGCAACATATCAAAACACTATGTGAAAACACCTTTCAATCTATTGTACATAGTGATATTGGGAATGCAAGAAAAGGTCTTTCTGAAATGAATCAATCTCTTGATGTTGCACTTGATAGGGCAAATGAACTTCAAGGCTTCATTGATTATAACGACAATGAGAATTATTAAGCCGCTTTCAGCATCTTAACAGCATCATAGGAACACGCACCAATACTCTTGGCAAACATATCAGCGAGTCTAGAAGATTCGCTGATTTTTCTTGTATTGTAGCGATATACCGCCTCGTTGATGTACTGCTGAAGATATGCCTTGCTCACAAAGTGATATGTTCCAAATACCATTCTCTTGAAGTGTCCCCAGAATCCTTCGATTGAGTTGGTGGTGATGCCGTTTTTGGAGAACTCCTTATCACAATGGCGAATGACATCGTGCTTGTAGCCCAACTTGTCAAGGACAGAATAAGCACTAAGTTCATCGGTAAAAATGTGTGCGTTGTCATCAACGAACTGCTTGATGATTGGTACAAGGGTGCTTGCCTGGGTGTTGGGAACAACAATGGCGCGAACCTCGCCTTTACGAGAAACCATACCGAAAATCGGTGTCTTGGTTTTCGTTGAACGACCCTGCGTCCTTTCAGTTTTCTTGGATTCATGCTTGTTGGTTTCGCGTCCACCAAGATACATTTCATCCAGCTCAACCTCACCTTCCAATGCAGTAGTATCGTACTGATTGAAAAGGGTACGAACCTTATGAAGAATAAACCAAGCAGTTTTCTGGGTTACATGAATGTCCTTGCTCAACTGATAGGAAGAGATACCTTTCTTATGGCTGCTGATAAGGTACATCGCCATGAACCATTTCTGCAAGGGGAGTTTCGTATTCTCGAAGATAGTACCAACCAAGCAAGAGAATCGCTTGTGGCAGTCACCACATTTGAACTGATTGTCCCCATTGGAGCAAGTATAAATGTGGACGGAACCACAGAAAGGGCACACAACCACTTTATGCCATCTTTGCTCAGTAATGAAGTCTCTGCATCGTTTGTCGGAGTTGAAATGGCTGACAAGCGAAATCAAGGAATCGAAGTGTTCAAGTTCAAGTCTCATATCTCTTGGCTTTTATCTATATACATATACCAAAAGTATGGGGAAATCTTTCAAAAAAGTCCAGCCTTTTTGTGCTGGACTTCAATAATTTCTACGATTTTTGGTGTAAACTAGTATATTGTTCCCATAAAAAAAGCGTGTGCAAAAATGTGTGTAGAGTTTGCAACACGCTGATATTCAGTATTATTTGCGGTGAGTGAGGGAACATCACCTATACTGAATAACAGATAGTTATAGAAATAGGTCGCAGAAAACACCTTATACAAACCTTTTGATTTTTTGCAGTGTCCCGATGCTGGTCCCCGTTATCTTCTGGACGTTACGCAGCGAGATGCCTTTCCGGAGCAGACCGATTCCTGATGGTACTGGTCCTTGTAGCTATCGTCGCTCTTGCGGTAGGTGGATGGTCTGCCCATCTTGACCCCTTCCCGGCGGCATTTGGCGATGTATTGGTCCCTGCCGCTCGCCATCCGCTCCTTGATGGTCAGTCGCTCCATACTGGCTATCTCGAGTAAGATTGTGCAGATGAGCGATGCGACCGGATTGACCTTGCCGTCTTCGGTGAGGGTGTTGAGGTTGTAGTTCTTGATGTGGAGGGAGACCCCGTTCTCGTTGATGTAGTTGATGACCTTCAGTGCCTCGAGGGTGTTACGCCCCAGACGGCTGATTTCGAGGCATACGACCCGGTTCAGGCGATGCTCCTTGACATAATCCACCAGCCCGGAGATTTCCTCTCTGTCGGCGTTTCTTGTGGCTCCGCTGACCTTGTTGGCGAATACCTTCACGACCTCCCAGTTCATCCGCTGGCAGTAGTCGGTCAGTTCCACCACCTGCCTTTCGTAGTCCTGTCTCTGCGTTGAGACCCTTGCCAGAATTGCCACCTTGTCCATCATTGATTTATTGTTTATCGATTATTTGTTTTTCTTTTACGATACAAAGATACAACTTTCCTTGGAATAATGCAAAATATTCTTGTCATTTTGAAAAATAAACTTACCTTTATAGCCATAATCATCAACATTGTTATGATATGAACAGCAACAAAAGCATTCTTATGCCCCACAAGTGCCAAAAGATTGGCTGGTGGCTCCTGCTCCTCTCGGTACTCGTAGAGGGAACTAAAACAATTCTCCTTCATACCACAGCCAATATCGATACGGCTTGGTATCTTGCGAAATCTTCTCATCTGCTTCTCATCCTATCTCTGTTTCTAATATGCCTTTCGAAAGAAAAAGTGGAAGACGAGATGATAGCCAGTTTGCGGTTGAAGGCAGTTGGAATCACGGCATATGCCTTTTTCGTTTTATTCTTAATTACGAGCATTACCTTGGAATTACATCTATATCGCTTTTTCTGGGACGATGAAGGATACCTTCCAGAGTTTATTAGCGAGTTATTCCTCATAGTGCTGCCAATTCTGGTATTCGGCTTGTATTACATCATCTTCAAGGGGATGCTCCTGCGTTCCAAAAAGGAACAGGTCTTATGAAAAATACAGTGAGGGTGGAAAGGGCTATCTTTGATATTACCCAACAACAACTTGCAGATGCTATCGGTGTTAGCCGCAACACTATCAATTCGATTGAATCTGGAAAATACATACCATCTACGGTCCTGGCCCTAAA
>JAFWOY010000034.1 GCA_017509755.1 Bacteroidales bacterium
CCGCCGCCGCCGACAAAAATGCCCGCAAGGACCAGCAGGAATATCTTTTGCCAAAGTTTAAGTTTCGAGAATAAGGCCATCAAGTGTCGCGCGCAATGTGGTTGCAAGCAAAGATAAATATTTTTTTCTACTTAAACAAGTTAGATGCTGGACCCGCCATTAAGTGGAACGCCCCTATTGACGTCGCTTCCCCTATACGTCCTGAAAAGCCACGAAAGTTTCACCTATGTTTCACCTGATGTCTTTTTGGATTCTTCTAAATCATTGATTATCAATGCATTATATGGTATAGTTCGAGTCTCGTTTTCCGCTCAAAACAAAACGCCAGCCTTTAAGGTTGGCGTTTTTGTTTTTCGGAAAGAGGCGGGACTAATGTAAATGTGTAGTTGTCCAATGATTGAGCTGTCTTTCTGTTATGCCGCGAGCGGAGTCTCTGGGGAAGTGAACTCAGAAGGTAAAGTTGAACTTGTAGAGTTTGGAGGAGTCTTCATCGCTGCCGACCCAGATGCAATTGTGGGTGCGGTCGATGCAGATGGACTCGGCGTTCTCGATGGAGGGGATGTCGTAGGAGGCGAGGAGGTCAAAAGTGTTGGCGGAGAAAAGGAAGAGTCTGCAGGCGTCGGAGTCGGTGACCCAGAGCCAATTCTTCGAAGGATCGTAGCAGAGTCCGCCGATTTCTTTGATCAGGGAAGTTTCGCTCATGAGACTCCGGCGGGCGACGATGGAGCCGTCGAGTTTGCAGGTCCACAGCAGGGCATCTTCCTGACTGCCGACAAAGAGAAGACTGTCCTTGTAAAAGCTGATGCCTTCCAACCCGTTGTTCTCGAAATTGCCCTGAACCGCTTCCTGGATATAAAACAAGGTATCGACCGTCTGATAGTCGGGCGCGGCGACGCGGCAGACCATCTGGTCGCCTTCGACGGCAAGGTACAGGTCGCCGGTGGCAGGGTCGAGGGTGACGCCTTCCAGATCCATCCTGCTCTTCAGGACGGGTTTGACGGCGCCTGAGAACGATACCTGGCAGAGCGCACCTTCGTCGCCGACGGCCCAGAGCGCCGTCGAATCTTTCGTCATGCACAGGCCGGATAGTTCTTCAAGCCGGACGTTGATGACCTGGCAGGCACCCATCTCGGGCACTTTCCGTGTCTTGGAGCCGGCCGGGCTTTCGGGTTTCTCCTGTTTCTCCGGCTTGGCGATGCTTCGATGGGCAAGCGGGTCTTCACAACCGCAGGCCCCTGCTGCAAGGAGCAGGGGCAGCAGGTACAGAATGATCCGCAGGGTGAAGGGGTTGAGCTTATTCACGGCTGAAGATCAGCACGCAGCTGATGGCAGCCACGATACCGACAATCTGCGGCACAGTGGGGACGGCCGCGTAGAGGATAAGGGAAATGATGCACATGATGACCGGGGCGCAGGCATCGGCAAGCGGCGCGATGATCATGGCTTTGCCATAGCGGTTGGCATAGACAAGCGTGAAGGCGCCGATGGCGTTCAGGATCTGGACGAAGAACACTTTGGTCAGTTCTCCCCAGCCTTGCGAGGTGATGCCGGAGCCGTCGCCCATGAGCAGGGCCACGGGAATCAGCAGTACCGCCGCGATGGCCATGTAAACGAACACGCTTTCAGCGTCCGGTGTGGAGTTGTTGGCCAGTTTCATCACGAAGGCCTGGATACCCCAGCAGATGAAAACCACGGAAGCGTACACGATCCAGATCCAGCTCTTGGCGGCATCGTCCGTCTTGTCGGGGAGGGCGAAGCACACGAGGGCGACGAAAGCCAGGGCAATTCCCACGATTCCCAGCTTGGAGACCCTTTCTTTCAGGAAAAGGGCTGACAGCAGCACGGTCACGATCGGCGCTACCGAAATCATCGGCATCACCAGATAGGCCGGTGCGTAGTCCAGGGCCAGGAACAGCACCAACTGTCCGCCGGCACCCAGAAGGCCCACTGCCATGCTCAGAAGGGCGGGCTTGGTGCGGATGTCCAGTTTGAATTTGATGTTGATGAGCGCGGCGATTGCGCAGGGGATCATGCTCAGGGCCCATACGACATAGACCAGGTTCTTGGGAAGGGTGGTCTGGTCGGAAAAAGCGCCCCAGACGCCCCAGGTGATCATGGTGATGAGGGCGTAGAGCAGCCAGTTGTGTTTCTTTTCTGCCATTGTTGTGAAAGGTTATTGGTCAATGTCCACGGTATGCAGGATGATGTGGGATTTTTCGATGTAATCCCGGAATTCGGGCGGGATGTGGCTGTCGGTGACAATGGTCGTGATCTTGTCGAGCGAGGCGATGTGCGCAAAAGTCCTGCGTCCGAATTTGCTGGAATCGAAAACGGCGATGACCTCCTTGGCCGCGCCGATCATGGCCTGGTTGAGGCTGGCCTCCTCCAGGCTGGGCGTGGAAAGGCCGTCCTTGATGCTGATGCTGTCAACGCCGAGGAAAAGCTTGTCGCAGAAGATGTTTTTGAGCGCGGATTCGGAGTACATACCGACCGTCGAGTGGGATACGGAACGCATCGTGCCGCCGAGCACGATGACCGTGAAACGGTTGTAATTGTTGAGCGTGATGGCGATGTCCAGCGCGTTGGTAATGATGGTCAGGTGGTTGAAGTTGTCCAGGTTCTTGGCGATTTCCATGGTTGTGGTGCCGGAATCAAGGATAATCCGATCCCCGTCGTGAATCATGGAGGCCGCGTATTTGCCGATCAGCTGTTTTTCCCGGGCATGAAGCCGCTGCTTGCTGCTGATCGACATGTCGTCGAAATCGCCCGACTGGTGGAGGATGATGGCGCCGCCTTTCACCCGGACCAGCAGTTTGCGCTCTTCCAGGACGGCGAGGTCTTTCCGGATGGACACTTCGGAAACATCGAAAGTCTCGACGAGCTGTTCCACGAAAACGCGGCCATCCGTATGGAGCATATTCAAGATTTTACTTCTTCTTTCTTCAATGGAATACTTTCTTTTCATGGCACAGCAGGTTGTCGGTCGGTTATTTGAAAGTTATGGTTTCGTTTCAAAAGAATCGGTTGCAAGATAGTAATAATTCTTTATTCTCGAAAGTTACCATTTCAAAAGTTTCAAAAAATAAGAAATATCTTTCGTTCCAAACCGGATTTCTAGCACAAACTTACAAAAAATAAGAAATAAGCCCAAATTTTTTTGTCGAAAAATAAATTTATTGTTAGATTTGCACTAACGAGTAAAATCGGATGATTCCGAGACAACGATAATACCTTATAAATATGCTCACATTGGACTGCCATACAATCCGCGAGATTGCCCATCAGCCGAAGATGTGGAGAGAAACATTCGACGTCCTCTGCGCAAAGAAGGCCGGTATCGAACATTTCTTTGCTGCAAACGGCATCGGCAAGGATACCCGGATCGTGCTGACCGGCGCCGGTACTTCGGCTTTCGTGGCCGATACGGCTGTCTGCCTGTTCATCCAGGATGGTTTCGGCAAGGCCCGCTCCGTCGCCACGACCGACATCGTGTCGGCTCCCCATTCTTTCCTGAGCCCTGACGATAAACTCTTCATCTCCTTCGCCCGTTCCGGCAACAGCCCCGAAAGCGTTGCCGCCTATCGGATCGCCCGCAAGTTCTGCCCTGGTGCGCGGCACTTGATCATTACCTGTAATCCTGACGGCTGCCTGGCCCGGGAAGCCGATCCGGAGGAAGATTTCGTGGTCGTCCTTCCGGACGGAACGAATGACCGGAGCCTGGCCATGACCAGCAGTTTCACCTCCATGCTGATCGCATGCCTGCTCTGCAAGAATATCCAGACACTCCCGGCTGAGCGGGATGGGCTGGAAGCGGCGGCTGCGTTCGCTTCCCGTTTCCTGGAAGACAATGTAACCACGGCGCTGCAGCAGATGACATCCAAGGATATCCGCCGGGCGGTGTTCCTGGGCTCCGGCCCGTTGAAAGGCATTGCCTGCGAATGCCATCTGAAACTGCAGGAACTGACGGACGGCCAGATCATGTGTTCGTTCGACTCGTTCATGGGCCTGCGTCATGGTCCCAAGGCGGTTGTCAACGAACAGACGCTGGTCGTGTACCTCTTGAGCGACGATCCTTATACCCGCCGCTATGAGCTTGACCTGATCGATCAGGTGAGCCGCGAAAACCAGCCTGCCGCCCAGATTGTCGTTTCCCTCGATCCGTCCGGTGTGCAGGACATTGATTTCGAAATCAACGCGCCCGATGTGGCAGCCCTCCAATCCGTGCAGTACAAGTGTGTCCCTTATGTACTTGTGGGACAGCTTCTTGGCTATTTCTTCTCCCTTTCGAAGGGACTCAATCCTGACAAGCCTTCCGTCCGGGGAACGATTTCCCGGGTGGTGAACGGCGTCCAGATTTATGATTTTTGATGGATTTTTCAAACGATGCAAACAATGAGTAATCGAACGAACATAGATGAGACTCCCAAATTGAGGCGACTGCTGGACCGGATCGGTGAGCTGACAGCGGCGGGACACAAACCCATGTCCCTCCTGGCTGTCTGCCCGAACTCTCCAGCAGTCATCAAGGCGGCGTTCCGCGCCGCCAAACGGAACAACGCGCCGATCCTTTTCGCCGCCACCCTCAACCAGGTGGACTGCGACGGCGGTTATACCGGCATGACGCAGGAAGATTTCGTCCGCGTGATGAAGGTGGAAGCGGCCCGCAACCATTTTACCGGACCGTTCCTGGCCTGCATCGACCACGGCGGACCGTGGCTCAAAGATATCCAGACCCTCGAGATGTGGCCTTATGAAAAGGCGATGGAAGGGGTCAAGCGTTCCTATGAGGCGGCCCTGCTGGCCGGCTACGAGCTGATCCACGTCGATCCTACCGTGGACCGGTTCCTGCCCAAAGGCCAGATCATCGACATCGAGGTGGTCGCCGCCCGGACGATCGAACTCATTACCCATATTGAGAATTTCCGCAAAGAGCGCGGCCTTCCGCCCATCGCTTACGAGGTCGGTACCGAAGAGGTGCATGGCGGCTTGGCCGATATGTCTGTTTTCACGAAATTCCTGGGCTTGCTCAAAGCCGGCCTGGCCAAGAACGGTTGTTCGGATGCCTGGCCTTGTTTCGTGGTCGGAAAGGTAGGGACGGATCTCCATACCACGTTCTTCGATCCGGTCGTGGCGCGGCAGCTGACTTCGACGGTCGCCCCGTACGGCAGTTTCATCAAAGGCCATTATACGGATGACGTGGAAAATCCGGAGGAATATCCGCTCACGGGGATGGGTGCCGCCAATGTCGGCCCCGAATTCACGGTTTCGGAATACAATGCCCTGGAAGAACTGGAGGCCGTTGAGAATGACTTGTATGCTGAAGGCCGCGTGCCGATGCATTCCCACATGACGGCGACGCTGAAGCGGCTGGTCATCGAATCAGGCCGCTGGAAGAAATGGGTACACGGCGAGGAATCGCCCGATGACTTTGCCTCCATCACGCCGGACCGCCAGCGCTGGCTCATCCAGACCGGCGCCCGCTATATCTGGCAGAAGCCTGAAGCTGTGGCTGCACGCCGGATGCTTTATGACAACCTGGCCCTCAATGGCATCGACGCCGAAGGCATCGTGCTTTCGACGATCGAGCGGGCTATCGACAAATACTATGTAGCTTTCAATCTGGTGAACCTCAACGCGAGCCTCTGATGAAAAAGTTTGATATCCTTGCCCTTGGCGAATTGAATGTCGATCTCCTGCTCAACCGGATCGCCGGTTTTCCCGAGGTCGGCAAAGAGATTTTCGCGAAGGACATGACGCTGACGCTGGGCAGTTCCACCGCCATTTTCGCGGCCAATGCCGCGACGCTCGGCTCCGCGGTCTCCTTTGTCGGCATGATCGGCCGCGACAGTTTCGGGGATGTCGTCAAATCGTCGCTGCAGCAGCGGGGCGTGGATATTTCCAATCTGATCGAGGTGGATAACGCCGCAACCGGCCTGACCGCCATCCTGAACTACGACAACGACCGGGCGAACGTGACCTATCCGGGTGCCATGAGCCTGATGGGTGTCCGGGATATCAAGCCCGAGATCATCCGCGCCGCCCGCCACGTCCACGTGTCGTCCGTCTTCCTGCAGGAAACCTTGCATCGGGAACTCCTGGAGATCGTCCAGCTCATCAAATCCTGTGGCACCACGCTTTCGATGGATGTCCAGTTCGATCCGGCAGAGACCTGGGAGTTCGATTACGCCCGCATCCTGCCGCTCGTGGACGTTTTCATGCCCAACGAACAGGAACTGATGGCCATCACGCGCAAATCCACGGTGGACGAGGCGGTGGAAGCGATTCTTCCTTATGCCAACGTGACCGTTGTCAAGATGGGCACACGCGGTTCTCTGCTCGTTACCAATGCGGGCCGCCTTCCCATGCCGGCGATGCTCAATCCCAACGTGGTCGATGCCATCGGGGCCGGCGACAGTTTCGACGCCGGTTTCATCTCGGCTTATGTGAGCGGCAAGGATCTGGAAACCTGCCAGTGGATCGGCAATCTGACCGGCGCCATCAATACGACAGCTGCCGGCGGTACGGGCGCCTTCGCTTCGAAACAGGCCGTCCAGGAGGCGGCAGAAAAATATTTCGGCCAAAAACTCGCGTTATGAAAACACGGATTTCCTTTGCCTGGCTGCTGGCCTGCCTGCTCGCTTTGACGGGATGTACCCAAAAGATGACAAGTGGCGACCTTACGCTGTCTGCCGATCGGACAGGTACTTTGCAGATTGTCTCTTCGCGGGCTGCCGCGCCCCTGTTGGCAGACGTGGCGGACCTGGTTGCCATCACGGTCGATGGAACGCAGGTTCCTTTCCGGTCTTCCCGCCTTGCCAAAGCGGTGGTCAATGATGTTTTCGGAAACGGAAACAGCCTTGTCCTGGAAGGAAAAGCGGCCAACGGTCTTGTCCGCCAGCTGACCCTTTCTACGTACGACCGTTTCCCGTCCACACTGGTGGTTCGGGTGAACTACACCAACACTTCCGACAAGCCCCTTCCGGTGAACGGATGGTCTGTCTGCCGCCTGCAGGTAAACAGTGCAGGTGACGATCCGGCCTTCTGGTCGTTCCAGGGGCAGTCGACGGAAGAACGCGACGACTGGCTCCTGCCGGTCGGTGACGGCTTCTTCCAGCAGAACTATATGGGCATGAACAACACCGACTATGGCGGCGGCGTTCCGGCCGTCTGCCTGTGGCGGCGCGATGCCGGTGTGATGATCGGTCATCTGGAGCCCAATCCCATCCTGGTCAGCCTGCCTGTGGAAAAGAAGGCCGGAAATGATTATGCCACGGTGGCGATCGAGAAGGCCTACGACAGCCCGTTTGCCCTGCAGCCGGGCCAATCGCTCGCGACTTGCGAATC
This sequence comes from Bacteroidales bacterium, assembly GCA_017509755.1. Taxonomy (GTDB): domain Bacteria; phylum Bacteroidota; class Bacteroidia; order Bacteroidales; family UBA932; genus Cacconaster. The sequence continues at coordinate 7,345 of JAFWOY010000034.1, forward strand.
GTTTATTTCCTTCTTTACCGGGGACTGCTTCAGTGCGTTGCGCAACTATGCGGGCTTGCTCGAAGCCCAGGGCGTGGTGATGCCCGAGAGCGAGCCGGCTGCTTTTGAACCGGCCTGGTGCGCCTGGGGATACGAACGGCAGTTCACGCTTGCCGAGATCATCGGAACCCTGCCAAAAGTCAGCGAGTTGGGTTTCAAATGGGCTACGCTGGATGACGGCTATCAGATTGCGGAAGGCGACTGGGATCTGACCTCCAAGCGTTTCCCGCGCGGTGACGCCGACATGCGCGCCCTGGTCGACAAGATCCATTCCTATGGCATGAAGGCCGAACTGTGGTGGGCGCCGCTGGCTGCGGACCCGGGCACTTCGTTCCTGAAGAAGTATCCGGACTCCATCATCCGCGACAAGGACGGCAAACCCCAGGACATCACTTGGTGGGACAGCTGGTACCTTTCGCCGGTGGATGCCGATGTCATCCGGGAACAGAAAGCCCTGGTTGAGAAGTTCATCGGTGACTGGGGCTTCGACGGCCTCAAACTGGACGGCCAGCACATGAATGCGGTCGCCCCGGACTACAGCCCGGCCCACCATCCCGACGATCCGGAAAAGGATGTGCGGGAGATGCCCACTTTCTTCAAGATGATCTTCGAGACGGCGCGCGGAATCAAGCCGCATGCCGTGCTGCAGTTCTGCCCTTGCGGTGACTGCTTCTCCGTCTATCATCTTCCTTATGTCAACAAGACGGTCTCCTCGGATCCCGAAAGCAGCTGGCAGATCCGCACGAAAGGCTATGTGCTGCGCGCCCTGGCGCCCCGCACCGCTTATTACGGCGACCACATCGAACTCTCGGACGGCGGCAATGATTTCCCGACCCAGCTGGGCATCGGGGCTGTCCTGGGTACGAAATTCACCTGGCCCAAGGACAATCCGCATGTGCGCCGTTCCTACCTGCTGACGCCTGAAAAAGAGGCACTGCTTCGGAATGCCCTGGACATCTACAACACCAAGCGGCTCTCGGAAGGGGAACTTGTCCCGGGCCTTTATGATGTCGGGTATGATTTCCCGGAAACCTATGTGATCCGCAAGGACGGCATGCTCCACTATGCCTTCTATACCCGTGGCCCGCAGGTGAAACAGGTGGAACTCCGCGGCCTCGAAAAGGGCCGCACCTATCAGATTACGGACTACTACAACCACGTGGATTACGGCACGGTCACGGCCTCCGACAAGACGGTCCTGGACGTTGCGTTCGACCACGCGCTGTTACTCGAAGCGAAACAACTGTAACAACAACCATAAACATTATCTATGAAACGTTTGATCTTTCTCTTCGCCCTGTTGCTGACAGCGATGCAGCTCAATGCGCAGATTGCGGTCAAGGGCACCGTTACCGCCTCGGATACCGGTGAACCCATGATCGGAGCCAGCGTCATGGAAAAGGGTACGATGAACGGCACGGTCACGGGCATTGACGGTACCTACGCCCTCAATGTGACGGACGGCAATGCCGTTCTGGTCTTTACGTCAATCGGTTTCAAGACCGTGGAAATCCCGGTTTCGAACCGTGCGCTCATCAACGTCGCCCTCGACGTTGACCAGCAACTCCTCGACGAAATCGTCGTTGTGGGTTATTCCAGCAAGACTCGTGCGGAAATCACATCGGCGGTTGCCGTTGTGGGTGCCGAAAAACTCAACGATGTGGTGACCAGCGACATCACCCACATGCTCCAGGGTAAGGTGGCCGGTGTCTCGGTCATCAACAGCAGCGGTCTGCCGGGTTCCTCGGCTTCCATCCGCATCCGTGGTACATCTTCCCTGAATGCGCCGCAGGAGCCGCTCTACGTGGTCGATGGTATCATCGGCGGTTCGTATGACCCGAATGACGTGGAGTCGGTCACAGTCCTGAAGGACGCCGGTTCCACGGGTATGTACGGCGCCCAGGCCAACGGCGGTGTGATCGTCATCACCACCAAGAAAGCCAAAGGCGACCAGCTTCAGTTCAACTTCAAGTCGACCGTTGGTATGGCCCAGGCGGATTTCAGCCGCCAGCGCCTGATGAACTCCCGCCAGCTGTACCAGTACTATCGTGAATACTACCGCGACCCGGAAACGGGCCTCGTGGATGACGTCGCCATGCAGTCGGTTGCGCCGAAGTCGGTGATGAACACCGATACGGACTGGCGCGGCCTGGTTTACCGGAATGCGCTGCTGCACAGCCATCACCTCTCAGTTGCCGGCAGAACGGCCAAAAACTCCTTCTATAACAGTATCTCCTACTACGATGAACAAGGTTCGCTGAAGTACACCGGCTACAAAAAGGTCAACGTGCGTTCCAACAACACGATGTATCTCACCAAGTGGCTGACCATCACCAACAACCTCAACGTTTGGGCCGACAAGCAGGACCAGCCGGATGACCTGTTGGTTTACTATGTGCTCCAAGGCGTCGTTTGGGACAGCCCGTATGATTCCCAGGGCAATCTCGTTCCTTTCACCGGCCGCACCGACCTGTACTCCCGTTATGACAAGAACCCGATGATCGGTTATTCCGACCGGAACAAGGATTCCCGTACTTCGAAGAGCTTCGGCGTGGACTATGACTTCGTGGTCAACGCCCAGATCACTCCTTGGCTTTCCTTCGTATCGCAGACGCGTGCCAGTGCAAGCGCCGCGACCTTCGACTATCACCGTACTGCCGATGTGGAATACATGCAGCCCGGTGACCAGGTGGAAGGCGAGCAGTCGCTTGGTTATGGCGGCATCTCCACCAATATGTTCAAGGTCCAGAAGGACTGGGGCAAGCACTCCTTCGACGCCCTCGTCGGCTATGAGGCGCAGCGTTCCTGGTGGCAGAATGTGTATGGTGAAGGCAAGGGTCTCCCGTACGGCCTCTATGTACTGAGCGTCGCTTCCGACAGCAAGGACGTGGCCGGCACCATGTCGGTGACGGGCATGCAGTCCTTCATCTCCCAGGCGGCTTACAACTACGCCTCCAAGTACTTCCTCAACGCTTCGTTCCGTATCGACCAGTCCTCGACCTTCAACAAGCAGAACCGCACGGCCATGTTCCCGAGCGTTTCGGCGGCGTGGGTGGTCAGCAATGAGGATTTCTTCAACTCTTCGGCCATCACCAACCTCAAGCTGAAGGTCAGCTGGGGTAAGACCGGTATGAAAGACATCGGTGCCAGCAAGTATCTCGAAGCGTTCTCCTACAGCACGCAGTATGACAACCACTCGGCTGCAACGGCTACCCAGATGGCGAACGCCAACCTGAAATGGGAGCAGACCGACCAGTTCAACGTCGGTGCCGAGATCGGTATCAGCGACCGCTTGTCCCTGGACCTGAACTGGTATCGCAACAAGACCAATGACCTGCTCGTCTATCGCGACCTCCCGCCGTCCGGCGGTTTCTCGCAGCAGTGGCAGAACCTGGGTTCCGTAATCAACACCGGTTTTGAGGCCGCTGTCTTCTCGACCCCTGTCAAGACGCGCGACTTCCGTTGGGACGTTGACTTTGAAATCGCCTACAACAAGAACTGGCTGACCGGTTTCGGTGAAGGTGTCACCGTCACCAAGTCGAACTACTCCGGTGTTTCGCAGGTGTACCATGACGGCGGCCAGCTGGCTACCTGGTATCTCCGCGAATATGCCGGCGTCGATCCGCAGACGGGCCGCAACCTCTACATCGACGCGAACGGCAACAAGACCACCGACTACGCTTCCGCCCGTTACATCGAGGCGGGCTCGCCGATCATTCCTTGGCAGGGCGGTCTTTCGACGGCCTTCACCTGGAAGAACTTCAAGCTGTCCGCCACCAGCAATTTCGTATGGGGCAACCAGCTCTACGGCCGCAGCCGTGCCAGCGAACTGGCCATCTGGGTCGAGAACTCCCTGCTGCCTTCCAATGAAGACAAGATCTGGCGCCGTCCCGGCGACATCGCCACGATCGGCTCGCCGACCTATGCACCGGCTACCCTCTACCACACCGGCTATCTGGTGCCCGGCAACTATTTCAAGATCCGCAACATCACCCTGTCTTACACCCTTCCCAAGTCGATCATGAAGGACAAAGGCCTGTCGTTCTCGCTCTCCTGCGACAACGCGGCTACGTTCACGACGGTCTGGGGCGGTGACCCTGAGGTGGATATGACCGGATCGGGCCTGATCGGTACCATCCAGGGCATCGACGACCGTTACCCGAACAAACGGCAGTACATTTTCCAGGTCAACTTCACTTTCTAAATCCGGAATTCCATGAAAAAGATATTTTCCATTCTGCTCGCGCTGGCAGTGTCAACCTGCCTGTTTACCGCCTGCAATCTCGACATCTCTCCCGCTGACTCCCTTACCGGCGAGCAGATGACAGAATCTCCTTCGGGACTGGAAGACATCCTCAACGGCTGCTACGCCACCATGAAGGACGATACCGAAGAAAGCAACTATTGGTGGGGCCGCCAGTATTATCAGCTGGCTGACTTCGCTTCCGACGACGTGGTTTACGGTCACGAGACCTCCGACGACCTCAACATGATCTTCCGCTACGACGAGCGTTCTCCGGTGCTTGGTAACTTCCGCAGTTTCTGGGCGCTGAACTATAAGCTCATCTACTCCTGCAACGTGGCCCTGGCCACGATCGCCCAGAAAGAGGATCTGACCGAGCAGGACATCTACCTGCGCGGCGAGGCCGAGTTCTTCAAGGCTTTCTGCATGCACGCCCTGCTGAAGAATTACGCCAAGCAGTTCGATCCGGCTACTGCCAACAGCGACCCGGGCATCATCCTCCGCGAAGACAGCTCCGATTCGGAACTCAAGGATCGTGCATCCGTGGCTGACAGCTACAATGCCATCATCGACCTGCTCCTCAAAGCTGAACAGGACTTCACGGCTGGTTCCTTCCCCGATCGGGAAGCAAACAAGGGCTTCGCCTCGCTGGCTGCCGCCCAGGCCATGCTGGCCCGTGTGTACATCTTCACCCAGGAATGGCAGAAGGCTGCCGAGTATGCCACCAAGGTCATCAACAGCGGTGACTACGCACTTGAGTCCGCCAAGAAGTTCCCGAGCTATTTCACCGAGACTTACAACCGCGATGAAACCATCTGGTGCATCCGCATGATCCCGACCGACGACCAGGGCAGTGCAGCCGTGGCCTCGATGATCTACAACGGTGCTTCCGGTTGCTGGGGTGAGGAAGGCTACAGCAAGCCGCTGCTCGATGACATGAATTTCGAGAAAGACCAGTATATCGACGTGGACTGCCGTTTCAGCTTCGTCTGCGCCCCTTATCTGAAGAACGGTCTGACCCTCTATCCTTGCTCCAAGCATACATGGCAGGACGGCATCGCGACGCTCTGCTCGCACCCGCTGCTCCGTCTGGCTGAAGTGTATCTCAACCGGGCTGAAGCCTATGCCCACCTGAACAACGAAGCCGGTGCATTGGCCGACCTGAACACGATCATCGACAGCCGTATGGATTACGATGTGGCTGCGTCCAAGGGTTACTCGCCGAGCGACTACCACCTGACCAGCGCCAGCATCAAGACGAACCTCGTCGACCTGGTCCTGACCCAGAAACGCATCGAACTCTCTTTCGAGGGCTTCCGCATCTACGACCTGCTCCGCAACAAGAAGGACGTCATCCGCAACTACTGGGGCTTCCACACCAACTATGTCAACGGCCAAAGTACGGGTCTCGCCCCGGGTCTCAGTGCCCCCGGCGTCAGCACCAAGTATGACTATGGCCGCCTCGTTTGCCCGATTCCCCAGCAGGAAATCCTCAACAACCCTGCATGTACCCAGAATGAAGCTTATAAATAAGACCCTGTCATGAAAAAGATCAGCATATTCTTAACGGCCCTTGTTCTGATGGTCTGCTCCCAGACGGCCTGTGTCCATCTTGGAGACCTTGACCTGGAACCGATTCCGGACATTTCGTTCACCTACGAATGCTCGGGCCTGACCTATACCTTCACTTCTGCCGATGCCAAAGATGTCAAATGGAACATCGTGGGCGAAACGGAAGGCAGTGGTGACACGTTTACCTACACCTTCAAGAAACCCGGCAGCTACTGGGTGTCGATGAGCGGAACCTACAATGGCGAGCAGCAGACGGTCTCCACCAAGATCCTGGTGGCCAAGGCCTCGGTTGTGAAACTCGATGACGGAACCATTTCCGACTGGGATGCCGTGACTTATCCCGACTTCATGCTCTACGGCAATGACGGCGAAAGCTACGGCAAGTTCGATTACGACGCGAACAACATCTATTTCATGTTCGTGCTCACCGAACAGGATATGTTCGACATCAACCAGGCCATCTGGAACCTCCGTATGGATGCCGACGACAACAGCCAGACCGGTTACTCCACCAAGAGCCTTGGCTGCGAATGGTACTACGAAGGCAACTGCTGCGGTGATGAACCTTGGGACGACTGGTACATCGGCGGCGACGACCTCGAGTGGACCGATACGGTGAAGGAAGTGATGGGTACGCGTGGCGTGACCGACGACGGCAAGTTCTTCTTCGAACTCGGCATCAGCCGCAAGACGTTCGGCATCAAGACGGCCGCCGTGGCCTTCTTCACCAAGTTCTACAACTCGGATTGGGATGACGCCGTTGCATTCAGCGACAAGGACGGCAACACCTCCATCCACCTTGGACTTGACAAGGACTAACACGTGAAACGACGTGACTTTTTAAAAACAAGTCTTCTCGCTGCGGCCGCCGCCGGCATGGCCCCTTCCCTGAAAGCGTGGGTTCCCTCGCACAACTGGGAGAAATATGATTTCGGCGGCGGCCCGCAGGTGAAGGACCGGCTCTACCAGGGACCTTTCCCGCAGTATGAGCCGGAAGCCTTTTATGGCGGGTCAGTGGTGCAGTACACCACCCCGGGCCGGCAAATGCTCAATTGCTTCGGTATGGGGCTCACTTCCTATATTTCAGGAGACCTCGGCGCCCCCGTCGTGCCGGGCAAGAGCCTGGAGAAGGTCATTGACGAACTTGTCTCCTTCCCACTGGCAACCAAGCTCTATATCCGCCCCAACTGGCGGCATGTCCAGAAGCGGGCGGGAAGACTCGACTTGGACGACTATTGGAAAATCACGTTCGAGAAAGCCGCCAAGTACGGCAAGCGGGTCGGTTTCCGCATCATGCTCAACAACCCGGACATCCTGGAGGATGCCCTTCCGGAATTCATGCTCAAAAAGGTGCCGATGCACAAGCTCAAGGGCACCTGGAAAGGGAATCCCAATGAAGTCCGCTACCAGAAAGTCCAGACGGTACCCCAGTATGACGATCCCTATTTCCTGGCCTGCTATGAGGAACTGATCGCCTTGCTGGCCCAGGAATACAACGGAAGCCCGCTTGTGGAGTACGTGGATACCTGCCTGTATGGGTTCTGGGGCGAAGGCCATACCTGGCCGTACGAAGACCATCCTTTCGAAGGGGATTTCGGCGGAGAGGGGACCTTCCTGAAAATGTATGACATTCAGAACCGGTACTTTGACAAGGTGCCGCTGCTGACCAACACGCAGCCCGACTTCAGCCGGGTAGGCAATTCGTCGGTGGTGGACCGGACCATCCGCGACGGCAACTGGCTCCGGACCGATACCATTTTCATCGAGAACGAGCAGATCGAGGCCCTGAGCAACCGTCCGGCCTGGACGGCGGCCGCCGTCGAATGCGGTCTCTCCGACGGGCGTGAGGAGTCGATGCGACGTGATGACGCGGGCATTCCCCGCAACGAAGCCATCATCTCCCACGTCAAGGATGTCGGCGCCAATTACTTCTCGCTCTGGAACTGGCATCATATCGATGCCGACAATCTCTATCGTTACTACCGGGCCTGTCCCGAAGGATTGGATGACCTGGCCTCCTGCATCGGTTTCCGTGTCCGTCCTTCCTGGATCTGGGTGTCCGAAGGCAATGACGGACGGACCAACCTGATCTTCGGCATGGTCAACGACGGCATCGCCTGCGTGCCGGGCGTGCTTCGCCTGACCCTGTTCACCGATGACGGAAGTGTCCATGTCAGCGGTTGCCTCGATGCCGGCTACCCCAAGACGCGCGGTGTCCGGCAAGCGATGATGACACTGCCCGCGGGTGTAAACTGGAACTCCGGGGCGCTGAAATTGAAGGCTGAAATCGAAGTCAAGGGTGTCCTGTATCCGGTTCCCTTCGCAGTTGCCCAGAAACTGAATCCCGATGGTTCCCTGACCATCAAGGGAGAATATATGTAAAACCTGTCCCCATGAAATATACGAGAATTGTCTTGTTGCTGCTGGCTTTCGCCCTCCTTGCCAGCGCCTGCCGGAAAGAGGAGGAAACAGGGCTCAGCTACTATGTGACGCCCAATCCCTATGACATCGTAAACGTACAGGAGCCGCCCGCATCCAACGAGATCCGCAATGTCATCTTCCTGATCGGCGACGGCATGGGCCTCGAGCAGGCCAGTTGCGGCTGGGTCCTGAACCACGGCAAACTGAATCTCGACAATATGTCTGTCGTGGGTCTGTCCCGGACCTACAGTCTGAGCGACCTGATCACGGACTCCGCGGCTGGCGGGACGGCGCTGGCTGTGGGACAAAAGACCGCGAACAACCGTGTGGCTGTGGATATCGACGGCAACCCCCTCAATTCCATGTTTGTCAAAGCCCAGGAAGCGGGCAAGAAAACAGGTGTTGTCGTGACTTGCCACTTGGCCGACGCCACTCCTGCTGACTTCTGCTGTCATAGCGATCATCGCTACAAGTCGGATGAGGTGGTTGCCGGCTATGCCACTTCGGGCGTCGATTTCATCGCCGGCGGCGGCCGGGACTTTTTCGGCAAGAAGCGGAAAGACGGCCGCAACATCGATGACGAGATGGGCACGAAGGGCTATGCGGTGGTGTACGACGAAACGGCCCTGATGGAGGCGCACCTGCCGATTCTGGCCCTTCTGGCGGAGGACAACCTCCCGGTAGCTTTGGAACGGGGCGACTTGTTCCGGCACATGGTGGCCAAAGGCATTGACGAACTTTCGTCGCAGAGCGGTGACAAAGGCTTTGTCATGATGATCGAAGGTTCCAGCATCGACGACTGGTTGCATGAAAACCGGATTGACCGGGCCATGGAAGAGTTGCTGGACTTCGACCGCACGCTGGGTGATGTCCTCAAGTGGGCGGCGGCTGACGGCCATACACTGGTTGTCGTGACGGCTGACCACGCGACGGGGGCCTTGACGCTGCAGGATGGAGACCTGGCGGAAGGACGCATCGGCGTGGCTTTCGGCAACGACTCGCACAACGGCATTGCCGTTCCCTATTATGTATGGGGTCCTGGCCGGGACCTGTTCCACGGATCCATGGAAAACAGTGAACTCGGCGCATTGATCATGTCTTGTGTCCGATGAGAAAAAAGACTATCTTTGTAGGAATAATAAGTCCTGTTATGAGAAATACCCTCTTTACCTGCTTGCTGCTGACCTTGCTGCTGGCCGGCTGCAACAAACCTGCTGATACCCTCATCAAGACGCCCGTCCCGGCACGACCGGCAGGGCAGACGGATGTACTGGGCCTGACCGCAGAACCGATTGAGACCGTTCACATCGGTGTCGTGGGCCTTGGCATGCGCGGCAGTGAAGCCGTGAACCGGCTGGCCCAGATTCCGGGTGCGGAGATCATCGCCCTTTGCGACTTGCTGCCCGACCGCGTCGAAGGAAGCCAGGCCATCCTGGCCGAGCGCGGCAAACCTGCTGCGGCCAACTGCTACAGCGGCACCCAGGAATCCTGGCGCGGCCTCTGCGAACAGCCCGATGTCGATCTGGTCTATATCTGCACCGACTGGCTGAACCACTATCCCATCGCGATGTATGCCATGGAATGTGGCAAGCATGTCGCCATCGAGGTGCCTGCCGCCCTCGACATGGATGAGATCTGGGGCCTGATCAACCAGTCCGAGAAGACCCGCAAGCATTGCATGATGCTCGAGAACTGCATCTACGACTTCTTCGAAATGACGACGCTCGAGATGGCCCAGCGCGGTCTCTTCGGCGAGGTGATCCATGTGGAAGGCGCCTACTGCCACAATCTCGACCCGTACTGGGACGAGTATTGGAACAACTGGCGGCTCGACTACAATCAGAAACACCGGGGTGACGTCTATCCGACCCACGGCATCGGCCCTGTCTGCCAGGTGCTGGATATCCACCGCGGCGACCGCATGACCACGCTCGTCTCGATGGACACCAAATCGTTCAACGGCGCCAAGATCGCTTCCAACCATGAAGGGAAGCCGGTCACCGAGTTCGCGAACGGCGACCAGACCTCCACGCTCATCCGGACCGAGAAGGGCAAGACCATGCTCATCGAGCACGACGTGATGACCCCGCGTCCGTACAGCCGCATGTATCAGGTCGTAGGTACCGATGGCTATGCGGCCAAGTATCCGATCGGCCAGTACTGCCTGCGTGTAGACAAGCCGGCTGACAAGGTGGACGCCCGGCACATCAGCGACGAGAAGGTGTACAGCGGTGAAGAGATGGAGGCCCTCCAGGCCGACTATCGCAACGTCATCCTGACGCCCGAATTCGAGGCGCTTGCCAAATCGGTGGGCGGTCACGGCGGCATGGACTTCATCATGGACTACCGTCTGGTGTACTGCCTGCATCACGGCCTGCCACTCGACATGGACGTCTATGACCTGGCTGAGTGGTGCTGCGTAGCTCCACTGTCGCGTGTTTCGCTGGAGCACGGCTCGATGCCTGTTGAGGTGCCCGATTTCACCCGCGGTGCCTGGAACAAGGTAAACGGATTCCATTACGCCCTTGCCAAGTAAGAAGATGGACGGGCGACTGAAACAGATTGCCGGTCACTTTGCCATCGAAGGCCAGGTGACCGGCATCCGTCCGTTAGGCAACGGACTGATCAATGATACCTTCCTTGTCGAGACCGATGGTCCGGACAATTATGTCCTGCAGCGCATCAACCAGTCCATTTTCCAGGACGTGGACCTGCTGCAGCACAACATCGATTGCGTGACCCGCCATATCCGCGCCAAACTCGAAGCGGCCGGGGAGACGGATATCGACCGCAAAGTGTTGCATTTCCTGCCTGAAAAGGAGACCGGCAAGAGTTTCTGGACTGATGGGAAGGAGTGGTGGCGCGTATCCGTGTTTATCCGCGACGCTCTGACCTATGAGGCGGTGACGCCGGAATATGCCGGTTATGCCGGCGTGGCGTTCGGCCGTTTCGAGGCCATGCTGGCCGATTTGCCGGACCAGTTGGGCGAGCCGATCCCCGATTTCCACAATATGGAACTCCGGGCACGGCAGCTGCATGAGGCCGTGGCGGCGGATGCTGCCGGCCGGATGGCTGACCCGGAAGTCCGCGCGCTGGTGGACCAGATTTTCGCCCGGGAGGAGGAGATGTGCAAGGCAGAGCGGCTGTATCGCGAAGGCATCCTGCCCAAGCGCGTCTGCCACTGCGACACGAAGGTCAACAACATGTTGTTCGACCGCGAGGGCAACATCCTCTGTGTCATCGACCTCGATACGGTGATGCCCTCGTTCGTCTTTTCCGATTTCGGCGACTTCCTGCGCACGGCGGCCAATACGGCGGCGGAAGACGAGCCCGATCTGGACAAGATCGATTTCAACATGGACATTTTCCGGAGCTTCGCCAAAGGTTATCTCTCCACGGCCGGCGCTTTCCTGACGCCCGTCGAACGCGAGAACCTGCCGTTTGCAGCCACGTTGTTCCCCTATATGCAGACAGTCCGCTTCCTGGCCGACTACATCAACGGGGATACCTACTACAAGATCCGTTATCCGGACCACAATATGGTCCGTTCCCGCGCCCAGTGGAAACTTTTCCAGGCTGCCTGTGCCAAACTGGACGAAATGGCGCTATCTTTGTAGGCTAGAAACGACAATACTATAATTGTATCGGCAATGAAGAAGTTTTTCAGCATTTTTCTGGTGGCGGTCCTGGCCCTGTTGACCGCCGCCCCGCTTCCTGCGCAGGAAAAAACGCTCAAGCGGAAAGTGGCCATCGGCCGCTTCACCAATGAAACCCAGTACGGCAAAGGCCTGTTCTACGATAAGGAGAATGATCCGATGCGCAAGCAGGCGCTTGACATCCTTTCAGCGAAGCTGGCCCAGAGCGGCAAGTTCATCCTGCTGGAGCGGGAGGACCTTGACGTCCTGGTGTCTGAAGCGGGGGAGGATATGAACAAGATCGGCGCCGACTACATCATCCTGGGCTCCATTACCCAATATGGCCGGAAGAATGAAGGTCACGAGCAAGTGTTCTCTTCCACGAAGACCCAGACGGTCGAGGCCGGCGTCAGCATCCGGCTCGTTGAGGCGGCCACGGGCCTGATCATCTACTCCGATGAAGCCAAGGGCTATGCCGAGACGACCTCCAAGCAGACGCTGGGCATCGGCGGTTCCTCCGGTTTCGATGCCACGCTCAGCGACAAGGCCATCTCCGCGGCGCTCTCGCAATTGGTGGAGAACATCATCAACAAATGCATGGACAAGCCCTGGCGCTCTTACATCCTGGCGGAAGATGCGGGTTCGTACATCATCTCCGGCGGTGAGGCGCAAGGCCTTTCTGTCGGCGACAAGTTCAATGTGTACAAGAAGGGCCGCAAGGTCAAAAACCCGCAGACCGGCATGGAGATCGAACTGCCCGGTGCCCTGGTCGGCATCGTGACGGTGCAGACGATCGTCGGTGATACGCCTGTGACCGAGGTATCTTTCTGCTCCTACAGCGGACACGACCTGGATCTGGATCATCTTGATAACTATTATATCCTCGACGACTAACATGAAAAAGTACTTTCTGATCCTTTTTGCCGCCGCGCTTTTGTTGACGGGTTGCGGTGTCGGCTCCCACACCGTGGTCTCCGGCAGGGCCGATGAGGCGGGTGTCGTTTTCTTCGCCGATCGCTCGCAGCCGATCGAAGTGACGATTGACGGACATACCTATTACGTCAATTCCGTCAAGGACAGTGCTTTCAAAAGCAAGCGCAACATCAAGAAGACGGCCGACAATATGATTGTCGTCAAACCCGGCCAGCACGACGTCAGGGTACGCATCAAAGGCCAGGTCATCCTGACCCAGAAGATCTTTGTTTCCGCCGGTGACACCAAAGTCATAAATCTATGAGATTGAGACTGGTTCCCGCTATCCTGGCGGTCGGTCTGCTGCTTACGGCATGCGGACCGACCGCTGAGGTTCTTTATTATTGGGGCGGAACGCACAATGGGGTGACGGAATATGAACGATATGCCTATCGTTCCGCCTCCAAGCAGAGTCCGGAAAGCACCTGCGCGATGCTGATGATGTATGAATCGCTGGTGAACCACCCGGGCGGCCTGCGCCAACTACCGCCTCCGGGCATCTGTGCGGAATACGCCTGGCTGCTGGCCCAGCCTGAAACTGCGGCCATTTTTGCCGAACATGCGACAGCCCGGCAGAAAGCCGTCTATGATTTTACCGACTACGGCAGCGGTTTCCTCGCGCGGAGCCGGGAACTTTTCGAGCGGGAGATGCAATACTACCCCGAATCGATCCTGTTCATCAAGCCCTTGGCTGAAAGACTGTTCAAGTGATATGAAAAGATTATTGTCCCTTCTTCTCCTTGTGCTTGCAGTCTCTTCCTGCGGACTCTCGTCGCCCAACCAGACGCGTAGCAGCCTATATCCCGGAATGTATGAGGAGCATCCGGTCACGTTGCTTGTGATGCCCCCCATCAATAACACGGCCAATGTGGAAGCCAAGGAACTGCTCTATACCTCCATCAGCCGTCCGCTGGCGGAAGCGGGTTATTACGTGATTCCGCCCACGCTTGCGATGGCCGTCCTCCGGCAGGAAAGCGGCTACGATGCCGAACTCTTCCTCGACCGGCCGCTCCGTCAGTTCCATGATTTCTTCGGAGCTGACGCCGTAGTATTTTCCGTCATCGAGTCCTGGGCCAAGCAGGGTGTCGGCATCAATACGAAACTCCGCTATTTCATCAAATCGACCTTGACAGACGAGATTCTGTTCGACAGGACCTGCGACTTGTTCCTGGACTTGTCAGTCCATTCTGATCGGGAATCCTCCCAAGCAGGGATTGGTTCCACGCTGCTGGGCGTCCTTGTGGACCTGGCCGCATCTGCCCTGAACACGGCGATGACCGATCACATCGAGGCTGCCCGCAAGGCGAACTATTATATCTTCCAGGATCTCCCGGTCGGGAAATATGACAACCTGTATATGAAAGATCAGGATTTCGCGGCCGAGCCCAAAGATGTGAGCAAAACCGTCAAATAGTGTTCATCCACGGCATCGAACGTGTCGAGTTCGGCACTGTCGATGTCCAGTTCTGCCACGACAGCGCCCTCTCGCAGGATCGGGATTACAATCTCGCTCCGCGACAGGGCGCTGCAAGCGATATGGCCCGGGAACTGGTCCACGTCGGGCACAATCAGGGTGCGCGCTTCCTTCCAGGCTGTGCCGCAGACACCGCGACCATACGCGATGCGGGTGCATGCCACGGGGCCCTGGAACGGACCAAGGACGAGTTCTTCACCGCATACTCGGTAAAAGCCGGTCCAATGAAATCCCATTCGGGCCTGGATGGCGGCGGCGATGTTGGCCATGTTGGCGATCTCGTCGGTCTCGCCGGCCGTCAGGGCTTCCACCTCCGGCAGAAGCGCCTGGTATTTACTTTCCTTCTCTGTCATTCTGAGCGAAGCGAAGAATCTATAATTTCATTATTTTTGTAAAAATATAAAAAATCCGGACATGAAACGTCTTCTCCCGCTTTTCCTTTTGTTCTTTATGATAGCAGCCTGCGATAAGAATCCCCAAACCCCCGTTACGGCCAACAGCGATGACAGGGGTGTCCGCCAATGTGCCGCGCTCTGGCGGGCCGAAGACGGCACCCAGGCCGATTTCGACGCATTCGTCAAGCAATGGCGAGCCCAGACCCCCGAGGACCGCTACGCCCTCTTTGAGAAACTCTCCCGCGCCTTCGAGATTTTCAATACCCAGGCGAACCAGCTCACCATCGGGCTCGGTCGTCCCACAGTGCTGGCTGAAGGCGAACCGGGTGAGATTGATTACCTGATGGCCAGCTACGATGCCAGTGCCCATTTCTCGGACGACATGTTTGCCAACAAAGTGGCTTTCATCACTGTCCTGAATTTTCCGCACTATACCCTGGAAGAGAAAAACGAGATGGGTCCCGGCTGGGACCGGCTCCAGTGGGCTTATGCCCGCATGGGCGACCTGTTTACCGAGCGGGTACCTGCCACGGTGAGCCAGACCGTTACGGCCGTGCGCAGTGCGGCGGAAGCGTATGTCGATGTGTACAACATCCAGATGGGGCATCTGCTGACCGAAGAGGGGAGACGCATCTTCCCGGAAGACATGTCCCTGCTCTCACACTGGAACCTGCGCGACGAACTCAAGTCGAACTATGCCGACGTGCCGGATGCCCATGAGAAACAGGAGATGATCTACAAGGTGATGGAGCGCATCGTCACTCAGGAGATTCCCGCCGCTGTGGTCAACAACCCGGCGTACGATTGGGCGCCTTTCTCCAACCGGACTTGGCAGGGTGGCAAAGAAGTGACGCTCGCCGCGGAAGGCGACGTTCGCTACCAGCATATTCTCAACCAGTACCATACCTATCAGGAGCTGGACCGCTGGTGCCCGGCCATGCCGACGGCCATCACCCGCAATTTTGAAGGCAGTATCGAGATGACGGACCAGGAAGTCGAAGACCTCTTCATCCGCTTCCTGACTTCCGAACAGGTCCGGCAGGTCGGCGCGCTGATCCGTCAGCGGCTCGGCCGGGACTTGCGTCCGTACGACATCTGGTACGACGGCTTCAAGAGCCGCTCCGCGATTCCGGAAGACAAGCTGACCGCCGAGACGCGCAAGCGCTATCCGGACGCCGAAGCGTTCCACCGCGACATGCCCCGCCAACTCCGCAACCTGGGCTTTGCTGTGGATGAGGCCCAGTTCCTCGCCGACCACATCGTGGTGGAAGGAGCCCGCGGTTCGGGCCATGCCTGGGAATGCGTGGGCCGCACCGAGCCTGCACGGCTCAGGACGCGGATCGGCGCAGGTGGCATGGATTACAAAGGGTACAACATCGCCGTCCACGAGTTCGGCCACAACGTGGAGCAGGTGACAGACCTCTACCATATCGACTATTACCCGCTGGCCGGCGTGCCCAATACCGCCGCGACCGAGGCGATGGCGTTCCTGTTCCAGGTGCGCGACCTGCAACTGCTGGGTTACGGCAAGCAGCAGATGGATGCCAATGCGACGCTGGATATCTTCTGGAACATGTATGAGATCATGGGCGTCAGCCTGGTGGACATGTACACCTGGCGCTGGCTCTACGCGCATCCGTCCGCTACG
Organism: Bacteroidales bacterium; assembly: GCA_017509755.1. GTDB lineage: Bacteria > Bacteroidota > Bacteroidia > Bacteroidales > UBA932 > Cacconaster. The sequence continues at coordinate 23,744 of JAFWOY010000034.1, forward strand.
GCCATCCAGTTGCGGGATGCCGTGCTCGAGATTGCCCGGGATGTCTGGAACCGGTATTACGAGCCGGTGCTCGGGACACCCGATTCCCCGCTGCTGGCCATCTATTCCCACATGCTCGATTATCCGATGTACCTGCCCAATTATCCCATCGGGCACATCATCCACTATCAGCTGGAAGAACACCTGGCAAAATGTGGCAGCGACGCCGCCTTCGCCACGGAACTCCAGCGCATCTACAAGCAGGGCCGGCTGACCCCGCAGGCTTGGATGCAGGGTGCAACCGGCTCTTCGATTAGTGTCGATCCGATCCTTGCGGCTGTCAGCCGGATCGTAGGGGAGTGAGCGGTTACTTGTAACCGATCGGGGTCCGGGCGCTCTTTTTGCCCAGAGAGGAAGGATTGCAGCGGATGGCGTCTTCCAGGTGCCGCTGGCTGATGGCTTCGTCGGCCAAGGCGGCGACCAAGGCCGCATCATTGGCGATAAAAGCTATGTCGGAGGAGGCGTAGCCTTCCGTGAGGTCGGCCAGTCTGGCCAGGTCGATATCGTTGGCCAAGGGACGTCCCTTGAGGTGATGGGCAAACATCAGCCGCCGTGTCTCATGTTCCGGTGCCGGGACCTCGATGAGCAGGTCCAGCCGCCCTTTTCGCAGGACTGCCGGGTCGATCATATCCATCCGGTTGGTCGTTCCGATGACGAAGATGCCCCGTTTGGCGCAATTGTTCAGCTGCGACAGGAATTCGTTGACTTCTTCCGGCCGGTGCCGGGCGGCTTCGCTTCCGCGGGACGGCACGAAAGAGTCAAACTCGTCGAAGCAGAGAACGGTGGGCGCCTTGGCGGCTGCTTCCTGAAAGAGCGCAGCGATTTTTCCCTGTGTGCCGTGGATATAGGTGCTTCCCAGATCCGATCCGTTGACAACCATGTAGTTGAAGCGGGATTCCTCGGCGAATTTTTCAGCGAAATAGGTCTTGCCGCAGCCCGGCGGGCCATAGAGCAACATCCCGTTGGGCGGCGTGAGCCGGTATTTCTGGGCTTTCGCCTTGTCGCGCAGCACCCAGATGACCCGTTCCGTCAGCATTTTCTTCAGGTCATCCATGCCGGCCACGTCCGCAAAGCCGCCGCCGACACCTCCTCGCTGCAACGTCTTTTTGAGGGAGGTGCTATCTGTCGTTGCTTTCAAGCCGTCCGCCGGTGCCTTTTTCCCGGAATCGGAGGTGGTTGCTGCTTTTTGCTGCACGTCCACGGCCTTGCCAGTCAGCATTTCCAGCATCCGTTCCGGAGTCGGGCGTTGCGCCGGGTCGAGCCGGAGTCCGGTCAGGATCACGTTCCGGAGGGCGGGATCAGCGGAATGGATGGCAACCGGCCAGACCGGAATCCGTTTGCGTGCCTCGCTGACTCTTGCCTTGCGGTCTTCATAAGGATCCGTCGGGTCGATCGACAGATTCCAGGGAACCGTTCCGCACAGCATCGTATAGAGCACCGAAGCGATAGAAAAAGCATCGCTTTCGGGCGAGAAGACGCCTTGGAAAGTTTCTGGGGCGGCGTATAGCAGATTCAGGTCCGTCAAAGGGAAGGGCGGGTCGCCTGAAAGGGTGGCGTGGGCATGTCCAAGGTCAATGAGTTTGGGTACGTACGTGGCGCCGGATGCGGTTTCAAGCAGGATGTTGCGCGGCGTGATGTCGTTGTGGTTCAAATCGCAGGATTGCTCCAGATAGACCAGGCCCTGGAGGATGGGAATGATCAGGGCGCGGGCTTCCGAACTGGTAAATACGCGTCCTTCTTGCAAATACTCCGAAAGCAACGATCCTTGGAAATACTGCATGAGCAGCACCGGATAGGCTTTGTCCTGAAAAGAGACACCGCCGTCGGCCACGTAGGATACGACGTTCGGATGGTTGATCCGCCTGCTGTTGACGATCTCGGTCACTGTGTCCCCTACGCGCAGGCGCTGTGGCACGGCTTCCCAGTCGAAGAGCTTCATGAAAAAGAGGTTCCCCGCTTCATCGGCCACCTGGTAGTTGCCGTTGAAGAGACCGTCCTTGATGAAGCGCTTGATTTGGTAGGCGCCTATCTTTGTGCCGTTTTCCAGGTGTAGCATAGGGGCGTGGGGGAGTTAGCAGGCAGGGGCTTCCAGCATTGCGTCAGCCAGGGCTTCCAGTTTCGGCAGGTCTTCGGCGTGCATCCGGCTGCGGATGGAGACCATCGGTTCGACGACCGTGATGCCCTTCATCGCACCGAGCATCTCCTTCATCACACGGCCGGCGGAGGGGGCCCAGCTGCCGTTTTCGATCAGGCCGACCGTCCGTTTCTGGTAGCCTTTGGCCTGCAGGCGGTAGAGGAAGTCGTGCATCGGGGTGAATACGCCGGCATCGTAGGACGAGGCGGCGAGAACCATCTTGCCGTAGCGGAACGCATCTTCCACGCCTTCGGCCAGATCGTCGCGGGTCAGGTCGGCCGTCGCGACTTTCGGGCAGCCCTTCTGACGCAGGATCTCGGCGAAGCGCTCGGCCGCGGCGGCCGTACCGCCGTGAATGGAGGCATAGGCGACAAAGATGCCTTCCGTTTCCACGCCGTAGCTGCTCCAGGTCTGGTAGAGACCGAGATAGTAGGACAGGTTCTCGTTGAGGATCGGGCCGTGGAGCGGGCAGATCAGGGAGATTTCCGTCCCGGCGAGTTTCTTCAACAGATTCTGCACCTGGATGCCGTATTTGCCGCAGATGTTGAAATAGTAGCGGCGGGCTTCGCAGGCCCAATCGTCGTCGTCCGAGGCCCAGAAAGCAATCTTTTCCATGGCGCCGAAGCGGCCGAAGGCATCGGCCGAGAACAGGATCTTTTCGGCGGACTCATAGGAGACCATCACCTCCGGCCAGTGGACCATCGGGGCCATTGCAAAACGGAGCGTGTGATTGCCCAGACAGAGTGTATCGCCTTCTTTGACGGCGAGCGTGCGGCCTTCCAGGGCGATGCCTTCGAAGAATTGCGGGAGCATCTTCAAAGCAGCGGCGGTCGCTACCAGGGTCATCGAAGGATACTGCGCCAGGGCCCAGGCGACGAGGGCCGAGTGGTCGGGCTCCATGTGGTGGACGACCAGGTAATCGGGTGTCCGGTTGCCGAGTGCTTCGACCAGGTTGGCCTTCCAGGCCTCGCCTTTGCGGCCATCAGCGGTATCCAGCACGGCGACTTTCTCGTCGAGGATGACATAGGAATTGTAGGACATGCCGTCGGGCACGATGTACTGGCTTTCGAAAAGATCGAGGTCGAGGTCATCGACGCCGATGAATTTGACAGAAGAGGTAATATCTTTGACCATAATTGAAAAAAATATCAGTTGAATATGCAAAAATAGTAAATTTGTAAGATAATAAACAACCCTCCACAACATGAAACGTTTCTTTGCAATTGCATTGGCTCTTTTTGCTATGATAGCTTGCACAAACCAACGCACGAATCCTTTCTTTGCGGATTGGAATACGCCTTTCGGCATTCCTCCGTTTGACCAGATCCAGAATGCGGACTACCTGCCGGCCCTTCAGGAGGGCATCACGCAGCACAACGCCGAGATCCAGGCCATCATCGACAACCCCGCCGCCCCGACCTTCGACAACGTAATCGCGGCTTTCGACCTTTCCGGCGACCTGCTCGCCAAAGTCAGCGGCGTCCTCTTCAATCTGGCCGAGACGGACAACAGCCCGGAACTCGAGAAGATCGTAGAAGAAGCCACCACCCTGATGGCCAATCATGAAAACGACATCACCTTCAACAAGGCCCTCTTCGCCAAGGTGGAAGCCATCAACAAGCAGAAATCTTCGCTCGGCCTGACCCGCGAGCAGGAGATGGTGCTCGACAAGATCTACCGTTCCTTCGCCGACAACGGCATCGCCCTCGACGAGGCCGGCCAGGCCCGGATGAAGGAGATCAATACCGAACTCTCCACCCTGAGCAACCGCTTCGGCAATTTCCTGCTCAAGGAGAACAATGCGTTCAAGGCGAAGTTCGGCGTGGCCATTTCCGAATATACCACGGCCATGACCAACGAGGAAGACCGTGCCAAGCGGGAAGAGATGTTCAAGGCCTACGCGAACCGCGGCAACAACGGCAATGAGAACGACACCAAAGAAATTATCCTCAACATTTTGAAACTCAAGGAAGAAAAGGCCAAGCTCCTGGGCTATCCCAACCCTGCCGCCCACATCCTGAGCGACAAGATGGCCAAGACGCCGGAAGCCGTCGATGCCTTCCTGGCCAATATCTTCAAATATGCCGTGGCCCGCGCCAAGGAAGAGGTGAAGGACATGCAGAAGGTCATGAACCAGGATATCAAGACCGGCAAAGTGGAGAAGGGTGCCAAGATCCAACCTTGGGACTGGTTCTACTATGCCGAGAAGGTCCGCAAAGCCAAATATGATCTGGATGAGGAGATCACCAAACCGTATTTCCAGATGGAGAACGTCCGTCAGGGTGTTTTCAACACGGCTTCGAAACTCTACGGCCTGCAGTTCGAGAAGATCGAGAACGCGCCTGTCTATCACCCCGATGTAGAAGCTTTCAAGGTCAGCGATGCCGACGGTTCGCTGATCGGTGTCCTTACGACCGACTATTTCCCGCGTGAAAGCAAGCGCGGCGGCGCCTGGATGAACAACATCCGCGACCAGTACGTGACCGTCGACGGCCAGATGGTCCGCCCGATCATCGTCAATGTCGGCAACTTCAACAAGCCGACGGCCGATACCCCTTCGCTGCTGAGCCTTGACAACGTGGAGACGATGTTCCACGAATTCGGCCACGCCCTGCACGGCCTGCTCACCCAGTGCCACTACCGAACGGTCAGCGGTACGTCCGTGGCCCGCGACTTTGTCGAACTTCCTTCGCAGATCAACGAGAACTGGGCCTTCCAGAAAGAAGTCCTCGCCGGCTATGCCAAGCACTACCAGACGGGTGAAGTGATTCCTGACGAGTTGGTCGAAAAGATCATCGCCGCCGGCAACTTCAACCAAGGTTTCATGACGACAGAACTCTGCGCCGCCTCGATCCTCGACATGAAATGGCACGAACTCGCCTCGGTGGAAGGCATCGATATCGAAGCCTTCGAGAAGAAAGCCTGCCAGGAGATGGGCCTGATCGACGAGATCATCCCGCGCTACCGCACCACTTACTTCAACCACATCTTCAACAGCGGCTACAGCGCCGGCTACTACAGCTATCTGTGGGCCGAAGTACTTGACAAAGACGCGTTCGAACTCTTCATGCAGAAGGGGATCTTCGATCCGGCCACGGCCCGGAGCTTCCGCCAGAATATCCTTGAGAAGGGTGGCAGTGAAGAGCCGATGACGCTTTACAAGCAGTTCCGGGGCGCCGAGCCCGATCCGGACGCCCTGCTGCGTGCACGCGGCCTGAAATAACGAGACTTACAGCAGCTTTCGCAGATCGTCCAAAAGATAATTGGGAGAAGCGCCGGCCAGTTGGTCGGCGCTTTGGTTTCCATACGACACGCCGCAGGTATAGCAGCCCGCAGCTTTGCCCATTTCGATATCGAAGGTCGTGTCGCCCACCACGAGCGTCTCTTCGGGTTTCACCCCCAACTTGCCCATGATCACATAGACCATGTCAGGGGCCGGTTTGTGCCGGGCCGCCGTTTCCACGCCGAACACATGCTGCAATGGGATGTAGCGGTCGAGCCCCAGATGCTGCATCAGCCCTTCCAGCGAGTGCTGCCCGCGGGAAGAAGCGACAGCCATCGGAACGCCCCGCTCCGCCAGCGTGGAGAGCACTTCCTCCACGCCGGGAAAGCAGGTGATGACAGGAATGGCGACTTTTTCGAAAATCTCCCGGTAAATGGCCACTGCGCGGTCTGCTTCTTCATCCGAAAGGCCAGCCCCGCGGGTGAAATTCTCTTTCAACGGGAGTCCGATGGTCGCTGCGAGCGCCTGCTCATCGGCAGGGGCGTATCCCATCCGCCGCAGCACTTCCTGCGCCGTGGCCAGGATGCCGCGCTGGGTGTCGGCGAGTGTCCCGTCGAAATCGAAAATGAGGGCGGCCATTACAGCGGTGACTGGTCGCGCCGGAGCTGTTCGGTAAACGCCTCGATGCGGCGCATCTGGGCAGGAATGGCGATGCGCTGCGGGCAGGTGTCCACACATTGGGCGCAGCCGATGCAGTGATTGGCCTGGCGCAGGCGGTCGAGGCTCCGGTCGAGCGAGACCAGGTAGGCCCGACGGGCTTTCCGGTACGCAGGATCCTGCTGGTTTTCTTCGATCATAGCCTGGTTCACACATTTATTGTAATGGACGAAGACACCCGGGATATCGACGCCGTAAGGGCAGGGCATGCAATACTTGCAGTCGTTGCAGGGGATGATGGGGTGGTTGGCGTAGTCGTCCGCAACCTCTTCCAGGAACGTCAGTTCCTCTTCCGTGAGCGGCTCGACCGGGCAGAAGGTCGAAAGGTTATCGACAAGATGCTCCTTGTAGGTCATGCCGCTGAGCGCGCACATCACCCCGGGATAGGTCCCGCAGAAACGGAAAGCCCACGAGGCGAGCGATGCGTTTGGGTTGCGTGCAAGCAACTTGTCCGCTGCATGCTGGGGCAGATTGACCAGGCGGCCTCCCAACAACGGTTCCATGATGACGACGGGGATGCCTCTGCGCTCGAGTTCGCCGTAGAGGTAACTCGCGTTGACATTGCGCCGCGAGATCAGCTGGGCATGGTTCCAGTCCACATAGTTCATCTGGATCTGGACAAAATCCCAGAGAGGCCTGCCGCCTTGTGCGGCGTTATCGTCGTGGAGTTTCAGCAGATGGTCGAACACCTGCTGGTCGCCGTGGAACGAGAACCCCAGATGCCGGATGTGCCCCGCCTCCCGCTCCTTCAGCAGGAAATCGAGGATGCCGTTGTCGAAGAAGCGCTGCTGCAGGACATCCATGCTGGAAAGATCGCCGCGCGAACCGCCTACCGAGTGGAGCAGGTAGTAGTCGATATGATCGACCTGCAACGCTTCGAAGGAATGCCGGTACATTGTCAATGCAGCTTCGCGCGAGTAGTTCTGGGTATTCGAGAGTTTGGTCGCGATGAGGAACTTTTCGCGCGGATGCCGGTTGAGTGCAATGCCCGTCACGCGTTCCGATTGTCCCTGTCCGTAAACGGGAGCCGTGTCAAAATAGGTGACGCCATGCTCGATGGCATAGTCCACCAAGCTGTTAACTTGTTCCTGGTCGATGACGTTCTTGCCGTCCGCATCGGTCATGGTCGGCCAGCGCATGCAGCCGTAGCCCAGCAGCGACACCTTGTCGCCCTGGGAGCTGGTGCGGTATGTCATTTCGCCGGGTTCCTTCTTCCCGGCTGTGGTTTGCGGGGTATTGCCCGTGCAGGCGGCGATAGCCGTTGTGGCGGCGCCTGCGCCGAATATCTTGATAAAATCGCGTCTTTTCATGATTATCTCTCCTTATGGACCTCATGTCCCTCTACATAGATGGCGCTGACCGGACGGGCCGGGCAGTGGTATTCACAGGCGCCGCAACCGATGCACTGTTCGGGATTGACGGCGGGTACGCTGAAGCGCTTGCCCCCTTCGCGCGGCACCATGGTGATGGCACCGACCGGGCAGTGGCGGGCGCAGTTTCCGCAGCTGACGTTGTCGCGGTTCACCACACAGTTTTCGGGGATTACCACGGCGTGGCCGATCTGGATGGCGCTCTTGTCGGCGGCGCTTTCCACCGGGCGGATGGCGCCGGTGGGGCACACCTGCGAGCAGCGGTTGCAGTCGATGCTGCAGAAGCCTTCATTGAAGTTCATTTCGGGCTGCATCAGGTGCTCGAGGCGGGCGGAAGGCCGCAGCACTTTATTCGGGCACTTGCTTACACAGAGCTGGCACGCAGTACAGTGTTTGTAGAAATTCTTGAGGCTTTGGGCGCCGGCAGGCACGGGAATCACTTCCCGGGCGGGCATCTTCTTCTCTTCCAGCGCGGCTACGCCTTCGGCGAGTTTCTGTTTCTTCGCCTCGACGGTGGCGGCACCTGCGACCAGGGCCATGCCAGTGATGAAAGCCCGGCGCTTCGGGTCATTGCCGGCTTGACTCTTCGCTTCATTCCCGGCGTGCCCTTTTCCGTAAGCAAACCGATACTTGATGGCGTGGCTGTGGCAATTCTCGATGCAGTCGAAGCAAGCCACGCAGCGGCTGTAGTCGATGGCGTGGTTCTTCGTGTCGATGCAGGACGCTTTGCAGCGTTTGCCGCAGACCGAGCAGTTGATGCACTTGTCCGTGTCGATCATCGGGCGGAAAAGGGAGAAACGCGAAAGCAGGCCAAGCGTCGTGCCGACCGGACAGATGGTGTTGCACCAGGTGCGTCCGCCCCGCCAGGCCAGGATCACAATTATAATAAAGGTGACGATCGCCACGATCAGGACCGGCAGGCTCTTCAGATAGACTTCGGTCGGATAGAACGCATAGCTGCCGAAATGGGCCGAGACAGCGGCCAGCAGGTTGTTGCACCAGCCGTAGAGCGGAGCCAGCAGGCTGGTGACCATGCGGCCATACGCGCTGTACGGGGCGATCAGCAGAGCGATGGCACCGAGTCCAGCCACCATCAGAATGATGAAAAGTACAAGTACGCCATAGCGGAGCCACTTGTTTTCTTTCTTGAATCCGAAACGGTTCTTTTTGCCTTTGCGGCGTCCGCTCAGCCAGGAAACAATGTCCTGGAATACGCCTAAAGGGCAGATGACCGAGCAGTACACCCGGCCGAAAAGCAGCGTGAGCAGGGCCAGGATGACGATGACGGCGACGTTCAGGGCAAGGACTGCCGGCAGCAGCTGGATTTTGGCCATCCAGCCGAACCAGGTATGCAGCGCTCCTGTAAAGTCGAGAAACAGCAGCGTGACCAGCACGAAAAAGAGTGCTGCCACGACGATTCTGATTTTGCGAAGCATAGGGATTAATTTTTCACAAAGTTAACGGAAAAATCGAACTATCCGCAAAAAGTTGACTTTCAAAATTTGTTTTCCCAAAAAAGATTCCTAACTTTGGGGTTGCTAAGTATGTTAGGACGAAAGTGTACAGCAGTAATTTGTGTAAATAATTAATATTTAACTAAATAAACAAAAAACATGAAAAAATTGAGTACGTTGTTTGCAATGGTGGCCTTGATGCTCGTTGCAAGCTTCTCTGCTTCGGCAGTGGAAAACTCCTACAAGGTCGGCAACGGCAAGGTTACGGTGACGATCTCCGATCTCGCTCCGAACGCTACCGGTACGGCGCTCATCGCCTGCTACAACATCGATGTAGCCGCAGACGCCATCGACGAGTGCTCCTCGCTGGTGATCACCCCGCTGGTGCGTGACAACAACAATAACAAGAAGCTGATCGAGATGATCGTCGTCAACGGCGAGTCCCGCAGAGTCAATACGGAATGGCTGCAGCGCGTATGCTACGGTGTATGCGATCCCAACCGTGTCCGCTTCTTCACGATCAAGGAAGGTGAACCCCTCCATGTGAAGACCTGCACTGAAGTTCCTTACGAGGAATGGATGGATGACGGCGCCGCCTTCTACATCACCACCCAGAAGGCTACCTACAAACCGAACTGCATCACCAACTATCCGGGCGAAGAGTACATTTGCGACATCCCGTATCTCTCCGAGCCGCTCGTGGTCGATCCGGTCGTCGCTCCCGTCCCGATGGAAGCCAACCTGGAAGGCACCCGCGTCCTCCGCACGAAACTCTTCTATCCGGTCAACGTGACCCGCAAGGTTGACAACTATCTCGAGAACCCTGAGGCCCTCGAACTCCTGAATACCCTCGACCGCGGTAACTTCGAAGTGACCTCTGTCGCCATCGAAGGCTGGGCTTCTCCGGAAGCGACGGTTCCGTACAACCAGAACCTCTCGCTCAACCGTGCCAAGACGGTCAAGAGCATCATCTCCGAGAAGTACAACTTCCCGCAGGATGTCTATACTGTCCAGGGCAATGGTGAGTACTGGGATGCCGTCATCGACTATGTCGACAACACCGAAGAGCCGATCGTCGCCGAGAACCGCGCTGCCATCCAGGATGCCATCGCCGCCAACGGTGACCTCGACAAACGCGAAGCTGCCATCAAGAAGATCGCCGGTGGCAAACCGTACAAGGCTATCTTCGATGCCGTTTACCCGCGCAGCCGCTTCGCTGAGGCCGTCGTAACCTTCAAGAACAAGGGTTACAACCGGGAAGACGCCATGACGCTTTACAAGGCCGATCCTTCGAACCTCTCCGCTGACGAGTACATCCTCCTGATCGAGGACGGCGCTCCTGCTGATGTGGCCAACACCGCTGTGAAGCTCTATCCGAACGATCCGCGCGTGGCCGCCGTCGCAGCTGGCAAGGCCTACGAGAACGGTGACATCGACAAAGCCATCGAGCTCTACAAGAAGGCCGGCAACTCCGAGGAAGTGATCAACAACCTCGCCTGCTGCTACCTCAAGAAGGGTGACTACGAGAACGCCAAGGCTTGCCTCGAGAAACTGAGCGATTCCAAGCTCACCGAGACCAACGCCAACGAGCTCCGCAAGGTTTACCTCAACAACAAGTTCTTCGGCAAATAATTGCCGAGGCCTCCTGCAGGCTCCAAATGAAAAGGGGAGGGTCGCCCGACCCTCCCTCTTTTTACCCCCGCCCCGGTGGTGAAATGGTAGACACGAGGGACTTAAAATCCCTTGGCCCGAAACGGCCGTGCGGGTTCGATTCCCGCCCGGGGCACCTAGAGATGTTTTTGAGGCTTTTCAAGCATTTCTTAAGATTGGAAAAGTCTAACAATTAGCGAGTTGCTGTTGTTAGACTTTTTTAGCTGGTACTTGCTATTTCGGAAAATAGCTTGTATTTTTGTCTTGTAAGAAAATTTTACAAGCTATGGCTGTAACATTCTATCTTTTCACGAGGCCGGACAAGAAAGGCGATCACCCCATTTACACATCCATCTATCTCAATGGGTGCAGGTTCTGTTCCAGTATTGGGTACAGCATCAGCCCGGAAAAGTGGGATGACGAAAAGATGAAAGTGAAGCATGGCGCGAGCAATGCCCGCAAAGTGCCTTTCAATACCATCAATTCCAGGATCGCAGCTATTTCGTCCAGGTTCGACACCCTTGAAGCGAATAACGCCAAGTTATCCAAGGAACAGATCAAGAGGCAGCTTGCAGAAGTGGTCGGTCGTGCAGCAAAAGAGTCGGACACACCAGAGAAGTATGGCCCTGTCAATTTCTTCCACTATTTCGATGCTTTCATCCTTGATGGTAAGTTGAATCACAAGTGGGCGCTGAATACGGTCAAGAAGTGGGGAACGCTCCGTGCCCATATGAAGAAATTCAACCCGGACATTACGCTGGATGACTTTGATAAGGAGACTCTCGATGCCTATGTCCGCTTCGGCGCGACGGAAATCCACATGTTGGATGTTTCGATCAGGAAGGAACTAAGCCTTCTTCGCTGGTATCTCGGCTGGTGCGTTGACAACGGATACACTACGAATCAGACCTTCTCCAAGTACCGGGCAAGATTGAAGGATACGAAAAAGCCTGTCATATTTCTTGAGAAAGATGAGCTCCTGAAGTTGTATGGTTTCAAGATCCCAAAGAACGGAACAGAGGTGGTTCTCCATGATATGGATGGAGAGGAATATAGGAAAGTTGTAACGGAGAAAGCGTCCATGGACAAAGTCCGGGATCTGTTCTGCTTCTGCTGCTTCACTTCGTTACGCTACTCAGACCTTGCCCAGTTGCAAAGGACGAACATTCAGGACGGCTACATCCAATTGACTAC
>JAFWOY010000035.1 GCA_017509755.1 Bacteroidales bacterium
CGACACCTGGAGTTCGACCCTCGGCTTCTTCGGCCGTCTCAACTACAACTACAAGGAGCGTTACCTCCTGGAGGCCAACATCCGTTACGACGGTTCCTCCAAGTTCCCGAAACACCTGAAATGGATGTGGTTCCCGTCCGTCTCCGCCGGCTGGCGCGTGACCGAGGAGCCGTGGATGGAAGGTGTCAAGGACGTGCTCTCGGCCATGAAGCTCCGCGCTTCCTGGGGTACCATCGGCGACCAGTCCGTGGCCGGCTCGATGTACATCCCGACGATGAGTTCCACGCTCTCCACCTGGATCCACGACGGCGCCCGTGACACCTACTTCAACACGGCTGGCGCTGTCGCTTCCGACATCACCTGGCAGATGATCGAGACCATCGACTTCGGTGCCGACCTCTCGTTCTTCAACAGCCTGAACATCACCTTCGACTGGTTCCGCCGCAAGACCAACGGCATGATCGTTCCGGGTCCCGGCGTGGGCTACGCCTACGGTACCACCGCCCCGCAGGGCAACTTCGGTTCGCTGCACACCGACGGCTGGGAACTCTCCGTCAACTACGGCCACATGTTCGACAACGGCCTCAGCGTGTCCGCTACCGCGACGCTCGCCGACGCCGTGACGACGATCACCAAATACGGCGCCACCCAGAGCATTGACGACTGGTATGTGGGCAAGACCTACGGTGAGATCTGGGGCTACCGCGTCGACCGCCTCTACCAGAACTCCGACTTCGAGTGGCAGAACGGCTCGCTCGTCCGCGTCGAGGCCAACGACCCGTCGAACCCGGCCAACTACCAGTATGCGCACTACAAGATGACCGATCCCAACGCGCCGCTGCAGGGCCGCTTCAACGCCAGCAGCTCCGTGATGTTCGGCCCCGGTGACGTGAAGTACCGCGACCTTGACGGCGACGGCATCATCAACGACGGCAAGCGCCTGCTCGACGACCACGGCGACCTCGACATCATCGGCAACACGACGCCGCGTTACGAGTACAGCTTCCGCCTCGACCTCGGCTGGAAGGGCATCGACTTCTCGATGTTCTGGCAGGGCATCGGCAAGCGTGACATGTGGGGTTCCTCCTCGCTGACGCTCCCGGGCTTCAACTCCTCCGACGGTGCCATGGCAGCTGCCTTCGCCGACAACTTCTGGTATGAGGAGTTCAAGGACGGCAGCCTCGTCGACTCGCACTACGACGCCTTCTATCCGCGCGCCTACAACATGGGTAACGGCACCAGCGGCTTCAACCTCCTGACCAACGACCGCTACCTCCTCAACATGGCCTACCTCCGCCTGAAGAACGTGACCCTGGGTTACTCCCTGCCTATGAACCTGATCCGCAAGATCAACATGCAGAAGGCCCGCATCTACGTCTCCCTCGAGAACTTCCTCACCTTCGACCACCTGAAAGGCATGCCGGTCGATCCTGAGGTCGTCGCAGGTGTATCTTCCCTCCTGAGCAGTGACTACAACTTGTCACGTGCCGCTGTCGGTGCTCCGGCCATGCGCACCGCTTCCTTCGGTCTCCAGCTCACATTTTAATTCAAGAAGGTTCGTATTATGAAAAAGACTATACTTATCACCCTGTCTGTTGTGGCAGCCCTCGTGTTCACCGGCTGCAACTCCGATTTCCTCGACAGGTCCAGCAAAGTGACGATGACCGACAATGCGGATTATTGGACCAAAGCCACCAACGTCCGTCTCTTTGTGGATGGAGCCTATAACCAATATTTTACGGGTTATAACTCCGGCTGGAGCGGTACGAAGACTCCGACCTGTTTCAATCGTAACGAATGCAGCGACGATATCTCGACGGGCAGCGCCCAGTACGACATCCTGCTGACCAACCCCAACGACAACTGGTACCGTTCCGAAGGTATCCGTTTCCTGGTGCGCCGCGGCGGCACGGGCTGGGATTTCTCCTGGATCCGCAAATGGAATACGCTCATCGAACGCCTTGAGCAATACAAAGACTCTTATACGTCGGAGGAATTCAACCACTGGATGGGCGTCGCCCGTTTCTTCCGCGCCTATGAGTACAGCACGATCGTCCAGTCGTTCGGCGACGTTCCGTACTACGACCACGTGCTCTCCAACGACGAGTACGACGAGCAGTACAAGGACCGCGACCCGCGCACGACCGTCATGCAGAAATGCATGGAAGACTTCGACTTCGCCATGGCCAACATCCGGACCAACGACGGTACGGACTATGTGAACCGCTACGTGGCCGCCACGATGGCTTCCCGCTGTATGCTCTTCGAAGGCACCTGGTACATCTACCACAAGAATGACCCGGCCATGAAGACCTGCAGCAATGTCGATGCCCTCGCCAAGACCTTCCTCGAGAAGGCCCGCGACTATGCCCAGATCGTCATCGACTCCGGCAAGTACGGTTTCACCACGGAGTTCAACGCCCTGTTCGGTACGTACAAAGGCCGGCCGGCTGGCAATGAAATCCTGCTTTATCGCTCGTATAGCAACGACCTGGCCATCCGCCACTGCATCGCTTCCTACTGCAACATGCGTGAGGGACAGAGCGGTGTCGCCAACCTCTCCACGCTGAAGGCCTGGATCTGCAACGACGGCCAGCCGTATACCACTTCCACGGTGGATAAGGCTGATTCGTTCGAGATGCATGACCTGGTCGCCTCCCGTGACCCGCGTTTCGAAGCAACCTTCTACCGTACTGCCACGAGCATGAACGCGACGGGTATCTATACGGTCAAGTTCATCGACCGCGAAGGTCCGGATCTCTGGAGCGACAACACCAATACCGGCCGTCCGGAGTTCCGTTCGAACACCAACATCAACGGCTATCCTTGCGTCCGCTACGCCGAGACCGTCCTCAACTGGATCGAGGCCAAGGCTGAGCTCGCCGACAAGTTCGGCGGTGCCGCCGTCACGCAGGCCGACCTCGACAAGTCCATCAACGCCATCCGCAACCGGCCGATCGCTGATGCCGCTGTCGCCCGTGGCGTCAAGAAGACCGCCCCGCTGCAGCTGGGCAACCTGCCGAACGACCCGGCCCGTACCTCCGCCCTCGAGGCCGGTACCCACGCCGGTATCGTCAACAGCCCGCTGATCTGGGAGATCCGCCGCGAACGCCGCATGGAATTCTTTGCCGAGAATTTCCGTACCCTCGACATCCGCCGCTGGGGCAAGCTCGAACTGATGCAGGGCGCCAACAACCCTGACATCCTGCTCGGCTGCTGGGTCAAACTTTCCGACGTGGTCAGTCCGGCCGACCCGCTTGAGCGTCCGTTCAATGTCACGGCTGCCGATGCGAATGCGAACAGTCTGCTTCGCGTCCAGAAAGCCGACGGTACGATCATCGCTTATACGGGTTCCAACCTTGATGAAATGGAAGGTTTCCTGGTACCGAAGAATGTCCGCGACCGTGGCAACATCGGTGGTGTGAAGCAGTATCTCGAACCGATCTGCCGCGACGTCATCAACGACTACGCCAACAAGTCGAAAGAAGGCAAAGAGTACAAGATCACCCAGAACCCTGGGTGGGAGGAATAACTCGAGTCTTATGAAAAAGGGAGCCTGACAATTGTTGTCAGGCTTCTTTTTATTATATTTGCCAATTCATGAAAATCGGCAATATTGACCTGGGTGAAAAGCCGGTGTTGCTGGCACCGATGGAAGACGTCACGGACGCCTCTTTCCGGTATGTCTGCAAGGAATTCGGGGCCGATATGCTGTACACGGAATTCATCTCATCCGACGGACTGATCCGTGATGCGGCCAAGACCATCGCCAAGATGCAGGTAACGGATGCGGAACGGCCGATCGGCATCCAGATCTACGGTCATCTGCCCGATGCCCTGGTGGAAGCCGCCGTCCGGGCGGAAGAAGCCCATCCAGACCTGATAGACATCAATTTCGGTTGCCCGGTCAATAAGATTGCGCGGCGCGGCGCGGGGAGCGGGATGATGCGCGAGCCCGACAAGATGGTCGAGATTACGCGGCGCGTGGTCGAGGCGGTCAAACTCCCCGTGACGGTCAAGACGCGCCTGGGTTGGGATGATGACAGCAAGATTATCGTGGAGTTGGCCGAACGCCTGCAAGATGCCGGTATTTCCGCATTGACGATCCATGGGCGCACCCGTGCCCAATTATATAAAGGTGTGGCAGACTGGTCACTGATCGGGGCCGTCAAGCGGAATCCCCGCATGCATATTCCCATCATCGGCAATGGCGACATCACGACCCCGGAGGGCGCGAAGATGGCTTTCGACCGGTATGGCGTGGACGCAATCATGATCGGTCGGGCCAGTTTCGGACATCCCTGGATCTTCCGTGAAGTAAAACATTATCTGGCCACAGGCGAGTTGCTTCCGCCGATGAGTGTACGTGAGCGGGTGGATCTGGCTAAGCGTCATCTTGCCAAATCGTTGGAACTCAAAGGAGATCGTGTCGGCATTTTCGAGATGCGGCGGCACTTGAGCTGCTATTTCAAAGGACTTGATAATTTCAAGGAGACGCGCCTGAAACTGGTGACGTCCCTGGATCCGGCCGAGCTCTATGCGACGCTCGATCACATTGCGGAGGTATGGGGATGATCAGCAGTGTCTTTCTCTTTCCATACTGGCTGGTGCTGCGGATCCGGCACGCGCTCTATGACAGCGGACGGCTCAAATCGGTGAGCCACCCGGTTCCGGTCCTGTCTGTGGGCAATATCACGGCAGGCGGTACGGGCAAGACGCCGATGGTCGAGTATCTGGTCAATCTGCTGCAGGGACGTTGTCGTGTGGCGGTGCTCTCGCGCGGCTACAAGCGCAAGGGAAAGGGGTTTCGTCTGGTGACGGTGGAAGATACGGCCGATCTGGCAGGCGATGAGCCGCTGCAGATCAAGCGAAAATTCCCTGATGTGCTGGTCGCCGTGGACAAGGACCGCAATCACGGCGTGGAGCAGTTGCTGGCGCTCCCCGAGGAACAGCGGCCTCAAATGGTCCTGTTGGACGACGGCTTCCAGCACCGCAGGCTGAAACCGGCGCTGAATCTGGTACTGGTGGATTACAACCGGCCCATTTTCAAGGACAACCTGCTCCCTGTCGGGCGATTGCGCGACCTTCCGGAACAGATTCGCCGGGCGGACGTGGTGGTCATGACCAAGAGTCCCCGTTATCTCGACGAATGGGAACGCGGCAAGATGCGCCAGCTGACGCGCCTGCGTCCCAGCCAGCCGCTCTTCTTTGCGACGCTCAAATATGGTGAGCTGCTGCCTGTCTTCCGCTGGGAAGCCGATAAACGCTATATCTACTCCAAAGATGTCTTTCTTTTTTCCGGCGTGGCCGATGACCGGCCGTTGCGCGTGCATCTCACGGACCGCTACGAGCATATCGCCCACAAGCGTTTCAGCGACCACCACCGCTTCACGCACCGCGATCTGCGCCGGCTCGCGCAGGAAGTCCGCCGCAATCCCCGCGCGCTCCTGCTGACCACCGAGAAAGACGCCCAGCGCCTCCTGCATTGCGAGAAACTGGATCCGGAAGTCCGCCGCCGCCTTTTCTATCTGCCTGTCGAGACCGAATTCCTCACCTGGGAGGAAGGAGAGGCTTTTGACGAGCTGATGTGCCGCAACGTGCCCGAAAAAGAGCCCGGAAGCCTTCTCTTCTGAAAATTAATTTGTTCTGACGAAAATATTTCGTAATTTTGCAGCCCCCAAAAAAGCGGGGCATCGCAACATTTTACAGTATTAACTTAATAATCAACAAAGTGGACACTTTAAGCTACAAGACCATTTCCGCCAATAGCGGTACCGTCAAGAAAGAATGGTACGTTATTGATGCGACCGATCAGGTGCTGGGTCGTCTCGCTTCGCGCGTCGCGCTTGTCCTTCGTGGCAAGAACAAGCCGGATTTCACGCCGCACGTGGATTGTGGTGACAACGTCATCATCATCAACGCCGCGAAAATCCGCATGACCGGCAAGAAGCTGACCGACAAGGTGTACGTTAGCCACACCGGTTACCCGGGAGGCCAGCGTTTCGCTACGCCCGAAGAGATGCTTGATCGCAAGCCGACTTTTGTCGTGGAGCACGCCATCAAAGGTATGCTTCCGAAGAACCGCCTCGGTGCTGACCTGTTCCGCAACCTCTACGTCTATGAGGGCCCGGAGCACCCGCACGAAGCTCAACAACCCAAACCCCTTACGTTAAACGAAATCTAAGACAGAGTAATGGAAGTATTCAACGCCCTTGGAAGACGTAAATCAGCAGTTGCTCGCGTCTATTTGAATGCCGGTGCCGGTAACATCGTCATCAACGGCAAGAACCTCGATGAATATTTCAAGGAAGACACCTTGAAGTACATCGTCAACCAGCCGCTTGTCCTGACGAACACCGTCGGCCAGTTCGACCTCAAGGTCAACGTGGACGGCGGCGGCATCAAAGGCCAGGCCGAAGCCATCCGCCTCGGCATCGCCCGCGCCCTGTGCCAGGTCGATGCAGAAGCCTATCGCCCGGTCCTGAAGTCCAACGGTTTCCTCACCCGCGACGCCCGCGAGGTCGAGCGCAAGAAACCTGGCCAGCCTGGTGCTCGCAGACGCTTCCAGTTCAGCAAACGTTAACAGCAGCTATCCTGATTTACATTTGCACAGTCCGGATTCAAAACCGCAGGATCCCTGCCTGATGCGGCAGAAGGCTGCCTGAGATTTGTCCGGCTGCGGAAAATCCGGGAGACCGGCTTCAAAGACCGCTGCTCCGGGATTGAAGAAAAGAGAAAAACAAAACAAGTAAAAAACAAACACAATGTCTAGAACCAATTTCCAAGACTTACTCGATGCAGGCGTCCACTTCGGTCACCTGAAGCGGAAATGGAATCCCAAAATGGCTCCGTACATCTTCATGGAGAAAAACGGGATCCATATCATCGACCTGCATAAGACTGTCGTCAAGATAGACGAGGCAGCCGGCATGATGAAGCAGTTGGCACACGCCGGCCGCAAGATCCTGTTTGTGGCCACGAAGAAACAGGCCAAGGATATCGTCGCCGAGTGCGCCCAGAAGGTCAACATGCCGTATGTGACCGAGCGCTGGGCCGGTGGCATGCTCACCAACTTCCCCACCATCCGCAAGGCCGTCAAGAAGATGAACACCATCGACAAGATGATCACCGACGGTACCTTTGAAACCCTCGCCAAACGCGAGCGCCTCCAGATCTCGCGCCAGCGCGCCAAACTCGAGAAGAACCTCGGTTCGATCGCCGACCTGAACCGCCTTCCTTCCGCTATCTTTGTCGTGGACGTCCAGAAAGAGATCAACGCCGTCCGCGAAGCCAATCGTCTGAATATCCCCGTTATCGCAATGGTTGATACATGTTGCGACCCGACCACGATTGATTATGTGATTCCGGCCAACGACGATGCGGCTAAATCCATCCAGCTGATTACCGAGACGCTCTGCGGCGCCATTGCCGAAGGTCTCGAGGAACGCCGGATCGAGAAGGAGAAGGAAAAAGAGGAAGCTCCCGCCCATGAAGAGGCTCCTGCCAAGCGCGTCCGCGCCCGCAAGAATGCCCCGAAGGCTGAGGAAGAACCTGCTGAAGAAACCAACAACGAGTAATCACCAACCTTAAACCGTTACACGATGGAAATCAAAGCCCTTGATGTCGCAAAACTGCGCAAGATGACGGGTGCCGGTATGATGGACTGCAAGAAAGCCCTCGTAGAGGCTGAAGGCGACTTCGACCGTGCCCAGGAGATTATCCGTGAGAAAGGCAAACTCGTGGCCGCCAAACGTGCGGACCGTGAGACCACCGAAGGTGCCGTGAAGGCCCGCGTGGCAGACGGCAAAGGTATTCTCGTATGCCTTGGCTGCGAGACCGACTTCGTCTCCCAGAACGCTGAATTCCAGGCCTTGGCCAACGCCATCGCCGATGCCGCCATCGCCGCTTGCCCGGCCGACCTCGAAGCCCTCAAGGCTACCCGGATGGCCAATGGCGAAACGGTGGAAGACGCCATTTCCCAGCAGACTGGCAAGAGCGGTGAGAAACACACGCTCGCTTTCTACGGCAAACTCGAAGCTCCCTATGTGGCTTCCTATGTCCACACCACCAACGGTAAGCTCGGCGCGATCGTCGCTTTCAACAAGCCGGTCGATGAGGAACTCGCCAAAGGTATCGCCATCCAGGTCGTGACCATGAACCCGGTCTCCGTTTCTGCGGAAGACTGTCCGGCCGAGGTGGTTGAGAAAGAGCGCCAGGTCGCCATTGAGAAGACCAAGGAAGAGCAGGTCCGCAAGGCTGTGGAGAACGCGCTGAAGAAAGCCGGCATCAACCCGGCCCACTGCGACAGCGAAGACCACATCGAGTCGAACACCGCCAAGGGTTGGCTCACGCCGGAGCAGGCCCAGCAGGCCCGCGAGATCATCGCCAAGGTTTCGGCCGAGAAGGCTGCCAACCTCCCCGAGCAGATGATCCAGAACATCGCCGCCGGCCGCGTCCAGAAGTTCTTCAAGGAGAGCACCCTGGAGCAGCAGGAATACCAGATGGGCGACGGCAAGACCCCTGTGAAGGACGTTCTCGCCGCTGCCGACAAGGATGCGAAGATCCTTGCCTTCTATCGCTTCTCGCTCACCGACGAGTAAAGAAAAGATGCCCGGACGAGAGCCGGGCATGATGAAAAAAAAAGGAGCCGCGAGGCTCCTTTTTTATTTGATTACACCTAATTCTTTGCCGATCTTCGTGAAGGCTTCGACGCACTTGTCGAGGTGCTCCTTCTCGTGGCCGGCCGAGACCTGGACCCGGATGCGGGCCTGCCCCTTCGGAACGACCGGATAGTAGAAACCGGTGACATAGATGCCTTCTTCCTGCAGCCGGGCTGCCATCTTCTGCGACAGCGGCGCATCGTACAGCATCACGGCGCAGATGGCCGATTCGGTAGGCTTGATGTCGAAGCCGGCCGCTTTCATCCGGCCGATGAAATAGTCGGTATTGGCGTGGAGCTTGTCCTGCAGTTCGTTGGTCTCGCTCATCATCTCGAACATCTTGATGCCGGCGGCGGCGATCATCGGCGGGATGGAGTTGGAGAACAGATACGGGCGGGAACGCTGGCGGAGCATCGCGATGATCTCTTTCTTACCGGTGGTGAAACCGCCGACCGCGCCGCCGAAACTCTTGCCCAGGGTGCCGGTCAGGATCTCGATCTTGCCGCGCAGGTTGAAGCGCTCGGTCGTACCGCGGCCCGTCTTGCCGACGACGCCGGCGGAGTGCGACTCATCGACCATGACCATGGCGTTGTATTTGGTGGCCAAGGCGTAGATCTTGTCGAGCGGGGCGACATTGCCGTCCATCGAGAAGACACCGTCCGTCACGATGATGCGGTGACGCTGGGCCTGGGCCGTCTTGAGGCAGTTCTCCAGTTCTTCCATGTTGGCGTTGGCATAACGGTAGCGCTGGGCCTTGCACAAGCGGACGCCGTCGATGATCGAAGCGTGGTTGAGCGCATCGGAAATGATGGCGTCGTGCTCATCGAGCAGCGGTTCAAAGACACCGCCGTTGGCGTCGAAGCAGGAAGCGTAAAGAATGGCGTCTTCGGTGCCGAAAAACTCGGAAATCTTCTTTTCGAGTTCTTTGTGCAGGTCGCCGGTACCGCAGATGAAGCGGACGGACGACATGCCGTAGCCGTGGGTGTCCAATGCTTGCTTGGCCGCTTCGACCAGTTTCGGGTTGTTGGCCAGACCCAGGTAGTTGTTGGCGCAGAAGTTCAGCACGTCTTTTCCCGGCTCGACTTTGATGGCTGCCTGCTGGGCGGAGGTGATGACGCGTTCCTCTTTGTACAAGCCGGCTTCACGGATGGATTGAAGTTCGGCTTCCAGATACTTTTGAAAATCGGTATACATGGTAAATTGTTATAGTCTGATGTTACAAATATATGAAAATTTGTGATTTTCAGCAAAAATTACTTACTTTGCGGAATCTTGTCCTCATTAGCGGACCAGATGAACGCAGAAAACAACTAAACCAAATACTATTAACCAAAACCATTCAATTATGGAAGATATTGCTTCAAAAGTCATCTCCATCATCGTTTACAAACTCGGTGCTGAAGAGAGCGAAGTGACGCCGGCTGCTAGCTTCAAGAACGATCTGGGCGCCGATTCCCTCGACACCGTCGAACTGATCATGGAGTTTGAGAAAGAGTTTAATATCACCATTCCTGACGACGTCGCCGAAAAGATTTCGACTGTCCAGGATGCGATTGACTACATCAAGGCCAACGTCCAGTAGCCTATGCCTAGGAAAAGGGTTGTCGTAACGGGGATCGGCACCATCAATCCCCTGGGGAACGATGTCGCGGAATATTTCCGCAATCTCGACCGGGGCGTCAGCGGTGCAAGACTCATCGACCGTTTCGATACCACCCTTTTCAAGACCCGTTTCGCGTGCGAGATTCCGGATTATAATCCGGCCCGCTTCCCTGAGGCCATTGACCGCAAGGAAGTGCGCAAGACCGACCTCTTTACCCAGTTTGCGATGATCGCGGCGGCGGAAGCCGTCCGTGACAGCAAGTTGGATCTGGATAGCATCGACCTGAAGCGGGTAGGTGTCGTTGTCGGTTCGGGCGTCGGCGGAATCAACACCCTTATGGCGGAAGCAGGATCCTATATTGAGGCGGGTGAACCGCGCTTCAGCCCTTTCCTGGTTCCGAAATTCATTACCAACATCGCTTCGGGCCACATTGCCATCAAGTATGGTTTCCGTGGCCCGAATTTCGGTGTTTCCTCCGCCTGCGCCACTTCGGCCCATGCCATCCTGACGGCAGCTTCCCAGATTCAGTTGGGACGTGCCGACATCATGATTTCCGGTGGTACCGAAGCGCCGATTTCCGAGCCGGGTATCGGCGGTTTCAACTCGGCCCATGCCCTTTCGACCAACAATGCGGAATACCAGACGGCCTCCCGTCCTTTCGACAAGACCCGCGACGGGTTCGTCATGGGCGAAGGCGCGGCCATCCTTGTGGTTGAAGAGTATGAGCACGCCTTGCGTCGTGGCGCCAAGATTTATGCGGAAATTGCCGGGTTCGGCATGACCTGCGATGCCTGGCACATCACGGCGCCGCGCGAAGACGGCGAGAGCGCAGCCGACGCCATGGAACTGGCGCTCCGGGAGGCGGGCCTCGTGCCGGCCGATGTCGATTACATCAATGCCCATGGCACTTCTACGCCGCTGGGCGACAAGGCCGAACTGCACGCTGTCAAGAGTGTTTTCGGAGACGATGCTTACAAGGTCAACATCAGTTCCACGAAGTCGATGACCGGTCACATGATGGGCGCGGCCGGCGCTGTCGAAGCGCTGGCGTGCATCCATGCCATCCGCGACGGTGTGATTCCGCCGACCATCAATTTCAAAGTCGAGGACGAGGGCATCGACTACCGGCTCAATCTGACCCTCAACGAAAAACAGGAGCGCACCGTCCGCGTTGCCATCAGCAACAACTTCGGTTTCGGCGGGCAGAATGCCAGCCTTGTCTTCCGCGCCTTGTAAACAGCGTTTATTTCAGGACAGAATAAGTCAGCCTGAGGACAGGGTGACGTGCGGCGCTTGTACCGTTGAGCCGCGTCTTCGTATAGTAGAAGTTGTCTGCGTAATGATAGGTCAGGCCCGTGGTGTTGTTGTAGAAACTGTAGATGGGCATGAACCACAGGTCATCTGCTTCCGTGAGATCACTGTCCGCCTTGCGGAGCAGGCTCTGGAGGTAGAGGCTGATGTTCGACTTGTATTGCAGGAGAGAGCGGTCGATGGCGCCATTCTCCAGCTCCGTATTGTTGATCTCACTGATGGGCGCGTAATAAGGATAGCCTTTGGCTGTCTTTGTCTTACGGCAGGGATACAGGGTGGGGGCGCTGAACTTGAACTGGGTCCGGTCGCCGTCGTATTCGAAGGGGAATTCCACGGTTGCCTTGGCAATGACGAGGTCCTGTTCCGGAATCTGCTGGCTGTCTGCCCATTCTTTGATCAGGCGTTTGATGGCACTGGCCTTGAGATAGGGCTTGCTGCCGGTAAGGCCTTGCACGGTAATCCCTTCGCGGGCGTCCGAAGAAGTCTGCAGGGTATGATAGAGGTTGATGGTGTAGTTTTCACCCAGGGCGAAATAGGCTTGGGAAGCTTTCCGGTTGCCCTCATCATCGGTGTATTCCCAAGAGAGTATAAGGTAGGAGGATGTCAGGTCGAACAGCGTCAGGCGGCCTTCCTGGTCGGGAAATACCTGCGCATCGTCCGGATAATCGCCGCGGAGGCAGAAACCGTAGAATTGTTTCATGAAAAGTTCGGCGCTGTCACGCGTCGCCATCGGGATCCGGAGCAGCTGCTCGCCGATTTCTTGCTTGAGGTCGATGGACCAGGCTTCTCCGCCTGTATAGACGACACCTCCCAGGGAGACAGGTTCAGGGTCGTAATAAGGCTTCTTGAAGCGTTCGACCGTGCCATTGACATCGGACGAGTCGAGTTCGAAGTTCAGCCGGTGGACATAGAGGTTTTGCGGGATATTGCGCTGGTCGTCCTGCATGACCAGGGTGGTGTCGCACGCAAAACTGAGATAAACGCGTTTGACGACGGGATTGCTGCCCCATACGACCGAATCGACGGACGATGTGACGGACATCAGGCCCTCGGAGTAGAATTCGGTGCCGATGTTACCGACGGTGATGGAGTTGGAGACACAGCTCTGCAAGTCGGCGGTGGCCCGGGTCTCTTCAATGGGAAGGTCGAGGGTTGCGGTCTTTATGGTGATGTCCTGGCTGGTCGGAACCAGCGCAGAACCCAGTGTGTTGTCGGTGTTGATGCAGGATGCGAGGCAGAACAGGGCAAGCAAGGCAGCCAGGCCCAGGAAAACCCCAGTATGTTTCATCATTTTTTCTTTAAAAGGTCGTCGTAAAACTCGTTGTATTGACGGACGTAAGGGCCTCCTTCCTTGGTAATGGGGACATAAGGCAGGACCGGAATCCCGCGCTCCCGGGCGAAAGCGGCCAATTGCGGATCGATGGCCGGCACGCCGGCGATGATGCCGTCCGCATACTGGATGGCCAGTTTCGCAAGATTTATGCCATCGGGCTGGGCGAGGACGGCGACGTCCCCGGGCGAAAGGTTCTCGGTCATCATCTTCTCGGCAAGGTTGTCGCTGAAGCGGGCATCAAGCCGTTCGTTGTAGAGCGAGAGCACCACCTTGGCCTCGGTAAAGATCGGATCTTCATGATAGACTTTCTTCAGGTACAACGGCAGGAAATGGGAAATCCAGCCCTGGCAGTGTACGATGTCGGGTTTCCAGCGGAGCTTCTTCACGGTCTCGAGCACGCCGCGCGCGAAGAAGATGGCCCGTTCGTCGTTATCCTTGAAATCTTTGCCTTCTGCGTCCTGGTAGATGAATTTGCGATGGAAGTAGTCCTCATTGTCGATGAAGTAAACCTGCATGCGGGCAGAGGAGATGGAGGAAACCTTGATGACCAGCGGGCGGTCTGCATTGTTGATGACGAGGTTCATGCCGGACAGCCGGATAACCTCGTGCAATTGGTTACGGCGCTCGTTGATCGTGCCGTAACGCGGCATGAAGGAGCGAATCTCCTTGCCGCTCTCCTGAATCCCCTGCGGGAGATACCTTCCCAGCACAGCTATGTCTGTTTCAGGCATATAGGGGAAGATCTCGGAGTTCACGAACAGTACTCTTGCAGGTTCTTCCATCTTTAAAGTCGTTTTAAGGCAAATTCGATACAAAGGTAACAAAATTTTTTGATTATCTTTGTAACTCCTTCCTGAAAATGGCGAAGAAAGCTAAAAATATAGTTTACAAGCGGTTGATCCGTTCTTACGTCACCTCGGTCATCAGTATCTCACTGGTGCTGGTGCTGGTGGCGGCTGCCGCCGTTTTCGCGGCCAATGCCGGCAGCGTGGCCCGCTGGTTCAAGGAAAACATGGCCGTTTCGGTGCTCCTCAAGCAGTCCACTACCGAGAAAGAAGGACGCGCCCTCGCCGATGCGCTCGCCGCGCGTCCATACGTCAAGGAGAGCCGCTTCATCTCGAAAGAGGAAGGGGCCGAGGAGATGAAAGGCCTGCTCGGGGAAGATTTCCTCTCGGTTTTTGAAAGTTCTCCGATTCCGATTTCGATCGACCTGAAACTGGACGGGGATTTTATCACCGCAGATTCGCTGGAAGTCATCAAGGCCGACCTGCTGGCGGACCGCCACGTCGAAGAAGTGGTGTACCAGGAGTCGCTGGTCGAGGCGCTCAATGCCAACCTGCGGCGGATCAGCCTGGTGCTCGGCATCGTGATCCTGCTGCTGCTGGTCATTTCCTTTGCCTTGATCAGCAATACCGTGCGACTCAATATCTATGCCCGGCGCTTTACGATCCATACGATGAGCCTGGTGGGGGCGAAGCGCTCCTTCATCGCCCGGCCTTTCCTGTGGCAGGCGGTCATCCAGGGCGCCGTAGCGGGCATCATCGCTGCAGTCCTGCTGTATGCCGGCCTCCACTGGGCGGGACGCGGCTCCGACCTGCTGGCTTCGCTGCTCGACATGCGGCTGGTCTGGCTGGTGCTGGTCGGCACAATCCTGCTGGGCATTGCCATCTGTGTAGTATCCACCCTGTTCGTGGTGCGCCGCGTGGCCTATGTCTCCAAAGACGATTTGTATTATTAAAAACAGAATATGCTCATGGCAAATTTCTCCATGCCTTCCAAAAATGTGAAGATCATCGGCATCGGGCTGTTGGTGATGGTCCTCGGCTTCGTCCTGATGCTCGGGGGCGGCTCGTCCGATCCGAATGTGTTCAATCCTGCGATGTTCAATTTCCGCCGGCTCGTGATCGCGCCGATCGTGATCGTCCTGGGTATCGCGGTCATCATCTATGGTATCATGAAAACGCCGCGCGACGGCGGGGAGGTTTAGACCATGAGTTCCTTGGAAGCCATCATCCTGGGCTTGGTCCAGGGCTTGACAGAATTCCTGCCCGTCAGCAGCAGCGGCCATCTGGCCATTGGAAAAGCCCTTTTCGGGATTGAAACCTCCGACCTGAGTTTCGAGGTCGCGGTCCATGCCGCTACGGTGCTGGCCACGATCGTCGTTTTCTGGAAAGACATCGTCGCCCTGTTGAAGGGTCTCTTCAAGTGGCAGATGAACAGCGAAACGCGTTTCATCCTGCTCATCCTGCTCTCGATGATTCCCGTGTTCATCGTGGGCATGTTCTTCAAGGATTCCGTGGAAGCCTTGTTCGGCAACGGCCTGCTCGTGGTGGGTTGCGCTTTGCTGGTGACGGCCCTGCTTCTCTTCCTGTCCGAGACGCTGACCGCGCGCCGGGCCGGGGAAGGGGGGAAGGTTACCTGGAAATCCGCCCTGTGGATGGGTCTTGCCCAGGCCATTGCCGTCGTGCCGGGCCTCTCCCGCAGCGGCTCGACCATCGCGGCCGGTTTACTGAGCGGTGTTTCGAAGCAGGAGGTCACGCGCTTCTCTTTCCTGATGGTGCTTGTTCCGATTCTCGGTGAGGCGTTCCTCGACGTGGTAGGTGGTGATTTCGCCGCCAGCAGCGTCGGCGTGCTGCCGCTGGTGCTGGGCTTTCTCGCCGCGTTCGTTTCCGGCCTGTTCGCCTGCAAGGTGATGATCGCCATCGTCAAGCGGGCCCGCCTGAAATGGTTCGCGCTCTACTGCGTCCTGGTCGGTGCCGCCTGCATCGTATCCACGCTGGTATAAGTGCTTATGTCCGCCGGCAGGTCCTATTTCGTAGCGGATCTCCATCTGGGGCCCGATTCCGATCCCGGTCGCGTCCGGGAAACAGCCTTCGTGGAATTCTTGCGTACCCTGCCTCCCGATGCGGAGGCACTCTATCTGCTGGGTGATATCTTTGATTTCTGGATTGATTACCGGGATGTGGTGCCGCGCGGCAGCGTCCGGGTGTTGGCTGCTCTGGCCGAGGCGGCGGAACGGATGGATGTCTGGTTCTTCCGGGGCAACCACGACTGGTGGGTGACCGACTATTTCGAAAAGGAACTGGGGGTGCACATCGTGCGGGAGCCCCTGAAGGAGATTGAAATCGGCGGCCGGACCATCTGCCTGGGGCACGGGGATACGCTGGGTTGTCACGACGCCAAATCGAAACTCATCTTCCATATCTTTCGCAACAAGACCTGCCTGGCCATGCTCAAGTCGCTCCCGCCTCGCTGGGTCTTCTGGCTCGCCCGTCATTGGTCAGCCGCCAGCCGTCGCCGCCACCCCGCACCCGCACCCTTTGCAGGACGCGAAGCGCCTCTCTACCAGTTCGTCAACGAATATGGCCGCAGCCACCAGGTCGATCTCTATCTGTTCGGCCATTGGCACACACCGGCCTGCCTCCCCGTCGAAAGCGGCGGCACCCTTCGCATCCTCGGTGCCTGGGAAGGCCCGGAAGACACATTCGCCCTCTAACGGAATCTTTCCGGGATGTAGATGTCGGGACGGGGCTTGCCGAATATCATCATGTAGAGGTCGTCGAACCCGCCTTGGTTCCAGATGCTGACGAGCTCTTCCAGATCTTTGTCCTCCCCGAACTTGTCATAGGGTTGCTTGAGATTGCCTTTGAAGACTTTGGCGACGCCTTGCCAGAAGCCGGCGGTTGTGCCGCCCAGATAGCGTTTGAGAATATAATAGGGCGTCTGGCCGCATTCGCGGTCGATGAGGCGGATCATCATCAAGCCTTGTTTGAGGGTCAGCTTGCGGAAGATCGGGTCGAAATCCTTGAGGAGGTCGTCCTTCATCTGGCTGAGGTATTTATCCTGCTGCCGCTGGGTGTAATGATCGGCCTCGAAGAGGCTGTCGGTTTCGTTGATGACACGCGCGACGAAAATGGCGTACGGGTAGGCTTTGCTGAAATTGTGGACGCGCTTGTAGTATTTCACCCAGTTGCGGCGGCTCATCGTCTGGCGCGGATGGATGACGGCGGGCGGCAGTTCATCCATGAAGATGGTGTCGCCTTGATAGACATAGTACTCCATCACCTTGAGCTCGCGCCGGTTGGTCTGCGCGGCGGCAGAAGGTGCCAGAAGGGCTGTCAGGAGCAGACAGAGCTCGGTTATCAGGAGGGCTTTCTTCATGGTTGAGGCGGCAAAGGTAGGATTCTTTCCGAAAAAATGATTACATTTACCAGATAAAACCGCTATTGCCGATGTTCGATCTAACAAATTTCACGCCGTGGGTCTTCTTTTCCGACATAGGAATCCTCTGCGGCCTGTTGCTCATAGGTAAATTCCTGCGCGTCAAGATACGTCTCATCCAACGGCTTTTCATCCCGCCGAGCCTGCTGGCCGGCATCCTCGGCCTGGCCTTCGGGCCGAACGGTCTGGGCTGGCTGCCACTTTCGGGCAACATCAGCACCTACGCCGCAATCCTGATCGCCGTGGTGTTCGGCGCCCTGCCGCTTTCGTCTCCGGGCTTCAAAGTCAAGGAGGTGGCGCGCCGCGTGGGTCCGATGTGGGCTTTCTCCCAGTTCGGCATGCTGTTCCAATGGGCGGTGATGGGCCTCTTCGGCCTGCTGGTCCTCCGCCTTATCTGGCCGGAACTCAATGCGGCCTTCGGCGTCATGCTTCCGACCGGCTTCTACGGCGGCCACGGTACGGCTGCCGCCATCGGTTCGGCTTTCGACGGCCTGGGTTGGGATGAAGCCACGAGCCTCGGCATGACAACCGCCACCATCGGCGTGATCGTCGCAATCCTGGGCGGCCTTCTGTTCATCAAGATTGCCACGAAGAAAGGCCAGACGTCTTACCTGGCCGATTTCAATGACTTGCCCGACGAATACCGCAGCGGGTTGCTCCCTGAGGAGAAGCGTCAACCCACAGCCGTCGGAACCACGTCGCCCATTTCCATCGACTCCCACATGTTCCATCTGTCACTTGTGGTACTGGCTGCTTTCGGCGGTTACATGATGAGCAAGGGCGTCAAGATGGCCTGGCCGAAGCTGGAACTTCCGGTATTCAGTTGTGCCTTCGTCGTCGGCATGCTGATCAAGCTGGCCTTCAACAAGGCGGGCGCGGCAACCTATATCGATCCCAAGACGACCGGCAGCATCAGCTCTTCGGCGACGGACCTGCTGGTGACCTGCGGCGTCGCTTCCATCAAACTGGGGGTCGTCGTCAAATATGCCCTGCCGCTGATCGTCCTGACGCTGGTCGGCATCTGCCTGACCGTCTTCACGGTCTTCTATTTCGGCCGGCATCTCAACCGCAAGGACTGGTTCGAGAAGTCGATTTTCGCCTGGGGCTGGTGGACCGGCACGATGGCGATGGGCATCGCCCTCCTCCGTATCGTCGATCCCAAGATGCAGAGCCGGGCGATGGACGACTACGCCCTCGCTTACCTTCCCTGTGCACCGATCGAGATTCTGCTGATCACTTTCGTACCGATCCTTTTCGCAGCCGGCCAGGGCCTCTGGCTGATGCTCGGCTGCCTGGTGCTCTCGCTGCTGATCCTCTTCCTGGCCAAACGGCTCAAATGGTGGAGTAAATAACACACACAATGATACGATCCCTGAAATTCCTGCCGGCGCTGCTGCTTTTCGCGGCACTCGGTTTTACGGCGCAGACCGACCAGGACGCGCAACTGCTTAAACGTGCGGAAAAACTGCACAACAAGATTATCGCCATCGACACGCACACCGATACGGCACTGGCACTCACCCGGGACAAGGTGGACCTCTCAAGGGTCCAGGCCGATTTCGCCAAATTGCGGGAAGGCCGCGTGGATTGCTGCTTCTATCCTATCTTCGTGGATCAGGGGCCGCTGACGGATGCCTCTCGTGACTCGGCCTACCACTGGACCATCGACAAGATGAAGGCTATTCGAGCCTACATCCAGGCCCGGCCTAAAGAAGCAGCTATTGCCCTGACGGCCGCTGATATCGTCAAGAACAAGAAACGCCATAAACTGAGTCTGGTGATGGGTATCGAGAACGGCTATCCCATCGGGAAGGACCTTTCCAAACTCAAGGATTTCTATGACTTGGGCACACGCATCGTCACCCTCTCGCACAACTACGACAACGACATCTGCGACGCTTCCCGCTATCCGCAGAACACTTGGGGCGGCCTCTCGCCTTTCGGCAAAGAACTGGTGAAAGAGATGAACCGGCTGGGTGTCATCGTGGACTGCTCCCACGCCTCTACTTCCACTCTCTACGATTGCCTGGAACTGAGCACGGCGCCGGTCATCTGCTCCCACTCCTGCGTCTATGCCATCAAGGACCATCCGCGCAACCTCACGGACGATGAGATTCGCGCCATTGCGGCCAAAGGCGGTGTGATCCAAGTGACGACGGGTCGTTGGGCGCTGTCGTGGCTTCCCTCGCCGGAAGTGAACATCGGGGTTTTCTGCGACCATGTGGAATACATCCGTAATCTGGTCGGCGTTGAATATGTGGGTATCGGTACGGACTTCGACGGCGGTGGCGGCATGAAAGAGCTCGAAGACGCTTCCAAGATGAAGTTCATCACCGTCGAACTGATGCGTCGCGGCTGGACCGACCATGAACTCGAACTCTTCTGGGGCGGCAATTTCCTGCGGGTGATGCGTGCCGTCGAAAACGCAGCCGGGAAATAGCCTGATGAAACGCCTGTTGCTTAGCGTGTCTCTGCTGGCTGCCTGTTGGATGGCGGCCTTGGCAGAGACGGGCGGACCGGATCGTATCCTGCCCCGGCCTGCCCAAATCGAGGTCACAAGCGGCCGTATTGCTTGTGGCCAGCCCGAAGTCCGGATCGGCCAGCGTGCCTTCCGCAAAGCTACCGCATCGCTGCCCGCTTTCGCCCAGAAGGAAGCCTATCGGCTGACGGTCTCGCGCAAAGGGATCAGCATTGAAGCCAATACGCCCGCAGGCGCTTTTTATGCCCGGCAGAGTCTCGCCCAAATGGCACGTGGGTGCGATTCGTTGCAGTGCTGCACCCTTTTCGACTATCCGCGGTTTGCCTACCGGGGCGTCATGCTCGACATTTCCCGCCATTTCCGCGACAAGGATTTCATCCTCAAGCAGCTGGATGCCATGGCAGAAGTCCGGCTCAACCGGTTGCATCTGCATCTGACCGACGCGGCCGGCTGGCGGATCGAGATCAAGGCGTATCCGCGCCTGACCGGTTATGCGGCCTGGCGCAAGGGCGCCACGTGGAAGCAATGGACCGCTTCGGGCCGGCAGTATGCCGAGCAAGGGGAGGAGAACGCTTACGGCGGTTATCTCACGCAAGAAGATGCGCGCGAGATTGTGGCGTATGCGGCCGAACGGAACATCACCGTGATTCCCGAAATCGAAATGCCGGGGCACAGTGCCGAAGTCATCGCGGCCTATCCTGAATTGGGATGCCTGGCGCCCGACGGAAGCCCGGCCCGGACCCAAGGGGACCTCTGCCCGGGCAATGAGCAGACTTTCCAATTCCTGGAAAACGTGCTCCTGGAGATCATGGATATCTTCCCTTCGGAATACATCCATGTCGGAGGGGATGAGGCGGGCAAGCGCAACTGGCCCGATTGTCCCCGCTGCCAGGCACGCATGGCCGAGGAGGGACTCAATTCACCCGAGGAACTGCAGAGCTATCTGATCGCCCGCATCGAGCGTTTCCTGGGCGCGCACGGGCGCAAATTGCTCGGATGGGATGAAATCCTGGAAGGTGGCCTGGCGCCGAACGCTACGGTGATGTCGTGGCGCGGCACAGAAGGTGGCATCCAGGCTGCAACCATGGGCCACGACGCGGTGATGACGCCCGGCGAATGGTGCTATCTCGACAAATACCAGGACGCCCAGTTCAAGGAACCTGAAGCGATCGGTGGGTATCTTCCGCTGGAAAAAGCCTACGCGTACGATCCTCTCGACGGGATTCCGGCCGATGCTGCGGCACATATTCTCGGCGTTCAGGGCAACCTCTGGCACGAATACATTCCTACGACGGAACATACTGAGTATATGCTCTGGCCGCGTGCCTTTGCCATCGCCGAGATCGGTTGGACACCCGCTGCCTGCAAGGACTGGCCGTCTTTCCACGAACGTGTCCTGCGGCAAGCCGACTATCTGGCCGGAAAGGGCTATCATCCTTTTGACTTGCGGAACGAATTCGGAGAGCGGAAGGTTTCCCTTGCGCCGGTGCGGCATCTGGCTTGCGGCAAGCACGTCAGCTATGCGCTGCCCTGGAATGAAAAGTATCCTGCCTCGGGAGCGGCGACGCTGACCGACGGCATCATGGGCAGTTGGAGTTACAGCGATGGCCGTTGGCAGGGTTTCCTGTCGGATGTCGATGTAACGGTCGATCTGGGCGCCGTCGAGGACATCCATTATGTGGGCGCGACCTTCATGATGCAACCCCCGCCCCAGATCTTCCTTCCCAAACAGGTGGAGATCTTCGTGTCCGAGGACGGAGTGCATTTCGAAAAGGTCGGAGAGGTATGGAACGAAGTCCCCGTGGCCGACCGGTCTGTGCTTTACCCGCTCTTCGGCACAAGTATCAATGCCCGCGGCCGCTATGTCCGCTACCATGCGACCCGCAACCACGCCTGGCTCTTCGTGGATGAGATCGTCGTCAACTGAGGGAATCAGCGTTTTCTTCCCTCCGGTATTTGTCTCTTACCGGTTGCATCTGTCATGAATAGGGGGGGGCTGTGTCTTTCGCCAAAATGTGCGAGCCCAGCCGGTCATCGAGACTGAACCTTGTTTTCGCCAAACAGGCGCAAAGGGTCTTTTCGTAAACTGCTGAGAACCAACATTGTTTTTCTCGTAACTTTGCACCAGAGGCTGATATCGGGGCCTGGCGCAAAGGAATGCGCCTCACATGCCCGTGAGAAGCCGATAGTCTTGCGCCTGTTTGGTGATTTCGTTTGACTGGTTCCTGACTGGGTGCTGACTGGGTCCTGCTCACCCGGTTTTGGCGTTACGCCGCGAGACCCTTCGAACGAGAACAAGACGAAACGAAACAGATGTTGCCGCTGACGGGAGTGATTCGGCGGAAACGGAGGGCGGTTATCTCCTGCCAGCCTGCCGGGGACTCCTGGCTTGCCCGGGTCCTCCATTGGCATGACTGACAAGGATAACCGCGATGATAGTCGGTTGCGGCCGAAAAGGGTCATAGCGGTGATAAGCCGGGTGTGGCTGAAGCGGGTTTTCTCCCGGTCTGACCCGCAGGAGCCGAAGAAGGGGCTCCCGGGCCAGACCGGGGAAAACCCAGCGGCCGCTTTCGAGAAACGACAAGCAGATGCGCCGAGTAGTTCTGCCGCGACAGGACTACAACGCACCCTGGCATCCTGTCGTGGTTGGTAATTGGGCGGAAATGGCTGTTTTACTGCCGCGACAGGATCCACAAGGGCTTCCGAGTCCTGTCGCGGCAACAATGATCTCCGCCCTGCCCTTTTTTCATTGCCGGCAGACGCTTACCGACGGATTTATTTCGATGCCGGCCATAGAATGCGTTTTTGGCAGTCTGCGCGCATTCTGTGTCCATGAATCAAGTCATTTCGCCTTCTGTTTGGACACAGAATGCGTCGGAGGCCGTATAGGTTCATTCTGTGTCCAACTCATAGCGCGTTGTGCTCGTGGTCTCGCGGTTTTGTCATGCCCCCGACTCGGCTTGCCTTTTGATTTGCCATTTTCTCCGTCCTGCCCGGTTCCGGCGGCGATCATCTCCGGTCGAAAACGCGATGTGCCTGTGTCTGTCGGCGCGCGGTCGAAAACGCGAAAGAAAAATGAGTTTTAGGTTTGGCTAACCGCCTGCTAATTCAGGAAGTTAAGTACCAAAAATTTTTGTCGAAAATTTCGCAAAAGTTTTTGGTATTTGATTTTTTTGTGTACCTTTGCAACCCTATATCTTATGCTCGAAGTGGGCTAAGATATTGACAATTAGAAGTTTAAGAAATTTTTAAGTAATAAAGGCTATGTTACAACCTAAGAAAACCAAGTTCAGAAGACAGCAGAAAGGCCGCATGAAGGGTCTTGCCCACCGTGGCAGCCAGTTGGCCTTCGGATCCTTCGGGATCAAGACGATGGAGAGCTGCTGGCTCACCGGTCAGCAGATTGAGGCTGCCCGTCAGGCTGTCGTGCGTTACATGAAACGTGAAGGTAAGATCTGGATCCGCGTATTCCCCGACAAGCCGTATACGAAGAAGCCGGCTGAGGTCCGTATGGGTAAAGGTAAAGGTAACCCCGAAGGTTTCGTGGCTCCCATCACCCCGGGTCGCATGATCATCGAGGCTGAAGGTGTTCCGATGGAAGTTGCCAAGGAAGCACTCCGTCTCGGCGCCCAGAAACTCCCTATCACCACCAAATTCGTCGTCCGCAGGGACTACACTGAATAATCCAGGAGAGAGAAGCAATGAAAAGAAAAGAAATCGATGAGATGGCAGTCAAGGACCTGCGCGAACGTCTCGAGGTTGAGAAGCAGAATCTCAACAAAATGAAGATGAACCACGTGATCTCTCCGCTGGAAGACACCTCGGCCATCAAGAAGGCCAAGGCCGATATCGCCCGGATGATGACCGTGCTGGCAGAAAAAGACAAACAGAACTAAATAGAATGTCCTATGGAAAGAAATCTTCGTAAAGAAAGAATCGGCATCGTGGTCAGCAACAAGATGGATAAGTCTATTGTAGTTGCTGTGAAGACCAAGGAGATGCATCCGATCTACGGCAAGTTCGTGAACAAGACCACGAAGTTTGTCGCCCAGGATGACAAGAACGAGTGCAGCGAAGGCGATACCGTGCGCATCATGGAGACTCGTCCGCTGAGCAAGACCAAACGCTGGAGATTAGTAGAAATCGTAGAAAAAGTCAAATAAGATGATACAGCAAGAATCACGTTTGTTGGTGGCTGACAACTCGGGTGCGAAAGAGGTTCTCTGCATCCGCGTGCTGGGCGGTACCCGCCATCGCTATGCCACCGTGGGCGACAAGATCGTCGTCGCCGTCAAGAGCGCCATTCCGGGCGGCAACGCCAAGAAGGGCTCCGTTTCCAATGCCGTCGTCGTCCGTACCAAGAAAGAGATCCGTCGCGCCGATGGTTCCTATATCCGTTTCGACGACAACGCCTGCGTGCTGCTGACCAAGCAGGACGAGGTGGTCGGCACCCGCATCTTCGGCCCCGTGGCCCGCGAGCTGCGCGAAAACTACATGAAAATCGTTTCCCTGGCCCCGGAAGTGTTATAGGAGGAAGAAACAATGGCAAAATTGCATATCAAGAAAGGTGACACGGTATACGTGAATGCAGGCAACGACAAGGGCAAAACCGGTAAGGTCCTGTCTGTGGATACCGATAAGAACCGCGCCATCGTTGAGGGAGTCAACATGGTCAGCAAACACACCAAACCCAATTCCAAGAACCCGCAGGGCGGTATCGTCAAGCAGGAAGCCGGTGTGCACGTCTCGAACCTTCAGGTCGTCGACCCTGTGAAGGGCGGTGCTACGAAAATCGGCCGCCGCATCGGTGCCAAAGGCAAACTCGTCCGCTACGCGAAAAAATCTGGTGAGGAGATCAAGTAATGGCAAAGAAAGAAAAAGCAGCAGCAGTCCCGCAGGGTCCTTCGATGGCCGAGATCGGGTACATCCCTTCCCTTCAGAAGAAGTATAAGGAAGAGATTGTGGACAAATTGATGAAGGAGTTCAAGTACTCCACCATAATGCAGGTTCCGAAGCTCACCAAGATCACCGTCAACCAGGGCATCGGCAGCGCGACCCAGGACAAGAAACTTGTCGAGATCGCCCAGCAGGAACTGACCACCATCACCGGACAGAAAGCGGTCCAGACCGTTTCCCGCAAGGACATTTCCAACTTCAAGCTCCGCAAGGGCATGCCGATCGGTGCGAAGGTTACCCTCCGCGGCATCCGCATGTATGAGTTCCTCGAGCGCCTCGTCGCCGTTTCGCTCCCGCGTATCCGCGACTTCAAAGGTGTTTCCGAGAACTTCGACGGCCGTGGCAACTACACCCTCGGCGTGAAGGAGCAGATCATCTTCCCGGAGATCGACATCGACAAGATCACGAAAGTGATGGGCATGGAGATCACCTTCGTCACCACCGCTACCAAGGATGAAGAGGCCTTCGCCCTTCTCCGCGAATTCGGAATACCTTTCAAGAACATCAAACACAACAATTAATAAGAGGTATGGCAAAAGAATCGATGAAGGCACGTGAAGTCAAACGTGCGAAGATGTGCGCCAAATATGCTGAGAAGCGTAAAGCCTTGAAGGAAGCGGGCGACTGGGCTGCCTTGGACAAGCTCCCGAAGAACAGCTCCCCGTGCCGTCTCCACAACCGTTGCTCGATCACCGGTCGTCCGAAGGGTTACATGCGTTATTTCGGCATCAGCCGTATTCAGTTCCGCGAGATGGCTTCCAAGGGCCTGATCCCGGGCGTCAAGAAGGCTAGCTGGTAGAAGAAATACAGTTCACTCAATACTAACAAATTGGATATCGGGCGTCGCGCCAAGGCTTTCTCCGAGTGACGCCGGGATTCACAAAAACAACAAAACAATGACTGATCCAATTGCAGATTATCTGACAAGAGTTCGCAATGCCTATCTCGCAGGTCACAAGACCGTCGAGGTCCCGGCATCGAAAATGAAACTCGAGATTACCCGCATTCTCCACGAGAAGGGGTACATCCTCGCGTACAAGGTTGTCGAAGGCAAACCTTGCAACACCATCAAGATGGCGCTCAAGTACCATCCCGAGACCAAGAAAGCCGCGGTCAAGAAGCTGATCCGCATCAGCTCCCCGGGTCTGCGTACCTACACGGACGTGGCCAACATGCCGCGCGTGCTCAACGGACTGGGCATCGCCATCCTCTCTACATCCAAAGGTATTATCACGGACAAAGAGGCCAAAGAGCTCAATGTCGGTGGTGAAGTAATTTGCTACGTGTACTAATTGTTAACAATTAAAAATCAAGAATAATGTCAAGAATCGGTAAATTACCTGTAAACCTGCCCCAGGGCGTTGCTGTTTCGGTCAGCGACGACCATGTGGTCACGGTGAAAGGCCCGCTCGGAACGCTGTCCCAGAAGATTGATCCGGACATCGAAGTTTCCGCAGACGGGGGTGTTCTTACAGTGAAACGTCCGACAGATCAACCTCGCCACCGTTCGATGCACGGTCTCTATCGTGCCCTGATCCACAATATGGTCGTAGGTGTCTCTGAAGGTTACACGATCAAGCAGGAGCTGGTCGGTGTCGGTTACCGTGTGGAAGTGAAAGGTCAGATCGTGATCTTCAGCCTCGGTTACTCGCACGACATCCAGTTCTGCCTCCCCGACGAGGTGAAGGCCGAGGCCGAGCCCGTCAAGAAAGGCCAGAACCCTGTGTTGGTTCTCAAGAGCGCTGACAAGCAGCTGCTTGGTCAGGTGGCCGCCAAGGTCCGCTCGCTGCGCAAGCCTGAGCCGTACAAGGGCAAGGGTATCAAGTTCGTCGGCGAACAGCTCCGTCGCAAGGCCGGCAAGAGTGCTTCTGCTAAATAATAGGAGATCAAGTTATGGCATTGACTAAATCAGAAAGAAGACAGAGAATCCATCACCGGATCCGCAAAGTGGTCAACGGTACGGCCGAACGGCCTCGCATGGTGGTGTACAGAAGTAATAAACAGATCTACGTCCAGGTAGTGGACGACACCAAGGGCGTGACCCTCGCTTCCGCTTCGTCCAACGACAAGGCGCTTGTCGAAGCTTGCAAGGGCAAGACCGGTATTGAAGCAGCTGCCGTCGTCGGCAAGGCGATCGCAGAGCGTGCCATCGAGAAGGGAATCTCCACCGTCGCATTCGACCGCGGAGGCTACCTCTATCACGGAAGAGTTAAAAGTCTGGCAGACGCTGCCCGCGAGGGTGGCCTTAAATTCTAAGCACTATGGCAGATATCAATGTTAAGAAAGTAAAGACTACGGACCTTGAACTCAAGGACCGCCTGGTGGCCGTCCAGCGCGTCACCAAAGTCACCAAAGGTGGCCGTCACTTCAGCTTTGCTGCCATCGTGGTCGTCGGCGACGAAAACGGTGTCGTAGGCTATGGCCTCGGCAAGGCGAACGAAGTCACCACGGCGATCTCCAAGGGTATTGAAGACGCCAAGAAGAACCTGGTCCGCATCCCGCTGAGCAAGCAGACCATTCCGCACGAGCAGGCCGCCAAGTTCGGCGGAGCCCGCGTATTCATGAAACCGGCAGCCCCCGGTACCGGTGTGAAGGCTGGTGGTGCTATGCGCGCCGTCTTCGAGTCGGTGGGTGTCCACGACGTCCTCGCCAAGAGCAAGGGCAGCTCGAACCCCCACAATCTCGTGAAAGCCACTGTCGCCGCGCTCACCGAGATGCGCGACGCCTACACGGTGGCCGGCCTTCGCGGCATTCCCATGAACAGAGTATTCAACGGTTAAGGAGGAGTGTAGAAATGGCAAAGGTTAAACTTACCCAGATCAAGAGCAAGAGCGGCGCCACCAAGCGCCAGATTGCCAACCTCACCTCGCTCGGCATCCACAAGATGCACCAGAGCGTCATCGTGGAGCTCACGCCTGTCACCCAAGGGATGATCGAGCGCGTCGCCCACCTGGTTACCTGTGAACCCGTCAATGAATAGGAGGAATGTCCATGAAACTGAATAATCTTACCCCTGCAAAAGGTTCTGTCAAATCAGAGAAACGCGTCGGCCGCGGCCCGGGTTCGGGTTCCGGCAAGACCGCGGGTCGCGGCAGCAACGGTGCGAAATCCCGTTCCGGTTATGCCCGCAAGATCGGTTTCGAAGGCGGTCAGATGCCTATCCAGCGCCGACTCCCGAAATTTGGTTTCAAGAACCACAACAGAGTTGAATACAAAGCCGTCAACCTGTCTGCCCTGCAGACCATCAGCGAACGCTACAACCTCGCTGCCATCGACGTTGACGTACTCATCAGCGCAGGCTACGCAGCCAAGGGCGACCTGGTCAAGATTCTCGGCAACGGGGAACTGACCGCCAAGGTCGACGTCACTGCAGATGCCTTCTCCGCTTCGGCTATCAAGAAGATCGAAGAGAAAGGCGGAACCGTCACCAAACTCTAAACCGTCACCGGCTTTATGAAAAGGTTTTTTCAAACGATAGCCAACATCTTCAAGATCGAAGATCTCCGCAAGCGCCTCCTCTATACCTTCGGCCTGATCGTCATCTACCGTCTCGGCAGTTACATCGTGATCCCGGGTATCGACGCGACGCAGATCGCCGCCCTGCAGGCGAAGACGAGCGAAGGTCTTGTCGGACTCTTGAATATGTTCTCCGGCGGTGCCTTCGGTAACGCATCCATCTTCGCGTTGGGTGTGATGCCGTACATCTCCGCTTCGATCGTGATCCAGCTCCTGGGCGTTTTCCTCCCGTCCTTCCAGCGCCTCCAGCGCGAAGGCGAGAGCGGACGCCGCAAGATGAATCAATATACGCGTTACCTTACGATCCTGATCCTGGCGATCCAGGGCCCGGCTTATGTCGCGTCCCTGCGTTCGACCCTGCCGGCCGAGGCGTTTGTCACGACGATGGGCGGTGTGTGGTACGGTATCTTCGCCACCCTGATCCTGATCGGCGGTACGATGTTCGTAATGTGGTTGGGTGAAAGAATTACAGACCGCGGCATTGGTAATGGTATTTCCCTGATCATTATGGTGGGTATCATCGCCCGCCTCCCGCAAGCCCTTTGGATCGAGATTTCCGAGAAATGGACCACCAGCCTGGGCGGCATGCTCGTCCTCGTGATTGAACTGGTCATCCTCTTCCTGGTCTTCGTCGGTACCATCGCGCTTGTGCAGGCGGTCCGCAAGATTCCCGTGCAGTACGCCAAGCGTATTGTTGGCAACAAGCAGTATGGCGGTGTCCGTCAGTACATTCCGTTGAAGATCAATGCGGCTGGTGTGATGCCGATCATCTTCGCGCAGGCACTGATGCTCTTCCCGCTCATCTTCTCCAACTTCAATGCCACCAAAGGCCTGGCCGCTGTCATGAGCAACACGAACGGTTTCTGGTACAACTTCGTCTATGCCATCATGGTCATCCTGTTCACGTATTTCTACACCGCTATTACGGTGAACCCGACCAACATGGCAGAAGAAATGAAGAAAAACGGCGGTTTCATCCCGGGTTGCAAGCCCGGCAAGAAGACGGCCGAGTACATTGACGCCGTGATGTCGCGCATCACGCTTCCCGGTTCCATCCTGCTGGCTATCGTGGCCATCCTGCCTGCGTTTGCACGCTTGCTCGGTGTCAACAGCCAGTTCGCCCCCTTCTACGGCGGCACCTCGCTGCTGATCCTTGTGGGTGTGATCCTGGATACGCTCCAGCAGATTGAGAACCACTTGCTTATGCGTCACTACGACGGTCTGATGAAGACGGGACGTCTCAAGGGCCGCTCCGGCATGTAAGCAATTGTATGTAATTTTGATAGATTCCAATGATCAGAACTAAATCCGAAGAAGAGATCGCAGTGCTGCGGGAGAATGCCCTGATGGTGTCGAAGACACTGGCAGAGGTCGGCCGCCACATCGAGCCGGGTATCACGACCAAGGAGCTCGACGTGATTGCCGAACGGTACATCCGCAGTCTCGGAGCAGTGCCCGGTTTCCTCGGATACGAAGGTTTCCCCGCAACGCTGTGCCTGTCGGTCAACGACGTGGTGGTACACGGCTTCCCTTCTGCCTACAAACTGAAGGAAGGCGACATCATCTCTGTGGACTGCGGCACGATCTACCGGGGTTACTACGGCGACTCGGCCTACACGTTCCCCGTGGGGAAGGTCGACGCACGGACCCGCCAGCTGCTCGATGCCACCCGGCAATCGCTTGAGAAGGGCATTGAGCAGGCGGTGGCGGGAAACCGTACGGGCGACATCGGCGAGGCAGTCCAGACCTATTGCGAGAACCTCGGCTTCTCCGTCGTCAGGGAGTTGGTCGGCCACGGACTCGGCACCGATATGCACGAGAGCCCGGAAGTCCCCAACTACGGACGGCGCGGCCACGGGGTCAAACTCCACGAAGGGATGGTGATCTGCATCGAACCGATGATCAATGCCGGCCGGAAGGAAGTTTATCTCGATGAAAACGGATGGGCCGTGCATACGGCTGACGGCCAGAAGTCTGCTCATTTTGAGAAGACGGTGGTGGTCCGCCACGGCAAGCCCGAAGTCCTGACCACTTTTGAATTTATTGAAAAAGAGATTTGTTAAACCATACGTTTTAATATATGCCGAAACAATCAGCGATAGAAAAAGAAGGAACCATTATCGAGGCCCTGTCGAATGCGATGTTCCGCGTCGAGCTGGACAACGGCCACGTGATCATCGCCCACATCTCGGGCAAAATGCGAATGCACTATATCCGGATTCTCCCGGGAGACAAGGTGAGGGTCGAAATGTCCCCGTATGATTTGACAAAAGGAAGAATATCTTTCAGATACAAATAAAAACTTACACCAATGAAAGTCAAGACATCCATAAAGAAGCGTAGTGAGGATTGCAAGATCGTAAAGCGCAAAGGCCGCTTGTATGTCATCTGCAAGAAGAATCCGAAATTCAAGATGCGCCAGGGATAATCTTATCAATTTGTAAACAAGTAAAGAAAAAATAGATTATGGCACGTATAGCCGGAGTAGATTTACCCAACAACAAGCGTGGAGTCATCGGTCTGACCTACATTTACGGTATCGGCCGCAGCTCCGCTGAGAAGATCCTCGGTACGCTCGACATCAATCCTGACATCAAGGTCAAGGATTGGAACGACGAGCAGATTGCGGCAATCCGTACGATGATTGCCAACGACTTCAAGATTGAGGGCGAGCTTCGTTCCGCCACTCAGATGAACATCAAGCGACTGATGGATATCGGTTGCTATCGCGGCATCCGTCACCGTCTCGGCCTCCCTGTCCGCGGCCAGAGCACCAAGAACAATGCCCGTACGCGCAAGGGTCGCAAGAAGACTGTGGCCAACAAGAAGAAAGCAACGAAGTAAGGTTTAGATTATGGCAAAGAAAACTACAACAAGCAAGAAAAGAGTTGTCAAGGTTGACGCATACGGCCAGGCCCATATTTCGTCTACTTTCAACAATGTCATCGTCACGCTGACCAACAGCACGGGTCAGGTAATCAGCTGGTCGTCGGCCGGTAAGATGGGCTTCCGCGGTTCCAAGAAGAACACGCCGTATGCCGCCCAGGTCGCTGCCCAGGATTGCGCGAAGGTCGCTTATGACCTCGGTCTGCGCAAGATCAAAGCGTATGTCAAAGGACCGGGCGCCGGTCGCGAATCCGCCATCCGCACCCTTCACGGTGCCGGCATCGAAGTAACCGAGATCATCGATGTCACCCCGCTTCCGCACAATGGCTGCCGCCCCAAGGGCCGTCGTAGAGTCTAACCTTTAAACGATTTGAAATTATGGCAAGATACACTGGTCCGAAAACCAAGATAGCCCGTAAGTTCGGTGAGCCGATCTACGGTCCTGACAAGTATTTTGAGAAAAAGAACTACCCTCCGGGACAGCACGGACTGGCCAAGAAGCGCAAGAAGACGTCCGAGTATGGTATCCAGCTGGCTGAGAAGCAGAAGGTGAAATACACCTACGGCGTTCTCGAGCGTCAGTTCCGGAACCTCTACGGCAAGGCCAACCGCATGAAGGGCCGTACGGGTGAGAACCTGCTCATGCTGCTCGAATCCCGTCTCGACAACCTGGTCTACCGCCTTGGCATCGCTCCCTCCCGGGCTGCAGCCCGCCAGCTGGTAACCCACTGCCACATCACCGTGGACGGCGCCGTGTGCAACATTCCGTCGGCCATCATCAAGACCGGCAGCATCGTGGGTGTCCGCGAGCGTTCCAAGAGCCTGGAAGTGATCCAGGACAGTCTCAATGCCTCTGCAGGCAAGTACCCCTGGCTCGAATGGGATGCCAGCCGTCTCGCCGGCAAGTTCGCCAACCTGCCCGAACGGAGCGAGATTCCTGAAACCATCAACGAACAGTTGATCGTCGAGTTGTACTCCAAGTAATAAATTGC
The DNA here is from genome assembly GCA_017509755.1 of Bacteroidales bacterium. GTDB lineage: Bacteria > Bacteroidota > Bacteroidia > Bacteroidales > UBA932 > Cacconaster. The sequence goes on from JAFWOY010000035.1 coordinate 31,958, forward strand.
AGCACAATGGCCATTTTAGCATTTCAGAAACCGGACAAGGTGATCATGCTCGATGCGAGCGAGACCTTTGGTCGTTTCGAGTTCCGGCCCCTCGAGCCGGGATACGGAATCACCATCGGCAACGCACTGCGCCGCATCCTGCTCTCCTCGCTGGAAGGTTTCGCCATCACCTCGATCCGGATCGACGGTGTCGCGCATGAGTTCGACACCATCCCGGGCGTCATCGAGAGTGTCATCGACATCGTCCTCAATCTGAAGCAGGTCCGTTTCAAGCGGATGATCGAAGATGTGGACAGCGAGACGGCGACCATCACCGTGAGCGGCAAGCAGGAATTCACCGCCGACGATATTTCCAAGAATCTCTCCTCCTTCAAGGTGCTCAACCCGGAACTGCACATCTGCTCGATGGAGCCGACTGTGAAGCTGGTGATGGACCTGCGGATTGGAAAGGGCCGTGGTTATGTTCCCGCCGACGAGAACAAGATCGAACTCGCACCCGTGGACACGATCGCCATCGACTCCATCTTCACGCCGATCAAGAACGTGAAGTACACAGTCGAACCGTGGCGTGTCGAACAGAAGACCGACTACGAGAAACTCAACCTTGAGATTACCACGGACGGATCCATCCATCCGAAGGAAGCCCTCAAGGAAGCAGCCAAGATCCTGATCTATCACTTCATGCTCTTCTCCGACGAGAAGATCACGCCGGAGACCCCGGTGGAAGTGGACAGCAAGGAACTGGACGAGGAAGCGCTCCGCATGCGTCACCTGCTGCTGACCAAGCTCTCCGATATGGAACTTTCCGTCCGGGCACTCAATTGTCTGAAGGCGGCCAATATCGATACGTTTGCCGACCTGGTCTCCCACCAGCGCGGTGAGTTGATGAAGTTCCGCAACTTCGGCAAGAAGTCGATGAACGAAATCGAAATGCTCATCGAGAAGGTGAAACTGGGCTTCGGGATGGATGTCACCAAGTATGGCATCGAACCCAAACCGAAGCAGGAGGAACAGCCGGAGGCTGCAGACGAAACTGAAAACACTGATACAGAACCCGAAACAGAATTAGAAGAAAATGAGGCATAACAGGGCAATTAATCATTTGGGACGTCAGAGCGGTCACCGCAAGGCGATGCTGGCCAACATGGCCTCCTCGCTGATTCTCAGCAAACAGATCGAGACTACGGTTGCCAAGGCAAAGGCATTGCGTACCTATGTCGAACCGCTGATCACCAAATCCAAGGAAGACACGACCCATTCACGTCGTATCGTATTCAGCTACCTCAAACAGAAAGAGGCAGTCAGTGAGCTTTTCCGCGTGGTCGCGCCGAAGATCGCCGATCGTCCGGGTGGATACACCCGCATCGTGCGCACCGGTTTCCGTGTGGGTGACGCCGCCGACATGGCCATCATCCAGCTGGTTGATTTCGCTGAAGGCGCTGAAGCCGCTCCCGAGAAGGAAGTCAAGCGTGCTTCGACCCGTCGCAGCGGCCGCAAGAACCAGGAAGGTGAAGGCAAGACGAGCAAGTCCCGCAAGGCGAACTCGCCCAAGGTTGCGAACGAGAACGTGACCAAGGCTGCTCCCGCAGCCCGCAAAGTCCAGGCTCCCCGCAAATCCGGGAATTCGTAAGGACACGTCATTCCCCGGCCCTGCCGGGAATCTAAAAAGGAGGTGGCCCGGGAGATTCTCGGCCACCTTCTTTTGGTTAGTTACATAAATATGCGTTTTTTCAGTATCCATTTTTTTCCCGTGTTTTTTGCCATCGTGCTTATGGCTTCATGCGAGAGTCAACATATGTCTCTTTCGCTACAAGAAGTCGAGGCTTTTCTTCAGGATCGTCCTGACAGCGCGCTGGCAGCCCTCCGGGCCCTTGACACCACAAAACTGAATACGCGGGCTCTCCGCGCCCATTACGCCCTTTTGTACGCCATGGCCCTCGACAAAAACTGGATTGATACCACCGACCCCGGCATCATCCTCCCGGCCGTGTCGTATTACGACCGCCATCATTCCTTGGCCAGGCGCGCCAAAGCATATTATTATCTAGGCCGTATCCAGTATAACGGAGGACAGTACGATTCGGCCATACTTTCCTTTACACACGCTCGTGAGTATTCCAAAAAACTTGAGGATCCTCGTTTTAAAGCACTGATTCTTCAAGCAATCGGGGATACTTATGGTAAAGTTTATCTGTTTGAAGAAGCGTATGCTATGTCAGACAGCGCGTACCATTATTCCTTGGTAGCGGGCGACACGGCACTCGCCGGAGCTTCACATTATCGGATGGCACAGAATCTCAATAATTTAAGGAGGTATAATGAGGCTGTGGAACTATATGACTCACTTTTGAACGATCCTTGGATTCAGGCAAATCGGAGAGTCTATGCCAGAACGTTTGCCGGATATGCCCTTGCTGTCCTCAACGATAGCGATGATTGTGAAAAAGCTGGGCGATTGTTTGAACAGAGTCTGGCTACTGGTGTAAAATTCGACAGCTATACCCATTGGGGCGCTTATGCATATTGCCTGTTCAAAAACGGAAGTGTGGACAAGGCATGTCGTATTTTTGAAAAGATGGAAAAGGCGGGGGTCGGAGAGCAGTATGCTTATCAAAAATGGCGAAGCCGGGTAGAACGGTTGAGCGGGAATTCGTCTGAAGCTTACGCGCTGTTGGAGATTTCGGCTGAACGACAGACAGCCCGTACGAGGGAAATCCTGCATCAATCCGTGATAAAGGCACAACGCGATTATCTCGATATGCAGAATAAATATCTACATGAGAAAGAAAGTCGTCGAAGATTGTTCGGGTTGATCCTCATCTGTTTATTGCTGTTTGTTGTATTTTGTCTCTGGCAATACTGGCGAAAGAAAATCGCAGAGGCACAAGAAAAACAGGAAATACTCCTTCAGACAGTAAACACACTGATCGAGCAAGTGGATAAGGAGAAGACGACATCGCTTTTGAAAGAGAATCGTTTTTTAACGCGATACGCAGAATTGTTTCATATGTATCTTCAGCAAATGGGAGCGATACGAGATATGTTGCGAAATTGTCAAACAGAGGCTGGCGTAGATCAGTTGCTTGGATCATTAAAAAGACAAGTAAACAAATTATCATTGGACAAGGCCAAGCAGCAGCGTTTTGAAGCAATGTTGAATACAGAGCTGAACGGAGTGATGGCCCATTATCGGGAAGAATTTTCTGGACAGGAAGAAGAAGAATACAGACTTGTCTCGTTTTTGTTTGCGGGCTTTGATGTCTCAACGATCTGTGCGCTTGTCGGCAACAGGACGAAACAAGCCATTTATTCAAAGAAAAGTAAATTAAGGCAGCGCATTGCGAAAGGGAGTAGCCCATATAAGGAGGATTACTTGAGAGCGCTCGGCTAAGCGCTTGTTTTTCAGCGTGTTGCGCGGATCATGTCGCGGTTTCGATAGAATGATCTGTGTATCAGCAAATTACAGCGATGACAGGATTGGCTTTTTGGCAGTTTTAAAAAATGGCTTCAGAGATGTCTCTGAGGCCGTTTTTTTATGGTCCGATGACAGTTTTTGTGTTTTTCCTTGAACCGAGTTTACCTTAATTTTGTTAAAACTAATCTTTCTTATTATGAAACACATTCACTTTACAATTACCATCTTGTTAGCTGTAGCACTGTTATTCTTGCATTATCCATTATCTGCTGAGGTTTTTTCAGATGATGAAGAGGAAAATATCGATATCACTGTGGATCCTACAGGAACACCAGTAACTCGTTCTCTATATTCTCCGGTTTTAGCGATGTTTAACCATACAAATAATCTAGTTTACATTACGTTCGTAAATAATATCGGCGATATTACAATAAATCTTACACATATTAATACATGTAATACTATTACGATTTATGCTGACTCTTCAATGAATAGTTGTATTATTCCTGTGACGGACGGCATTGGCATGTATTGCTTGGAATTCCTTTTATCGGATGGAAGTAGATATTATGGTTTTTTCCAAGTCTAAAAGTGTGTGAAAACTCTTAAAAATTCATCGTCTTTAGAACGGTGTAATACCTAATACCTCTATTACTAATGGTAGTAAATGTTTTGTATTGTTAACTTAAGCTTACGATCATGAAAACTAAGTCTGTGTTTTTTATTTTTCTTTTAGGATTATGTACGGTAATTCTTGGTTCTTGTAGCGAATTGTATGATTATCCTCGTGCAGAAGACCAAGAACAATTGAATTTCAGTATCAAAGCAAAAACAAAAGCTCTTTTAGACATCAACTCAAATGTCATTTCTCAATATGATGTGGAGGCATATTTGATATATATACTTAAAGTTATCCCTACTGACATTACTTCGATAGATCAACTTAGAATTGATTCATCTGAATCATTGTATTTGGCAAACTTGAAAGATGGAAGATGGTTTCTTTTTTCTGGTGACTATAATAATCCTCCAATAATTGCAGAAGGCGACGCAAACAATCCTTGTCCGAGTGTTTTTTCGAGAAATACAGCTGGGAACAATGAATGGGTGAAATCATTTTATCATCAGATAACACAGAATCGAAATGATATAACAGAAGAATCAAAAACAAATCGTTTACTTTGGTTACATGCTCGGAAAGCCGCTATATCCCATTCTGAGAAGAATAGAGAGGATACTTTAGACTTATCGTACGATTATGTATTAGATACAATTTCCAGTATAATATATCCTGCTTTGACCCAAACTCAATGGCATGAGGGAAGTCCTTGGAATAGTGGTATTCCCAAGCTAAGGCATGGTACTTCACGGTGTTATGCGGGAAGTGAAATTGTAGCGCTATCTCAACTTCTGTATTACACCCATTTCTCCATAAACAAACCCAATTATATATATGGTTCAGTTGATTGCACTTATTATTATGACGAATATCCATATTCAAACTACGGCTTATCTAATACTACATCGGTTACTTGGGGTAATATGCCAGGAACTGCCAATGGAGACGCAACGGCTATTTCATACGTGGCGGCCTTATATGCTTATGTAGCAAAGATTTCTACTACTGAGTATCTTGTTACTAATTCATCGACTTCAAATCCGAGTGATTCTTATTCAGAAACTCCAGAGTTGAATATGGCTTTGGCTTTTCGCCATTTTGGTCTAATGGTTGACTTTGATTATGGTGATTCTTTTAATATGTCGGACGCTATTACAGAAATTCAGAATAACAGACCTGTATATTGTTACGAATACTCATCTTCCAACATGATAAATGAAGCATATTTATATGATGGATATAGGAGTTATTATATAAAAGAAACAGAAACGCTCACAGATAGTTCAGGGAATATAGTGGAGGAGAACATCAATTACTACTCTGTTTTTAATTGGCATATTAATTCGGGGGTTGGCGCTGTCTCGCATTATTACTGGATAACAAATACCGGAAATAATCCCAATAATCGAAGGATGTTCGTGGGGTGGAATTAGTTAAGAAGATGAGTAAACTCTTAAATCTGTTGAGTCACTAAATAATTGTTCTTTTATGAAAAAAACGCTTTTTCTTGTTTTCACATGGAGCCTGATTTTTGGGGCTGTATCCTGTGTGGACTTATCCGTTGGAGACGTAGATAATAAAACCCTTTTGAAGGGAATCGATGACTATAAATCGCGATTTAGTACCGGAGAAAATCAATTCAGTCAGCTTTCTCTATGCCATGAATGGACGCTTACATCCAGTAGAGCAAGAATTCTTTCGTATGACGGGACGTATGTCGAAGAGGACCTTGAGACGGGAATACAAACCATCCATTTCAAAAAAGGCGGAGACTTGATCATTAACAAAGAATCCAAGGGTAAATGGCTTTATATGTATAATTGCTTGGCTTTTGGAATATTTAATAATCAAGGGAATCTATCTGATTGTCGGGTTACAATAGTAAAGACAGTGTCAAAGAAAACGATGACTCTATACCAACGGATGGATCGGTCAGGAACCTTCGTGGAATATGAGTTTGTGCGGTAGAGGCACCAGCCATCCTCAAGGAGCCATTTCTTTGAGGATGGCTAATTCTTGTTTATGTTTTTTCTTATTGTTAACTTTGAGAGAACGGATTCACTGCTGCCATGACTCTTCGCGGTAACGATTGCCTCAAAAAATGGCCATTTTGCTATTGTGTTTTATTGACACTTTTTTTGTTTCACATCGGCCCCTTGTTCGCCCAGGAAGCCATCACGCTGGACCGGCGCAACTACATCGCATTGTCGCCGCAGGCGTCATCGTTGCATGATGCGGTGAACTATCCGGTGGATGGGAACAAGGGCGTGCCGGACATTTCGATTCCGCTGTACACGGTGGAGTACGGTGGGATCCGTATTCCGATCGTGCTGCGCTACAGCACGTCGAATGCGAAAGTGGACCGGAGCGTTGCGCCGAATGTCGGGTTCGGGTGGGTGCTGGACGTGGGCGGGAGCATCAACCGGGTGATCAAGGGGAAGCCGGATGAGGCGGCGGTGTGGTACCAGGCGGACAGCAGCACGTATTTCGACCAGCTGGGCTCGAACGCGGACCAGTACACGATTTCAGCGCTTTACGATTGGTGCGGGGCGGTGGCGTACGACACGGAGAAGGACGAGTTCGTGATGAGCACGCCGGGTGGAGGGGCGTCGTTCTGCCTTTCGGAGAGCGGGGGTGTTTATACGGGGCGTTTTTCGCCGTCGGTGAACTGGCGGATCGGCGGCACGGTGAAGAATACCGGGACAGCGGTTCCTATGTTCACTGGGATCGATGTGTACGACGGGAACGGGACGGTTTACCGTTTCGGGAGCGGTTCTTCATCTACGACGCCGCTGTCCTCGGATGCATCGTACCTGGAATACTGCACGTACGAGCCGACGGGCGGGACGGTGTATGCGAGCGGCTGGCAGCTGCGGGAGGTGGAGGACGACGCAGGGCGGAAAGTACGGTTCAATTATTCGCGAAGCGGGAACTACGTGTACAGTTCAAGCCAGGACCAGTGGTACCGCGTACAGGACTCGGTGTCGATCTACTGGACGGCGGGAGCGGCGCCGGACATGGAGGCGGCGCAGGAATACGTCAGCCGCTATACACCGGACGGCAGCATCACAGAGCGTCCGTACATGTTGTCGGCGTTCCGAAACGTGTATCCCTCGTCGATCGAGTGGCCGGGCGGTAAGGTGCTGTTCTTCGTGTCGAACAACCTGGTCAGCGGCATGAGCGTGCATGATGCGTCCGGGGCGCTGGTGCGGAGCTATTCCTTCGTGACGGGCGCGAACGACATCAACGCGTCGTCACGGCTGCTGACATCGGTTGTAGTGCGCGGATCGGACAGCACGGCGGTCGAGACCTACGCCCTGGACTACAACAAGGCCGTGACGGGTACGGTGACGGCTGCGAGCTGTGACTGGTGGGGTTACTTCAACGGGCAGACGGAAACGCAGAACGCCTTTCTTCCATACCGTACGATATCTGCGCGGGGCTATGATTACGGGACATCGTTCTATCTGGGGAACGGCGGCCACCGGGAGCCTGACACGCTGAAGATCCGCCACAACATTCTCAAGTCTATCACCTATCCCGGCGGCGGAAGCACGGAGTTCGTGTTCGAGGCGAACCGCTACACGAAGGAGCGGAGTGCGGTGGTCCCTGCGGGCACGGGTCCCGGGCTGCGGATCCGCACGGTGATACACAAGGACAAGGACGGGACGGTGCTGCGGAAACTGGGCTACACGTACACGGGCGGCAGCATAGCCGTGATACCAGGCGAAGCGCGCTACACGACGGCGACGCAGTACCAGATGACGGTGAGCGAAGAGCAGTTCGGGCTGGGGATCGTCTTCGTGACGACGGACCGTACGCGGACGATCAGTCCGAAATGCGCTGCGCGCGTGAGCGGCGGCGGCGAGGCGGTGGACTACGACACGGTGACGGAGACGGTGTACGACGGCACTGCGCCGGTGGGGAAGATCACCAGCACGTATGAGGTGCCCGACAACTTCCAAGTGGGGACGACGGGGTTCCTCAACGCATCGGAATGCCCGTTCCTTGGAGAGGAGTACCACGTGCAGGGGGAGTCTCTGAGCTACAATACGGCATGCCTAGCGCAGCGCGAGGAATTTGACGGCAGCGGTGCGCTGGTGCGCCGCACGACGTACCACTATGCGGAGGTGGATACAGGGATAGTGACGAACCTTGGGTTCTACCACATGATGTACTACAACTATCCGGAGGCGGACGTGCAGTACGATCCGCAGCTGATGCGTGACTTTTGGGCGATCCGGCGGATGAACAGCCTGAACGGTCCTGATGCGCTTCCACCGTTAGCTTATTATCTATACACGTCTACGCGAGGCTGCCGCTATCCGTCCGGGGAGACGGTGGAGACGTTCGGTGTGGGCAGCGGCGGGACGGTCGCATCAACGTCCTTTACCACCTCCCGGAGCATCTCCTACAGTCTCGACAAGGCGTGGCATTACCCGGTCTCGGTGAGTTCACCGCGGAGCGACGGGAAGACGGAGCGCACAAGCTATACGTATCCGTTTACGATAGGGTCCTCGTACGGTGCGATGCGGGACTCGCTGCTGGGCCGCCATCGTGCGGGGACGGTGCTATCGCAGACGCGCTGGGTGGGGACGACGAAGATCGATTCGACGGTGGTGCCGTTCGGCCGCTTTGCGGGGACCGATGCGCCGGCAGGGTACTTCTTCCGTCCCTCGTCCGTGAAATACGGCAAAGGTACGTCGACACCGGAGGTGCGGATCAGCTATGCGGCTTACGACGGCTGGGGCAATCCGCGGAGCATCGTTTACGGGAAGGATGACACGGAGAACTATGTCTGGAGCTACAGCCACCAGAGTCCCGTGGCAAAGGTGACGGGCGCCTCGTGGAGCGAGGTGACCACGGCGCTGGGCAGCACGGCGCTGACGGCGCTGGAAGGCGCCGCCGCCCCGGCTGATGCCACGGTGACGTCGGCGCTCTCGTCGCTGCGCGGGATCGCGGATGCCCTGACCGAAGGGCGCACCCACAGGCCCCACTACGGCGTGAGCGGGGAATATGCGCCCTCCGGGCAGAAACAGACCTACGCCTACGACAAGTTGCAGCGCCTGACGGCGGCGCTGGACAATGCCGCGAATGTGGCGATGGCCGTAGAATACCAGGATGCGACGGGCGAGGGGAGCAGCTACGTGAAGGTAAGCACGCCGGACACGGCGCTGTCGTCCATCAGTTCCGTGGCGGCCGCCAGGCGCCGGACGGTGGCCCGCTACTACGATGGGCAGTACCGCGAGAAGCAGGCCGTGCAGGCCTATGGCTCGGGCTCGGGGAAGGACCTCGTGCTGCCCCGCAGCAGTTATGACGCCTGGGGCCGGGTGACGGACGAGTGGCTGCCCTACGAACCATCCTCCGGCTCGGGCGGAAGCTACCGTGCATCCGCCGCGACGGAACAGGCCGGGTATTACGCGGATCTCTACAGCAGCACGGAAGCGCCGTACGCCCGCCGCCGTACGGTCTATGAGTCCTCGCCCGTGGGGCGTGTGCTGAAGGAGTATCTGCCGGGAGCTGGCGGCTATCTGACCCATCCGGTGACCCACGACTATGGCGCGAACACCGCTGCTGCGGACACGGTTGCTGCGGACACGGTGTAC
>JAFWOY010000036.1 GCA_017509755.1 Bacteroidales bacterium
AGCTCGCTCACCGGGAAGTAACCCGCACGGGCGAGAACGGAATAATACACGGGCGTCATGTGACCGGCGGAGAGGATGAACATGTCCTGTCCCTTTCCGTCGCGGGTCCATGTAGCCGGATCCTGCTTCATCTCATTGAAATACAAGGTGGTGAGGATGTCGGTCGAGGACATGGATCCGCCCGGATGTCCGGACTTCGCGATGCCCACCATCCTCAGGATGTCCCGCCGCACCTGCGTCGAGACCTCTTTGAGTTGATCGTTGCTGTACATATCTGAAAAGCGTATAATTCCGAAATCGTACAAAGATACATTTTTTTCCTTATATTTATCTCCGATTCGACCACTTTTTGTAAAAATTGCAAAAACCGTCCGAATAAAACCATATATTTGTGCGTTTTATGGAGATTGCTCTTCACGGTCACTACGGATACAGGAGACTGATTGTCTCCTCGGTTCCGAGCATCCTGATGATGCTCGTGGGGAGCATATACAGCGTCGTGGACGGCCTGTTCGTGTCCAATTTCGTGGGGACATCGGCCTTCGCGGCGCTGAACATCATCTGGCCGGCGGTGATGCTGGTCGGTTCGCTGGGCCTGATGGTCGGAACCGGCGGTTCCGCGTTGGTGTCCAAGACGATGGGGGAGGGCGACTATTACCGGGCCTCCGCGATTTTCAGCATGCTCGTTCGGTTTACGGTAATCCTGTCGCTCGTGTTCATGATTCCGCTGCTCGCGTTCATGGAACCATTGGCCCGCCTCCTCGGGGCGGAAGGAGAAACAGCACGCTTGTGCGTGGTGTACGGCAGTATCTGCACCCTCGGACTGCCGGCGTTCATGCTTCAAATGTGCTTCCAGTCGTTCTATATGACGGCCGAGCGCCCGCAGCTGGGAACGGTCATGTCGATCGTCTGCGCCGTCACGAACATGGTCCTGGACGCGCTGTTCATCGTCGTTTTCCATTGGGGCCTCGCCGGGGCGGCGGCCGCGTCGATGCTTGCCTGCTGCGTGGGCGGCTTTTTCCCGCTGTGGTATTTCTCGAGTCGGCATAACCGCAGTTCGCTCCGGATGGTCCGTTCGGGCTACGAGCGGGAACCCCTGCTCCAGGCCTGCAGCAACGGCCTTTCCGAATACGTGGGCAACATCTCCTGGAACATCCTCGCCATCTGCTACAACCTGCAGCTGCTCCGGATGATGGGCGAGAACGGCGTGGCGGCCTATTCGGTCCTGCTGTATTACGGTTACATCTTCGCCGCCGTCTTCTTCGGGTACAACATCGCCGTCACGCCGGTCATCGGCTATAACTACGGGGCGGGGAACAAGACCGAACTGAAGAGTCTGCTGCGGCATTCCGTGATCCTGCTGCTGGTGCTGGGCGCCCTGATGACGCTGGTTTCGGAGCTGTCGGCCGGGCCCGCCGCGCGCCTGTTCGTCGGCTACGATCCCGAACTGTCGGCCCTCACCAAGCACGCCATCCGGCTGTATATGATCAGTTTCTTCATCGCCGGCATCAACCTCTTCGCGTCCGCCTGGTTCACGGGCCTGAACAACGGCAAGGTCTCGGCTGCGGTCTCTTTCGTCCGCAACCTGGTCTTCGAGCTGGGGTTCGTCTTCCTGCTGCCCGCCGTGCTTGGCCCGGACGGCATCTGGCTTGCCGTCGACGCCGCCGACTTCTGCTGCCTCATCCTCTGCGTCACCCTCTTCCTGGCCTACCGCAGGCGGTACGGCTATTGAGGACCGGCTACTATTTGCCGTTTCGGGCTGTCTTTTCAAAAGGCTGATAATCAAATTGATATGCACTCTCGCTTTGGCGGGAGACTCTACTATTGGCTTTCGGGGGATTCCTTTTCGGGTTGAAAAAAGGTAAATTTGATAAACATCAACCCATTAAAACACTAAGCACAATGAAACTAATCCCCGTTTTCTCGGTCTGTTCGCGCTCGGCGCGGCAGCCCTTGTTTCCTGCCATCGTGAAGTTGCCAAGGAACAATCCCCTTCGGAAGAAGCCCTTACCCGTACCGTCTATTCCAATACGGGCGATCCGATCGGATGGGAGACCAATGACAAGCTGGATGTCCGTCAGGTCTGGTATCCCCAGAACAGCAATACGGCCCAGGCGCAGCTGAAGGAATCCAACAAGCCGACCGTGTATGACAATACCCGGTATTCCGTCACCGCCTCTTTTGATGCCGTGAGCCCGGGCTTATATAAAGGAAAGGAGAGCGAGGGGTACAAGTTCATGTATCAGGCCTTCTATCCGGCGAGCCGGACCACGATGAGCGGGACGAAGGTGTCGATGACGCTTCCGGAAACGCAGCATCCCCGCGCGAATTCCTTCGACGCCAGCGCGGACCTTGTCATTTCCGACCAGGTGTATTCCAAGTCCCAGCGGACGGGAGGCAAGAGCGTGAACGGATTGACCTTCAGCCGCCTGTCCTGCATCGGCGTCCTGAACGTGAAGGGCCTTGAGGCGGATGCCGTCATCAGCACCATCGAGATATCGGCAAGCAACAAGCCGCTGGCGGGCACCTATACTATCGACATCAACAATTCCCGGACGCTGAAGAACAAAAAATACAAGATCACGCTGGACATGTCGGGAAACCAGCCGTCGGACCGCACCGACTTCAATGTCTATTTCACCTGCCTGCCGGCCACCTACACGAATGTCGAGGTGAAAATCACGACCGGCAACCGGGGTACGTATGTCCGCACCATCGACCAGTTGGTCTTCAGCCAGGGCGCGGTGACCACCGTCCCCGCCATCCAGATCAAGAAGAAGGTTCTGATGACCTACAACGTCGGCTGCTTCAACAAGAGCGGTACATACAAATATGACGAGATTGCACAGCTCCTTGTCGATCAGAACGCAACGTATATATCTCTCAATGAGGTGGATTACAATACCACCCGCAATCCGTACGATCAGCTGTACGAACTGAAGTCACGCATGGAAACCCTCGGCCACTGCAGCTACTGGTATCATTTCGGCCCGGCGCTGGATCCGTATCAGAACGGCAAATATGGCAACGGCGTCGTGTCCAAGGAGCGGGTGGAGAAGGACAGCCAGAACAGGTACAAGTACGATGATTTCAAGTTGACGAACATAGTCAGTGGCAGTACCCCCTATCAGTATACGACCAGCAATGGAACCCTGAAAACGGAAGAAATCCGCAGCGTCTCCGTCCTGGAAACCCCCGACTGCATCTTTGCGTCCACGCACCTGGGGCAGACGCAGGAAATGCGGGA
>JAFWOY010000037.1 GCA_017509755.1 Bacteroidales bacterium
AGAGTAATCTTTTAGTGGGGATGTAGCTCAGCTGGGAGAGCGTACGGTTCGCATCCGTAAGGTCGAGAGTTCAAACCTCTTCATCTCCACCATCGAAAAGCACATTTTTTACAGGTTTGTAAAAGTTTAACCTTGTTGTCGGTCAGACGGCCATCGTCCAAAACCTGCAGCAGGATGTTGAACACATCGGGATGTGCCTTTTCGATCTCGTCGAGCAGGATGACCGAGTACGGCTTCCGCCGGACAGCTTCCGTAAGCTGACCGCCTTCATCGTAGCCGACGTATCCCGGAGGCGCGCCGACCAGCCGGCTGACCGTATGCCGTTCCTGATATTCGCTCATGTCGATCCGCGTCATCATGTTCTCGTCGTTGAACAGATACTCCGCCAGCGCTTTCGCCAGTTCCGTCTTGCCGACGCCCGTCGTGCCCAGGAAGAGGAAACTGCCGATCGGCCGCTTCTCGTTCTGCAAGCCGGCTCGGCTCCGCCGGACGGCGTTGGAGACCGCCTCGATGGCTTCGTTCTGTCCGATGACCCGCTTGTGGAGCACTTCTTCGATATGGAGCAACTTCTCGCGTTCGCTCTGTAGCATCTTGTTGACCGGAATGCCCGTCCATTTGGCCACGACCTCCGCGATGTCCTCGTCGGTGACGGCCTCGTTCATGATCGGGTCGGGATTCTCGGCCTTTTTCTTCTCGAGCGCCTCGATCTGCTTCTGGGCATCGGCGATCTTGCCGTAGCGCAGTTCCGCCACACGACCGTAGTCGCCGCGCCGTTCGGCCGCGTCGGCCTCGATGCGGTATTCCTCGATGGCCTGCCGGTTTTCCTGGATGGCCTTTAGAATGCCCTTTTCGCTGTCCCATTGTTTGTTCAGCTTGTCGCGTTCCACGCGCGCCTTGTCCAGGTCTTCCTGGATGGTCTTCAGTTTCGGGGACTCCCCTTCCCGCTTGACGGCTTCTTTTTCGATCTCCAGCTGCTTGATCCGGCGGTTGAGCTCGTCGATGCACTCCGGAACGGAATTCATTTCCAGCCGCAGCTTCGAAGCGGCTTCATCCACCAGGTCGATGGCCTTGTCGGGCAGGAAACGGTTGGTAATATAGCGGTGCGAGAGTTCGACGGCCGCGATGATGGCGTCGTCTTCAATCCGCACCTTGTGGTGGTTCTCGTATTTCTCTTTCAGTCCACGCAGGATGGAGATCGATTCGGCCACGGTCGGCTCGTCCACCATCACCATCTGGAACCGGCGCTCGAGCGCCTTGTCTGTCTCGAAATACTTCTGGTATTCGTCGAGGGTCGTCGAGCCGATAGCCCGCAGTTCACCTCGCGCCAAAGCCGGCTTCAGGATATTGGCTGCGTCCATCGCGCCGCTCGAACGGCCGGCGCCTACCAGCGTATGAATCTCATCGATAAAGAGGATGATCTGTCCGTCGCTTTCGGTCACGGCCTTGACGACGCCTTTGAGTCGTTCCTCGAATTCGCCCTGGTATTTTGCGCCCGCAATCAGCGCACCCATGTCCAGGGAATAGATTTCCTTGCTTTTCAGGTTCTCCGGGACATCGCCGTTGATGATCCGCTGCGCGATGCCTTCGGAAATGGCGGTCTTGCCGACGCCCGGCTCACCGACCAGGATCGGATTGTTCTTGGTCCGGCGGCTCAGAATCTGCAACACCCGCCGGATCTCCTCGTCCCGGCCGATGACCGGATCGAGCTTGCCGCTGCGCGCCCGCTCATTCAGATTGATGGCGTACTTGCCCAGCAGCTCCAGGTTTTCTTTGTTGTTGTTATTCATATTCAAGCCTCCTTTTTTCTTTTTTCAACGATTCGCAGGGAATCCGTTCAAAAAAACGACCAATCCCGCAAAAGTGACATTTTGTCAGTATTGGAATTCTCAATCCCTTTTCTTAAATTTGTGGATTGAATGCCTAGAAACAAATACAATCAACTCACTCTTATGAAACAATTCTTTCTACTTGCAGCCGCGCTGATCAGCTTTGCGGCCGTGGCACAGCCCCAGGGACCGATGCCCAAACCGGAAGACAAAGGGGAAGGTTTCCAGTTCACCGTCGTGAAGGAACTCCCGATCACCTCGGTCAAGAACCAGGCCAGCACCGGTACCTGCTGGTGCTTCTCCACCGTCTCTTTCCTCGAGTCCGAAGCCATCCGCAAGGGATGCAAGGATCCGGACCTGGACCTGTCCGAAATGTATATCGTTTCGAACTCCTATGCCGACAAAGCCGTGAAATACATCCGCGTGGACGGCCATCTCAACTATGAGCAGGGCAGTTCCTTCGGCGATGTGATCTACGCCATCCGCGACCACGGCATCGTGCCGGACGCGGAAATGCCCGGCCTGAACTACGGCACGGAACGCCACCAGCACGGCGAACTGATCGCCGGCCTGAAAGGCTACATGAACGGGATCCTGAAGAACCCCAACCGCAAGCTCTCCTCCGCCTGGCTCAACGGCCTCAAGGGCATCCTGGCAGCCTACCTTGGCCCGATCCCCGAGAAATTCAACTACAAAGGCGTGGAATACACCCCCGAAAGCTACCTGAAGGCGCTCAACCTGAATCCGGACGACTATGTGGATTTCACCTCCTGGACGCACCTTTCCTATTATGAGAAGCATCCGGTGGAAGTGGCCGACAACTGGCGTTGGGAAAGCGCCTACAACCTGCCGCTCGACGAATTCGTATCGATCATCGACTATGCCATCAACAACGGTTATACCGTAGCCTGGGCCTCAGACGTGAGCGAGCAGGGCTTCACCCGCAACGGCATCGGCCTGGTACCCGACATGGACGCCATCAAGAAACAGGCTGAAGAAGCCGGTTCCGACCAGGCCCACTGGCTGGGCATCACCGCCCCGGGCGCCCGTCCGAACTTCGACAAGCCCGTCCCGGAACTGACCATCACCCCGGAAATGCGCCAGCAGGGCTACGAGGAGAAGACCACGACCGACGACCACGGCATGCACATCTACGGCATCGCCAAGGACCAGAACGGCAACAAATACTACATGGTCAAGAACTCCTGGGGCGAGACCGGCAAATACAAAGGCATCTGGTACGTCTCCGAAGCGTATGTGCGTTACAAGACCATGGACCTGATGGTCCACAAGGACGCCATCCCGAAAGACATCAAAAAGAAAATCGGTATCAAATAACCCATGAAACGGATCCTCACCCTCGCGGTCGCCGCTGTCCTCTGCACGGCCGCTTTCGCACAGACCCAGACCATCTACCAGTTCACGCCGGTCAAGGACATTCCGGTCACGCCGGTCAAGAACCAGGCCAGTACAGGCACTTGCTGGTGCTTCGCCACGGTTTCCTTCCTCGAGGCCGAACTCCTCCGCCAGGGCAAGGGCGAATATGACCTTTCCGAGATGTTCGTGGTCCGCAACAACTACAACGACCGCATCTTTGACAACTACCTGCGGCGCGGTCGCGGCAACATCGGCCCCGGTTCGATCTCCCACATGGCCACCAAGGCCATCGCCAAGTACGGCATCGTTCCGGAAAGCGTGTACGACGGCATCAACTATGACTCCCCGACGCACAACCACGGCGAACTTTCAGCCTACTTGAGAGGCATCGCCGACGTGTCCGTGGAGCGCAAGAACCTCAGCCCCGAGTACCAGAAACTGATCAAGAGCCTCTTCGACATCTATCTCGGCGAGGTCCCCGAAACCTTCCAATACAACGGCAAGACCTACACGCCGCAGAGCTTCGCCAAGATGCTGGGCCTGGATGACATGAGCGACTACATCGAAATCACCAGTTTCAGCCATCACCCGTTCTACCAGCGCGTCCCGCTCGAGATTCCGGACAATTGGGACCACGAGCTCCTGTGGAACGTTCCGCTCGACGATTTCATGGCCATCATCGACAACGCCCTGACCAACGGCTACACCGTGGCCTGGGATGGTGACCTTACCAGCGGTGAGTTCAACCATAACCGCGGCATCGCCATCTGCCCGAATCCGGAAGATTTCGCCGAAGCCGTGAAACTGGAGAAAGTCTATCCCGACCGCGTCGTCACGCAGGAAATGCGCCAGAAGGATTTTGAAACCTTCCGGACTGTCGACGATCACCTGATGCACCTGACGGGTCTGTTCAAGGACCAGAATGGCAACTACTTCTACAAAACGAAGAATTCCTGGGGCGAAGGCCGCAACCCCGAAATGAAGGGTTACCTCTATATGTCCCGTGCCTACATCATGATGCGCGGTATCGGCATCATGGTCCACAAGGACGCCATCCCGAAGGACATCCGTAAGAAGATGGGCCTCTGATGAAGAAGCACATCCCGAATCTGCTCACCCTGTGCAACCTCCTCTCCGGTTGCACAGGGGTTGTTTTTGCGGTACGGGGAAACTTTTCCGCCGTACTGATCTGTCTCCTGCTGTCGGAAGTCTTCGATTTTTTTGACGGTTTTTCCGCGCGGGCGCTGGGCGCCTATTCTGAAATCGGAAAGCAGCTCGATTCCCTGGCCGACCTGATCAGTTTCGGCCTCTGCCCTTCCGTGTGCCTCTTTTCCTGGTACGGCATCGCCCATCCGGAGATTCCCCTGCTGCGCTGGCTCCCTTTCCTGCTGACTGCCGCATCCGCACTTAGGCTCGCCAAATTCAACATCGACACGCGTCAGTCCACCAGTTTTCTCGGACTGGCTACTTCGGGCTGCGCCCTGTTGCTCATCCCGTTGGCCGTTTATTCTTTCTATACCGACGGCTTCCTGCACATCCTGATGGGCACAGTCTGGTTCATACCCGTCCTTACGCTTGTCTTCTCATTCCTGCTGGTGTGCGAACTCCCGATGTTTTCGCTGAAAAAGATGACGGGCCAGCTCAAGGCCTTCATCATCGGAAGCCTCATTCTGATTATTGCCTGTCTCATCCGGGAAATCCGTGGTCCTTGGTACGTCACCGTCAGCCTCTGCGTTTTCCTGGTACTTGTGTATTACCTGGTATTGAATCTGGCAACGCTCAAACGGCGATGAGCCGCTGTGTTTCGGCCCAGATGCGCGCATCCAGCGCCGGGTCGAGATAGCGCCGGGGAACAGGCCGGCATTTCTTCCCTACATAATAATGAAGGCCCTCCGCAGCAGCGAGGGCGCGCAAGGCCGGCTGGACACCGGCCTTCGGCGTCTTGACCAGCGGTTTGAAAAGTGCGTCAGCAAGCGGGTCGAACCAATGGCCGAGATCAATCATGTCGGAGGCCACGATGCCGGGATCGGCCAGGTTTATCCGAAGTGCGGGATGGCGACGGGCCAACTCCAGGGAAAACGAAACAAGTGCTCGTTTGGCGCGAGCGTAGGTACCCAGTTGGCTGAAATCATTCTTTGCCGGCTGCAGCGTCTGTTCGGCCAGCGGCACAAAGCGGCAGGTCAGCGAAACCATATTCACGATGGATGCGTCCGGCGGTAATTTCGGCAGCAGTAACTGCGTAAGGAGCCAAGGTCCGAAATAATTGACAGAGAATGTATTTTCAAATCCATCTCCAGTAATGATATAGCCTTTGGAAATAACGCCTGCGTTGTTGAAGAGTGCCGAGACGGAGCCGGCTTCAATGCTGTCGGCAAAGGCCCGGACAGACGCTAGCGAAGACAGGTCAAGTGAACGGATCTCCAAATCCGCGTGAGGTTGACGCTGCAGGATGGAGTTGCGGACTGCCTCTGCCTTGACCCGGTTGCGACATGCCATCAGCACGGCATGGCCCTGGACAGCCAATGCCTCGACGGCTTCCGCGCCCATGCTGCCCGTGGCGCCTGTTACGATGATCCGCCCACTCATTTCCAGCGTTCCTCAGCCTGTTCGACCTCGCGACGCAGCCGGGCAGGCATATCCGCCACGCAGCGGTTGCATTTCATTTCCAGGGTGTACATGCGCCCGATGCAATAATTTGAATGGCCGCAGGCGCTGCGCGTGAGTTCCCCGCTGCGCAGTTTATTCACGAAATCCGTATCCCGGACCAGCGCGCGAGCCATCTGCAGGCCTTCGAATCCAGCGGCCAGCACTTCCTCCATTTTCTGCAACGAGACCAAACCGCCGACATAGATCAGCGGGAGTTTTACCGCTGCCCGGAAGCGCTTTGCATCTTCCAGGAAATACCCTTCCTTGTAGGGGACTGTCGGAATGATCTGCCGCCCGACAAGATGCAGCATTGCCTTGAGCCACCAGAACTTGCGCATATTCATATAATAGGCCAGCGTCCGGAGCGGCATGGCACCGCGCATCACTTCCATCGGCGCTTTGCTGACAAAACCTGCAGAAAGGACGATTGCGTGAACGCCCAATCGCTCCAGTTCCCGGGCGACCTCCAGGCATTCCGCTTCCTGCATGCCGCGCCGGAATCCATCGTGCATATTCATCTTGACGAGGACACCCAAGTCATCACCGGCCGCTTCCAGGACGCGCCGGATCACACGCTGCATCAAGCGCATCCGGTTTTCCAAAGAGCCGCCATACGCATCGTGGCGATGGTTGGTGTAAGGCGAAAGGAATTGACTGATCAGGTAGCCGTGGCCTGCATGGATCTCCACACAATCGAAACCAGCTTCCCGCGCCAAGTTCACAGCTGTCCCGAAATCCTCCACCAGTGCATCGATTTCAGCGACTTTCAAACCGCGGACAAAGGTCGGCGAATAGAGATTGAAGCCGCTGGAAGCACCCACCGGCATGCAGCCGCAGGTCGCGCGGTGTGTCATGTTGCCGCAATGGCCCAACTGGATGGAACACTTCGCGCCGGCCGCGTGGACCGCGTCTGTAATCCGCCGGAGTTCCGGCACGATCTCTGGGCGCATCCACAGTTGCCCGTCAAAGGATAGGCCGCTTTGGTTGACAGAAGCATAGGCCAGCGTGGTCATCCCCACCCCGCCACGGGCTACGGCGACATGGTAGTCGTACAAATCCTGTGAGGGGCTGTTTCCATACGCCATATTCTCGAAAGCGGCCGAGCGGATTACCCGGTTCCGAAGGGTGACCGGCCCGATGGTCACGGGCGTAAATACAGGGGATGCGATGGATTGCGTTTCCATATCAATAGATAAACGGGAGCATCCGTTTGACTTTATGGGTATCGAGTTCATCCGGAAACTCCTGGCTGTACAAGTCATAGATGCGGGCGGCCCGCGGCGCCAGGTTGGCGAAGGTCCAAAGCGCGAATACGGCACCGGCCCAGGACCATGTCAGGATAGCGAAGCCTACCCATTCCATGAATTCCCCGAAATAATTGGCACTGGTCACGTAGCGGAACATGCCGCCCTTGGGCAGGTAATGGGCCGTATCCCCGGGTTTCCGCAGGTTTCGGATAATGCTGTCAGATTGGATGTTGATATACATGCCGGCGAAGAAAAGAAGTGTTCCGGCCAGGAAAGGCAGGCTGAGGAGCCAATCTTTCGGATAGAAATCAGCAGGCGAAATGTAGAAGATCCAGCCTCCCTGCATCATGGCATTCAGCGTGTTGAACAGCGCCCCCATCAGCACGATTGCCAGCGGCATCCGGCTATGCCCGCGCAACTGACGGGGGAAGATGAAAGAGCGGTGGAAATAATGGATTTCAAAGAGAAGCAGGAAAATCATCCGTACGCCATCCGTCCGGCGGTCGGAAAACCACCAGAGCACAAGCATGGCCACAAAGACCGGCACTTCCATCAGGAACCAGCCCCAATGATTGTCGAGGGAAGGGCCCCACTTCGGCTGATAGAATTTCCCGTAGCCGGCGTCAATGAAAAACAAGGCGATGAAAACGACAACCGCCAGCGCGGTCATGATGAGCAGGAATACGTTGAATGTGTGGGCAGTAATCATCGGCTTATTTCCATTTTTTCCAAAGATAGGCGACCAGCGGGCCGGGCAGCAGGGCAATCAAGGCCGGCAGCCACACATTCATAAGCGAAGGACTGATGATACGGCGACCGCGGAACAGGGCGCGCAAGGCACGGCTGACGAGCCAACGGGGTGTTTTGATAATTCCGGTGCGGATACCCAGCTTCATCCATTTTTCGCTAAGCCGGTAGAGCGGTGTGGCAATGGCGGCCGGGCAGACCGTCGTCACCGTTACGCCATAGGGTCTCATTTCGTAGGAGAAGGAACGGCCAAAACTGCGCAGGTAGGCCTTGGTGGCCGAATAGATCGTAATGCCGGGCACAGGCAGGCGTGCCGCCATGGATGACACATTGAGCAGATAGCCACTCCCCCGCTCCTTCATCGCGCAGCCGAAAAGCAGGCAAATACGGGTGACTGTCACCACGTGCAGGTCAATCATCGCCTCGACCCGGTCAAGGTCTTCCACTTCCATCTCTTTGAAAAAGAACATGCCGGCATCATTGACAACGACATCGGGCAATATGCCCTGTTCCTCGGTACACCACTGGAAAAGCAGGTCGGCGGCCTTGGCCTGGGCAAGATCCTGAAAGCGGGTTGTCACGTGGATGGGAAATGCGTCACGCAAGGAAGCAGCGGCAGCCTTAAGTTCGACTTCCCGGTTGCTCACGAGAATCAAATCGTAGCCGCGACCGGCGAGTTGCCGGGCGAATTCCAAGCCCATACCGGAACTGCCACCTGTAACGAGTGCTGTCATGTTGCGTCTTGCAAAGATAGTTAAAATCGCTATCTTTGCCGCGGACAATATCTATGGCGGATGAACAATTTTGCGGCCATCGACTTTGAGACGGCGAACGAACAGCCCAGCAGCGTATGCAGTGTGGGCGTTGTCATCGTCCGTGGCGGCGAAGTGGCTGATTCCTTCTACAGTCTCATCAAACCCGAGCCGGAATACTACCGCTGGTTCTGCCAGCGGGTCCACGGATTGGGGCCGTCGGATACCGCCAGCGCGCCGGTGTTCCCACAGGTCTGGCGGCAAATTGCGCCGCAGCTCGAAGGACTTCCGCTCGTCGCCCACAATGCCCGTTTTGACGAAGGCTGCCTGAAAGCAGTATTCCTCACCTACCAGATGGATTATCCCGATTACGTGTTCTATGACACGCTGACCGCTTCGCGCCGCCGTTTCGGTCGCACGCTGGAAAACCATCAATTACAGACAGTTGCTGCCGCCTGCGGCTATAACCTGAAGAGGCACCACCATGCTTTGGCTGATGCCGAAGCCTGTGCCCGCATTGCCCTTGCCATCTTATGAACCGGGAAAAAGCTATCAATCAAGCGACGCTTGTCGGCAGCGGGGTTGACTTGCTGCTGACGGCTTTCAAATTCGTCGCCGGCATCCTCGGCCGAAGTGCTGCGATGGTGGCCGACGCCATCCACTCGCTCTCTGACCTGCTTACCGATGCCGTCGTCCTGGTCTTCGTCCGCATCAGCAGCCGGCATCCGGACAGCCAATATGAATTCGGCTACGGCAAATTCGAAACGCTGGCGACCGTCTTTATCGGGGTCGCTTTGCTGGCTGTGGCCGGTGGGATTCTCTACCATGGTTTTGAGGATGTCATCGCATGGTTCCACGGAGAGAATCTTCCGAAACCCGGTTCTCTTGCCTTATGGGCAGCCGTCTTGTCGATCATTGCCAAAGAATGGCTCTTCCGCTACACACGCAAACGGGGACGCGAACTGGATTCTCCTGTCGTAGAAGCCAATGCTTGGCACCATCGCAGCGACGCCCTCTCTTCGATCGGGACCCTAATCGGTATCGGTGGCGCTATCTTGCTGGGCAGCCGTTGGACCGTTCTCGACCCGCTGGCCTCCATTGTCGTCGGCTGTTTCATTGTCCGGATTGCCGTGAAGCTGCTACACCAGAGCTTTCGGGAATTGATGGAGGCTTCGCTCCCCCAGGAGACAGAAAAAGAGATTCAGGAGATTATCACCTCATTCCCCGATGTCTCCGACCTGCACAATCTCCGCACCCGCCGCATCGGCGCACACTACGCAATCGAGTTCCACATCCGCATGGACGGCCACATCTCCCTGATCCAAGCCCACTCCCGCGCCCATCACATCGAAGAGGCACTCAAAAAACGCTTTGGCGCTGAAACCCACATCGTCGTCCACGTCGAACCTGTCAAGCCGTTCGAAAAGTTCTAGACGCTGAGCTTTTAAGGCTGCCCGCCGCCTCGGCGTGGCCAATGGCGTTTATTTCGACCCATTGGACGCAAAATCGGCCAATTTTGCATCCAATGGCACTTAAAAAGAGCCATTGGCCACGGCCGCGCGAAGTTTTTTTGGAAAACCCTGCCGTGCGTAGTATCTTTGTAAGGACAGAGCACTGTGGCTTTGACAAAGGATATGCGAAGAGAGATTAGAATCTGGCTTGTCACCACGGATCATTTGGAAGACGGCTTGTGGTTTCGGGATGAATCCGATTTCAAGGTAGGAATGAATTATGTGGCTGCGCTGGCAGCGGATACCGGGGTCATTGTTTTGGCATTTATCCTGATGTCCAATCATGTGCATTTCGTCCTGGTCTGCACGAAGGAAGAGGCGGAAGAATTCATCAGGGAGTTCAAACGACGTTACTCGAAATACTACCAGCGGAAGTACGGCATCTCCAAACTGCTGAAAAAGAACGGCTACGATGTGAAGCTTATTCCCCATGACGGAGAATCGCCCCAAAGAGCCATCGCCTACGTCCAGATGAATTGCGTCGCGGCCAATATCTGTTCCCATCCGACCCAATATCCTTGGGGCAGCGGCAGCGCATTTTTCTGCGCATCCAAGCCCAAAGGCGTAAGATTGGATTCCGTCTCGGCAAGAGCGCGACGAAGGCTCCTTCATTCCAAAACTGCCATACCCGGCGAGTGGTTGCTGGGCGATGAAGGGTATGTCCTGCCATCATCCTATATCCAATGCGAATACGTTGAAGATCTCTATCGCACGCCCAAACAGATGGATTATTTCTTACGCAATTCATCCAAAGCGAAGGCAAGACTGGAATCCGGCGAAGAGGCATTCCCCTCTTTCAAAGATCAACTTGTCCTGGCGGCAGTCCCCGATCTTTGTCGTACCCTATTTATGCAACCGGATTTCCAAGCCCTGTCTGAACCGCAGAAAACAGAGATACTCAAGCAATTACGTTTCAGGTTCTCCGCAAATGTCCATCAGCTGGCCCGCGTCGTCGGACTATCTTATGAAGAAACCGCGAAACTGTTGGATACCCATTGATTTTGAAAACCCATGGAAACCATCATCAAAGACAGTCTTTTTGAACTCGCCGAAAGATACGTGGAAGACACCGCCGTATCCTTGTTCCTCACGGGGAAGGCGGGAACGGGAAAAACGACGTTTCTGCGATATATCGTTGCGAACACCACGAAGCGGTGTGTTGTTTTGGCGCCAACCGGGGTTGCGGCAATCAATGCACAAGGAAGCACGATCCATTCGTTCTTTTCGTTGCCGTTGTGTCCCTATCTGCCGGATGTTCCCGAACTTCGTACGGAGTATCAGATGCCTGAGCAATACCGCCGTCTCCGGAAAGACAAGATCAAGATTATCCGGACACTCGACTTGCTGATCATCGATGAGATATCCATGGTGCGGGCAGACCTGTTGGATGCAGTGGATATGATGCTGCGGAAGTTCAGACGTTCTGACAGTCCGTTCGGCGGGGTCCAGCTTTTGATGATCGGAGATGCACAACAATTGTCACCCGTCGTGACAGAAGCTGAGCGGCCGTTCATCGCCAAAGTTTACCGCTCTCCCTATTTTTTCCATAGTAAAGCACTGCAGCAAGTCCCTTACCTGACCATCGAACTCAAAACCATTTACCGTCAGGAAGATGCGACCTTCATCTCCCTGCTCAACGGGGTTCGGGACGCACGCGTTTCCCCGGAAATGCTCAGGCAACTGAACGCGCGGGTGGGAGCCCCCGCCGGTGACGACTGGATCCGCCTCACCACCCATAATTATCAGGCGGACAACGTCAATGCGGCGCGAATGGACGCCTTGCCGGGAGATGCGTATGTCTTTGAAGCCGAAGTGGAAGGCGATTACCCGGAAAGTCTTTATCCGGCGGCAGCATCTCTCGCTTTAAAAGCAGGGGCCCGCGTAATGTTTATCCGGAACGATACGGACGGCCGCTTTTACAACGGAAAACTCGGCACCATCCTCGACCTTTCGGAAGAGGTCATCACCGTCGTGGATGATGAGGACCAGAAGATTCCTTTGGAACGCGTGGAATGGGAAAACCTGCAATACACGCTCCACGAAACTACAGGAGACATCGTGCAGGAAGTCAAGGGCGTTTTCAGGCAGTTCCCCCTCCGTCCAGCCTGGGCTATCACAATCCATAAAAGCCAGGGATTGACCTTCGACCATGTCATCATCGATGCCGACTCTGCCTTCGCTTACGGGCAAGTATATGTGGCATTGTCGCGTTGCCGTTCGTTGGAAGGGATCTCGCTGACGCGTCCGATCAGTCCTTCACTGCTGCTGTCAGATGAAGAGGTTTCTTCTTTCCACGCATCGTTCCCTGCCGTAGAACGCATCATCGACGCCTTACCGGAGCAGCAGTCCGCTTTCGGACTGGCACAACTATGCGCTTGTTTTGACTTCGAAGCACTCCGCCGCCAGACCTTGGCCCTTCGGAAAATATGGCGCGATTCTACCCTTGCTTCTACCTATCCCGCACAACTTGGAACGCTAGATGAAATATCCTCAAGACTCATTGATATTGAAGAGGTTGCTTCCAGATTTCGGACACAATTATGTAAGCTTCATGGGGACGTTTCCCGAGCCCGTTCACGGGTAGCCCAGGCGTGTGATTACTTTCTTCCCCTGATGGAGAATTTGGGGTTGGATTCCCTCTTGTCAGTGGAGATCGATCATGCGGAGACAAAGAAACGTATCAAGAACCTGGCAGCCGACCTGCTCCCCCAATGGCAATCGCACATCGATACTTTGCAGGAAGTGAAAGCCAGGGGTTTCGATGCCCGCATTTTCCGCCAGGTACGGACACATGCACTTCTGGAAGAAAGGAAAGCATCCCGAAAACCCAAGAAGCAGAAGGTTGCAGCGCGCGATGTGTACGGAGACAACCGCCACCCAGAACTTGTCGAAGCCCTCGTCGCCTGGCGGCGGGAGAAATGTCGGGAATTGAATGTTCCTGCGTACTATGTCCTTCATCAAAAGACACTCCTCAGTATCGCGGATGCCCGACCGACTACGCGGGAAGAACTGCTGGAAGTCCCAGGCTTCGGACCGGGACTGTGGGAACGGTATGGTGAAGAAATCCTGGAGGTATTAATCCCGCAGAACGTGGCCAATGGTGAAATAAACGCGCCATTGGGTTAAAAAAGGGCCGTTTTTGCGACCAATGGTTCGAAAAAAGAGCCATTGGCCACGGTTAGAAATGCCAGCCGCAGGTCAGGATCAGGTAGTGGAGATGGATGGAGCCGGTCCGGTAATACTCGGGATATGGGCGAAGGGCATTCAAGAGACCGATGTTGGCTTCGAAGCCCCACTGGAAATGCTTGCCACGGAGGAAGGTGAGGCTGGGCTGGAGCCCGAGATCGAAGCGTTTGAACTTTTCCTTGCCGCCAAGCGGGTCCCACGGATCGGCATCGATATAATACTTGTCCGGCGCAATCATGTAGGAACAAGCCGGGCCTAGGCCCAGGATCGTGCGGGAACCGTCCCCGATTACGAGATGATAGCGGAGCGTCAAGAAAAAGTCGGCTTGCGACATCGAGTCGATATCTCCCCCATCCCATCCCCAATGCCGGACATCGCTGGCTTGGGTGCGCATACCAACGCCCGGCATCAGCGACCAACTATCAGCGAGCGGGCAATCCAGCCCATAGGCAACGCGTAATGTGATACCCGGATTCAAGTCACGCTGATTGCCACTTTCCAGGAAAAGGCCGCCGCCGACCATAAGGTTGCTTTCCGGCCTTTTCAGCGCTGGCTGCTCCTGCGCGAATGCCGGCGGGATGATCAGCAGCGCCAGGAACAGGACAACAGGGATCATTCTGAAGTCATGGAAGGACATGCTACTTCACTTTAGCATACTTACCGGCGAAAAGGATCGCTCCCGTGCTGTTTTCCGTAATCAAATAGAGGAACGGCTGATCGGCATGAAACACGACGTGCTGACCGGGTGCAGCAGCCGTAGCCATCATACCCGCTGTCGAGATGGCGGCCGCCTCCGTACCTTCTTCATCCACTTTGATAGCCGTATCCTGCTTGACAAAACTCAGGCAAAGTGCAGCCGGAGACATCGCTTTGAAGTCCGCCAGCGGAGAGAAAGAAGAAGGCATCCCCATAGCGGAAAGGATCTCATTCAATTTTTTCGAATACTTGGTCTCAAATTTCGGCAGCCACAGGTCCACGTCGCAGCTGACCATCGAATGGAGAAACTGGTCCCAGTCAGCGGCTTTAAGAGCGGCTGACACGTCAGCGAGGTTCTTGCCTGACTGGGGAAGGACGACCAGCATACGGAAAGCCCCGTTACCATAAGGGAGCGATACCACTCTGAAAACATCGTTATCCTGATACAGGAAACTGCCCTCCTTCTTCATCATCGGCACTTTCTTTTTCGTACCGTCGCCGGCTGCAAACGGCTCGCTTCCGGTGTTGCTTTTGGAAAACTTGTTCTTCCACTCGCTCTTGAAATACAATGCATTGAGCAGATAGGCCAGCATATTCGGATTCACCTCATCCAACACCTGCGGAATCATCCCGTTGGTCTGCTTGTCACACCAGCCGTTGATGGTCTTCAGGGAAGCGGCATTTTTTGAGAAGTCAAGGTTGGCAACTTCTGCCTTGTAGGACTTCCCGACCGTACTCTTATAGCTGTCCAGCAGTGAATACGCCTGGTTGACGAAAATAGCATTGGCGATGGACAGTTTTGTCTTTTTGTCCAGTCCCGGAAGTTGCTCCAGCATGGACAGGCAGTAGTCATTGACTGCGGCCACCTCACCAGCCCCATAACCCAGCACCTGGCAGATCTCATCGGCAGTCTCGCCCTGGGCGCCGTTCAGGAGCATGCCCAGCAAAAATTGCATACTGAGCGGAGAAATGAAAAAGTCGCCCGGTTCGGATGCCTGGATCCGGTCGATGAATTCAAACGCGAAGCCCGTGCCCTGTTTGACATATTCTTCCGATTTTGTCGTGAGATTGAGTTTCTTGTAGGGATTGTCCCCTTCATCGCCGCCAATGTTGCCACAGGAAACACCAACGCCCATCAGCACTGCAAGGACGGCCATCAAACAAAAGAATTTCATTTTCATATCGAACTATTATTTACTTATCCAAATTGATTCGAATACCGGCAGCCGTGGTAAACGATACGGGATGCACGGTCCGATAGGTTTCCAGCACCGGGGTCCCGAAAGGAACCCGCCAGTTCAGGGCAGGTTCAAGATAAACGCCTAAACGCTTGGAGACATTCAATTGCACGCCACCGGCACCCATGACGGAAAGACTGGGACCATCCCGGCGAATCTTTTCACCGCCAAACGAAGCCCCGATACAGACATCGCCCAGTAAACCACCGCCCACATACAGATCCAGCACCTTTCCGGAAACGAAGGCCCAATCCAGTCGAACCGGGATACCCAGATATTGGGCGACTTGTTTCTTCTCCCCAGCCATCCGATAGGTAAAACGGGAGGTATATCGGGTATAGTCCAGCCCGGTCGTTAGATACAATCGGTCCGCAAGCGGAATCCGGGTTGTCAGGTCGGCTTTGAGCGGGAAATGATGGGACTTCCCTTTCAGGACTTCTGCGTCAGGAATGCTGCCCTCAATGCCGGAATGACTTCCGGAATACGGGCTATCCGCCTGTTGTAGGGGATCCATCATATCCTTGTTGCCGGTCAGGCTTGCTGCCAGCGCAGCCAGGGCGCCAGTCCCCAATACACCACCGGCAATAGGAGCAATGTTCAAATCGACAGTCGGGACATCTTCGACAAAAGCAGGAATGAAAGGGGAAGCCATTGCGGGCTCCGGTTCATCGGCGATGCTGTTTGAAGTGGCGCTTGAATCAACGGCAGAAGGTAGGATCGGTGCATCATCTATTCCGGAACTCGCAACAGGCTCTGGAACAACTGGCGCCTGCGCCGGCTTCGGCGTTACCGCTTGCGCCACCAAGTGTGACACATATGGAACATTTACAAAGGTTGAATCCGTTACAGCCAAGACCGGTTCCGCAACCATTTCCACAATCGGGCCATCCGGCTGCAACCCCGTTTCCATCCCGCCATCCGTCTCCGGAAACCGCAAGAAAAGCACGGAAGCGAGTCCCGCCGCAATAGCGGCCGGAAGGCCCCAGATCCAAGGCGACACCCGTTTGGAAGAAGATGCCGCTTTCCCCTCCCGACGAGCCCGGAACGCTGCGTAACTGCCTTCGGGAAGCGTACTCTCATACCCTTCCAGTCGTTCCTTTACGAAGTCTTCCCATTTTTTCATTATTCCGTATCTTTCAAATAGCGGTTGATTGTTTCTTTCAGTTGTTTTCGGGCTTTCGCCAGTACCCCGGCCGATCCCTTTTCACTGATTCCCAGCATCTGTCCGATCTCTTTGTGCGAATAGCCGTCGATGCAATACAGGTTGAAAACCGTTCTTCGCAAGGCAGGCAGCGCGGAAATCCACTCCAACAGCTTCTCCGGCGGCACATCCACCATTTCCTCCTCTGTCGGTTCCGGAATCGAATCCCGAGCCCTGAAATCCAGCGAGAGGGTCCGCCATCGCTTCCGTCGGATCTCATTCAGGGCCATATTGATGGCAATCCGGCTGATCCACCCTTGAAGAGAGCCCTTTCCTGTATAGGTGAAGGTCGCTATCCGGTCCAAGGCCCGCAGGAGCGCCTCCTGCATCAGATCCTGCGCGTCCTCGGGATTGTCGGTGTAGCGCCGGCACAGTGTCAGCACCCGGGCTGCATAACGTTTATACAGCTCTTCCTCTGCCGCCCTGTCACCCTGCGCACAGCATCGGGCCAGATCATGTTCATTCAGCGCTTGATACACCAGTTTGCATCCTTATTCCCGGCAAAGTTACTACTTTTCTTTTCTACCCACTAAACACACAAATCATCGGAATACGTCTCAGAAATCCGAAAAAACTTGTAATTTTACCTCGACAATCCGGACAATGAGCCACCTGCTTTCCATTCTGCTTACGCTCGCGTTGATCGGCATCCTGATCTACATCATTGCCGAGAACGAGCACCCCGTCCATACCCTGGCGTGGGTGATCGCCATCGTTTTCCTGCCTGTCATCGGCCTGATTCTCTACTTTCTGGTCGGCCACAGGCCCCGGCGCAAACGGCTTGTTGAAGCGGAGGAACTCCAGCAATTCAAAGCACTTACAAAGCAGCAGCACCAAACGGCCATCGCATCTACGCCAGACGCTTTCAACGGCCTGGCCACCTTGATGCAAACGATGAACCAGGCCTTCCCGCTGAAAGGTAATACTGTCAAGCCGTACCTGGAATTCTACCCAATGCTCGACGACCTGCTTGCAGACCTGGAAAGCGCCCGGGATCACATCCATTTTGAATTCTTCAAGTTCGAAAACGACCCTTCCGGCCGGCGCGTCGCCGAGGTCCTGAAGCGCAAGGCAAGCGAAGGTGTGACGGTCCGCATCCAATACGACGACCTGGGTAATCTGACGCGTAAACGATTCTACCGGGAACTGAAAAGAGCCGGCATCCAGGTCAAACCCTTCCTGGCCTTGACCCTTCCCTTTATTTCTGAAAATATCAATTTCCGCAACCACCGCAAAATCGTGGTGGTGGACGGACGCGTGGGCTATCTGGGCGGCATGAACATCGCGGAGCGCTACGGCGCCGGGCTCACATGGGGCCCGTGGCGCGACACGCACCTGCGCGTGGAAGGTCCTGCCGTGGCTGAACTCCAGACTTCCTTCCTGTGCGACTGGCGCTTCTCTTCCGGAGAATTACTGGCGGAACCGCGCTACTATCCACCCATCCCTGCCACTGGCGATACGCTGATGCAAGTCATTTCTTCCGGTCCGATGGACGAATGGCACGTGGCCATGCAGGGGCTCGTGCGCTTGCTTGCCAATGCGCGACAATATGTGTATATCCAGTCCCCTTATTTCATTCCTACGCCCTCCGTCATGCTGGCGTTGAAGAATGCGGCCCTTTCCGGCGTAGATATCCGGGTCATGTTCCCGTGGAGGGGCGATAGCGGTCCGCTCGTCTCGCTGGCTTCCAAATCGTATGTCCGAGAGGCTTTGGCGGCCGGTGTCCAGATTTATTTCTACCGGAAAGGATTCCTGCACTCCAAGACGGTGGTCGCTGACGATTGTTTCACAACCATCGGTTCCACCAATGTGGACGTGCGCAGTTACACTCTCGACTTCGAGATCAACGCTTATGTCTATAATGAGAAACTGGCGCTGGAAATGAAAGCGGCTTTCTTGCGCGACCAGCACGACAGCGAGCACACCGATCTGGTACGATGGAACCAACGTGCCCCTATCCAAAAATTCAAAGAATCCTTTGCCAGACTGTTCTCACCGCTATTGTAAGCCCCTCCAGCCCGATCTGGCTTCATTCTTGCAGCATAGCTGCCGCGATGCGATTTGCGGTTAAAATAGCTTTCGTCCTGCTTTCGATGCTGACCGTTGTCATGCCTGCAGCGGCCCAGAAGGCCGTTTTGTCAGGTTATGTGAAAGAAGCATCCAGTGGCGAACCACTCATCGGTGCGGTGGTTTTTACAGAAGACCTGTCTGTCGGTGTAGCCACCAACAATTATGGTTTTTACTCGCTTCAGATCGACAGCAAGGAACAGGTTATCAAATGTGCCTATGCCGGCTATCTGACCGCAGAAGTCAAAATCAATCCCAAGACATCGCTCAAATACGATTTCGCACTTGAAGAAGACCACGTGATGCTGGAGGCGGCCCGGGTGTTTTCCAAAAGCAAACGCGAACAACTGACCTTGCCGCAACTGGGGAAAGAATCGGTAACCGGTGATTTGATCCGGAAACTTCCTGCCCTGATGGGAGAAGCCGACGTAATCCGGGTCATCCAGATGATGCCCGGAGTCCAGACGCCGAGCGAAGGTTCCACCGGCTTCAGCGTGCGCGGCGGAGGCATCGACCAGAATCTGGTACTGATGGATGGCGCACCGCTCTACAACTCAGGCCATTTCCTTGGATTCATGTCGATGTTCAACGGCGATGTCGTCAAAAATGCCCAACTATACAAGGGCGATTTTCCCGCCAACTTCGGCGGGCGCCTTTCTTCCGTGCTCGACGTCAGTACGCGCGACGGCAAC
Source organism: Bacteroidales bacterium (assembly GCA_017509755.1). Classification (GTDB taxonomy): domain Bacteria; phylum Bacteroidota; class Bacteroidia; order Bacteroidales; family UBA932; genus Cacconaster. The sequence continues at coordinate 19,187 of JAFWOY010000037.1, forward strand.
AACAGCGAATTCAAAGGTGATTTCTCCATCGGCCTGATTACTTCCAAACTGGCCGTCGAGGGTCCGATTGTCAAGGACAAACTATCCTTCATGCTCGCCGGCAGAAGGACTTACATGGATCTCTTCTTCCCCCTTTTCGGAAAAAAGATTCCCAAAAACACCCAGATGTATTTCTATGACCTCAATGGGAAGATCAGCTGGGTCGCGAGCCCGAAAGACCGCATTTACCTGAGCGCCTTCAGCGGCAAAGACGTTTTCGGGATGTCGATGGAAGATTTCGACCTCAGCCTGATGAAATTCAGTTTTGCCAACCATACCCAGACCCTGCACTGGAGCCACGAATTCTCGCCCAAGGTATTCTTCAATACCTCTCTTTACAATTCCCGCTACAATGCCGGCCTGGACTGCGACATGACCAGCACGAGTTTCAATTACCTGACGGCCATCGGGGAAACGGGACTGAAAGCCGGCATAACCTGGTACATCAATCCGCAGAATACGGTCAAGGCCGGCATCCAGGCTGCCTACTACAGGATGGATCCGGGCGATGTCACTCCCTCCGACGAGGAATCCATCGTGCAGGCACTCCACATGCCACAAAGCCAAAGCGTCATGCCGTCTGTGTATATCCAGAACGAACAGAAGATCGGCAAACTGACGCTTCGCTACGGTTTCCGGCTGTCATCGTTCACATCGCTTGGAGAAGCCGACCAGCATTATTACAATCCACGGACACACGAAAAAGACAAGACCGTCCATTTCGACAAAGGAAAACCCATTAAAACCGACATCGGTTTTGAACCGCGTATATCGGGTTCGTTGTCCGTCAGTCCCGATTTCTCCCTGAAAGCGGCTTACTCCCGCTCTTTCCAGTACATCCAGCAAGTGCCGATCAGCATCTCCGGAAGCCCGGTCGATGCCTGGTTCATGGCCTCTCCCAATATCGAACCGCAGTGTTCCGACCAGTTCTCGGCCGGACTCAATGCCCTCTTTGCCAACCAGGCCCTGGAACTCTCCGCAGAAGCCTTTTACAAGAACAACAAGCATACGATGGATTTCACGGAGAACCCCGGTTTCGTGTTCGACGATGCCGAGCGGGAAAAGCTGCTCCGTTTCGGCAAGTCGTATTCTTTCGGCACGGAACTCATGCTCCGCTACGATTTCGACCGATTCGGAGGGTGGGTCTCCTACACTTGGTCGCGCGCTATTTACGATATTCCAGAACTGAATGGTGGAAAGCCCTACCGTTCCCCCCTGAACCACGAGCATTCCGTCAATTTCGTCCTGTCGTATGATTTCACCCGCCGGGTTTCCGCCTCGGCGGACTGGGTCTTTTACAGTGGCGCTCCCACCACCTTCCCGAACGGCCGTTTCGTTTACGGCGGATCCTACGCGTCGATTTATCCGTCCAGGAACGAAGACTCCCTGCCCGATTACCACAGAATGGACCTTTCCCTGACCTTGAAAAGCAAGCGAAGGGCAGAAGGAAAGCCCTGGGGCAGCGAGTGGAACTTCTCGTTCTATAACGCCTATTCCCGTCACAACGCCTGGTCGCTGGCCTTCCTTTACAGTAAGAAGGAAGAGCGGCCCCTGGCCATGAAAGTGTACCTGTTCACCATCATCCCGTCGATATCCTACAATGTCTATTTCTAATCACAGGTGTTTGCCAGCCCTCGTTGTTCTCTGCATCATGGTCCTGACTGGATGCAGTGAAGAAGTGGATGTCCACACACGGAGTATGGACCGCTCCTATCTGGTGGTCGAAGCGATGCTTACCGACCGGGCCGACCAGTTGCAAAAGGTGCTGTTGACAGAGTCCATCGACTATTTCGAAATGGAACAGCCCCCCGTGGTAGCGGGAGCCAAAGTGTCGATCAGTGACGGGAAAGACACATACCCCTATACGGAATATCCTTCAGGAAGCGGTTGCTACGTCGGCCCGGAAGGTTTCCATGGAACGCCGGGAACCACCTATCGGCTTTCGATTGACGCCTCTGTCGGGGGGAAGCAAAACCATTATGAAGCCGTCTCCACAATGGAAGAACCGGGATTTGAAGTCCAGGCGGTAGATTATATGTACTTGGGCAAGACGAACCCGCAAGCGGACAGCCTATGGACTGTTGCAGTCTGGGGGCAGGACAGTCCGCATACAAGCTATTACTATGTCAGTGCCCAGTTGAACGAAGCCGTTTTTCCCCTCGGGCTCTCCCTTGTCATGGATGACAAGTATTTCAACGGACAGAAAGTCATCTGTTTCCCAATCACAACGCTCTACCAGACGGAAGCGACCCGGAAGCAGTACGGCGACTGCGGGAAATATCTGGAAACGGGAGACGTATTCACCTTGAACGTCTATTCCGTTCCCAAGGAGTATTATACCTTCTATATGGGATTCGTTTCCAGCAGCGTAGGAGCGGCCGTTCCGATGCTGCAGTCCCAGCCCTCAAATTGCCCTACCAACATTACAGGCGGTGATGCGGTCGGTTTCTTCATCGCCTGCTCTTCCTCTTCAGCCAGTGTCGTCATCGACGATCCGTTCCGGCCGTTCTATCTGAAAGCTTTCGGCGGATTTCCTTTCCCTTAGTAAAGTAAGCGGGATTATGCTCGCCCGCAAAACTGGGCGGAAGTGGAGAAGGAATATGCTTAGAAGACCTTAGCCACCCTCGGCTATTAGAGGGAGGGGCCCGCCGCGAAGCGGTGGGAGGGGTCGCGCGGAGCGCGACGGTCTTCAAAGCATATTGCCTTCGGAACTGGAGAACAGTTTCCATAGGACAAAAGAACGAGGGTGACCGATTATGAGTCACCCTCCTGATTTTCAACGCTCCGTGATTCCGTCGGGATTCGAACCCGAGACCCACAGCTTAGAAGGCTGTTGCTCTATCCAGCTGAGCTACGGAACCCAATAGCGACTGCAAAGATAGCAATCTTTCCTAAATTCTTACTAAATTTGTAGGAACAACCCACCATGATCAAAGACTACTCATCATTCGGTCCAGCATACCGAAACTTTCAGGTTCGGGAAAATGTTTATGTCCCAGAACCCGTGGATGACTTTTCAGGAGAAGACCCCTTTACCCGCATGGCACCCATCCGCGGGAAAAACAAGGACATCCGCTTTGACGAGACCTATCCCTATCTCGACAAGTCCATCAAATTCAAGTTTTTGCATGGCCTGGTCTATCTGATTGTCTGGATTGTCGGTTTCCCCGTAAACCGCATCCGTTTCGGGCTCAGGATCGAAGGCAGGGAAAAGATCCGCAGGAACCGGAAACTCTTTGCAAACGGCGTGATGACCGTATGCAACCACGTGCACCGTTGGGATATGGTTTGCGTGTTGCAAGCCATGCGTTTCCGCATGGCCTGGATTCCCATGTACGCCCAGCCCTTCAACGGGAAGGATGGATTCAAGATGAAATATGTTGGCGGTGTTCCCATCCCTGAGACATACAGCGGACTCAGCAAGTTTGAAGAAGCCATGAATGAACTGCACAAGCGCAAGAAGTGGATCCATATTTTCCCCGAAAGCTGCAGTTGGAAATTCTATACGCCGCTCCGGCCATTCAAGGCCGGCGCTTTCAATATGGCCTACCGCTATGCACTCCCTGTAGTCCCCATGATTATTTCATTCCGCCCCCGCACAGGATGGCGCAAATGCTTTGGCAAAGACGAACCGCTGCTTACCATCCATGTCGGCGACCCGATTGTGCCGGATCCCAAAGCCCCCCGGAAAGAAGAGGCGGCCCGCATCCGCGACCTGGCCCACAAAACCATGCTCGACATGGCAGGGATTGTTTCCAATCCCTGGCCTTCCAGTATTGATTGACATTCCTCCCCTCCCTTATGAAAACCATCATCGATCCCGTTCCCGTCGAGTTGATCAAAGCAGAACTTACCCCCGCCAAAAAGTTGGAAGACACCAACAAGGGGCACAACGAGCTGTACATCGTCACCTGGCAGGATTCACCCCACATCGTCACCGAAATCGGCCGCCTGCGCGAACTGGTTTTCCGCGAAGCGGGCGGTTCAACCGGCAACGCAATAGACCTGGACGAATACGACAAGATGGAGAATCCCTATAAACAGCTGATTGTCTGGGATCCCGACAAAGAAGAAATCATCGGAGGCTATCGCTTCTTTTTCGGTGCCGATGCTGTGTTCGACGAGAAGGGGCAACCCGTCCTGGCCAGCTCGCACCAGTTCCATTTCTCGCAGCATTTCATCGATACCTACCTGCCGTATGTCATCGAACTCGGACGCAATTTCGTGGTTCCTTCCCAGAGTGGCGTCAGGTCCATCTTCGCATTGGATAACCTGTGGGACGGCCTCGTGGCTATCATCATGAAGCATCCGGACCTGCTCTATTTCTTCGGGAAGATCACCATCTATCCTTCGTATGACAAAATCACCCGCGACCTGATTTACCATTTCCTCTGGAAACATTTCGGGGACAAAGAGGAACTCGTCCGTCCCTGGGACGATCAGGCAATCCTGCCCGCTTCCGATCCTGCTCTGATGGACCTGGTCATCCATCAGGAAGACCCGGCTGAAGATTACAAACTGTTGAAAGGCGCGGCCAGAATGAGAGGTGTCAACGTTCCGCCCAACATGACCGCCTATCTGTCCATCACTTCCCAGATGATGATGTTCGGTACGGCCGTCAACCGCTTGATGCACGACATTGAGGATACTGCTGTCCTGATGCCGTTTGATGCCATCTATCACGAGAAGAAGCGGCGGCACATCGGCGCCTATCTTCGCTTCTTCCATGAAAAAAAGAAGCGGCGGAAAGAAAATCCCGCCGCTCCTGAAACGGAAGAGCAAATGGTTGAAAACTGGCTGGCCAAGCGCAATCGCAAAGTCAAACGATTCCTCAAGAAAGTAGGCCGGAAACTATAGCTTTTCCCTACTCGATATCCTTGAAGGCATACGGGGCGTAGGCATAACCGCGGGCATCGTAAATCGGGAGCAGGGCCCGTACGATGCGGTCCACGAAATCATCATACTCCGTACGTTTGTCGGGACTCCAGGCTACTTCGGCCAGTGCGGCCAAACGCGGCAGAACCATGTGCTGTACATGGTCGAATGTCGGCACATACTCCGTCCACATATTGGCTTGGATGCCTTTGATGTGCGCTTTTTCAGACTCGTCGAGCTGATCGTACGGATCGAAACTGTAGCACTTGCGAAGCGGCAGATTGCCACCGATGCCGAGGGGTTCTCCGTTCCCTTCCGGATCGCCGGTCTGGTAATAGTCGAGGTAGAAATGACTGTTGGGCGTCATAATCACGTCGTTGCCCATCTTCGCCGCGGCGATGCCGCCTTTGGCCCCGCGCCACGACATGACCGTCGCGCTCTGGGACACACCGCCGTCGAGAATCTCATCCCAGCCGATGAGCTTGCGTCCCTTGGCAGCCAGATACTGCTCGACCGTCGTGATCAGATAGCTCTGGAGTTCCGCTTCGCGGGTATAGCCTTTTTCTTTCATGAGAGCCTGGCACTTCGGGCATTTCTCCCACTCATCCCGCGGAGCCTCATCACCGCCGATGTGGATGTATTCCGACGGGAAGATATCACAGATCTCATCGAGCACTTTCTCCAGGAATGTCACGGTCTCAGGATTGCCGGCGCAGAACACTTCGGGGAAGACGCCCCAGGTTGTCTGCACTTTGTAGGGATAGTTGGCACCCCGGCATCCCAACTCGGGATAGCTGGCCAAAGCAGCGGAAGCGTGACCGGGCATCTCGATCTCCGGAATCACCGTGATAAAGCGCTCGGCTGCATAAGCGACGATTTCGCGCATCTGGTCCTGGGTATAGAAGCCGCCGTAAGGCGTTCCGTCATACTGGTCCGAGCCATAGTGGCCGACCAGCGTTTCGGCCCGCTGCGAACCGACTTCGGTCAGGCGCGGATAACGTTTGATCTCGGCCCGCCAGCCCTGGTCGTCGGTCAGGTGCCAGTGGAAGACATTGATCTTGTGCAGGGCCAGCATATCGATGAAAGATTTCACCTCATCGACCGAGAAGAAATGACGGCAACAGTCGAGATGGGCACCGCGATAGACAAAGGTCGGCTTGTCTTGGATGAGCAAGCCCGGAATACGGTTACTACCTGCCTTTTCGACCTGGGCAAGAATCTGGAGCAACGTCTGCCGGGCCCAGAACGCACCCGCGTCCGAACCGGCAGTTACCTTCACTTTCCCCTTCCGGGTATCCAGAATATATTCCTCTGATGCGAGTTTCGCATCAATGACAGTACGGATCTTGGGCATGGACCCAGGAGCGGAAAGACGGACGCCACGGCCACCCGCCTGCATGGAAACCGGGTTGGGCACAATGACGACATCCACGGGCACAGTTTCTTTACCACAGGCCACTGCGATAACCAGCAGCAGCGCGGACAACAGGGTTTGACAAAAACGTTTCATGGGTATATCAGTGTTATTTTGAATGAGCAGCGTTACGGGTAGCCAACCATTCGATACCCAGCACGAACGCGATGCCGAGCACGCACCAGAGCACGGCCGCCCCATAATGGGGATCCGGGAGTGCTTTGACGCTTTCGTTGGCCCAGGGCCAGACCTTGACCAGGGAACCCAGCACAAAGCCCAGCAGCACCAGCATGGTCTGTTTCTCGAAACGGCCGAGCAGCCAGTGCAGGAATTTGGAAAAAGCCAGGATACCGACCACACAGCCGATTGCAAAGACAATCAGCACAGGCCAGTTCAAGTCGGCCACTGCCTGCATGATGTGGTCGTACTTGCCCATAATCACCAGGATAAAACTGCCGGAAATGCCGGGCAGGATCATGGTACAGACCGCAATGGCACCGCACAAGAAGATGAAGAACCAGTTGTCCGGCGTCTGCGTAGGAGACAGCGTACACACCAGCAGGCCCAGGGCCACGCCGCCAAGCGTGAAAAGGATCTCTTTAATCCCCCACCCTTTGATATCCTTGAACATCAGAATGGCCGACGCGACGATCAGGCCGAAAAAGAACGCCCAGGTCTGGACAGGATGGTGTGCCAGTACATAAGTCATCAGTTTGGCCAGGGAAAAGACACTCAGCACCACACCGATCGCCAGCCAGAGAAGGAACGTGCCGTGGACCTGCTTCCAGAAGCCTTTGAAATCCCCTTTGAGCAGCGCCTTCCAGGTATCCTTGACCATCAGGCTGTTGAGCGCCTCGATAATCTCCTTGTAAATGCCCGTGATCAGGGCAATGGTGCCGCCGGAGACGCCCGGCACCACATTCGCCGCGCCCATGAAAAAACCTTTGAGCGCAACAATCAGGTTCTGAACAAGTTTCATATCACAAAAAAAAGCCCTTCCGTTCACGCGGAAGGGCTCGTTTCCACAAAAGGCTATTGTTCGTCTTCGATGGCAGCCTGCGCAGCGGCCAGGCGTGCGATCGGCACGCGGAACGGCGAGCAGGACACATAATTCAAACCAATCTTATGGCAGAATTTCACCGAAGCGGGATCGCCGCCGTGCTCACCGCAGATACCGCACTTGAGGTTCTCGCGGGTGGAGCGTCCGGCTTTGACAGCGTAATCGACCAGTTTGCCGACAGCCTTGGTATCCAGCGTCTTGAACGGGTCGGCATCCAGGATCTTGTTGCCCAGGTAGTCGCCCATGAAGGTGCTCACGTCGTCGCGGCTGAAGCCGAAGGTCATCTGGGTAAGGTCGTTCGTACCGAAGGAGAAGAACTCGGCGGTGCGGGCCATCCGGTCGGCGGTCAGGGCAGCGCGCGGAATCTCGATCATCGTACCGAACTTGTAGTCAATGTGCTCGTTCATGCGGGCCTCGACTTCGACGCGAATCTTTTCGCAGATGGCGCGCTGGAAGCGGAGCTCACGCTCAGAGATCGTGACCGGGATCATGATCTCAGGCATCGGGTTGTAGCCTTCTTTCTTCAGTTCGATGGCCGCCGTGAAGATGGCGCGGAACTGGGTCTCGGAGATCATCGGATAGGTGATATGGAGACGGACACCGCGGTGACCCATCATCGGGTTGACCTCATGCAGGCTTTCACCCCGTTTCTCGATATCGCGCGTCGAGATGTGAAGCTCTTCAGCCAGTTCGGCCTTCTTGTCTTCGGTCTGCGGCACGAATTCGTGCAACGGCGGGTCAAGGAGACGGAAGGTCACGGGCTTGCCGTCCATCACCTTCATCGTGCCCTTGACAGAGGCTTTGATGTACGGCTCGAGTTCATTCAGGGCCGCACGGCGCTCGTCGTCAGTTTTGGAAAGGATCATCTTGCGAAGCTTGCCCAGCGGGGTCTCGGAGTTCTTTCCATAGAACATGTGCTCGATACGGAACAGGCCGATACCTTCCGCACCGAAGCTAAGGGCGCGGGCCGTATCCTCCGGGTTGTCGGCGTTGGTGCGGACACCCATCTTGCGGAACTTGTCGGCGATGGCCATGAACTTCACGAAACGCGGGTTGTCGGAAGCGTCCATGGTCTCGATCTTGTCGGCATAGACGGCACCCTTCGCGCCGTTGAGGGAGAAATACTCACCTTCATGATACACCTTGTCGCTGCCCACGAACGAAACTTCCTTCTTCTCGAGGTTGATCTTCATGTCCTCGCAACCGACGATGCAGCACTTGCCCCAGCCACGGGCCACGAGGGCCGCATGCGAGGTCATACCACCTTTCTGGGTCAGGATACCGGCGGCGGCACGCATGCCTTCCACATCTTCCGGAGAGGTCTCTTCGCGGACGAGAATCACTTTCTTCTTCATGGCGGCGGCTTTCACGGCATCCGCATTGGTGAAGACGATGGTACCGACGGCACCACCCGGGGAAGCCGGAAGACCGTGGGCCACGACCTTGGCTTTCTTCTCGGAAGCGGGGTCAAGGATCGGGTGCAGGATCTCGTCGAGCTGAGCAGGCGAAACGCGCGTCACAGCGGTCTTCTCATCGATCATGCCTTCTTCCAGCATATCCATGGCCATGTTGAGGGCGGCCAGGCCGGTGCGTTTGCCGATACGGCACTGGAGCATCCAGAGTTTGCCTTCCTGGATCGTGAATTCGATGTCCTGCATATCGTTGAAGTGCTTCTCCAGGAGCATGCGGATGTCATCGAGTTCCTTGTAAACCTCAGGCATGGCGTCTTCAAGGGACTTCAGGTGCGCATTCTGCGGGCTCTTGGTCGCATTGTTCAGCGGGTTCGGGGTGCGGATACCGGCCACGACATCCTCGCCCTGGGCGTTGATGAGCCACTCACCATAGAATTTATTGTCTCCGTTGGCAGGATTGCGGGAGAAGGCCACACCCGTTGCAGAGGTGTCACCCATGTTACCGAACACCATGGACTGGACGTTCACAGCCGTGCCCCAGTCATCAGGAATACCTTCGATCTGGCGATACTTGATGGCGCGCTTGCCGTTCCAGGATTTGAACACGCCGCCGATGGAGCCCCAGAGCTGAGCCTCGGCCGTGTCGGGGAACTCGACGCCGAGAACCTCTTTGATACGCACTTTGAAACGCTCGGCCAGGTCCTTGAGTTCCTCAGCGGTAATTTCCGTGTCAGATTTGTAACCCTTGGCTTCCTTGAGGTCTTCCATCATCTTGTCGAGCTGCTGACGGATGGCCTTGCCGTCTTCCGGCTCGATGCCTTCGGCCTTCTCCATCACGACGTCGGAGTACATCATGATCAGACGGCGGTAAGCGTCATACACGAAGCGGGGGTTCTGGGTCTTCTCGATCATACCCGGAATGGTCGCTGAGCACAGGCCTATGTTCAGGATGGTGTCCATCATACCCGGCATGGAGCTGCGGGCACCGGAACGGCAGCTGACGAGCAGCGGGTTCTTCGGGTCACCGAACTTCTTGCCCATGATGGCTTCCGTCGCCTTGAGGGCTTCAGCCACATCATTCTTCAATTCCGCGGTATAGCCGCCACCCAGGGCATAATACTCTGTGCAGCATTCCGTGGTGATGGTGAAACCAGCAGGGACAGGAATACCCAACGTGCACATTTCAGCGAGGTTGGCACCCTTGCCTCCGAGGAGGTTGCGCATCTGGCCGTTGCCTTCCGCTTCCTTGCCTCCGAATCGATAAACTCTTTTCATAAATCGTATTACGTTTTTGGATTAAATAATGATTCTCAAATTCATCTTACAAAAGTATTAAAAATATCATAAAAATCCTAAATTTGCAGTATGAAACTGATGCTTATGACTATTCTCGTTGCCAAAGTGGCCTTTTCCACCCCGGAACCAGCCCTCGAAGAAGTGAAGGCGAAGTTCGATGAAGCCGCCGTGCAGTGGCATGCCATCGATGTCGTCAATTGGCCTGCCTACCCCTACAAGCCGGAAGTCGAATTCCGGATCATGCACTCGGAAACCGAGATTTATCTCCAGTATCACGTCAAGGAGAACGGCGCCCGTGCCACGTTCGACTATGATGCCGGCTCCCGCCCGTACACCGACGACTGCGTAGAATTCTTCATGATTCCTTCGGATCGTGACAGCAGCTATTTCAACCTCGAAATGAACTGCATCGGCCACGGTACCTTCCACTATGGCCCCAACCGCCACGAACGCCATCGCTGCGGTGACGAGATCGTCAGCCAGATCCGCCGCGAATCCACCCTCGGCAGCAAAGCCTTCGGCATGCGCGAAGGCCCGCAGGAATGGACGCTGACTATCGCCATTCCCAAACGCCTCTACGCCCAGGTGGACCTTGACCTGACGTCATTCAGCGGCCGGACCGTCCGCGCCAATTTCTACAAATGCGGCGATGACACGGCAGTCCCCCACTACCTGAGCTGGAACCCGATTCCCATCCCGAAACCCAACTTCCACACCCCGGAACATTTCGGAGAAATCCGCTTCGAATAGATTCTACCGCATCGAGGCGGGGCTGACCAGCTCGGGCCAAAACATGGCGTTGGCGGTCAGTTTGCCTGTCCCATACCAGATGGCACGGAAATTCGGATCGATGGTCATACTGATGACCCTCCCACGTCCCAGCGCCGTCAGCACTGTCACGGGCGTCCCGGCCAGCATTTCCTGAAGCCGGGGCAGCAGGTTGCCCGACAGCAGCACCGGATCGGAATGGATCAGCGGCGTACGGAGTTTGTTCGGCAGCGGCTCGAGAATCAGCGTGTTGTTTTTGAAGACCGGCAACCGATCTGCTTGGTAGCCCCAGCCCATTGGATGGGTGCGGTCAATGCCGGCTTCCACAATCACGCCGTTGATGCTCCGCGCCCGCGTGGCGACGGAGAGTTTTCCATACGGGATATCCGTGTCAATCGGATTGGATTTGGCAGCCAGCGCATCGAGGCCCAGACGGCGAAGGAAATTAGCCCCCTGCTCCAGCGTGACCAGCGTACCGCCGCGCTCCACCCAGGAGCGGATTTTCGCGATGGCCGCGGCATTCATAGAACCGTGGCCCGAAGTCACGAAGAGCACATTGTACCGGTCCAGGTCCACACCGCCCATCCCGTCGGAAGGCAGGATGCTCAGTGGCATCTTGTAATGTTGGTCCATCAGATGCCACAGGCCGCCGACGGCTACCGACGCGGCTTCCGGTCCGCCAATCACCGCAACACGCGGAAGACGCACCGTCGCCAAGGTTCCACTGCCCACGTTGTGACCGGCCGTATAACCGCTTTCCAGCGCGTGGACATCGACGCCGTCTTCCAGGGCAATCCGTTCCATCAGGGCGTGAATCCCATCCTGAGGCACCGACTGGTAAGCGGGGCCAAGCGGAACGATGACGGTCCCGGGGGCGAAGGTTTTTCCATTGGCCTGCAAACCATCCTGAGCGACCTTGGCAAAGACGCCGGCGGAAAGAAGGCGGTAGAGCGCACGGGGTGCGTAGAATCCGGTCCACTCAAACGCATAAGCGTACGAAGCGCGGTTGAATGTACCGGCAGGTTGCGGCTCGGAATAATGGAACTTCGCCCCTTGCGAAGCGGCATCCACTTTCACGCACGGCAGATTGAACGACATCGGGAGTGTCCATCCGGTAATGTCGTAGGAAAGGCTGTCCGCATACTGCTCCCGAACCTCAAAGATAATCTCAACCATCCGGTGATGGGCCTGTCGCACCGGCACCACGAAAGCGGAATCCGGCACAAACGTGTGTCCGCCAGCCGTCAGTTTCTTTCCGAGCCGATAGATATCGACATTGTTGCGGGAAACGAGTTCCGCCAGGCGATACGCCGATACGGCGTCACCGGAAGTGCCGAAGACATAGTATCCGAAACCCTCCTTGGACGTCGTCCGATAAAAGCGTTTCTGGTATTCCAACAACTCTTCCCGCATATCCGTCGCGCCCTGCAGGGTAGCCAGTTCCGTTGTAAGCTGGTTGTGGATGGTCATCGGGAAGGACAGCATCCCGTTGGCCGTCTGACGCAGGAATCCGCGGGAACTTTGCTCCTCCCAGAGCAAGGCGATGCCGCCATAGAAATCCAGATACTCGCGGCCGCGACCCGGGAAATAGTCGTCGAAAACCTCCCCGGAGAAATACATCAGTCCCTGTCGGTCGAAGGCGGGCACATAATAGTCGCGGGCCAGGCGGCGGATGAACTCCCGGCAATCTTCGGTAATCAGCGGATGCCAGCGCGTCGGTTCGCCGGGCGAGAAATGGTAATTGGCATCGGATCCCTGTTCGTGCGCACAGGTATATACATTGGGTTTCCACTCATGCATCGCGACGGCGCGAGAACGCGATTCCGGTTGCGTCTGATTGATCCAGTCGCGGTTCAGGTCGAACCAGTAGTGGTTGGACCGGCCGCCCGGCCACGTCTCCGTATGCTCGAGTTCCTGGCTGTCGGGGTTCGGTACGGCACTCCGGTGTGAATTGACCCACTCCGTAAAACGGCCGATCCCGTCTGGATTGATCATCGGGTCGATCAGGACGATATTGTTCTCCAGCACCTTCTGCGTATAGGGTGTCTGTGCCGCGGCCAGATGGTACGCGAGCAGCAGCGATGCGTTGAATCCACTCGTTTCGTTGCCGTGGATGCTGTTGCCGAACCAGTTGAACACCGGTCCGGTAGTCTTTCCGTCGGCTGACGGGTCGCTCAGCAAATCGTGTTCGGCCTTGATGCGGTCTATGTTGCGGATGTTTTCTTCCGTCGAAATGATCAGCAGATAAAGCGGCCGCCTCTCGTGCGTCCATCCATATTGGCGCAGCAGCACACGGTCGGAAGCCGCCGCCAGCGCCTTGATATAATTCACACCCTGTTCCGGCGTAATCTGGAACTCGCCGATCTCAAAGCCGAGAACGGAGGAAGGCGTGGGTATGTGCTTGTCATAATTACAGGTGTCCGGCAGGAAATAGTCCAGGGCCACGGGATCCTGGGCAGCCGCGCCCCAAGCGAATGTCAGGCAGAGGAGGAGGCTGAATATTGTACGCATAACGGGAAGATTTTAGGGTTTGCTTCTTTTTCACTGTAAAAATATGAAGAAAAAAATAAAAAAAAGTTGCAGGTACAAAAATAATTTGTACTTTTGCAGTCCCGAAAACGAAGCAACCTCTTGCGAAAGCGATCAGAAGAAATCCAGCAACGTTGCACTGAAGAGTGACGGGTAAATTTTATAAGAGACTATGGATTTAATGAAAGTGGCCTGCGACGCGCTGGCACAAGAACAAAAACAGTATCCTGATTTCAAAGCCGGTGACACCATCACCGTGGCTTACAAGATTAAGGAAGACAACGCCAAGGGTGACAGCAAGGAGCGTATCCAGAAATTCCGCGGTATCGTGATCCAGAAACGTGGTGCTGGTATCTCCAAGACGTTCACCGTCCGCAAGATGTCGAACGGAATCGGAGTTGAGCGTATTTTCCCGTACAACTCCCCTTTCATCGACTCGATTGAACTCAACAAATCCGGTAAAGTACGTCGTGCACGTATCTTCTACCTCAGAGGCCTGACCGGCAAGAAAGCCCGGATCAAGGAGAAAAAGAGAGCTACCGTCTCCGCCGCAACTGCAGCCGAGTAACCAAGGTACTCGATATTGGCTCCCTAGCTCAACTGAATAGAGCATCTGACTACGGATCAGAAGGTTATGGGTTTGAATCCCGTGGGAGTCACCAGAAAACCCCGTCAGAACGCACTCTGACGGGGTTTTTCTATGTATGTTACCCACATTTTACCCACCAAATTTCCCACGACGTTAAGTTACGTGTCGAAATGTGGGTAACTTTGGGTTTGATTTCGAGCAAAAGGCCTGATTTCAACGGCCTGCCCCTACTACGACTCCTCTTCGTAGTAATAGGAATAGTCGATGCCCTTCATGAATGTTTCGCGGTCGTTGATCTTGCCGGTGAGAGCAGGCTGAAGAAGCGCCTTGATGGGCGCAGGATCTACGACACTACGGCGCATAGCATCCAGATAGGTATTCTTGTCGATGAGGCTCCAGTCCACACACTTCTTCAGCGAGCGCTTGAACATTAGGTCCAGCCAGATGCGGGTGCTGCGGCCATTGCCTTCCATAAACGGATGAGCCACATTCATCTCCACGTATTTGTCGACAATCTCGTCAAAAGTAGTCTCAGGCATCCGCTCGATAGTCTTCAATATCTGCGGAAAATGCAGTGCATTGGCAAAGGTGAAGCCGCCTTTGCTGATATTCTTGGTGCGGATCTGGCCGGCGAAGTCATAGAGACCGCCGAAAATGTACGCATGAATCTGCTGTAAGCATTGCACGGTCCCCGGCTCCAGTGTGTTCAGCAGGCCGCTTTCAAAGAGGTCGTAAGCTTTCTTTTTGCTCTGGCCGTCTATGGTATTGTCACTATACGTAAACCAATCCAGAAAGGCATTGGCCCGGTTAGCCGGGTAATGCTTGGCCAGCGTCTGTACGCACTGGGTATCCAAGGCATCTGACGCCCGCTGCTTTCCGTCCGGAGCCTCGAATTTGAAGTCGTGAGTGACACTCACGAGTTGCACTCCTTCCCCCGTAAGTTTCCGCTTGAGCCAACGCCAATAGTTACCCGCCTTGACGTAATCCTCTTCGACATTGATGGCACGGACAATGTCAATGGCGGAGAACCACCACTTGGATTGTTTCTCATCCCAAACCGCGCGAACCTGCCGGTCGTTAAAAAAACGTATGGATTTCTTGTGTGCCATAACAAATACAAATATAGGTAAAGATATCGACTTACCCAAGATTTTCGGGTAAGGACAAAGCATATAAACAGTCACTCGATTGCATTGAATATGTATTAGATTGCTTCCGTAGATAAATGATGTAAATAGTTGTAGAAGAGTTTTTTATATCAAATTTCTTTTTATATATTTGTTCTCGGAATCTGAGTGCTGCTACCAACTTTGACAACAAGTAAAGTAGCATACGATGATTGCCTCTCCTTCCATTGCCTTCAATGACTTTTCTGGCAGCGCCAATGATGTGACGGCGCGTCAATCGAAAGGACGAACGGTTCTTACCGTGAAGCCTCGGCCTACCGGTGCGCCCTCTCCTTCGCAGATAGTCTCAAGAAATACGCTGTCACGGATCTCCCGGGCTTACAAGCAGCTCTCCGATTCCCAACAACACGCCTGGGAGATCCTGGCAGAACATCTCAGGAGTAAGACCGTTCTGGGCTACTCCATCAAGCTGACGGCTCATAATGCTTTCGTCAGGCTCAATTGCAATCGGGCACTTGCCGGTGAGGACATTCTCTGGGATGCTCCGGCGACGAAGTCCATCCCTCTCGTCAACTTCGCAGCATTCTATGTAAACAGCGAAGAAGTCATGGTCGAGGAGATTCGGCAACCAGATGACAATTTCAAACTCGTGGTGAAGATGACCGGGGCCATGAGCACCGGCGTGGCCAACGGCTGGAACAAAACCGTGGTCATTTCCTCGGCAGAGGATGCCGACTGGGGCGACCTAGATCTGACGGATGCCTTCGCAGAAGTCAAGGGTACCTCCCCCGAGGACGGAATGAAGTACTTCGTGGAAATGTACTGGCTGGATTCCGCGACTGGATTCACCGGCCCTGTACGTCGGCTTTCTGGAGCAGCCGGTTCCACTTCGCTGGACGGAGACGGCTCCACCGGCGACCGACGACAGATCAAGATCAAACTGTACGACAAGTCGTATGGCTATTACCCGACCTACATGAAGGATATTGACTTCGAGCTGACGCCGGGTTCGCTGTTGTGCTCGTTGAAAGGACGGTTTGTTGCCGAAAGTTCGATGGCCGGCTGGGCAGCGCAGCTTGACGGCTCCGTCAAGAACAAGGTGCCGGTTTTCAAAAGCTATGTGCTTGGCCGTGAGGTAGACTTGTGGAACAGTTTCAGTCATTGCAGGATTGGCGTCCTGGAGACATACTCACAGGTATATGGTGGCTGGGGATCTACACCTGAAAGATATGAATTCTTCATCAGCCGGGTCA
>JAFWOY010000038.1 GCA_017509755.1 Bacteroidales bacterium
GGCCAATGTCCCCGGCGTGACCTGGACGGTCGAGGCGGAGGAGATCGAGTTCGTCGGCCGGATCCGGGCCAAGGCCAAGCAGCTCCGGGGCCATGTAGACAATTCCGCCTGCCCGTCGATCAATGTCGATATCAAGATGGTCGTCGTGACGCCTGCCGATGCCAATGGCCCCGTGCCGCTGCTGATGATGTTCGGCCCCGCGAACCTTCCGAACCCCGTCAAGCCCGGCGGTGAGGACATGGCCGTCATCAACAAGGCGATCCGCCGGATGCTGGAGAACGATCCGGAGACGGCTCAGCTGATGAAGAAGTATCCTGCCTGGCAGCCCTTCGAGCCTGCCAATCCTTTCGCTGCATTCATGCGTCCGCAGCAGCAGGCTCCCGGCCAGGACCCGCCGTCCAACCAGCAGCTTCTCGCCGCCGGCTGGGGCTATGCGATGATCGATCCCGGCAGCATCCAGGCGGACAACGGCGCCGGACTTACCCGCGGCATCATCGGCCTGACCAATCATGGCCAGCCGCGCAAACCAGACGACTGGGGCTCCCTGCGGGCCTGGGCCTGGGGTGCCGCCCGCGGCTTGGATTATCTCGAGACGGACCCGGATGTCGACGCTAAGCACGTCGGTATTGAGGGCGTGTCCCGTTATGGCAAGGCTGCGCTGGTGACCTTGGCATTCGAAGAGCGTTTCTACATGGGCCTGATCGGTTCTTCCGGCAAGGGTGGCGCCACCCTGCACCGTCGTATCTTCGGCGAAGGCCTGGAGAATCTCTCCAACGCCGGCGAGTACCACTGGATGGCCGGCAACTACATCAAATACGACGCGATCGAGTCGAAGACTGGTGCTTGGAACGCCGGTATGCTTCCCGTGGATTCCCACGAACTCATTGCCCTGTGCGCCCCGCGCCTGGTGTTCATCAGCTACGGTGTCCCTGAGCAGGGCGACGCCCTGTGGCTGGACCAGTATGGCAGCTGGCAGGCCACAATCGCCGCCGGCGAGGTGTTCAAGCTGCTCGGCGCGAAGGACCTCGGCCTGTCCAACGACTACCGCAAGGAGCCGATGCCGCCGGTGCTCACCGGCCTGCTGGACGGTGAACTCGCCTGGCGTCAGCACGACGGCGGTCACACGGACGGCCCGAACATGAAGTATTTCATCGAGTGGGCCTCGGGCAAGATCCGGGAGAAAAAATAGGCATCGTCCGAAACGATGGAGAGCCTCCGCCGGTCCGGCGGAGGCTTTTTTTCAGAGTACATCCATACGTTTTTTTTCGTATCTTCGTGTCCCGAAACGAAAAACAACTTAACATTTCATGAAAAGATATCAATTGTTCGGCTTGTTTTGCGCCCTCTGCGCAAGCCTGATTATCTTCTCCTGTAAAAAGGAAAAGGAAATTAAGATTCCCGTAACTTCCATTGCCCTCGACCGGACGGATGTGGTGCTGGATAAGGGCCAGACCAGCTCTCTGACGGCAACGCTTGAGCCCGCTGAGGCGACGGCCAACACCGTCAGCTGGACTTCCTCCGCGACGGACGTCGTGACCGTTTCCGCCGATGGCGCCTCGGCCACCATCAAGGCCGTCAAGGGTGGTACGGCGACGGTTTCCGTGACTTGCGGCGGGAAAAGCGCCTCCTGCGAGGTGGCGGTCGTGCCGGAAGGGGCCGTGGATCTGGGCATGGTGATGACGCGCGGGGATGGTACGACGTATCATCTTTTCTGGGCCAAGACCAATCTTTCCGAGGATGGCTTCTGTGCCAAACCGGAGGATGCCGGCGATTACTTTGCCTGGGGCGAAACGGAACCCTATTATAAAAAAGGGCACGCCCTGGACGATCCCTGCAGCAACTGGCGAAAGGACGAAAGCGGTTATGACTGGGCGTCTTACAAGTTTATGAGCAAAGGCTTGCTGACCCGGTATTGCGTGACGGAAAGGCCCGAAGATTTCTGGGGCGAAGGCGAGCCCGACAATAAGACCCGCTTCAGCGATTATGATTATGTCGATGACGCGGCCAGGGTCATCCTGGGCGGCAAATGGCGCACGCCTTCCCCTGAAGAATGGGGGCAGCTGCTCGAACAATGCACCATGACGTATACGGACGACTACAAGGGAACCGGCATGGCCGGAAGCATCTTCACGGGCAAGAAGGAAGGATACACGGACAAAAGCATTTTCCTTCCCGCCGTCGGGCACAGGGCCCGTCTCAATGTTTACCAATACCAGAAACGCAGCTCCTACATGTCATCACAATGTACCGAGAACGAGTCGCTATCAAACTATGCCGTCTTCCTCGACGCACGCCACGGTATAAGCTGGCGATACGCTTACTTACGTTCCCAAGGTCTTCCGGTCCGTGCGGTCTGGGAATGATGTATTCAAAAAAAGTGTTATCTTTGCAGTCGAATTAATTCAGTACGCTATGAATCTCAGAGAAATCAAGAAAGACATCGAGTATGTGATCGGTGCGTTCGTGGACGACTGCGCCCTCTTCCTTTCCGTTCATCCGGGCAAGAA
>JAFWOY010000039.1 GCA_017509755.1 Bacteroidales bacterium
GAGTGACATGTCATGAACGAAGAATGGCTCCCGGAACTAGGCAAGTGGGCTATGATTGACACCGATATGGATGGGAATTACGCCTCAGACCTTGACGGCACCCCGCTTTCTCTCCGGGAAATCAGGGAACACTATATTTCCGGGGAGAAGATACAGTATCATCCCCGGTTCAAGAAGGCCACTACCAAGGTGAACGAGCACTACTCCTATATGGCCAAGAACACATATTGGTTCGACTGCTGGGAGAATCTTTCCTACTTCCAGGAAGACTGGCCCAACAGGCAGCATGAGATTGGTCGTAAGATCTATCTTGTTCCGTCGGGTTTTAAAGGATACGAGATTCAAGAAGGAACAATTGTCACAACGGATGCCGAAGCTTTCTGGGCGGCACCGGTGAAGGCGGTCTTATAAATTCGCATTTATCGGTGTAAAGCATCCATGAATCGCTGGATTTCCAACTATCCTTCCAAGAACCGGAGATTCGAGATTCAGCGTGTTTGGCCAACAAAGCAAAAACAGTCAGCCTTACCGCTGACTGTTTTTTGTTTCTCCGCCTCGGGCGGTCATTTATCGGATCACCGCCAAAACCGGGTGGGCAGTATAGGGGCCAGTGTAGAAACCAGAAGGGAGTTGCATGGATATGACTATGGATTCTCGTCGTTGTTTTGGAACCATTGCGCGGCAGGCGCTGTGATAAATCGCTGATAATCAATATGTACCTCCTCAATCGTCCGCGCAATAAGCCGCCTGGACGGCGGACCGAGCACCTTGGGCACAAACTGCCAGCTGAGAATCAGGTATTTACCTAATGATCTTCCGCGCGATGGTTACAAAAACAAGGGAAAACTTGACAGTTACACAAACAAGGGAAAACTTCGATTGCGTCTTGGCCTGGGAAGGGCCGCGCGAAAACTACATACCGCTAAACCGACAATCATCTTCATCTTGCCAATCCACCACGTGCGGTGAAAGGCCTTTGTCCGTGGAAGACGCCCCCAATACGGTATGACCTACTTCACTAAGACACGGCTGGCTGCATAGAACAAGGGGACGTGTGAAAGGTGGTTTTTTGGTTTGCCCAAGAGCCTGTCTTTCCGGTCGTGGTTTGCCATTGTTTGGTCACGACAGGACGCTCATATGCTATGGAGTCCTGTCGCGGCAGGAAACACGGACAATTCATCGAAATCTCTGCCGCGACAGGACGGAACAGGCTGTTACAATCCTGTCGCGGTAGGAAGCGTGGCCAATTTGGCCTGAATAGCTCCGCGACAGGATTGAACAGCCCTCTGCAATCCTGTCGCGGCAGAGAATTTGTGTCGCTCGGTACGCCTCATTGTAACCCAGTCGAGCGACCATCGCTCGTCTCGCTGCATTCTGACACGGCCGAATAGTAATCGCTATAACGCCTCATTCTGACACGGCCGATGAACCTCTCCTCGTTCAGCCACATTCTGACATGGTCGAACAACAATCGCTATACCGCCTCATTCCGACACGGCCAATGGGCCACAATTCGGTCCGCCGCATTCCAACATGGCAAAAAAAAACAGTTACCTAACATAATGATTATAAACTAACTGCTACCTTCTTTCTGTCCCCGTCGGAACAGAAAGAAGGATTGGCGGAAGGTTTGGGCAGAAGGATTAGACAGAAGGCCTGGACACGACGAGTATACACGCCGCGCAATCTTTTTCGTCAAACTGGCGCACGGCAACATCCGATCTGTGTGCCTAGGAGGAAGGTGCCCGTGCGCCAAACGCCGAAATCGGCCTATGGCGCACAATTTCATGAAAGCTATCGCTGATTATCAACACAATACGGTAGCCGCTTGTGCGCCTGTTTGGCGAAAAGACTTTTGATAGTAACGGAAATCACGGGAGCAAGGCCCCACCCGTTTTTTCAGCTGATCCCATTTATCTCTCCTCGGACACGGCTGAGTCCATATCCGTGCCCGACCGTTTGGACATATGGCGAAATATGGCTATCTTCGTTTCATGAAGGGAAGCCGGCGCCGCCCAAGTCCGTCATCGAGTATAAAGGCCTGCAGGTGTATGCCCGGGATCTCCGGAAGAAAGCCAATTCTGCCTTCAGAATGTATCAGAATGCAGGATCCGAGGTACTGAAAGAGGCCGAGGAAGAGTGTTTAATGGTTTGTAAGCTTAGAATCAATGAAACGACTGATTGCCATCTGTGGGCTGGACGGCGAGGGCTGCCGAATGAATAATGAATGGGGTCAAAACATGTTTTGCAACTCGTTGTGCGAGATTCGCAAGTGCGCAGCAGCTAAAGGTCTCGAAACCTGTGGCGACTGTGCGGAAAAAGAATCCGGCCCGAAGGTCAGCACGATCTGGCAGCACAATCCCCAGGCAATGACAAACTTGAAATCAGATTAGTTTATGGACAAGAACCGACTCTTCCTGCAAGCCATCGGCAAGTTTCTGCTCGGGGTCATCGTCATCGGCCTGCTGCTTTTCCTGCCGGCTGGTTCGTTTCAGTATTGGCAAGGTTGGCTGCTGATGGGCATTCTGTTCGTGCCGATGTTCTGCGCCGGACTGGTCATGATGGCGAAGAATCCGGAACTGCTTCGCAAGCGGCTGAATGCCAAAGAAGAAGAGAAGGAGCAGCAGACGGTTGTGAAACTCAGCGGCCTTCTGTTTGTCGCCGCTTTTGCCGTGGCGGGCCTCAATTGGCGTTTGGGCTGGTGCATACTGCCTGACTGGGCCGTCTGGGTATCGGCAGGACTTTTCCTGATCTGCTATCTGCTCTACGCGGAGGTTTTGCGGGAGAACGCCTACCTGTCCCGGACCATCGAGGTGCAGGAAAACCAGAAGGTCATCGACACGGGGCTTTATGGAGTCGTCCGACATCCGATGTACATGGCCACGACCGTCCTGTTCCTGGCCATGCCGCTGGTGCTGGCATCGCCCCTCTCTTTCCTAATCATGTTACTTTACATTCCCTTGATCGCCAAACGTATAAAGAATGAAGAGATGGTCCTGGAAGAAGGGCTGGAGGGTTACAAGGAGTACAAGCAAAAGGTGAAGTCCAAAGTGATACCTTTCGTCTGGTAAACTCCTCTTTATCGGTCAAGCCCATCGAAAGAATGATTGTAATTGCGGCAACCCGTCCTTAACAGCCCAAATAATTTGTAATATTGCATCCTCAACAGAGGATTACAACATATTGTCAATGTCTGTTCCTCGAACGTTAACGCAGGAAACGTCAACAACGATGGTATCTATGAAACTACCTGAGGTCATGCTTGTTCCCCTTCAACCCGAAGATCGGGAGCAGTTTATCCTGGACAACCAGTGCGCGTTCAAGTACGGTGCCCAGCAAGAATTCGGGATGCGGGACAACCGCTGCGAAGAGGGAGAAGAAGTAATCTCCCGTTCGACGATCGAGCGTTCCATCGACGGAGAGACGGCCGAGACCTACCGAATCGTCCTCGACGGACAAAAGGTGGGCGGCGTCGTGATTTCCATCAACCGGAAAGAGGCGAAGGGCGATCTGGAACTCCTCTTCATCCTCCCGGAGTGCCACAGCAAAGGCTTCGGACAGGCGGCGTGGAAGGCCGTGGAGACCTTACATCCGGAGATACGGGTCTGGGAAACCATCACCCCTTATTTCGAGAAGCGCAACATCCATTTCTACGTTAACCGCTGCGGTTTCCAAGTTGTCGAGTTTTGGAATAAATACCGACATGGACCCGAGGTTCCCGAGGAGGAAGCCGGCCATTGGAGCGAAGATGATGAAATGCTCGTATTCCGGAAAGTTGTCGAAAGGCCTCCCTTCCGCCCCATGCGTCGGTTCAAGCAAGCCCTTCCGGAGGAAGCGTGCTTCCAGATTCTGGGGAACGCTTATCGGGGCTTTCTTTCGGTCCATGGTGACGGCGGTTATCCTTATTCCGTACCCATCAATTTCGTGCTTGAGGACGGGAAACTGTATTTCCACTGCGCCCGGGAAGGTCACAAGCTGGACGCTATCCGCGCCTGTGACAAGGCTTGTTTCACCGTGTTGGATGAACCTGTAAAAGAACCCGGCGACTGGTGGTATCATGTAAAAAGCGTTATCTGTTTCGGTCGGATCGGTATCGTCGCCGATGAACGGGAGCGTATGGACAAGCTCCGTTCATTGGCAGGAAAGTACTTCCCCGCCGGCTACGACACGGAAACTGACATCCTTCGCAACGGCCCCCGGGCGGAAATCCTGACATTCACCATCGAACACATCAGCGGAAAAGCGGTCCGGGAAAAGTGAATGACTCTCCGAAAAGGTAAGTATATTTGTGCAGAAATAATTCACACCGATGAGTCCGGTTTTTACAGCATTGATGATACCATTCCTGGGAACAGCCCTGGGATCGGCATTTGTTTTCTTTATGAAACGGGACATGCCTGCACTGGTACAGAAAGTCCTGCTGGGTTTCGCCTCCGGAGTTATGGTAGCTGCGTCTGTCTGGTCGCTCCTTATACCGGCCATCGGGATGGGAGTTGGCGCGGCAGCGGTGTTTCCGCCGACCATCGGCCTGCTGGCCGGATTTGCCTTCCTGCTTTTGATTGATCAAATCACCCCGCACCTTCACGCAAACGGCGAAGCCGAAGGCCCGCGGAGCCGCCTGTCCCGCACGGCAAAACTTGCCCTGGCGGTCACCATCCATAATTTTCCGGAAGGAATGGCCGTTGGCGTAGCCATTGCTGGCGCCCTCACAAATGATTTCAATATCGCCGGAGCACTTGCCTTGTCCCTGGGCATCGCTATCCAGAACATCCCGGAGGGAGCCATCATTTCCATGCCGCTGCGGGCAGAGGGGAACTCCCGTTGGAAGTCTTTCGGCATTGGCGCTCTAAGCGGAATCGTCGAGCCCCTTGGCGGCGCACTCGTACTGTTTCTGGCAACATCCATCCTTGGTATCATGCCGTACTTGCTGGCCTTTGCGGCCGGCGCCATGCTCTATGTGGTGGTAGAAGAACTCGTTCCCGAATACTCACAAGGGAAGCATTCCAACATTGGCACCATTGGTTTTGCAATGGGTTTTGCCTTGATGATGGTACTGGATGTGGTACTGGGATAAATCGTTGTTTATATGGTTCCTGTAAGTTCGATGATACTGATGGCCGTCAATGCTCTTCTGGGTATTGCCGTTCCCGTCTTTCTGACCATCTATCTGGTGCGTAAGCATCATGCCCGGCCAGCTACCATTCTGATTGGTGCCGGCACATTCATCCTTTTTGCCCTGGTTCTCGAAAGCATCATGCACCAGTTGGTCCTGAAGGGACCGCATGGGGCGGACATTTTGGGCAATACCCTCCGGTATGCCATTTATGGCGGGCTGGCGGCCGGTGTTTTTGAAGAAACCGGCCGCTTCCTCTCCATGCAATTCCTGATGAAGAAGGAACCTTCCAGGCCCCTTCCCGGTATAGCTTATGGTATCGGGCATGGTGGTGTGGAAATGCTGATCCTCTTCGGCATAACGATGATTAACAACCTGGTGATTTCGGCCTTGATCAATTCCGGGCAGGCCGATGTCCTTTTCGCTAAGGTTCCGGATGAAGCCGCTGCACAACTGCAGACGCAACTGGATCAGTTGCAGACGCTAGGAGCCGGAACCCTGCTTATCGGTCTTTGGGAACGTTTCTCCGCCCTTGTACTTCACCTGGGGCTTTCCCTGATGGTTTGGGCAGCTGTGCGCAAAGGTGGTAAATGGCTGTGGCTGTTTCCGGCAGCCATCGCTCTCCATGCGATTGTCGATGCCGGAGCCGTGCTGCTCCAGAAATCGGTCGGAATGGTTACGCTCGAACTCATCATCTCGGCAGAAGCCATTGCCGTCGCCGCTATCGGCTATCTGGTTGCAAAGAAGATGATATCGATCAATCTCCAGGTCCGCCGGCAGCCTTAACGGGCTGACAGACTAAGGATGAGCAACAAACCACCCAGGATAATGCCAAAGGTGCTGAAATAGTCGAATCGACGTCCACTCTGCATCATGGTATTCGTCCGGACATCGTAGCAGATGCCGTCGGCCGTCAGGGAAAATTCACTGAAGTTCCGATGCTCCAGGCCCGTGGTCGTCATGCTCGATCCCCATCGGTCCGTCTCGTAGGTCGTATACATCTCTTCATAGACGAGGATGACGCCATCGGCGCCGTCGGAGACTTCCCGGGAGGGGGCACCAAAAGCCCTGACAATATCAGCGTGGGTACGGCCGATCCACTCGACCTCCATGCTGGGTTGCCGGGAGACATATCGGGGCGTCGTACAGGAAACGGCAGCGAGGGCAACCAAAAGAAGGATAAGAAATCGTTTCATGGCCATCAAGTTTCTTTGCCAACTCCTTCAAAAAACACGCCATTCCGAAAGCAATGATGTTTGTGTCTTATCCGTTTTTTTCTATATTTGTACTACATGACTAAGTAATACTCAATTGCGTACTTATTAAACGTAGAAGCCATGAACATCCTTCTCACTTTGCTCTTCGGAGCCATCGCAGGCTGGCTTGCCGGTTTCTTTGTGATCAAAGACAAAGGCGGCCTGATCTGGAACATCATCATCGGCCTGCTCGGCGGCGTTGTCGGCGGCTGGCTGCTGGGTAAGATTGGCGCGGACGGCGCTTTCTGGTCTCAGTGGTATGGCCAGATCGTCAGCGCCGTCATCGGTGCAGTAGTCCTCATCTGGGTCTGGAACCTGATCAAAAAACTGATCAAGTAGAAAGACGCTCCTCTTTATGACAAAACCGGATTTTCAATCCGGTTTTTTTATGGCTGCCGGAGAAAGTCTTTGTCCGGAATCCGACTGGAATGGATGGCGTCCGCGATGGCTTTTTCCATGACCAGCGAGGCCAGGATGCCTACCGTATTGACATCGGCCTGCACCTTTTTGTCACCGATGGAAGAAGCATAGACCGTATCACCGTCCGCCATGGTGAAGACGGGGCGGATGCAACGCGCCATGCCGGTCGCGGCCATATTGGCGACCTTCCGAAGGTCGGCAACCGTGCAATCGGCGTTGGTAAAGACCGCTGCGAGCGTGGTGTTGCCGCTTCCGAGCTTCTGGTAGTGATTCTTGAGCACGGCTTCTTCGGCGCTGACGAAACCTTTACGGTCCGGCGTCGTCATGCCGGCGATCTTTTTCCCGTCTTCGAAAACATCCCCCAACGCATTCACGACCACTGCCACACCGACTTCCAGGTCGCCGAGACGGGCCGCCGCATAACCGATACCGCTCTTCTGGGCCGTAGCCATTCCCCCGGGTTTGCCGACGGTCGCACCTGTGCCCACACCTACATTTCCGCTGCGTGGATCATTGGATGCGATGGCCCGGCTGCAGGCGAGATACCCCATTCCCCGGTCAGGGCGGACCGAACCGTCTCCATAAGACAGATCGAAAATATCGCTTTGGCAGACGATGGGGACCAGGCCGACCCCGGTATCATAGCCCAGCCCGTGTTCTTCCAGGCAGGCCATGACTCCATCTGCGGCCGCCAGGCCGTAGGCCGAACCGCCGCTGAAGACCAGGGCATTGAGAGGCGGATTATGCCGTTGTGGGTCGAGCAGCGGCGTCTCTCGGGAAGCAGGGCCGCCGCCCAGAATCGCGCCTGAGGTCAAAGCAGGCGTCTGAAAATAGAAAACCGTGACACCTGTCTTGGCGACATCATCTTGCGCATTGCCGACACTGATACCGGAAAGCAGTGAAAAAGCCATAAAAAGAGTCCAATCTTCCATCGTGACTGCGGAGGTTAACTGTCAATAATAAGTAAAGATACACATTTATTCTGGAAATTGCGTAACTTAGCCAGCAGAAGGTTATCGTATGAAAAGGAAAGCATTGTTCATCGGCGGAACAGGAACCATCAGTTCCGCCATCACAGCCGCACTGGCGGCAGAGGGAAAATGGGAATTGACGCTGCTCAACCGGGGGAACCGCGACACGGAAGTACCGGCCGGTGTACAGGTAATCCATGCTGATATCAACGATGAAAGCGCGGTCCGGCGGCTCTTGGAGGGCCAGACTTGGGACTGCGTGGCGGAATTCATCGGCTTTGTACCGGCCCAGGTGGAGCGGGACTGGCGGCTTTTCCGGGGACAGACCGCACAATACATGTATATCAGTTCCGCCTCGGCGTACCAGAAGCCTGCTACCAGTCCGTTTATCACGGAAGGAACCCCGCTGGCCAACCCCTATTGGCAGTATTCCCGGGACAAGATTGCCTGCGAAGCATTTCTGATGGAAAAATACCGAAGCGAAGGTTTCCCCGTGACCTTGATCCGCCCCAGCCATACCTATGGGAACCGGTCCGTTCCCGTTGGCGTCCATGGTGCCAAAGGCTCCTGGCAAGTCCTTCGCCGGATGCTTGACGGGAAACCCGTCATTATCCATGGGGACGGCACTTCCCAGTGGACCCTGACACACAATACAGACTTCGCCAAAGGCTTCATCGGCCTGATGGGCAACCCGCATGCCCTGGGGAATGCTTTCCAGATCACATCGGATGAAACACTGACCTGGAACCAGATCTATGAAGGGATTGCAGCAGTACTGGGCGTAGAACTCAAAGCCTGTCACGTGGCCTCGGATTTTCTGGCCGATGTCGGCAGCCAGTACGATTTCCGGGGCGGGCTCCTCGGCGACAAGGCCTGCACCGTGCTTTTCAACAATGCCAAACTGAAACGGGCCGTGCCCGGTTTTCAGGCAACGGTCCGTTTCGAAGAAGGAATCCGCGATACGATCAGCCACATCCTGACACATCCCGAACTGCAGGTCGAAGACCCGGCATTCGACGCGTGGTGTGACCGGGTCATCGCCGCCATGGAAGCGGCAAAGGCTTACTTCACAGGACGAACGTAACGATCTCCCGTGGCGGACTTGACCGCATCGATGAAGATCGGCGAATAGGCCGGAGCCGTGCGGCGGCCGCGAACGACGACCCCATTCTCGCTGGGCTGCATTGTCTGGTCATTATGTTTGACGATCAGCAGTTTAGCCAGTTTTTTCCAACGTTCCATCATCTGGTCGGTGTAGGCAATCGTTTTCTTGGTCAGGTATTCGGCGCGGTCGGCAGGTTGTAGTTTTACCGCCTGGGCTTCCACTTCTTTCTGGTCGGCCGCGTAAAAATCTTCCAGTTCATTCTGGGCTTCCCGCAGGTCGCCAATCATCGCACTCCAGCGCGGATAGACCATGTTGGCCACGAAATTGTTCATCCAGAAAGCGCTCTTGGTACTGAATTCCAGGATATCGTTGTTCTCATACCGGAACGGTTCGGGGACACGGGTAATGCCGCAATAGACCGGCACATAAGCTACCATCGTCGCATCGTCCATGTTGAAATAGGTGACGCCGCCGACGGCATCGGGCAGCCAGTTGCGCATCTGGCAGACCATCGTCATGCCACTCTGCTGGCAACCGATCGGGCGCTCCCGGAACATCGCCGTGGAGTCGCTGCTGAAGAACGTTGTCGACTGGTTGCGATAAGGAGAGGCATAGGGGCCGGCGCTCAGGTCGGCGGTCATATCGAGCGCAGTCCCTTCATAGTGATCGCGCATGTCGTTCATCAAGTCGCGGACGGAGATGGGCGCATTGGGCTTGATCCAGAGGGGCAAATGGTCGCAGTTTTCGGTGTGGCCATTGATAAACGGCAGATAGGCATCCATCCCGGCTTTGTCGGCATGGTGGCGGAAGAAGCTCCAGACACGGGCTTCGCAGAAACGGATGGCGCTGAAGTCCAGCGGGCCATAGGCTTCACGGAAGCTGAAGTCCGCATCGCTGCCCGCATACAGGCCCAGTTCCCGGGCCAGGGAAATGACATCCTTGGAGTACATGCACACGCCTTCAATCTCGCAAAAAGCTTTCTTCTTGTCCACTTTCTTCACTTGCGGGAACTGCTGGATTCGGCTGGCATTGGCGTAGGCGCAAACACAGTCGTCGGGAACGCGGAGAGCCACCCAGACCGCGCCTTTGCGGCCGGGGCCCTTGCCGACAATCTCCATGATCCAGGCTTCGTCCTTGTCACAGACGGCAAAGGATTCGCCGGAACTGTTATAGCCGTATTCCGTCACCAGGTCGTTGATTACGGCAATGGCTTCACGGGCAGAGGTGCTGCGCTGCAAAGCAATGTGCATCAGCGTAAAATAGTCAAAATAGCCTTCCCGGTTCACCAGGTCCCGACGGCCGCCCCAAGTCGTTTCGACGAGGCTCACCTGGTTTTCATTCATCAAGCCGACAACCCTGTAGGTGTAGGGGGCCTGCTTGATAAGACGCTCGGCTGCCTGCGGGCCCCAGCCGTGAAGGGCGAGCATTTCACCTTCGGCGTGGCGGCCGGGTGCCCAGAAGTCCAGCGGCTGCAGGAAGCCGAAACTGTCGCAGTTGTAAGTGCACATGACGCTTCCGTCGGCCGAAGCTTTCTTTCCGACAATCAGGTTCGTACAAGCGAACGAGGCCACCGCCCAGCAGAGGAGGATGGCCAAAAGGGTCAGTCGTTTCATGGTATTGTAGTTATAAATAATCAGGACAGGGCGGCGGCCAGCGCAGCCTTCGGGAGGACACGCTGCTCGCCGGAAGACAGGTTCTTGAGAGTGACCGTGCCGTCGGCGACTTCCTGGTCTCCCACGATGGCCAGATACGGAATCCCCTTGCGGTCGGCATACTCAAACTGTTTCTTGAGTTTGGCGTTGTCCGGATAGATCTCGCAGGAAATCCCGGCAGCCCGCAGCGAAGCGGCGACAGGAACCACGTAGGCAATCTCTTTCTCCCCCATATTGGCGAAGAGAACCGTCGCGGCCGCAGCGGCATCGGCGGGGAACAGGTTCAAGCCATTGAGCACATCGTAGATGCGGTCTGCGCCGAAACTGATGCCCACGCCCGACATGTTCGGCAGGCCGAAGATGCCGGTCAGGTCGTCGTAGCGGCCACCGCCGCAAATGCTGCCGATGGCGAAATCGAGGGCCTTGACTTCGAAGATGGCACCTGTATAATAGTTGAGTCCGCGTGCCAGCGAGAGATCCAGTTCCACAGGTTGGGAGATGCCGGCACCGGCAATCAGCGAGAACAGCGTAGCCACTTCATCGAGTCCCTTCGTGCCGATCGCTGAGCCGGCCAGCAGTTCCCGCATCCGGGCAATCTTCTCCGTTGTAGATCCGGACAGTGTCAGCACGGGTTCAATCACGGCGATAGCCGCATCCGTCAGCCCTTTCTCTACAAGTTCCGCCTTTACCGCATCCAGTCCGATTTTGTCAATCTTGTCAATGGCCACCGTAATGTCAATCAACTTGTCGGGCTGGCCGGACACCTCGGCCAACCCGGCCAGGATCTTCCGGTTATTGATCTTGATGCAGACGCGCACACCGAGACGGCCGAATACGTCGTCCACGATCTGGACCAGTTCCAATTCATTGAGCAGCGACTTGCTGCCGATGACATCGACATCGCACTGGTAGAATTCCCGATATCGACCTTTTTGCGGGCGGTCGGCACGCCAGACCGGCTGTATCTGGTAGCGTTTGAACGGGAATGACAACTCGTTCTGGTGCTGGACCACAAAGCGGGCAAACGGCACCGTCAAGTCGTAACGGAGCCCTTTTTCCGGTGCCAAGGCGGCTTTTTCTCCACTGTTTTGAATACGGAACAGCAACTTGTCCCCTTCCTCACCATATTTGCCCAGCAGGGTGCTGAGGTTCTCGAGCGAAGGCGTCTCGATGCACTGGTATCCGTACTTGCGGAATACTTCCTTGACTACGTTGAAGATATAGTTCCGGCCTGTCATTTCAGCAGGACCGAAATCGCGGGTTCCCTTGGGGATGGACGGTTTCTGTGCCATGTTTATTGCTTGATTAACTTACAAAGATAACAAAAAATGATTTTTTTGTCCATCGGTAGCGGATTGTTGCTACTTTTGTGCTGCTAATAACCAACCTAATCTTTTTTATTATGAAGAAAATTGCGCTTTTGGCCATCGTTGCCTGCCTGAGCCTCTTCGTCGTTTCCTGCAAGGAAGAGAAGAAAGCCGAGGCCGCTCCCGCTGAAAAAGCTGCCAGCGAGGCTGTCGAGAAAGTCGGTGAGGTTTCTGAAGAAGCCGCCAAGACGGTCGGTGATGCCCTCAAGGACGCCGGCGAAGCCGTCAAGGATGCTGCCGACTCCGTTAAGGACGCCGCTGAGAAAGCAGCTGAGGAGATCAAGAAGTAATCCTTATCGCTTCTTGCAAAAAAAAAGCGACTGAAGAACTCAGCCGCTATTTTTTTTATTTAGTCGTCATAGACAAAGATGATCGGGGGTGTCTCCAGGTCGAATCCCTTCTCGGCAAGAGGCTTGAAAACCTCGGGGTGTTTGCTCTTGAAATAGGCGTACCGCTCATAGGTCACCTTCCCGATACGGACAACGTCGTCCTGCAGGAATGTCAAGTCCTGTCCTTCTCCGAATTCACCCGTACCTTTTCCGCTGTCGTTGGTTTTTTCGAAGAATACTTTCCCGTCCTTGACCTCGAACTTGAGATAACGGCCGGCTTTCATGTCCCCGAGCGACGCGATGCTCACTGTGCAGAACGCATTGCGCTTCTTGGAGAAGGAAAGCATCGGATAATAGAGCTTATCCTCATAGTTGAGGCTCGAATTGGTCTTGTTGACATAAGTGACGACGATGTCGCCGTGGATGCCCAGGTCTCCGTCCCAGGTTGCCGAGAACACATCGTTGCTCCTGCTTCCGGCTGCGTGGACGGGCCACCAGTCCCCATACAGGTCTTTTTGCAGGTTCAGATCGCTGCAGGACGCTGTCAGCAGCAAGACAGACAATAGGGGCAAGACAAAACGTGCTTTGGTTTTCATGGATAGGGTATGTTACGGTTTCTCTTGCAAACTTACACAAAATTTTTCTAATTTTGCGATTTGTATGTAATGAAAGAACGATGAAAGGAAGTTTGTTGAAGCAGATTTGTGCGGAATACACGCTGGCGGACGAGGTAAAGGCGATGGGAATCTATCCCTATTATCGCCCGATCGAGTCCGGTCAGGATCCCGTGGTAAAGATGAACGGCAAGGATGTGCTGATGTTTGGTTCCAACTCGTATCTGGGCCTTTCCGACGATCCCCGCCTCAAAGAAGCCGCCATCGGGGCGATCCGCAAATACGGCACGAGCTGCTCCGGATCGCGATTCCTCAATGGTACGCTGGACATCCATCTGGCGCTGGAAGAGAAACTCGCCCAACTGGTCGGAAAAGAAGAGGCTGTTACGTACAGCACAGGCTTCCAGGTCAATCTCGGCGTCGTTTCCTGCCTGGGATTCAAAGACGGTTTCCTTTTCCTCGATGCGTTGGACCATGCCTGCATCATCGACGGCAGCCGCCTTTCCTTCAGTCGCGTGCTGAAATTTCCCCACAACGACATGGATGCCCTGGAAAAGAAGATGCAACTGGCTCCGGTCGAAGCGCCGAAACTCATCGTTGTAGACGGAGTTTATTCCATGGAGGGCGATATCGCCCCGATTCCCACCCTGGTTGAATTCTGCGAAAAGTACAATGCCTCGCTGATGATCGACGATGCCCACGGCCTGGGCGTCATGGGCCGTTGCGGTCGTGGCACAGCCGACCACTTCGGATTGACCGACAAGGTCGAGCTCATCATGGGCACTTTCTCCAAGTCCTTCGGTTCGCTGGGCGGTTTCATTGCCGGCGACCACGAAGTCATCAACTTCCTCAAGCACAATTCCCGCTCGCTGATTTTCAGCGCCAGCATGCCGCCGGCCAACGTGGCCGCCGTCAGCCGTGCCATCGACATCATGCTTTCGGAGCCCGAACGGATCGACCATCTGTGGGCCCTGACACGCCATGCCCATGCCCAGTTCAAGGCCCGCGGCTTCGATATCGGCCATACCCAGTCCCCGATCATTCCGCTCTTCGTGCGTGATTTGCAGAAATGCCTGACCGCCGTCAAGATGGCCCTTGACGAGGGTGTCTTCATCACCCCGGTCATACCGCCTGCAGTACCGGAAGATTCCGTCATTGTGCGCTTTGCCTTGATGGCAACCCACAGCTTCGACCAACTGGACGAGGGCATCGACAAGTTGACGAAGATTTTCAAGAAACTGGAGATTATTCCTTAGCCGAAAGCACTTCGTTCTGGATCCGGATGCTTTCCTGATGGATGACGTTGAAAAGCGCCTGCACGAAACGTTCATCCAGTCCGTCCGTGTTGCCGATCCGAATCAGGTTATCCATCAAAGCTTCCCAACGCGGCAGCTGGAGAATGATGATATTATGTTCTTTTTTGAAATGGCCGATGGTTTCGGAGATTTCCATCCGGGCTTTGAGGAGGGACAACAGGTTTTCGTCAATGATGTCGATGCGGGCGCGCAGCATGTCGATATTGGCCCGGTAATCCGATTCCTGGCTATCGGAAGCCCTGACATTCAGTTGATGAGCCAGCATCTCCTGTAATTCTGCGGGCGTCAGCTGCTGCCGGGCATCGCTCAAAGCTTTGGCGGGACAGTGGTGCGATTCGATCATCAGGCCGTCCAAGCCAAGGTCCATCGCCCGCTGGCTCAGGCCCAGGATAAACTTCCGGTCGCCTCCCATGTGGGAGGGATCGGCGAAAAACGGGAGTTCCGGGAAGCGGGCACGAAGTTCAATGGCAATCTGCCAGCCTGGATCGTTGCGGTAAGTCGTCTGATGGATTGTCGAGAAGCCGCGAAGGACAGCACCCAGTTTCCGGATACCGGCCCGGTTGAGCCGCTCCAGCGCCCCGATCCACAACTCGATGTCCGGATTGACCGGATTCTTGACCAGGACAGGCAGGTCCGTTCCGCGCAGGGCATCCGCAATCTCTTGTACCATAAACGGATTGGCCGCAGTCCGCGCTCCGATCCACACCCAGTCAATACCGTAACGCAAACAAGCCTCCACGTGCTCTTTGCGCGCGACCTCGGTACCCACGCGCAGACCGAATTCCCGTCTGGCTTTCAGCAGCCATTGGAGGCCTTGTTCACCCACCCCTTCAAAACTGCCGGGATGCGTCCGGGGTTTCCAGATGCCAGCCCGCATGGCATGGATACCGATAGCGGCCAGTTCCCGCGCCGTTTCCATCACCTGGCATTCGCTTTCAGCCGCACAAGGGCCTGCAATCACAGGGGGTTGGGGCTGTGTGAAGAAACCCCATTCAGAAGCCGGTATCAGATCAAGTTTTTCTGCCATGTCGGGCATTTTTGCACATTGCATGGTAAAAATAGTAAAAAAAGCGTAACTTAGTCACGCTAAAAATCACCCCCATGAAAAATCTGTCCCTTCTTCTGTCCTCGGTCTTTGCCGTCCTGCTGTTCGCCGCTTGCGGGAGTCCTGCGGAACAACCGCGCAGCGAAACGGCCGATCCCCTGATTGATGATGCCGTGATGCTAGTCAACACCGACAGTATTACCGTCTATATCGAAGACCTGGTAGCCTTCCATACCCGGCACACACTCAGCACGCAGACCAGCCCTGACCAGGGCATTGGGGCGGCTGTCGCTTATGTCGTCCAACGTTGTGAGGAATTCGCACGCCGTGCGGAAGGGGTCCGTCCCGTCCCAGTCGTGGAAGTCCTCTACTATCCGGCCGGGCAGAAAGGGGGACGCTATGACCGCACGCTGACGGTTCCCGAAGTCCTTGTTACGATTCCGGGCACGAAAGCCGAGCGGGAGATCCTGCTCTCGGCCCACATTGACACGAGAGTGGCCAATGTGATGGACTCCACGGCCTTTGCGCCTGGGGCCAACGACGACGGAAGCGGCGTAGCCTGCTTGCTGGAGGTGGTGCGGATCCTGTCGGAGATTCCGCTTGAACAGACCGTCAAATGCGCTTTCGTCTCGGGCGAAGAGCAAGGACTTGACGGTTCTACTTTCCTGGCAGCCAAGGCCAAAGCGGAGAACTGGCCGCTGATGGCCATGCTCAACAACGATATGATCGGCAACTCCGAGGCCAGCGGAACTGGTCTGGTCGAAGACCATAAGGTCCGACTCTTCTCCGATAGCCGGACGGGTGTGGACAGCGATCCCCGCCAACTGGCCCGGTACATCAAAGAGACGGCCCGCCGGTTCGTGCCTTCGCAGGAAGTGAAGTTGATCTATCGGAATGACCGCTACCGCCGCAGCGGCGACCATACCCCGTTCCTGCGGGAAGGCTTTACGGCGGTCCGCATGAGTGAGTATTGCGAGAACTACGACCGGACGCACCAGGATGTACGCACGGAAAACGGCATCGCGTACGGCGATCTGATCACGGGTGTGGACATTCCCTATCTGGCCCGGAACATCCAGATCAATCTGGCTTCCGTCATGAACCTGGCCCAGGCTCCGGCCCGTCCTCAGAAAGCACGGATCGCCAATGCCGGCGAACTGGAAAACCATACCATCATCGCCTGGGATCCGGTACGCCGGACTGACGGCAGTATCGATACGCAGGTGTCCTATCAGATTCTCTGCCGGGAAACCGACCAACCGGAATGGAACATCCTGGACTCGGTTGCGGCTGACCCTTCGCTGCTTTCCCCCAGTTTCCGCTGCCCGCTCAGCAAAGACAATTATTTCTTCGCGGTCCGGAGCGTTTCTCCGGCCGGTAACCCGAGCCTGCCCGCCCTTGCCTTATGAAACTGATCAGTTGGAATGTCAATGGCTTGCGTGCCGTGGCCAGCAAAGGTTTCGCGGACGTTTTTACCCAACTTGATGCGGATTGCTTCTGCCTGCAGGAGACCAAGCTGCAGGCAGGCCAGATCGATCTGGAGTTCCTGGGATACCAGTCTTTCTGGAACTATGCCGACAAGAAAGGCTACTCCGGAACGGCTGTGTACACCCGCTTGGCGCCTCTTTCAGTGACATGTGGCATCGGTGTGGACGAGCATGACCATGAGGGACGGGTGCTGACTGTCGAAATGCCCGACTTCTATCTGGTCAATGTCTATACGCCCAACTCGCAGGACGGCCTGCGGCGGCTGGACTACCGGATGCAATGGGAAGATGCGTTTCGGGCCTATGTCTGCGGTCTGGCCCGCCAGAAGGGTGTTGTCATCTGCGGTGACATGAATGTGGCCCATGAAGAGATCGATCTCAAAAACCCTTCGACCAATCATTTCAACGCCGGTTTCTCCGACGAAGAGCGGGCGAAGATGACCGAACTGCTCGCGGCCGGTTTCCGGGACAGCTGGCGAGATGCCCATCCGGGAGAAGCCAAATACTCCTGGTGGTCCTACCGGATGGCCGCCCGCCAACGGAACGTCGGCTGGCGCATTGACTACTTTCTGGTTTCCGAAAACTTAGCCCCCCGCATCACCGGCACCGACATCCACAACGAAATCTTCGGCTCCGACCACTGCCCGGTGGAACTGGTTATTGCTTGACGTAGGTATAGCGGCAAAAGGTATGTCGCCTCAGCGGGTCTTGGAGGAAAGTAACGATGGGGCCTCCGATGTTGTATTCTTCTTCCCGAAGAATCATTCTCCCGCCTTTGACTTCGACCACCTGGTACAGATAATTACTGCCGCCTGAAGTGCTGACATCAATCATCAGGTTGTTGTATTTGTAATCCCAGATGCCTTTCATGCCGTCGGCGCTCATGCTACCGTCCTTCTGAATCTTCAGGTCACGGTAAGGAAAGATATTACTCACTTCTTTCATTTCGACAAGCCGCCCTTCATCCCAGATTTCAACCTCGGTGGAGACGAATTTCCAGTCATGGCAGAAAACGCCGGACTTGTACTGGTTGGTCTGGGTCTTGTCAATCTTATTCTCCCAAAAAATCCAATTCTTCCTAAGACCCGGATCGCCTTTGGTTTCCAGCGCCCCCTCTTCCGTGTTGAGGTTGCCGCAAGCCATGGCAAACAACACCATCAAACTTAATGCAGCGAATTTGGCAAACTCTTTCATAGCATCTTATAGTTCTTACATACCATAGATGCAAAAAGCGGCCGGAATGTTGCGTCGCGGTTTGCTGTTTTCGGGACCTTGCCCACGTGAGACTCAATTTTTCCAGAAAATACTTGACAAACGGGTATTCCGTTTCGTATATTTGCAGACGGGATAGATAGACCGAGAGATATGTGCTGTTATGAAAAAAAATCCTTGAAGTGCTCCAGTATGGAGACATCGACATCCGCTTCAATACGGATCTCGACCCTATCAAACACCCCAACGTCATTCCCGACGTTATTACCCGTACCTCTTTCGCCATGACGACCCGATTGTGGGGTGGCAATGAGAGGGCCGTTCTGGCCATGATCCGCGCATTGGCCGTTGCTGACCTGGCCGTCTGTGTAAACCGAAAAGAAATGGTCCGTCATCTGGATGAAGATTCGGAAGCGCTGGCCCGGTCTTTTCTCTATGCCAAACAGGAGTTCGAAAAGAATGGCGGCAGAATGACGATCTTCCCGCCAAACGTCAAACCGTCCTCCTTCAAGAGCTGAGTCATGAAGCGCGTCGTCCACCGGAAAATGCCCGACGGCAGTTTCCAAAACGTCCAGCCTTTCCATGTCAGCATGGAAGGGCTGGAAAAAACCATCCTGTGCCGATGCGACAATGATTATGACGCCATGGTCAAAATCCTCTGTATCTGTGCCCGGCGGAAAAATGTACTGATCATTGTCTATGCGGTGGTCTCCAATCACTGTCACGTCGCCGTCCTGGCTGCGAATCAGGCCGATGCAGATGCGTTCGGACAAGAAGTCAAAAGAATGTACGCCATGTGGTTCAGCCGTCAATACGGAGAACAGAAGAGGCTCCAAAAGACGGATGTGAAAGCCATCTGCCTCGACAATGACTGGTATGTCCGCAATGCGCTTGCCTATATATTACGGAATGCATTGGACAACGGCTGCCATGTCAATGACTATCGCTGGTCTGCTTACCGGGCCATGTTCTGCGATGAATGCGCAAAGGGCAAAGGTAACCGACAAGTCGCTTCCCTCACAAAAGTGGAACGAAGGAAGTGGATGCATACCGGCGATTCCCTGAATGATGTCGCCTGGCGACTTGACGCGGGGAACAGCCTGGTACCTGCCAGTTTCTGCGATCGGGAATATTTGGAACAGGCTTTTGAACATGATCAGGCTTTCTTCCTGAAAACCATTGGCGGTCAAAATGCTTCCGAAATGCAATGGAAACTCATCGAGGCGCCCAGAAAAATGCTGGTTGACAGCGATTTTTACAAGAGCTGCAATGAGATCAGCCAAAGATGGTTCCAAACAGAACTGGCAGACCTTTCGATAGAAAGAAAGACCCGTCTGATTCCCTATCTGAAGAGGACGATGAAAACGACCGTTCCGCAACTGGCCAGAACAATGGGACTCAGCCGCAACCAAGTATCAGCCATCCTCGGCCTATGATTTCGGGCAAGGTCTCATTTTACGATCGAGACCTTGCCCGAAAAAACCAAAGAAGCCGCGGAAGAAAGAAGACGTCAGCGGGTCAGATACGCGTCGATGGCGGCGGCGGCGCGACGGCCGGCGCCCATGGCGAGGATGACCGTGGCGGCGCCGGTGACGGCATCGCCGCCGGCGAAGACGCCCGGACGCGATGTGGCACCGGATTCGTCGGCTACGATGCAGCCGTGCCGTTCGGTGACCAACCCCTGGGTCGTGCCGGCGATCAGCGGGTTCGGCGAAGTGCCGAGCGCCATGATCACGCAATCCACCGGCAGGTCGAATTCGGAACCGGCTACCGGAATCGGGCTGCGACGGCCGCTGGCATCAGGTTCACCGAGTTCCATCCGGATGCAGCGCAGGGCGCGGACCCAGCCTTTTTCATCACCGAGCACCTCCACCGGATTGGTCAGCATCCGGAAGACAATACCCTCTTCCACGGCATGGTGCACTTCTTCGGCACGCGCCGGGAGTTCCTTCTCCGTCCGACGATAGACGATGGTCACTTCGGAGCCCAGGCGCAAGGCTGTGCGGGCTGCATCCATCGCCACGTTGCCGCCACCGACGACGGCCACCCGTTTGCCGACAAAGATCGGCGTGTCGCTCTCGGGGTCGTAGGCTTTCATCAAGTTGCTGCGGGTCAGGAACTCATTGGCTGAGAACACCCCGTTCAGGCTCTCGCCGGGGATGTTCATGAAGCGGGGAAGGCCGGCACCGGAACCGATGAAGACCGCCTGGAATCCTTCCTTGTCGAAAAGGTCATCGACCGTAATGGTACGGCCGACCACAACGTCGGTCTCGATCTTGACGCCTAGAGCACGGACCTGCGCGACTTCGGGCTCTACCACCCGCTCTTTCGGCAGACGGAACTCCGGAATACCGTACTGGAGGACACCGCCCGCCTTGTGCAGAACTTCGAAAATGGTGACGTCATAACCCGCTTTGGCCAAGTCCGTCGCACAGGCCAGTCCGGACGGACCGCTTCCGACGACCGCGACTTTCTTTCCGTTGGAAGGCGCTTTCTCAATGGCAACGCCGCCGTTCGCCCGGCTCCAATCGGCCACGAAACGCTCCAGCTTGCCAATCGCCA
The DNA here is from genome assembly GCA_017509755.1 of Bacteroidales bacterium. Lineage (GTDB taxonomy): Bacteria > Bacteroidota > Bacteroidia > Bacteroidales > UBA932 > Cacconaster. The sequence continues at coordinate 20,450 of JAFWOY010000039.1, forward strand.
CCGGTTCCCCTTTCACGCCGAGGATGCAACTGCCTTCGCACTGCGTCTCCTGCGGGCAAACACGGCCACAGACTGCCGGAAGCGAACTGTCCCGTGCAATCACAGCGGCCGCCTCCGCAAAAGCACCCGCCTTGACCTGCGCGATAAAAGCAGGGATATCGATTCCCACCGGACAGTGTTGCACACACCGGGGATTGCGGCAATTCAAGCAACGGGAGGCCTCGAGAAGCGCCTCTTCCGCATTGTAGCCATAACAGACTTCTTCAAAATTGTGGGCACGGACCTTCGGATCCTGCTCCCGTACAGGGACGCGTCCTATCTTTTCTGCCATTAGGCGTTCCTCCCGATTTTACATTTGTGATCCGCTTCCAGTTCCTGCGGCCGATACATGGTCTGCCGACGCAGCGCTTCGTCGAAATCGACCGCATAACCGTCGAATTCAGGACCTTCCACACAGGCGAAACGGACCTTGCCGCCCACCGTGATCCGGCAGCAGCCACACATGCCCGTGCCGTCCACCATGATCGTGTTGAGACTTACCACCAGCGGAATGCCTGAATCCTTGAGCGTCAGCGCCACGAATTTCATCATGATCATCGGACCGATAGCCACCGCCTGGTCAAACGTCCGGCCTTCCGCCAACAGGGCTTTCACCTTCTCCGTGACCAAGCCATGATGGCCTTCCGAGCCGTCATCCGTGCAGATATGGAGATGGTCGCACACGGCCTCCATCTCCTGCCGGAGAATCAGCAGGTCGGCAGTCTTGGCTCCGACAACCACATCGACACAAGCGCCTTTTTCGTGCAGGTATTTGACCTGCGGATAGACCGGCGCCGTGCCCAAGCCACCGGCCACAAAAAGGAAGCGACGTCCTTTGAGCGCAGCATCGGACAGTTCCATGAAATCGGAGGGACGGCCCAGCGGCCCTACCACATCCACGAAACAAGCCCCTTCTTCCAGCGCACAAATCATCCGCGTGGAGGCACCCACGATCTGGGTCACAATCGTGACGGTCCCCCGCACGCGGTCATAGTCGCAAATCGTCAGCGGAATCCGCTCTCCTTCCGCACGCGCCCGTACGATCAGGAACTGACCCGGCTGCGCAGAAGCCGCCAGGCGCGGCGCTGACACCTCCATCAGGCAGATGGTCGGCGTCAGCATCTCTTTTCGGATAATCTCAAACATTCTCTTCGGGTTTGTCGGTTGTGTTCTGCTCGCGCCGGTGCCGGATGCGCAGGACGAAATAGACGACGAGGGCCGCGATAATCGCCTCCACCCGCAAACCTGTACCGACCAGCACGCCCAGCGCAGCGACGGTCCATACCAAAATAGCGGTTGTCAGGTTGATGATGTCTTTTTCGCCTCTTTTGAGGATAATGCCGGCGCCGATGAAACCGACGCCTGTCACAATCTGTGCGATCACACGGCTATGGTCGATACCGCAGCGCAGCGAGGCATAGGCAAAAAGATACGAACCGACGATCAGGATGATGGTCGAGCGCTCCCCCATGGTCTTGCCGGCCGAATGGCGTTCGTGACCGACCAGCAAACCGATCAGCAAAGCAAGCAGCAGGTCGGCGGCAAAGATCCCGATCTCGGAAAAATTGAAATAGGCTTTAAGGAAGTCTATCAAAGCTGTACCCTTTTTTCTTAAGATAACGGATGATTTCGTCGAGCCGGTTGTATAGTCTCTCTTCCTGGGGCCGGCTCTCTTCCACGCCCGGATGGATCAGCAGCAGCGCACCGCGAAGGCCCTGCTCTTTTTCGAATTTCCAAAGCCCGTCAATCAACGGCTGCGCCTTACGGTAGTTTTTCATGGAAGGGACCGTATAGTCAGCCGGCGTACCGATGCCCGGCGTATAGTTGACCACCCGCAAGCCCATGGCCTCCAGAATCCCGACGCTGAAATCATTGTAATGCTCATACGGCGGAAGGAACCACAAGGCGTCTTCCCGTGAGATACCGAATTTCGCCAGTTCGGCATAGTTGGCCTTGACATCGGCGATGATGCTGTCGGCACTCATCAGGGTCGGCCGGTCGGCACCCCAATCGCAATAGAGTACGTGTTTGTCGGAATGGCCGCCCACGTAATGGCCTTCCTCCACGATGCGGCGGATGACCGCCTCATTGGGCGTATAGCGCAAGCAGTTGCCGGTCAGGAAGAAATTACCCTTGACCTTCTGCTTCTTGAGGGTTTTGAGGATCGTCTCGGCGCCGTTGAAGTTCACATCGGCCGTGAAACAGAGATAGACGGTTTTCTTATCGGGATTGACGCGGACGATGGTGCCGTAGGGATCTTTTTCGAAAGATTCTGCCCGCCGGGCAGCGTGGCCACGGGCTTCCAAAGCAGCCGCGTAGGCCACCAGGCCGGCCGTTCCGTCCATCGTAGGCTCATTGCTGGCGTAATCACCGATATCGTCGTGGTACACCGCGATGCCATTGTTGAGCGCCGCGAAATCATCGGGACGCGTCAGGGATGCGCCCGCACGCTCCAAGAAGAGCTGATTGTAGATCGGGCCGTCAATCAGGCCGCCGAGGGGCAGGTCCCCATTCACCTTCACATACGAGGAATGCGGATCGGTAGGATAATCATAGCCGGGCATGCCAGCCGCCGGCCAGCCGCAAATCATCGACGTACCCCAGGGATTGCAGCCCAGCAGCCAGTCGCGCAACGCCGCTTCCATCTCGTGGAAAGTCGTGTCCCCGGTCGTTTTTTCATAGAGATAGGCCTGGGTTACAGCCGCCGAAGTCAGGTTGTTGGAACACCAGAGATACGGAATGCCATGCATGAAGGGATCGTCACCAGCCCGGTCTCGGATATCCTGCAGGCCTTGCCGCATATAGCCGACAAACTCCTCGCGGACGGCCGCATCATCGCTGGAAGCCAGCAGCCAGTGTCCCAGATTGATGAACGGATACCACTGATAGTGATGATATTCTTTGCCAGGACCGCGTCCACGCTCCATCCAGGGCGACACGGGTTCCATCTCACCCCAATAGGCCGCCTGCTGCTTCCACCAGTCACCCTTGCCCAGCGCGTACTGGGTCGCAGCAGCCAGTTCCACATCATCCACCCACGTATCTTCTTCATAGAAATACGGAGAAATGACACAAGCCGTCTGGGTATTACCGGGAAATTCCAAAGCAAAGTCCCAGGCATCCTGCACTTTCCCTTCAATTTTAGCGGCAAAGTCCGGATACCACTCGCGGATTACGTCGGCACCAAGGGCAAACGTGGAGGCAAACTTGCCGGCTGCGGAAGAGACACCGGTCGTGCGGTTCACCTTATTGCCGGCAATCTGCGGCTGACCCGTCACAAAATAGACAGGGCGCCCCTTGCCCGGGCCATAGCCGTAATCTACGGAGTCGAGATACGGCAGGCGCATCCCGGCATGGTCGCGGTCGTCGGCAATCTGGTAGTACATCTCCCGCGGAGCCGGGTTCATCTTGTCAAGCCAGTCGAGGCCCCATTTCACTTCATCGAGCACGTCGGGAATGCCATTGGCGCCCGGACGGCCCGTCGCGTCGAAGCGATCCTTGAACATCGACTTGTCCTCGGCATATTTCCAGGCAAAGGCCATCTGGTAGATGGTCGTGGAAGACGTGGTCATGTACTGGAGATAGTCGGTGGCATCGTGCCAGCCGCCGGTCACGTCGATGTGCTCGCCCGTACGGGTGGGATGGTACACGATATAGCCGTCGTGCTGGTGGCACAGATGGTCGTTGTAGGGATTGTCCCCGCAACGCTGCTGGCGCAGATAGGTCAGCAGGTAATCGGCGAAGCCGTCATAAACATCGCTGCCGATCCGGAACACAGGCGACTTGACGCCACCGGACACGATATAGTAGCTTCCGGGAGCTTGAAGGGCGGACATATCCAGCCGCCAGGCACTCTTCAGCGCCCATTTGGAAGGATCCGCCGCCTTGCCCTGTGCTTTGAGCACCAAGGCATCGGACATCGCATCATACACACAGAAAGAGCCATCGGTCTCTCCGGTAGAAATCAGGACAGCGACTTTGCTGTCGTCGGGAAGATAACCTGCCTGATTGACCCGGATCCACGTCTGCGCGTGAAGCGGGAGCAGCGCCAGCAAAAGGAATGTTGCAAGAATTATTCTACGCATCAGCTTTATCGAAGTTTGATTTCAATTTCGGGCATCCGGGCGGCAATCTCCGGACCGTCGAGGCCGAGCAGCCAGCTGGCCGTGCGCGCAGCTATCTCCGGCAGGCGGATATCCTGTTCCGTGCCCGTCTCATTCATCGAGGCTAGCAGTTGGTCATACACCGGTGTGACGACCGGGTATTCGACCAGTTGGTAATTGTCCAAATTCGCCATTGTAGCTGCATAGCGGATGGCATCGGTCAAGCCGCCCCATTCATCGACCAGGCCGATCTTGATGGCATCGCCACCGGCCCAGACGCGGCCCTGTGCAATCGCATCGACCGCGTCGGTCGTCAGGCCGCGACCTTTCGCCACACGACTGACGAAATCTTCATACGTCGCATCGATCTGGTTCTGCATCACGGCCTCTTCTTCCGGGTCGAGGGGACTCATCCCGCTGGCGAGCGAGCCATGCTTGTGGGTAGCCACTTCATAGACATTGAGATGGACGTTCTTCTTGAGCGCCTTGCCGAAACTCGGAATCAGGCCGAACACGCCGATTGAACCGGTCAGCGTGCTCTTGTCGCTGAAAATCTTGTCGGCGCCGCAACTGATCCAATAGCCGCCGGAGGCCGCATACCCGCCATAGCTGGCCACGACCGGTTTGCATTCCTTGAGCAAAGCGATCTCACGCTCGATAGCGGCGGAAGCCTGCACGCTGCCGCCCGGGCTGTTGACGCGGAAGACCACGGCCTTGATGGAAGAATCCTGGCGTGCCTTGGCGATTTCCTTGGCGAAATTGTTGCCGATATTGCCGTTCCCCTTGTCATCCATCACAATCTGGCCGTCGGCATAGATCACGGCAACCTTCTCTTTGGCGCGGACATTGGGCTTGACCTTGGCAGTAGCGTAATCCTTGAGGCTGACATATTTCAGATCCTTGACTTTCTTGACATCACAAAGGGTACGGAAATACTCGCGGACCTGGTCGTCATACCAGAGTTCATCGACCAGGCCTTTTTCCTTGGCCGATTCGGCATTGGTGATAGCCAGGTTGTCGATCCAGTCATTGAACTGCTCCGCGGTGAAATCACGGGAAGCGGCGATAGCCTCGGCCATCACGTTCCAGATAGTGCCGAGCATCGTCTCATACTGTTCTTTGTTCTCCTGGCTCATCTCACTTTTGATGTAGGGTTCGCCGGCCGATTTGTACTTGCCGTGGCGAATCAGCTGGATATCGATGCCCAGATGGTCGATCAGGTCCTTGTAATACATAAGCTGGCTGCTCATACCGGTAATCATCACGTCACCGTATGCGTTGAGAATCACCTTGTCGGCCACAGAAGCCATATAATAATTGCCGGCCGACAGGCCCTGGCTGTAGGAAATCACGGGTTTCCCGCTCTCGCGGAAGGCCAGCAAGGCATTGCGGAATTCCTCGGCCTGTGCGATATCCATCTCCAGGCCATCCGTTTTAAGATAGACGAACTTGACCTGCGGGTCGGTGGCTGCCACCTCAAGTGCGCGGATGGCATTGAGCAGGGAAAGGCTGGAAGCCATGCTGGCGCTCCCGGCCAACGGGTTGAAATTGAACTTCTCACCGCCCTGTTCGGCAATTGGCTGGCTGAAATCGACCTTCAGGATGGCATTCCGGGGGATCGTAGGCTGGCTCTCCTTTCCGATGGAGGAGATGGCGGCACCGATGACACCAAAGAAGATCAGGTTGACGAGGATGAAGGCGAGCAGCGTACCAAGACACCCGCCCAAAACGACTTTTCCAAAGGGTTTCATATCCTAATAAATGATGATTTTCGCAAATTCGACGCTTTACATTTTGCAAATATACGCATTAATCTTTACTTTTGCACCAATGAAACAAGCGTCCAACCGACTCCTCTGCCTGCTGCTGGCAGCCACGTATGTTTTCGCATACATGGGCTTCGGCATCCATACCTGTCATGAGGACGGGAGCCGGCATTTTGTCTGGATGCTGGGCGATGTCTCCTGTGAATCCATCCACCACCATAGCCACGACGCGGACCACGACCATCACCACGACGGCCGCTGCTGCTCCACCCAGGTCTATGTGATCACCGATGCACAGGACAACGCACCGAGTGTGGACCGGATTGCCGCTCCGGAAATCACGCTTCCCCTTCTCTCTGAGGGTGAAGCTTTCCTTCCTACGATGCCAGCGCACTTTTTCGCCGCTGGTGTCGACACGCCGCCGCTCATATCGCCTCCCACCCGGTCCCTTCTTTCTGTCTGGTTGGTTTGAGTCAAGCTTCATTCCCGGCTTGACCGGGAGTCTTGTACCCTCACAAACCCTAACCAAACAGAAAAAACATGAAAAGAATCCTTATTTCTATTATCCTGTGCCTGACCTTGTTCCCGGCACTTGCGCAGAATCTCCACGGTTACGTCTATTACCAAAACCCCAACGGGAAGACAGAATCCCTCCCCTTCGCCCAAGTCTATCACATGGAGCGGGAGAAGCTTATCGAGACTGATGCAAACGGGGAATTCACCCTGCGCCTGACCGCCCGCGCCACGTTGATTGCCACCTATGTGGGCTACACCCGCGACACGGTGGTCGTGGAACCGGGCACTGCCGAAGCCAAATTCTATCTCAGCGGCGAAAATGACCTCAACGAATCGAAGGTGACGGCCATGCAGTCCACCCTGCCCAAGCTCAAGAGCGTCAAGACAGAGGTCATCACGGCGGCCGGCCTATGCAAAATGGCCTGCTGCGCCCTGGCCGAGAGTTTTGAGAACTCAGCCAGCGTCACGGTCGGATACGCCGACGCCGTAACCGGCGCCCGCCAGATCAAACTCCTCGGTCTCTCCGGAACCTACACCCAGATGCTCGACGAAAACCGGCCCGTCATGCGCGGCATTGCCAGTCCCTTCGGCATGTCGTTCGTCCCCGGCCAGTGGCTGGAAAGCATCCAGATTGCCAAAGGCCCCTCGTCCGTGATCAACGGCCTGGAAGCCATCACCGGACAGATCAACATGGAGCACCGCAAGCCCACCGACGAGACCCCGCTTTTCGTCCAGGTGTACGGCAGCTCCGACAAGATGTTTGAAACCAACATCGCCTCGGCCGTCCAGTTCAACGAGAAATGGAGCATGATCAACATGGCCCACGTGGGCGGCACCGCTTCGAAGATGGACCACAACGAGGACGGTTTCCGCGATGAACCGGAAGACCTGCAGCTCAACTTCACCAGCCGTTGGCTCTATTATGCTCCAAGCGGTATGCAGATCCGTTTCGGCGGCCGCTTCCTCAACGACGACCGTCTCGGCGGCCAGATGAACGCCACCAAGGACAATGCCTTCAACCTGATAAACGACATCTGGGGCTCCAACATCAAGAACCGTGGCATCAATGGTTACTTCAAGATCGGCGTGCCCCTCAACGAGGAAAACACGGCCAACATCGCCCTCGTGGCGGATTTCAACCACCACGAATTCGATTCGTTCTTTGGAATGAGAACCTATGACGCCAAGCAGAATTCTGCTTTTGCCAACCTCATCTACCAGAACGAAATCAACGAGACCCACAAGGTGGAATTCGGGGCCACCTGGCAGTTTGACGATCTCAACCAAGTACTCCAGTATCAGGATTTCAGCCGCCGGGAGAATGCCATCTCCGGGTTTGGCGAGTACACCCTCACCCCCGGTGACAATTTCACGTTCGTGGGGGGCCTGAATTTGCAGTACAATTCCCTTCACGGCTGGCTCTTTGCACCGCGCGCCAATGTCCGCTGGTCTCCGGCCGAGTGGGTGACGCTGCGCGCTTTGGGCGGCCGGGGTTACCGCACCGCCAACATCTTTACCGACAACCTCGGCATCTTTTCGACCGGAAAAGGTTTCTACACCCCGTCGCATCCGTTCAGCGGGTCTTTCGAACCCAGGAATCTGAGCGACCTCGACCTGCTGGAAGACGCCTGGACCTGGGGCGCCAACGTAACTTTCTACCTGCCCTTCGGCGCGGAAGATACCGACACCTACTTGAGCTTCGACTACTTCCACAATGACTTCAACAAGCAGGTAATCGTGGACTACGAGTTGTCACCCATCTCCATCTTCTTCTACAATCTCTACGGAAAATCCTTCACCAATACCTATCAGGTGGATTTCTCGGTCAACCCGCTCGAACGCTTCAACATCACCACCACCTTCCGCTACACCGACGCGAAGGTGACGCTGATGGAACAGGGCCTGGTGGAGCGGCCGATGACCAGCCGCTACAAGGGCGTGCTCAACATGCAGTACGCCACGGCCATGAGCAAGTGGACCTTCGACTTCACGGCCCAGATCAACGGTCCGATGCGCCTGCCGAAGTATGCGGCCGAAGCCTGGGGCATGGAGACATCCCCGGTCTTTCCGATGCTCTACGCCCAGATCACCCGCAAGTTCAAAGGCATCGATGTCTATGTCGGCGCCGAGAACATCCTGGGCTTCCGCCAGCATCACGCCATCATCTGCGCGGACAATCCTTTCGGCTTCGGCGTTGATGCCGGATTTCCCGGAGCCGGTGATGTTTTCGACGCCAGCAGTGTCTGGGGTCCCCTGATGGGCCGCAAGTTTTACATCGGGCTCCGATATACGTTATGGAAATAATAATCGTAAAGTATATGTCTTGTAAAACCACCCTCCCACTTCGTGGGCCCCTCCCCCTGAGGCGTGGGCGCCAATGTTTTACAAGACATATACTTTACGATTCAAAAACAGTTTAGCACATTAATTGCTTATTCGTTAAACAATCATAAAACCGCCATCTCATCATGAAACGCTTTTTCACCCTCATGCTGACCGTGCTGCTGATTGCCGGCACCGCCACCGCCGTCCAGGCACAGGACAAGAAACAGAAGAAGGCCGCCAACATCCAGGAAGTGACCTTCGTCACCACCATCGACTGCAAGAACTGCGTCAAGAAAGTGGAAGCCAACCTCCCCTACGAGAAAGGCATCAAGGACATGAAAGTTACGCTGGACGACCGCACCGTCTGGATCAAGTACGACGCCAACAAGACCGATAAGGAGAAACTCGCCGCCGCCATCAACAAACTGGGCTACGAGGCCGAAGAGGTCATTCCGGAAGAGGAAGCAAAGAAATAGCCGCGACCGTCCGCGTTGCGGCGGTGATTTTAAAACGGTCGTCGATGCGGCGGCCGGCAATGGCGACGATCAATTCGTCGCCATTTTCGTTGTGGGACGTGACGACCACTTCACGGCCTTTTTGCGCCACGTCCAGCTTGAGGTCGGTGAAGAAATCGCTGAGCAGTTTGCTGCCGCGACGCATGCCGAAGGGCCGGAAGCGGTCGCCCTCCCGCGGCGTGCGCGCCGAAAGCGGCAGCCGCACCAGTGCGGCATCGACAAACAGCACATCCTCCGGCTTTTGTTGCGGGTCAAAACCCGGAAAGATTGCAAAGGTCCGCACGTCGAGCCGGTCGGTCAGATCAGCCGAACCCGGAAGCAACAAGGGATAGACGCGCAGTTCCAGGCGGTCCTTCACCAGCCGATGGGTCGGTGAAAAGAACGTCTTGCCACTCTGTCGTGAAAGAGATTCTTCGATTTGGGACAGTTGCACCGCATTGAAACCGCAATCTTCCAGCAGGCGGAACAACCACCACGAAACCTGGGCTTTGCGGAGCAGCCGGTCGATGAAAATACGACGGACCCCTTCTTCGTCCACACACAAATCCTGTTTTCCTTCCGCGAAAACAGTATCGAGCAACTGCTCCATCGCGCCGAACCGCTTCATCTCGGCCTCGAAGGTCCGCAGGAACGATGGGTTGATCCGCGCCAGCTGCGGGAAGACTTCGTGCCGCAGCCGGTTCCGGGCAATGGAAACATCGGCGTTGGTCGCATCGACGCGGTATTCCACGCCCGCACGGACGGCATAGGCTTCAATCTCCTGCCGCGAAAAGGCCAGCAGCGGCCGGATAATACGGACATCCGTAACGCCCGGCAACGGCCCATCTTCCCGGATGCCCGTCAGGCCGCGCATGCCTGTGCCGCGCAGCAGATGCAGAAGCATCGTCTCGGCCCGGTCATCCAGATTGTGCGCCACGGCCAGGTGCGTGAAACCCTGCTCCCGGCACAGTGCGGCGAACCAGTCATAGCGCAGTTCCCGCGCCGCCATCTCGACCGAAATTCCGTGTGACGCGGCATAGCCGGAAGTGTCAGCCTCATTCCGGAAAAACGACACTCCCTGCTCCCGGCACCACTTCGCCACGAAGACCTCGTCGCCGTCGCTATCCGTACCCCGCAGATGAAAATTGAAGTGCGCCACGGCAAAAGGGAGCCGCAGCGCACTGTGTCTGAAAAGGTCCGCCATCGTCATCGAGTCGATGCCACCGCTGACTGCCAGCAGTACACGGCATTCCGGCTGCCCGGAGGTCAGCCGTTCCAGCGCCCGATCGAAGCGGTCCTGCATCGGTCTCTACTTCTTGGCCTGGCCGAAGGTATAGGTAAATCCAATGGAGAAGAGTTCCTTAAACTGGATTCCCTTGCCCTGGTAAGGATCGCCGACGGCATGCTCTGCCGTCGCCCGCTTGTAGTACTTCGGCACCAGCACATTGTCATCGTAGATCAGGTTGGTGCGCAAGGTCACGGAGAAGAACTTCGTGACTTTCGCTTCGGCATTGACATCCCAGTTGACCTTGATGTTCTGGGGTTTGTTGAGATAGTCCGAGAAGAGGACCAGCGCCGTGGCCACCTTGAAATTCTCGACTTCCAGCTTGGCGTCCACACGCAGCTGGGTACCGAGTTCGAAGCGGGCGAACTGGTCTTCCCGGTTGCCATAACGGACGCGCAACTCCTCAGGACGCACCATCGTGACCTTGCCCGTCAACGGAGCAAAGTTGATGGACACGTTCTTGGTCGGCGTGTAGTCGATACCAAGACCCAACGACGTGTAAGCCGGTGCAAAGAAATCAGAAATAATGAGGGAGTGACTGGCGTCCCAGCCCTCCGCAAACTGTGTCCGGAAGTTATACACCGCGGAGAAATAGAGTTTTTCCGCCGCCTTGTAGCCGAACTTGCTGTCGAAGATCAGCCGGTCGTCGCTCTTGAGCAGATAGTCTTTGTCGAAGGAATGGATGAAGCCGTAACCGGCCTGCAGTTCGTTGTTCCAGACCACCTTGCCCTTGGTCAGATTTGCATAGAGATCCGCAAAAGTATTGAGGGTCAACTGCCCTACACCACCGGCAGCCCACTGCATCAGCGACAGTTGGGAGAACCCGATGGTTGTGGTCATACCTTTGTTCCACTCCGCCTTCGGGGCTTCCGGCGCCGCTGGAGCTTCCTGCGCGAACAGCGCACAAGTCGTAAGGATGGCACAAACGGCCAGAATCAGTCTTTTCATATTGTCAGGTTTTAATAAGCTCTTGCAAAAATCACCCTCCGGTGCGACGGCTTGCCGCTGTAAACACAGGTTCCTTCCTCTTCGCACACGCAGGAATCAATCGGGATGCAGCGGATCGTAGCCTTGGTCAGTTCCTTGATCTTCTCTTCGGTCTCGGGCGTGCCATCCCAGTGGCAGAGCAGGAAGCCGCCTTTCTCGATCTCAACCTGGAATTCTTCCCAGGTGTCAACCTTGCGGATATTCTCGTCCCGGAACTTGAGGGCCTTGGCGTAAAGGTTCTGCTGAATCTCGTCCATCAGCGCGGCAATATGGTCGGCCAGTCCTTCCTGCGGGATATTTTCCTTGGTGGATGTATCGCGACGGGCGAGTTCCACGTGGCCGCCTTCGAGGTCGCGCGGTCCGATGACCACCCGCACCGGCACACCCTTGAGCTCCCATTCGGCGAACTTGAAGCCGGGGCGGAGATTGTCACGGTCGTCAATCTTGACGCTGAGGCCCTTCGCCTCAAATTTCTCCTTGAGTTCCGCCATGCGGGCCAGGATAGCATCACGCTCTTCATCTTTCTTGTAAATCGGTACCATGACCACCTGGATCGGTGCGAGGGCAGGCGGCAGCACAAGGCCATTGTTGTCGCTGTGGCACATGATCAGGGCCCCCATCAGGCGCGTGGAAACGCCCCAAGAAGTAGCCCACACGTATTCGAGTTTGCCTTCCTTGTTCGCGAACTGAACGTCAAAGGCTTTCGCGAAATTCTGACCCAGGAAGTGCGAGGTGCCGGCCTGCAGCGCCTTGCCGTCCTGCATCATGGCCTCGATGCTGTACGTGTCGAGGGCACCGGCGAAACGCTCGGTCTCTGACTTGTGGCCGATGACCACGGGCATCGCCATGAATTCGCGGGCGAACTTCGCATACACGTTCACCATCTTCTGCGCCTCGGCCACAGCCTCGTCGTAGGTAGCGTGCGCCGTGTGGCCTTCCTGCCAGAGGAATTCGGCGGTCCGCAGGAACAGGCGCGTACGCATCTCCCAGCGTACCACGTTGGCCCACTGGTTGCAGAGGATCGGCAGGTCGCGCCACGATTTGATCCAGTTCTTGTAGGTATTCCAGATGATAGTCTCGGACGTCGGACGCACGATGAGTTCCTCTTCGAGTTTTGCGTCGGGATCGACCACCACGCCCTTTCCGTCGGGCGCCACCTTGAGGCGGTGATGCGTCACCACGGCGCACTCCTTGGCGAAGCCCTCCACATGCTCGGCTTCCCGGCTCAGGAACGATTTGGGGATAAACAACGGGAAATAGGCGTTGACATGGCCCGTCTCCTTGAACATCTTGTCGAGCTGATGCTGCATCTTCTCCCAGATGGCATAGCCGTAAGGCTTGATGACCATGCAGCCGCGTACGGCCGACTGCTCGGCCAAATCGGCTTTGACCACCAAATTGTTGTACCACTGTGAATAGTTGTCCTCCCGGTTCGTGACTTCTTTATTTGACACCTCAGCCATTGCTCTTTTCTTTTATTATTGGTATAAAAATTGATATATTTGCACTAGCGATTAAACGGACGGCCCAAAAACGGGTCTAATCCATGAAACGCAAAAATACGAAAAATTACATTATTAATAAACTGACACAGGAGGTAAAAATGAAAAACAATCGATTCGGATTCCTGATGATCCTTGCTTTCGCGGCACTCGCCAGCTCTTGTGGCACGTCGGGGTACTATTCCTCTTCGATGTACAACGACGGAATTTATTATCGCCCGACTGCAGATTCGCGCGCCCAGATGGTCGCAGCGCAGCAAGCGCAGCGTGAGAAAGAACGCGAGCGTCAATACGATCAATACCTCGCCAAAGACGAGGAGGGAAATCTTTACGTAGTCACGGAACTGATGGATGGAGAGACCTATGAGTCCCGCCTCCGCAAGTTCGACAGCCCTTATTACAACTACGCGTGGAGCGGCTACTGGGGCGATCCCTGGTACAACCCCTGGTGGGGCTCCTGGCGCTACGGTTACAGCAACTGGTACTGGTACAATCCCTGGTACGATGTCAGCTGGTACGGATACTATCCTTACCACTACTATTACGGCCCGTATTCCACCTGGGACTGGTATCATCCCTGGTATTGGGGCATCGGAGGATATGCCGGCTATTACGGCTATCACCACTGGAACCATCACCACTATGGACCGGGTCCCGGTCCGGCCCATCGCAGCGGCCGCAACGTTGTCTATACCCCGCGTAATTCAGCGACCGGCAGCAGCATGTACCGCACTACGGGCGCAGGTACCGTGGGTGGAAGCCGCGGCATGTACACCACCCGCCGCACCAGCAACGGCGGCAGCGTCAGCACCCGCACATCTTCCGGCACAGTCCGCAGTTCCGGCTCTTCACGTCCAGCCCGCACAGGCAGCAGCGGCAGCGGCAGCTACACCCGCTCTTCCGGCAGCTACAGCAGCAGCAGCTATAGCGGAGGCGCTTCCCGCAGTGGCGGCGGCAGCTACAGCGGCGGATCCTCCAGCTCGGGCGGCAGCCGTTCCGGCGGTGGAACCCACAGCGGCGGCGGCAGACGGTAAGCCCGCACCAGCCCCTGCTTTTCCTGATTGAACAACCTTTTATTTGAAGTAATTGCCATGAAAAAGATAACCACCTTGTTCCTTTCCCTGACGATGGCCCTCGGCCTCTACGCCCAGACGGCGGACGACGCCTTGAACATCGCCCAGGAATACTACGAGGGAACCGCCCGTACGATGGCGATGGGAAATGCCTTTACCGCCCTGGGCGGAGACCTGGGCGCCATCGGTATCAATCCGGCCAGTTCGGGTGTGCTCCGCTACTCGCAGATTACTTTCTCCCCGTCGCTGACCACCAACCGCTCGACGGTCAACTATCTGGGCAACGCAACGTCCGCCAAGTTAACCGGCCTGACCATTTCCAATTTCGGTACGGTCATCTCCTTCGATACCGGCCGCTACAACGGTCTGCTCAACTACAATTTCGGAATCGTCTATAACAAGAAGAACAGTTTCCGCTCCGCGATGCGGGCCAGCGGGACCACCAGCAACTCTTCGATGCTGAGCTCCCTCGCAGCCGGCCTTGAAGGCATCGACTGGCACGACATCGACTTGGAAGAGACGACCAACCCCTATTCATCTTCCTACGCATCATGGCCTGGAATCCTGGCATGGAACACCTATGTACTGGCTCCGCTGTCCACGCTGGGCGGCAAATACGCCAACGTAGATGATTCCTATCTCGCCTCGACCGAAAACTACGACGAAACCACGGATGAACTGCAGATCGGCGGCCCGCTCGACCAACGGTTCAACCGCAAGACTTACGGCAGCAACGAAGAATACAGCTTCAACTTCGGCGGCAACATCTCCGATTTCTTCTACTTCGGCATCAACCTTAACGGCTACTCCATCAGCCAGACCGTAGAAGAGTATTATGAAGAAGCCGCCACCAACTCCGCGCTTTTCCAAGATGGCTTTGTCTCGATGGACAACAGCTTCTGGCTCAAGACCCAGGGTAGCGGTTTCAACATGAAGTTCGGTGCGATCGTCACTCCGTTCGGCGGCCTCCGCCTCGGCGCGACTGTTACTACCCCGACCTGGTACAACCTCAACGACGAGTGGGACTACACCATGAATACCGCTTTCAACAACGGCAACTCCTACACCCAGCATTCTCCGACTGGTTCCTACAGCTACAAACTGACGGCGCCGATGCGTTGGAGCGTGGGTGCGGCCTACACCGCCTTGGGACTCGGCCTTATCAGCGTAGATTATGAAAGCGTCAACTATGCAAACACCCGCCTGGCCGACTATAACGGCAATACTGGCGTGTTCAGCGAGGAGAATCAGTTGATGGACGGCACTTTCACCAATGCGCACATCCTGCGCGTAGGTGCCGAACTCAAGCTCGGTGAAAGCGTCTCCCTCCGCGGTGGCTACCAGAACTACAGCCCCGCCATCAAGGGCGCACCCAGCCGCAATGCCTACAGCGCCGGTATCGGCTTCAACATCGGACAGGCCGGAACAATCGATTTCGCCTGGACCAAACTGGCCAAACAGACCGACTCATTCCAGCTCTATGATGACTACTCCAGCTTCGTGAGCGTACCCCAGGGCGTCAACACGCACAGCCTGAGCAAAGTCGTCTGCACGATCGGCATCAAGTTCTAACAGAGGAAACGTCCCGCATCCGGTCCTTCCGCAGAAAGAAGGTCGATGATGGAAAGGTCGGGAATAAAACCTGAAGAAGGTTCCCGGTTGACAAAAACCTGATAATAAGCCTGCTCGCAACCAAACTCCGCGAGCAGGCTTGTTCCTTTATATTTCGGCTGGATCCGAACTCGTCCATCGAAGAGGTCTGACCGCGCGCTGGCAAGCCCGCCGCCATCTTTGACAAAAGAAGTAGTCAAACCGACAGGCACCTGGATATCCAGCAGTTCCAGCAGCTTCTCGAGCAACGTCATGTTCAGGTCGAAGAGAAAGACCGGCTTGCTTTCGAGAATGGGAATCAGGTCGTCCGCATAATAATCATAATACGCCGACGCATTATAGGCCGCTGCCAAAGCCCGGATGTGATGCTGCAGCCAGGGTTCCGTGTAGTCGATGCGGATGTCCCGGATCGGACGGCTGCGCCGCTCCTCCCGTACGACCGGAATCGAAAGATCCTCCGGCCCCGCCGCCGAGAGGATCCGGCAACGGTTGCGCCACGACTGCTTCTGGTAGTTTTCGAACTGCTCGATCCACACCCGGTCGCTATGCGCGATCGCAAAAAAATACGACACCGGCGGCAGATAAGCCGTCGCCAGCAACGATTCCCCGAAGTGCGGACCCGCTGTCATCGGACAATGCCGCGTCCGGAGTTTTCGATAAAAGAGAGAATCAGGTCGCGGTTGTCACTGGGTGCTTTCGTCGCACGGATGCGGGCACAGGCATCGGATACATTCAGACCGCTGTTGTAGATCAGCTTGTAAATCTCCGAAATCTCAGCAATGGCCTCATTCGAAAACCCGCGTCTGCGCAGGCCGACCAGGTTGATACCGCCGTAAACGGCGGGATTGTGCCCCGTCACGGCAAAGGGCGGGATGTCTTTCAAGACGGCGGACCCGCCGCCTACCATCGCATGCGCGCCGATGTGGCAGAATTGATGGATGACGGTCCCGCCTCCCACGATGGCCCAGTCGTCGATATCCACTTCCCCTCCCATGGCCGACATGCTGGAGATGATGCAGTGGTCGCCCACCCGGCAGTCGTGCGCCACGTGCGTGTAGGCCATCAACAGACAGTCTTGCCCGACATGCGTCAGCCCTTTGCCGCTGGCCGCCGTACCCCGGTGGACCGTCGCAAATTCGCGGACCGTCGTATTGTCACCGATCTCCGCCCAAGTGACTTCGCCCTGGAACTTCAAGTCCTGCGGTACGGCACCCAGCACAGCGCCCGGGAAGATCTTGCACCCGCGACCGATCCGGATGTAGTCAAAGATCGTCACATTCGGACCAATCCAGCAGTCATCGCCGATTTCCACGTGCTCGGCAATCGTCGTGAAAGGAGAGATCACCACATTCTTGCCGATCTTGGCCCCTGGGTGGACAAAGTACATATTCTCAGTCATAAGATGGATTCAGATATAAAATATTGCAAAGCTTGCGTATTCAATTTGTGTCCCGGTTTGCAGGCCGTGATGCGGCCGCGAATCGGGAATCCCGCCAAGGCAAAGTCCCCCAGCAGGTCAAGCAACTTGTGACGGGCCAGTTCATTGTCGAACTGAAGCACCTTTCCGCCCAGGAAAGCCTTTTTCCGGTCGTCGATCACCAGTGCGTTGTCAAGAGAGCCACCTTTGATCAGGCCGAACAGCCGGAGCCAGGCGACCTCCCGGTAGAAACAGAAGGTGCGGCAGGGGGCGATTTGCGTGGCAAAATCGACCGTAGCGTCGTAAACGGCCTGCTGCCGGCCGACCATCGGCGACTTGAAGTCGATGGTCAGATCGACAATCAGGTCGTCGCAGGGGTCCACTACGATGGACGACCCGCTTTTCGCATCGCGGTATTCCGCGTGACGCGTCACAACCCGGTACCGGCGTTCCGTCTTCTGCTCCGTCAGCCCACATTCCTGAAGAGCCTTGACATAGGGGCGCGCACTTCCGTCCAGAATCGGGACTTCCGCAGCATTCAACTGCACAAGGACATTGTCCACATCCAGGCAGCGGAGCGCAGCCAGCAAGTGCTCAGCTGTACGGACCTTGGCACCCTGCTCGGCCAGTTCCGTACTGCGCCGGGTCTTCGACACGTTGGCGACAGTCGCGTGGACAAACACCTCCTCCCCCAGGTCCGTGCGCTGGAAGACGATCCCATAGTCGTCGGGAGCCGGCAACAAACGCATTTCCACAGGTTTGCCACTATGCAGACCGACACCGGTAAATACACAGGACGAAGCGAGTGTATGTTGTTTCATCGTACTTTTCATTTCGACTTGCCGCTTCTGCGGAAGATAGCGTAGGCTCGCATATACGTGCCATACTCCAAGGCCGGATAGCCCACAAGTGTAGTGCCAGACTCCTTGATATTGGCAATAATGCCGCTTTGGGCAGCAAGTGTGGTGTTATCGGCAATTGTCACGTGGCCGTTCACGCCCGACTGGCCGCCGAACACGCAATGTTTCCCGATCTTGGTGGAACCTGCGATGCCGGTCATGGCGGCCATTACCGTGTTTTCCCCGACCTCGACATTGTGCGCCACCTGGCACAAGTTGTCGATCTTGACGCCCCGGTGCACAATCGTGGATCCCATCGTCGCCCTGTCTATCGTGGCATTGGCCCCGATCTCCACATCGTCTTCGATCACGACATTGCCCAATTGCTGGATCTTGCGGTACGTGCCGTCCTCCTGCGGAGCGAAGCCGAAACCGTCGGCACCGATCACGGCATTGGCGTGGATGATGCAGTTGTCTCCCACCACACAGTCGTGATAGATGCGGACACCCGGATACAGCACACAGTTCTTTCCGATCTTCACATGGTCGCCGATATAGACCTGCGGATACAGATAGGTCCCCTGGCCGATGCGGGCCGTGCGGGCGATGGAACGTTTGAGGGAAAGGCGGGCCCACAGGCCGTTGCCGCGTTTCTGCCGGTGCTTCATCCGGCTGAAGAAATCGAGCAGCACCGAAACACTGGAGTAGGCGTCGTCCACCTTGATCAGCGTGGCCGGAATCGGTTGTTTCGGTTTGAACGACTTGTTGATCAGCAGGACGCTGGCTTTCGTATCGTAGATATAATGCTCGTATTTGGGATTGGCGAAGAAACAAATGTTCCCCTTCCGGCCCTGCTCGATGCGCGCAGGCGCCGTCACCACGGTCTGCGGGTCTCCTACGACCTCGCCGCCCAGCAGTTCCGCCAGGATTTGTGCTGTGATTTCCATAAATCTGTGGCAAATTTAATAAAAAATTTGTCATTTTCCTGATAATTACTAACTTTGCCGCGATTGAGGGGACGCAAGGTCTCCTTTTTTTGTGCAAATAAGCGTTATGATCCTGAAACAGACCATCGAAGCCCTTGCGAAAGAGCAGCTGCAAGGCACGGGACTTTCCCTGGTGGAAGTCTCCGTCAGCGAAGACAATGACATCGAAGTCATCATTACCCGCGAAGGCGGTGGCGTATCCATCGACGACTGCGTGGCCCTGAGCCGTTACATCGAGTCGAAGCTCGACCGAGACAAGGAAGATTTCTCGCTGATGGTGGGATCGGCCGGCATTTGAGAATATTGACAGTATAAAAACATACACAAATGGAAGTTAACCTGATCAGCACATTCGCTGAATTCAAAGAACTCAAGAACATCGACCGGGCTACGATGATGAGCGTGCTGGAAGACATTTTCCGCACCCAGCTCGCGAGGATGTATGGCGATGCCGACAATTTCGATATCATTATCAACATCGACAAAGGTGACTTTGAAATCTGGCGGAACCGCACGGTCGTCGAAACCGTGGAAGATCCCAACAAGGAGATCTCGCTCGAAGAAGTCCAGAAGATCGACGATTCCTATGAGATCGGCGAGGAGTATCCGGAAGAAGTCTCCCTGGCCAGTTTCGGCCGCCGCGGCATCCTCAACCTGCGCCAGAATCTCTCCAGCCGCATCACCGACATCGAGAAGGCCAACCTCTACAACAAATACCGCGAGAAGGTGGGCGACATCCTGGTCGGCGAAGTTTACCAGGCCTGGAAGAAAGAGGTGCTGGTAATGGACGAAGACGGCAATGAACTGGTGCTCCCGAAGAGTGAACAGATCCCTTCCGATTTCTTCCGCAAAGGGGACACCGTCAAGGCTGTCATCATCAGCGCCGAGCTGAAGAACAACAACCCGATCATCACCCTTTCGCGTACCTCGAACCTCTTCCTCGAAAGACTGTTCGAGCAGGAAGTCCCCGAGATCTTCGACGGCCTGATCACCATCAAGAAGGTGGTCCGCATGCCCGGCGAACGCGCCAAAGTCGCAGTGGAATCGTATGACGAGCGTATCGACCCTGTCGGCGCTTGCGTCGGCGTGAAGGGCTCCCGTATCCACGGGATTGTCCGCGAACTCCGGGGCGAGAATATCGACATCATCAACTGGACCTCCAACACGCAGCTGCTGGTCCAGCGCGCCCTGTCGCCGGCCAAGATTTCGTCCATCCAGATTGACGAGGAGCACAAGAGCATCCACATCGACCTGGAGTCGAGCGAACTGGCCCTGGCCATCGGCAAAAACGGCAGCAACATCCTGCTGGCCGAACAGCTTTCCGGCTACAAGATCGACGTCTATCGTCTCGGCGGCGAGGCCATGGAAGACGAAGAGGACGTGATGCTCGACGATTTCGCCGACGAGATCGACCAGTGGATCATCGATGCCCTCAAGAAGATCGGCTGCGATACCGCCAAGAGCGTGCTTGCCCTGCCGACCGATGAGATCATGCAGCGGGCCGACCTCGAAGAGGAGACCGTGCTCGACGTCCAGCGCATCCTGCGGGCGGAATTTGAAAACAACTAATCAAAAGTTACGGGAGAACAAAGTATGGCAGAAGTAAGAATCAATAAAATCCTGAAAGATTTCAACATCGGTCTGAGTACCCTGACCGACTTCCTCAAGAAGAAGGGGATCAACGACGACATCAAGCCGACATCCAAGATTTCGGAGGATGTCTATGCGATGGTGGCCAAGGAATTCGGCAAAGAGCAGCTCATCAAGGAGCAGTCGAAGAAAGTGGCCATCAAGGTCAAGGAAATCACCGAAAAGGAGAACAGCCGGATTACGGCGGAAGAAGAGGAACCGGTCAAGGAAGTCAACATCAAGACCAATGTATTCACGGACCAGAAGAAGGTGGAAACTCCCGCACCCGAACCTGCGCCCGAACCGGTCAAGAAGGTGGAACCTGTCAAGGAAGCCCCGGTACAGCCCAAAAACGAACTCAAGATCGTCGGGCATATCGACCTCTCGCCGAAGAAACCGGAACCGGCCCCTGCCGTACAGACCCCTGCGCCCCAGGAAGTAAAACCGGCCGTGGAGAAACCTGCCGCTCCCGCCGAACCGAAACCGCAGCCCGCTGAACCGGCACAGCCCGCCCAGCCGGTCCAACCTTCAAAACCCGCTCAGACGAACCAGCCCGCCCAGCCGGCCAAAGAAGAGAAGAAAGTCGAGAAGAAGGACGAGCGTCCTGTCATCGAACACATTGAGACCAAAGTCGAGAAACTCGCCGGCCCGAAAACCGTGGGGGTCATCGACCTGTCGAAATTTGAAAAGAAGCCAGCATCAACGGACAACAGCAAGAAAGACAAGAACAAGCGCGAACGCATCCACAAAGGGCCTGCCAAGGTGGACATCACCAATCCGAAGAACAGCGCTCCCCGTCCGGGCAGCAAGGAAGCCCCGGGCAAAGACAGCAACGCACGCGGCAAGAACGCCAAGAAGAACGACCGCTTCAAGGCTGTCCGTCCTGAGTTCGACAGCGAAGAGATCCAGAAGCAGATCAAGGAAACGTATGCGCGCATGACCGAAGGCCACGGCAAGACCAAGACCTCGAAGCACCGCCGCGAGAAACGCGAGGAGATCTCCCAGAAGATGCAGGAGGAGATGGAACTCCAGGAGCGCACCAGCAACATCCTGAAAGTGACGGAGTTCGTCACGGTCAATGAACTAGCCATCCTGATGAACAACACGCCGGTCACCAAGGTTATCGAAGCCTGCATGAACCTGGGCCTGATGGTGTCCATCAACCAGCGGCTCGATGCCGAAGCCCTCGTGCTCGTCGCTGAGGAATTCGGCTACAAGATCGAATTCGTGACCGCCGAGATCCAGGGCGCGATCGCCCAGGAAGAAGACCGCGAAGAAGACCTCCAGCCGCGTCCGCCGATTGTCACGGTCATGGGCCACGTGGACCATGGCAAGACTTCCCTGCTCGACTATATCCGCAAATCCAACGTCATTGCCGGTGAAGCAGGCGGTATCACGCAGCACATCGGTGCCTACAACGTGGAATTGCCCGACGGACGGCACATCACCTTCCTCGATACGCCGGGTCACGAGGCCTTCACGGCCATGCGTGCCCGCGGCGCCAAGGTGACCGACCTGGCCATCATCATCATCGCGGCCGACGACGCCGTGATGCCGCAGACCATCGAGGCCATCAACCACGCCCAGGCGGCCGGTGTCCCGATGATCTTCGCCATCAACAAGATCGACAAACCGGGCGCCAATCCCGAGAAGATCAAGGAACAGCTGGCCAACATGAACATCCTGGTCGAAGACTGGGGCGGCAAGTACCAGTGCCAGGAAATCGCTGCCAAGAAAGGCATCAACGTGGACCTGCTGCTGGAGAAAGTCCTGCTCGAAGCCGACCTGCTCGAGCTCAAGGCCAATCCGGACAAGCTGGCCGTGGGCAACATCATCGAGTCGTCGCTCGACAAGGGCCGCGGCTACCTGGCCACCGTTCTCGTGCAGAGCGGCACGCTCCACGTGGGCGACCCGATTGTGGCCGGAAGCTATTCGGGCCGTGTCAAAGCCATGTTCAACGAACGCGGCCAGCGGCTCAAGGAAGCCGGTCCTTCCACGCCTGTTTCCGTTCTCGGCCTCAACGGTGCACCGACTGCCGGTGACACCCTCAACGCCATGGAAGACGAGAAAGAGGCCCGCGAAGTGGCCAACAAGCGCGAACAGCTCATCCGCATCCAGGGCATCAAGACGCAGACGCACATCACCCTCGAAGAGATCGGCCGCCGCATCGCGCTGGGCAATTTCCAGGAACTCAACATCATCGTCAAGGCCGACGTGGACGGTTCCATCGAAGCCCTGTCCGATTCGCTCATCAAGCTCTCGACCGAGGAAATCCATGTCAACGTGATCCACAAGGCCGTGGGTGCCATCTCCGAATCCGACGTCCTGCTGGCTGTCGCATCCAATGCCATCATCATCGGCTTCCAGGTCCGCCCGATGCCGAACGCCCGCAAGCTGGCCGAGAAAGAGCAGATTGAAATCCGTCTCTACTCCGTCATCTACGACGCCATCAACGAGGTCAAGAGCGGTATCGAGGGTATGCTCGCCCCGGAACAGAAAGAAGAGATCACGGCCAACGCCGAGGTTCTCGAAACCTTCAAGATTTCGAAGGTCGGCACGATCGCCGGCTGTATGGTGCGCGACGGCAAGCTGACCCGCAGCGCCAAAGTCCGCGTCATCCGCGACGGCATCGTGGTTTACACCGGACAGCTCGGTTCGCTCAAACGCATGAAGGACGATGCGAAGGAAGTGGCCGCCGGCTTCGACTGCGGTCTGAGCGTGGACGGCTTCAACGACATCAAGATCGGCGACATGATCGAAGCCTACCAGATTGTGGAAGTCAAACGCAAACTGTAAAAGACGATGGATCCGCTGCTTGCCATTTCCCCCGTCGACGGCCGTTATGCCGGAAAGACGAAAGAACTCTCCGCTTTCTTCTCCGAGTGTGCCCTGATGCGGTACCGGGTGCTGGTGGAAATCGAGTATTTCATTGCGCTTTGCGAAATGCCGCTGCCGCAGCTCCGCGGCGTGGACCCGGACGTTTTCCCGCAACTGCGGGCCCTGTATGGCGATTTCACGACCGAAGATGCGGCGCGCATCAAAGAGATCGAGCGCCGGACCAACCACGATGTCAAGGCAGTTGAGTATTTCCTGAAAGAGCGCTTTGCCGACCTGGGCCTCTCGGCTTACGGGGAATTCATCCATTTCGGCCTTACCTCGCAGGATATCAACAACACGGCTACACCGCTGTCTCTCAAGGACGCCCTGCTGGAAGTCTATATTCCCGCCCTGCGCGAACTGATGGCCATGCTGGCCGAGCGCGTGGATATCTGGAACGACGTGCCCATGCTCGCCCACACCCACGGGCAACCTGCCTCTCCCACCCGGCTGGGCAAAGAGTTGAATGTCTTCCTGGCCCGCCTGAAGGAACAGCTCCGGCAATTGGAGGCCCGGCCGTACCCGGGCAAATTCGGCGGCGCCACGGGCAACCTCAACGCGCACTATGCGGCCTATCCCGACATCGACTGGAACACGTTCGCAGAGGATTTCGTGGGTTCGCTGGGACTCAAGCGGTCCTACCCGACCACCCAGATCGACCACTACGACAACCTGGCCGCCATTTTCGACGCCTTACGGCGCATCAATACGGTCCTGGTGGACCTGAGCCGCGACTGCTGGCTCTATATCTCGATGGAATACTTTGCGCAGGCCATCCAGCCAGGTGAAGTCGGCTCTTCCACGATGCCGCACAAGGTCAATCCCATCGACTTTGAGAACGCGGAAGGCAACCTCACGCTGGCCAACGCTATCTATGACTATCTCTCCGAGAAATTGCCGGTCTCGCGTCTGCAGCGTGACCTCACCGAATCGACGGTGCTGCGCAACATCGGCGTACCGGTCGCCCATTCGTTGATTGCCATCCGTTCCCTGGAAAAAGGTATCGGCAAACTGATTCTCAATGAAGACAAGGTATCGGCCGATCTGGAACGCAATTGGGCCGTCGTTGCCGAAGGAATCCAGACCGTCCTTCGCCGGGAAGGCTTTCCGAAGCCCTACGAAGCCCTGAAGGCGCTTACCCGCACGGGCGAGCACATCACCCAGGAAGCCATCAGCCGCTTCATCGACAGCCTGGACATCTCAGAAGAAGTCAAGGCGGAACTCCACGCCATCACGCCGCACAACTATACGGGACGATAGCCGGTAGGCAGCAAAGGAAAAGGGCGGCTCGCTATCCAGCGGGTCGCCCTATCCTTTTAACCTAAAACTTAACCTATGAAAAAACTATTCGATGATAGATTAAGCAAAGGCCGTGCCAGAAATTAAATCCGGTTGCCTATTCGGCCGGTGTAATTGAAATAATCTGCACTTTGCCGAGGGGCCGGTCGCGCAGGTCGGTGCGTTCGGAGGCAATCTTGTCGATCACGTCCAGGCCGTCCACCACTTCGCCGAAAATGGTGTATTCCCCGTCGAGATGCACGCAATTCGCAGGATCATGCACGATATAGAACTGGGAACCGGAAGATTCCTTGGCAGGATTCACCTGATCGCCACGGCGGGCCGCCGCCAGCGCCCCTTTCTTATGGGTCTTGCCGGGAACGATCTCGGCGGGAATGGTGTATCCCGGACCGCCCGTACCAAACTGGGCGACTTTGGCACTGTCGCGCGTGAACGGGTCGCCGCCCTGGATCATGAAGCCTTTGATGATCCGGTGGAACAGCAGGCCATTGTAGAAGCTGGATCGGGCCAGTTTGACGAAATTATCACGGTGCAGCGGCGTGTCCGCATACAGTTTGACGGTCATCGTACCATCGGATGTCTGGATTTTCAACATCGGCTCTTCGCCGAGGCCCGCCCATTTATCGACGGGGGCAGCAGGTGATTCGCTCATGGGTTTAATCTCGGATTTCGTTTCGTTGATCTGTTCGGTTTCCGGAACCGCTTCCTCTTCTGCAGGTTTCGGATCCTTGCCGCCTTTGCAGCCCGCCAGGATGACGGCTGCGGCCAGGAAAACATAGAATAAGCGGTGTCTCATATTTGTATTTTTTACAAGGTCAAATTTAGTGATTATTTCGTAAATTTGTAAGTTAAATCCATCCCAAGTGGCCAATCCGATCAAACAGCTTGCCGGCGAAACCGCCATCTACGGCCTGAGTACCATCCTGGCCCGGGTCATCAATTTCGCGCTCGTCCCTCTATACACCCGCGTCCTGACCCAGTCCGATTTCGGGGTCATGTCCGAATTCATGGCCTATATCGCCATGCTGCAGGTCGTCCTCACCCTGGGCCTGGAGACCGGTTGCTTCCGGTACGCCAGCAAAGAAGGTGCCGACCCCGGGAAGGTCTTCTCCAATGCGTTCGTGACGGTCTTCGGTGTTTGTGCCTTGTTCCTGGCCTGTATGATCGCCTTTTCGGGCGGCATCTCCTCCGCGATGGGTTATCCGGGCTTTTCGAACCTGATCGTCTATTGCGGCCTCATCCTCTTTTTCGACTGTACGACCGCCATCCTCTTCGCCAAACTGCGCCATGAGCACAAAGCGTTGAAATTCGCAGTCATCAAGACCTTGAAGATCCTGACGGAGGTGGGTGTCAACCTGCTGCTTTACCTGGTGATGGCCCGTCGCTTCGCCGTCAATCCGGCTCACTGGCTCACCCGTTTCGTGAGCGCCAGCCCCGACTTTACCTATCCCATCTTCGCCATCCTGGTCAGCTGCATCGTCTGCGTGATCCTGATTGCGCCCGAGCTGCTGAAGCTCACGTTCCGCTTCGACCGCAGACTCGCGGGCCGGCTGCTGGTCTATTCGCTGCCGCTGATGATCGCCGGCCTGCCCGGCATCATGAACGACGTGCTGGACCGGGTGCTGATGCGCTTCGTCAATGCCGATCCCGTGAACTGGCGGGCCGACCTGGGTGTCTATCAGGCCGCCGTGAAACTCGCCGTGATCATGCAGCTTTTCGTGCAGATGTTCCGCTATGCGGCGGAACCGTTCTTTTTCCAGCGGGAACGCGAAAAGGGCAGCAAGCAGATCTACGCCGACGTGCTCAACTATTTTACAGCTTTCTGCATGTTCGGCTTCGTGGTGCTGATGCTGTTCATGGATGAGATCGGCCTGATCCTGGGCAAGGATTTCCGCGTGGGACTCGACATTACGCCCATCATGCTGATGGCCTATGTCATCACGGGCATCCTCTTCAATGTCAATATCTGGTATAAACTCTCCGAAAAGACGGGCTATGCGGTCTGGATCACCCTGGCCGGCCTGGTCGTCACCATCGTGGTGAACCTGATCTTCATGCCGCGCTATTCCTACCATGCCGCCGCCTGGGGCCACATTGCCAGCTACGTGACGATGCTGGTGCTGACTGCCGCCCTGGGACGCAAGCATTATCCGATTCCCTACAACTGGGGCATCGTGCTCCTGCTGGTGGCTGCAGGGCTTGGAATCTGGGGTTTGGGAACCCTGCTGCCCGCGATGGGACTGGGCAAAAAAATAATCGTACATTCTGCCCTCGTGTTGCTCTATCTTGCCGTTGCATTTGTTATATTTGCAGTTAGAAAACGAAGAACCGCCCGATGAAAGTGAAGATCGTCAACCATTCGCCTTTCGACCTTCCGGCCTATGCCACAGCGCTTTCCGCCGGAATGGACTTGCGGGCCGACTTGTCGGAAGCCGTCGTACTCGGCCCGCTGGAGCGGACGCTTGTCCCGACCGGTCTCCACATCGAACTTCCGGCCGGCTATGAAGCCCAGATCCGGCCGCGCAGCGGCCTGGCCGCCAAGCATGGCATCTCGATCGTCAATGCACCGGGGACCATCGACGCCGACTATCGCGGCGAGATCAAGGTGATACTGGTCAATCTTTCGAACGAGCCGTTTGCCATCCATCCCGGTGAGCGGATCGCCCAGATGGTGGTGGCCCGGCATGAAAAGGTGGAATGGGAACAAGTGGAGGCATTGGAAGAGAGTGACCGCGGCAGCGGCGGATTCGGATCGACAGGTAAATAATAAGACGCGATATGATTTCAGTGGAAGAATTGTATGCCCTTTACAAGAAATGCGCGGGCATCACGACAGACAGCCGCAACATCAAGGACGGTGTGATGTTTTTCGCTTTGAAAGGCGAGAAGTTTGACGGCAATGACTTTGCCCTGGAGGCCCTCAAATCGGGTGCCCGGTACGCTGTTGTCGACCGCTTCCTGCTGGAAGGCACTGCCTATCGCGGACGCAAGTGTGTCGTGGTCGAGAATTCGCTGGAAATGCTACAGAAACTCGCGGCCTACCACCGCAAGCAGATCGACATCCCCGTCGTCGGCATCACCGGCACAAACGGCAAGACCACGACCAAGGAACTGGTCGCCGCCGTCCTGGCCCGCAAATACAACCTGGTGGCCACCCAGGACAATTTCAACAATCATATCGGCGTGCCGTTGACGCTTTTCCGGCTCGACGAGCGGACGGAGATGGCCGTAGTCGAGATGGGAGCCAGTGCCCCGGGCGAGATTGCGGAGCTGACGAAAATCGTCCAGCCGACCTGCGGTCTCATTACCACGGTCGGCAAGGCGCACCTGCAGGGATTCGGATCCTTCGAAGGGGTCAAGAAAGCGAAAGGAGAACTCTATGATGTCCTGCGCCAGCGGGGCGGCACCGTTTTTTACAATGCGGACAACGAAGACCTGTGCGAAATGGTTTCCCACCGGCAGGGCCTGCGCACCCGCAAATACGGCGTCAAAGAGCAAGGCGTCAAGATCCTTCCTTCGACGGCCGAATCGCCTTACCTGCGGCTCGAAATGGAGAAGGACGGCAAACCGGTTACCATTGCCACCCACCTGGTCGGGGCCTACAATGCCGACAATGTGATGGCCGCCCTGGCCATCGGGGAATTCTTCGAAGTTCCTTTCCACAAAGCCGTGGCTGCCATTGAAGCCTACAAGCCGTCCAACAGCCGCAGCCAGTTGGTCAAAACCAAGGAGAATACGCTGGTCATCGACGCCTACAATGCCAATCCTTCCAGCATGCGGGCCTCCCTCGACAATTTCGCCGCCACGGATTTCGCCAACAAGGTATTGATGCTGGGCGACATGCTCGAACTGGGCCAGGAGTCTTCCGAGGAGCACCGCGACATCCTCCGGCGGGCGATGGAGGTCGCCCCCGCAATCTTCGTCGTAGGCGAGTCCTTCAGCCGTGCTTCCCGCACCCTGCATGCCGATCCGCGCCAGGTCAAGGCCTTCCCGGACATCGATGCGCTCAAGGCCCATCTGCAGGAAAACCCGCTCAAGGCCAGCACCATCCTCATCAAGGGATCGAACGGTATCCATATGCAAAAGATCGTGGACAGCCTCTAGGCAGCACGAAAAAGTTTGTTTTTCAAAATTAATCCGTATATTTGCAGGCCCTTTCTCGAGAAGATAGGGAAGTTACAATTATAGAATTAATTACAACTTAAAGCTCAAGCAAAATGGCTGTTAAAATCCGTCTTGCGCGCCACGGCAAGAAAAACTACGCGTATTTTCACATTGTCGTCGCTGACGCACGCGCACCGCGCGACGGCCGTCTGATCGAACAGATCGGCCTCTACAACCCGAACACCAACCCCGCTACCATCGTCCTCGACGGCGAGCGTGCCCTCGACTGGCTCAACAAAGGTGCCCAGCCGACCACGACGGCCCGCCGCATCCTCTCCTATGAGGGTGTCCTGCTGAAGAAGCACCTCCAGGGCGGTGTCGCCAAGGGTGCCTTCTCCGAAGAAGAAGCCGAGCGTCGTTTCGCCGCCTGGAAGACCCAGAAAGATTCGAAGCTCGCCTCGAAGAAGCAGAGCATTGCCAACGCCGCCACCGAGGCCGCCAAGGCTGCTGTCAAAGCAGAAGCCAAGGTCAACGAGGAACGCGCCGAAGCGATCGCCAAGAAGAAGGCTGAGATCGCCGCTGCCGCTGAAGCTGCTGCCCGCGCCGCTGCTGAAGAAGCTGCCGCCGCTGCTGCCGCTGCAGAAGCTGCCGCCGAAACCCCGGAAGCCTAAGTTCGGGATGAAGGTGCTGAAATCCTGGGGGGCATCCGGAGAAGTGGTGTTGAGCCGCCCGGAGGGAGACCTGCAGGATTTGAAGAGTCAGGAACCGGTATTCATCGCATTCGATGGACTGCCGGTTCCTTTTTTCTTTGAATCGGTCCAGCCCAGGGGCGGCCGGTTCATCGTCAAGTTCGAAGGAATCGATACACTGGCGGAAGCAGAAGAATTGGTGGGACGCGAGGTTACGTTCGAAAACGAAACGGAAGAAGAGGAAGATACACTGGTCGGCCTCCAGGTCCGGGACAGCCGTACCCGACGCATCATCGGCGAAATCGTCGATTCCAGCGACTACGGCGGCAATATCGTCATCACCGTGGAGACGGTCGACCGGGGGGAGGTGCTGCTCCCAATCCATGAAGAACTCATCGTCGGCATTCACAACGACATCATCACGCTGGATATCCCGGAAGGTCTGATTTAAACGGTACTGGCCTTTCGGAATCATTTTTGGCACGGCCTTTGCTTAACCTATCATCGAATAGTTTTTTCATAGGTTAAGTTTTAGGTTAAAAGGAAAAGGGCGACCCGCTGCACAGCGAGCCGCCCTTTACCTTTCCATGGAATCCGCTACACGAACTGCTCGATAACCGCGCGTGCCTCGGCTACCTTTTCTTCCAGCACTTTGAGCGTCGTGGCTTCGCAGAGGAAACGCAGGTAAGGCTCGGTGTTGGACGGACGGACATTGAACCACCAGTTCTTGAACTCCACCCGATAGCCGTCGAAATCGTAGAAAGCCGTATGCTTTTCGGCATCCATGAAATGCTTTTTGACGGCATCCATCGCTTCCTGCTTGTTCTCGACGCGGAAATTGATCTCGCCGGAATTCTCGTAGTGCTTGATGCGGGCGATCATCTGCGAGAAGCGGATGCCTTCGCGCTTGAGCCGGGCCACGATGTTCAGTACCAGGATAGCAGCCAGCAGGCCGCTGTCGCTGTAGAAGAAATCGCGGAAATAATAGTGGCCGGCTACTTCTCCGCCCCATACGCCACCCAATTCGCGCAGACGCGGGGCGGCAAAGGCACGGCCGACCCGCCACATGGCAATCTGGGCCCCGAGCGGTTCCAGATACTCGGCGACAGATTTGGAACTGCGGATGTCTTCCAGCACGATGCCGACCTCGCCTCTTTCCTTGATGAAATACTCACCCAGCAGGGCGATGATCAAGTCGGGGGCGATGAAACTACCGGTCTCGTCGATGAACATCACCCGGTCGGCATCGCCGTCGTAGATGACGCCGACATCGCACTTCTGGGTGATGACCAGTTTCTGCAGGTCCACCACGTTTTCAGGCTGGAACGGATTGGCTTCGTGATTGGGAAAATTGCCGTCCAGCGTGTCGTAGAGATAAATGGGCTGCTCACCAAAAAGTTGGTGGACGAAAATGGAAGCCATGCCGTTGGAGCAGTCCATGCCGATCTTCAGGTTGGAGAAATCCTTCTTGAAGCCGGCCAGGAAATCGATATATTCCTGCCGGACATCGAAATCGCGGACGGTTCCCCGCTCTTCCATCACCGGCGTAGGCCGCTCTTCCAGGATCCAGCGCTCGATGGTGCTCAGGCCGGTATCGTACCCGACAGGCAGCGCCAGCGCGCGGGAAATCTTCAGGCCGTTGTCTTCCTTCGGATTGTGGGAAGCCGTAATCTGGATCGAGGCTTTGAACCCGTGACGGGCCGTCACGTAATAGACAAACGGCGTCGTACTCATACCGAGGTCCCAGACCTCGGCACCGGCATCGAGCAAACCTTTGATGACCGCGTCGTGCAGGGCGGGAGACGACAAGCGCATGTCGCGTCCGACCAGGACACGGCGGGTGTCAAGCAATTCCGGGAGGAAATAAGCCACCTTGTAGGCGATGTCGACAGTCAGGTCGGCACCGAAATGGCCGCGGATGTCGTAAGCGTGGAAAGCTTTCAGTTTCATATTCTTATCTTTTATCTGTTTTCACACGGTAACGCGTACGGACATGGCCTTTGGAGATATTCATCAACTTGCCGGTCAGCATTTTCCGGCGGATAGGCGAAGCGTGGTCCGTAAACAGGATGCCGTCGAGATGGTCCATCTCGTGCTGGATCATCCGGGCCGCAAAGCCGCTGAATTCTTCTTCCACCTCTTCGAAAGCGGGATTGATGTAGCGGACGCGGATGGTTTCGGGACGGACAATGTCGGCATCAATATTGGGAATGCTCAGGCAGCCTTCTTCATAGGAACAGGTCTTCTCGCTCTCAAAGGTGAAGCGGGGGTTGATCATCTCGCGGTGGAAGCCCTTGAGTTCGGGATAGCGGTCGGTCAGGTCGTTGCCGTCCACCACGAGGATGCGTTTGGAAACGCCTACTTGTGGGGCGGCCAGGCCGCAGCCGTCGGCATTGTGCATCGTATCGACCATGTCTGCGATGAACTGCTCCAGCCAAGCGCGGTCTGAAAGGTCATCTTCCTGCGCGGCCGTGCGCAGGACTTGGGAACCATATAAGTAAATCGGGAGTATCATGTTGTCTGTGTCGTTCTGTCAAGGTAGGTCTGCAAGATCAAAGCGGCGCTCACCTTGTCCACGGCGGCCTTGTCGCGCCGGTCCGCCTTCTTCACGCCGCCGTCGATCATCGCGCGGTGGGCCAGGACGGAGGTAAAGCGTTCGTCTTCCAGAGTAACAGGCACTTGCGGGAAATGCTTTTTCAGCAAATGCAGGAACTGGTCCACGTCGCGGGCGGCCTCGGAAGGCGTATTGTCCAGATTCATCGGATAGCCGACCACGAAACGATCGACGCGCTCGTTTTCAGCATATCTTTTCAGATAATCTATTATCTTTGCAGACTGGACAGTATCCAGGGCGGATGCGAAAATCCGGAGCGGGTCGCTCACCGCAACCCCCACGCGCTTCCTTCCGTAGTCGATTCCTATGATTCTGTCCATAGATTGCAAAGTTAAGGAAATCTATGGCAAAAAAAGAAAGAAAATTGGACAGGCATCAGGTCGTCTCCCTGGCGGTCGGCGCGCTGGTGGTGATGCTGCTGTCATACCTGCTCATTGCACATACCCCCTTGCGGCGGACCATTCCGGGCTATCCTTCCCGGGAGACGCAGCAGGCTGCCATCGAGAACTACCAGAAAATCGATTCCCTCGAGAAAGTCATCGACCTGTGGGCGTTCCAGGTAGCCAATATCCAGCGGATCGCGACCGGCCGGGAGCCGTTGCCGATCGACTCGATGCGGCTGGAAAAGGCCGGTACGCTCCCCGACGAGGCGGAACGGGCCGCCCAGGCAGCCAGCGACTCGCTGCTGCGGGCGCAGGTTGCCCAACTCGATTCGGCCCTTGCTTCCGCCCCGGCGCCAGGGCGGATCGAAGCTTTGGACAACCTCAGATTCACCCGGCCGCTCAAAGGAACCGTCAAGGAGGCCTTCAGCCGCACCGGCAGCCATCCCTACATCGAAGTGACGGCCCCGACCCATACCCAGGTCAGCGCCATCCTCGACGGCATCATCGTATCTGCCGAATGGAACGAAATCGAAGGCTGCACCCTCAAAATGCAGCACGATAATGACTTGACTTCTTTATACAGGCATGCGGGCAAACTGCTCAAGACGGTCGGAGAGCGGGTCAAAGCGGGCACGCCGATCGCCACGGTCGGCGAAACCGGAGAACTTTCCGAAGCCCATATCCTGCTTGAACTCCGCTACAAGAACCAACCTGTCGACCCCGCCCTCTACATCACGTTCTGATGGAACCACAAGCCAAAAGACATATCGCCATCCTCGGTTCGACCGGATCGATCGGCACCCAGGCCCTGGACGTCATCGGGCAGCATCCCGACCAGTTCGAGGTGGAACTGCTCACCGCCAACAACAACAGCCGCCTGCTCATCGAACAGGCGCGCCGGTTCAACCCTTCCAGTGTCGTCATCTGCAACCCGGATTTGTACGAAGAGGTGGCAGCGGCTCTCGATCCCTTGTATATCAAAGTTTTCACGGGTATCGACTCCATCTGCGAGCTTCTCAGGGATCCACAGATCGATATCGTGCTGACCGCCATGGTCGGCTTCAGCGGCCTGCGGCCCACTATCGCCGCCATCCGGGCCGGCAAAGCCATCGCCCTGGCCAACAAGGAAACCCTCGTGGCGGCCGGAAGCCTGATCATCCCGCTCGCCCGTGCGTGCAAAGCGCCGATCCTGCCCGTCGATTCCGAGCATTCCGCCATTTTCCAGTGCCTGCAGGGTGAGCATGCCCGATTGGAGAAGATTCTCCTGACGGGCTCCGGCGGTCCTTTCCTGCACAGCAGCAAGGAAGAGATCGCGGCCGCCACGCGAGAGCAGGCACTCAACCATCCCCGCTGGAAGATGGGCGCCAAGGTCACCATCGACTCCGCCAGCCTGATGAACAAAGGGCTGGAACTCATCGAAGCACGCTGGCTGTTCGGCGTAGAGCCGAAAGACATCGAAGTCGTCATCCATCCCCAGTCCATCATCCACTCGATGGTCCAGTTCTCCGATGGCTGCGTCATGGCCCAGCTCAGCCTGCCCGACATGCGGCTGCCCATCCAATACGCACTCTCCTACCCGCAGCGCATCGACCTGAACACGCAGCGGATCGACTTCGCCACGCTGGGACGGCTCGATTTCGAAAAACCTGATACGGACCGTTTCCCCTGCCTGCAGCTGGCTTATGAGGCCCTGGAAAAAGGCGGCAACGCCACCTGCATCATGAACGGAGCCAATGAAGTGGCTGTAGCGGCCTTCCTCGAGGGCCGGCTCCGGTTCGCGGACATCCCGGAGATTATCGCTACCACCCTGTCCCGCTGCGACTTCCTCGCCGCCCCCAATCTCGACGACATTTATAGCACGGATTTTGAAGCGAAACGCATCGCCGCTGAAATCGTAAACAGATCCTGATGGTTGTACTGCTCAAGATTATCCAGGTCATCCTGGCCCTTTCCCTGCTCGTGCTTTTCCACGAGTTCGGTCACTATAGTTTTGCCAAACTGTTCAAGACGCGGGTGGAGAAGTTCTACCTGTTCTTCAACCCGAAACGATCTTTGCTGAAGTTCAAGCGTTTCGGCGGCAAATGGCATTGCAAGGCTTTCGCATCCAACGAAGATCCGGAATGGGACGCACACCCGGAGAACACCGAATACGGAATCGGCTGGCTGCCGTTCGGCGGCTACTGCAAGATTGCCGGCATGATCGACGAATCGATGGATACCGAGGCCATGAAACTGCCTCCCCAGCCGTATGAGTTCCGGACCAAGAAGGCCTGGCAGCGTTTCTTCATCATGTTCGGCGGGGTCCTTTTCAATTTTATCCTGGCCATCGTCCTCTATGCGGCCATTCTGGGCACCTGGGGCGAAGAATATCTGCGCAACGAAGACGCCGTGTACGGCATTGCCGTCAATGAACTCGCTGCCGAGATCGGCTTCCGCGACGGCGACCGGATCCTGGCCTTCGACGGTGTTCCGACTGAGAATTTCAGCAACCTGCAGGTTGACCTGGTCCGCTCGCAAGCCCGCGAAGCGACCGTCCTCCGGGACGGTGACACCATCACGGTATCCATCAACCCGGACTATCTGCCTGCCATGCTCAACACACCGGGTATGTTCGACCTGGCCTTTCCGTTCGTCATCAAGGAGATACAGGCCGAATCGCCCAACGCAGCGGCCGGCCTGCAGCCCGGCGATGCTTTTGAAGGCATCAACGGCACCCCGATGTTCCTTGTCCAGCAGATCCAGAAAGAACTCCAGCAGCACCGGGAAGAAGAGATCACCGCTTCCATCCGGCGCGGCGAAGCAGCCATTGTCCTTCCGCTTCAGGTGGATACGGCAGGGCATATCGGTGTCCTGCTTGATACCGACTTGAACAAGTTCTTCCAGGTAACGACCCGCGAATACAATCTGCTCTCCGCCATCCCGGCCGGTGCCAGCAAGACCTGGACGACCATCAAGGGATATGTGCAGGAACTCGGCCTGATCTTCTCACCCAAGACGCAGGCTTACAAGTCGGTCGGCAGTTTCATCGCCATCGGGCGCATCTTCCCCGACACATGGGACTGGTTCCGCTTCTGGTCGCTCTGCGCCTTGCTTTCCATCATGCTGGGCGTCATGAACCTGCTGCCGATCCCCGCCCTGGACGGCGGGCATATCCTCTTCCTGCTCTTCGAGATGATCACGGGCCGCAAGCCGTCCGACAAGTTCATGGTCGTCGCCGAATGGATCGGGATGATCCTGCTCCTGATGCTGATGGTCCTGGCCTTCGGCAATGACATCCGCAGCCTCTTCTGACAATCATAAAAAACGATAGCTCTATGAAACGGTATCTCATTCTGTTCGCACTGCTGCCGGGCCTGCTGCTCCTGACGGGTTCCTGCACCAAAGAAAAGAAGAAGCAACTCCTTCCCGGCATCAGCGGCAAGGCCGGCGAAGTGGAGATCGTCTCCAGCAAAGCGCTCTGGGAATCGGAAGTGGGCGCCGCCGTCCGCACAGTGCTGCAGGCGGAATATCCCTACACGCCGCAGAAAGAAAGCAAGTATCGCATCTACAACGTTCCGCCGGAGGGCTTTGTCAATGTGTTCCGCTTCCACCGCAACATCCTGTATGTCCACATCGCCGACACTTGCAACACCAAAATGGTGGTCAACAAGAATGTCTGGGCGGAGCCGCAGACGATGATCTCCATCTTTGCCCCGGACGAGGCGTCGGCGGCCGAGTTGATCCTGTCCCGCGATGAAAAGATCTGCGAAACCTTCGAAGATGCCGAACGCGAGCGTGTCATCATCAATGCCAAGGCGTTCCCCAACGAAGGTCTTGCCTCGCTCGTACGGAACCAGTTCGGCGGAAGCCCCTGGTTCCCGTCTTCCTATTCCATCAAGAAGCGGACTGACGATTTCGTGTGGATCTCCTACGAGACCACCTACACCACCCAGGGTATCTTCATCTACCGCTTCCCCTACACCGGAGAAGAACAGTTTACCCGGGACGCCCTGGTGGCCAAACGCAATGAAGTCATGAAGGAAAACGTACCCGGCTCACTGGAAGGCAGCTACATGATCACCAACCCGGTGATCACGCCCGGCTACTGGCAGAAGACCTACCGCGGACGCAGCTTCACGGAAATCCGCTCTCTCTGGGAAACCCAGAACGACTATATGGGCGGTCCCTTCATCAGCGATGCTTTCCGTAGCACCGACGGAAAGGATGTGATTGTGATTGAGGGATTTGTCTATGCACCCAAGTATGACAAACGTGACTATCTGCGGCAATTGGAAGCCATCATCTATTCGTGGCATTAAAAAGGGCTTGCAGCAAAAAGAAAGAAAAAATTTGTAGTTGAAAAAAGTTTTTCTATCTTTGCGGTCCCGTTCGTAAAAGACTGGGCTGTTGGCGGGTTCGTCTATCGGCTAGGACGAGAGATTTTCATTCTCTAAAGAGGAGTTCGACTCTCCTACCCGCTACCAAAATATAAAAATTGAAGTAATGGCAAATCACGCATCAGCAGACAAGCGCTTCCGCCAAAGCGAGAAACGCAGAGTGCATAACAAATACTATGCACGCACGACAAGAAACGCCATCAAGGCGATCCGTAACACCACCGACAAGGCAGCCGCAGAGGCTTCGATGCCGAAAGTGTTCGCAATGATTGACAAACTGGCCAAGATCGACGTCATCCACAAGAACAAGGCCGCCAATCTGAAGAGCGGAATCGCAGTTTACGTGAACAAGCTCGCATAAATTGCTTTTTTGTCGAGAGGATCTGAAAAAACTTTCCAACCTTTGTTGGAAAGTTTTTTTATTTCCCGACATCATGAACAAAAGCATCAAAACCTGGAATGAGGAAGAGCGGCCGCGGGAGAAGCTGATGCAACAGGGAGCAGCCGCCTTGACAAACGCCGAACTGCTGGCCATCCTGCTCCAGTCGGGCACACGCACCAAAAGCGCCGTGGACCTGGCACGCGAACTGATGGCGGATAGCGGCGGCCGGCTGGACCAGCTTTCCCGCTACGGCCCCAACCGGATGATGACGCTCGAAGGCATCGGTCCGGCCAAGGCTACGACCATCCTGGCCACCTTCGAGCTGGCCCGCCGCCTGGCAGCCGAGATTCCCGAAGATGAATTCACGATCCGGACTTCGGACACCGTCGCCCGGATGATGACCCCTTTCCTGCGCGACCTGTCCCATGAAGAATGCTGGGTCATCTACCTCAACCGCGCCAGCCGGCTCATCGGCAAGGAAAAAGTCAGCGTCGGCGGCATAGGCTCCACCATCGTCGATATCAAGATCATCGTCAAGAAGGCCGTCGAGCGGCTGGCAAGCAGCATCATCCTGGTCCACAACCATCCATCGGGCAATCCCCTCCCCAGCGATCAGGACCGCCGGCAGACCGAAGCGCTCAAGCAGGCCGCCGCCGTGTTCGACATTGCTCTTGTCGACCACATCATCATCGGCAAGAAGAAGTATTTCAGTTTTTCGGACGAGAACTATTGAGCATCGGGCGGAGGACGGAGGTCCAGACAGCATAGCCCTTCGGGCTCAGGTGAAGCGAATCTCCGGCAAAGTATTCATCCTGGGCTTGCCCCTCGGGAGAGAGCATCGGTGTGGTAACGTCCACGTAGTGGATGCCGTGCTCCGTCTGGGCGTATTCCCGCAGCAGTTCATTGGCAATGGCTTTCTTTCCCCAGGTGTTCTTCTGAAGCGGGGCATACTTGATGGAAAGCAGATAGAGTTGCGCCTCCGGAAACACTTCCCGGAGCCGGCCGCAGAAAATGCGGTACAGGTCGCAATACTGCAGGGGCGTGAGGTCATCCTCGTTGCCGCAGAGGTCGTTGTCGCAATAAATGACCACCGCCTTCGGGTGGAAGCCGGCAGTCAGCTGGTCAAAGTACAAGAGCTGGTCGCGCAGGGTAGAACCACCATAGCCGCGGCGAACCGTCTTGAGCGGGGCAAGATCCTCCGCCACAGTATTCCATAGCACGATGGAGGAACTGCCCAGCAGCAGCACATCACAATCGGCTTCCCCGTCGGAAGGTGCACCCAGCGCCTCAACGGCTGTGTCATATCGGTGAAGCCATTCGTTGCGGACATGGTAGCGGACCGGAACCGTACCGGCCATCGAAGTCCAGTCGGAATAAGGATCGAACACCGTGTTGCCTTCCCCCGCACAGTACAAGGTCTCCATGGCATACGTTGCCATTTGTCCGGAAGAATGGCCCACGCCCGGTACCTCACAATACGTCCAGCCGAACGGAACGCCCCGTCGCTGCGCCTCACCACGCAGGTAAGCGAAAAACGTACGTGCCCGGTCCAGGCGATTGATGCCCTGTGCATCCGCCTCCGGCGTTTTGCGCAGGACGCCACCCCGGTCGGTATCCAGGGCGCCGACCTGAAGGATCATCTTTTTCTGCAGGAAACGGGCAATCACCTTGTCGGACGCACGGTCCGTCCCCTTGAGTCCGTAAGGATACGGCAGCGACGGGTCCGGGAACGTGAACCAGCCCGGCGCACCGACAACAGCCCTGTCCACATACGGCGAGTCATGGAACAGGAGGAAGCGGTGGATGAACTGGCCGCCCGCAGAATGCCCGATCATGTCATACCGCCGTGCCTGGATAGCAGAATGTTCCTTGATGAAAAGGAAAATCCGGTCGGGCAGCTGCACGGTACGGTCCGCGGTTTTCTTGAGATTGCCATCCTGATCCCGGATTCCCACCTCCTGGTATTCCCGGACCGGATAGGTCGCAGCCGGAAATTCGAGCGAAAAAGCAATCACGTTCACCTTACCCAACTTCTCCCTGACCGCATTCAGGAGCGGACCCGCATCCCGGCCCGCGCCGGGAATCAGCATCAGGACCTGCGCCGTGGCCGGATCCGCCGTTTCCGGAAAGTAATAATGGATCTTGACGGGACGGTCGGCAAAAGGTTTATAGGCATTGTACTCGACAACCCCGCTCCCGGGATTGAAAAGCGGTGCGGCCAGGCTCTGCAGAGCCATCAGGAGGCAGCCGGAAAGGAAGAGGCAGAAACGTTTCATGAGCGTGGAATTACACTACTAAGATAGGCAATTAAAAAATAAATATCCGTATTCCGGCTAGTTTTACTATCTTTAAGGTGTAAAAAAGCCTGACATCCCTATGAAAATCATTCCGCTCGGAGAAACCGATTCCCTGCTGGGCCACTATCTCGCGCAGATCCGCGACATCAACGTCCAGAAAGACAGCCTGCGTTTCCGCAGGAACCTGGAACGCATCGGGGAAATTTTCGCCTACGAAATCAGCAAGACGCTCCGCTACGAAACCGTGGAAGTGGAAACACCGCTGGGCATCGCCCCTTCCCGTGTCATTGCGGAACCGCTGGTGCTGGCCACCATCCTGCGGGCCGGCCTGCCCCTCCACCAGGGCCTGCTCAACTGCTTCGACGATGCGCAGAATGCCTTTGTGGCCGCCTACCGCAAATACGGCAAAGGCAACGAATGCGAGATGCTGATCGAATACCAGAGCTGCCCGACCCTGGAAGGGAAGACCCTGGTCATCGCAGATGCGATGCTGGCTTCAGGCGCGTCCATGCTGATGACCTACGAAAGCCTGGTAGCAGGCGGTGAACCGCTGCATACACATATCGTCTGCCCGGTCGCTTCGCGGGACGGCGTGGAGAATCTTTCGAAGAATCTGCCGCACAAGCGCGTAACGTTCTGGGTAGGCGCCATCGACGAGGAGCTTACCAACCACTCCTACATCGTCCCGGGACTGGGCGATGCCGGAGACCTGGCCTTCGGGGCCAAGAATTAGCTAAACAATCTTGCAACGCAGGGTCGCGGAAGTGCAGGAAAGCACTTCCACGGTCACGTATTCCCCGGCCTTGTGTCCTTCCGCCGGGAAAACGCAGGTCTTGTTCTGGGAGGTCCGGCCCATCAGTTCTGCTTCACTGCGCTTCGAAGGGCCTTCTATCAGAACTTCGTACGTATGCCCGACGCAGCGCTGGTTGCTGGCGAGGGAAATCCCGTTCTGGAGAGCGATAATCTCATTGAGGCGCGCTGTCTTGACGGGCGTAGGGACATCATCGGGATAGTGCCGGGAAGCCCGGGTACCGGGGCGCTCGGAATATTGGAACATGAAAGCACTGTCATAGCGCACTTCCCGGAAGAGGGACAGTGTCGCTGCATGGTCTTCGGCCGTTTCTCCGCTGAAGCCGGCAATCACATCCGTCGTGATGGCACAGTCAGGCAGCAGTTCCCGGATGCGGGCAATGCGCGAAAGGTAGTGCTCCCGGGTATATTTGCGGTTCATCTTTTCCAGCATCCCATTGCTTCCCGACTGGACGGGCAGGTGGATGTGCCGGCAGATGTTCGGATAGCGCGCCATCGTCTCCAGCACAGCATCTCCCATATCCTTGGGGTGAGAGGTGGCAAAACGGACGCGGACCTTCGGGTCGAGTAGGGCGACGCGTTCGAGCAGGCCGGCAAAATCCACGCGTTCCGCCGGCTTGTCCGGATTGCGCCAATTGTAGGAATCCACATTCTGGCCCAGGAGATTGATTTCCTTATAGCCCGCGGCAATCAGCGCTTCCGCCTCGCGGACAATGCTATGCGGATCACGGCTTCGTTCGGCCCCGCGGACAAACGGAACGATGCAATAGGAGCACACGTTGTTGCAGCCGCGCATGATGGAAATAAAGGCCGTGACGCCCGCAGGGTCCATCCGGACCGGTGCGATGTCCGCGTACGTCTCTTCATGCGAAAGCAACGTATTGATCTGTTTGCCGGAAACCGATACAGACTCGACCAGGCGCGGCAGGTCTCGGTACGCATCCGGACCGGCTACGATATCCACGGCCGCATTTTCCAGCAGCTGCTCTTTCAGGCGCTCGGCCATACAACCGAGGATGCCGACCACGACACCGGTCCGCCGTTTTTTCTCCTGCCGGAAAACATCCAGCCGGCCGAGCACGCGCTGCTCCGCATTGTCGCGTACCGAACAGGTGTTGATCAGGATCAGGTCGGCCTGGTCCATCCGGCGGCAAAGCGCATAACCGGCTTTCTGCAGGATGGCGAGCACCACCTCGCTGTCGTTGACATTCATCTGGCACCCGTAGGTCTCAATATACACTTTCATAGCACTTGGATTTCGCCGCAAAGATAAGTTTTTATATCTTTGTATGATGAATCGGATTTTGAAAATGAAACGCATCCTTGCCATCCTGACGCTTGTACTGCTGCTCGCAGGCTGCAGTACGCAGCAGAATCCTGTGATCAAGGACTACCGGCTCCGGCAGTCCGGCGAAGTGGGATTCGGCGCAGCTGGCGTGACGGCCGGCCTGGTCCTGGAAGTCGATGTGGCCAACCCCTCCGCCTCCCGCTATACGCTGGAATCGCTGGAGGCCGTCCTCTACAGAGGCTTTGAGACCAGTCCCTTTGCCGACCTGACGATGCCGGAAAGCGTGTTCATCGAACCGCGCAGCGAAGCCACGGTCCCTATCCCGCTTACGGCCCGGTTCACCCGGCCGCTCGCCTTGCTGAGCGGCAGTTTCAGCACGGACCTGAACGACTATACGGCCGACATCGACCTTACAATCCGCAAAGGTTCCCTCAAGAAACGGATTACCCGGGAACGGGTTCCGCTGACCGAACTGACCAGCCTGTTCCCCCAAGATACAAAAACGGAAAGCCATGAAAAAGAATAGCCTGCTCGTCTTGCTCGCCGCCCTGTTGCTGGCTTGCACCGCCCATGCCCAAACCGCGGTCGACAGCACCCTGCTGGGCTCCGATATCCTTTCGCTCATCAACCAGAAAGGCCGCGGAAGCGCGATAGTCAACCAATCCATCGAACTGCGGAACGCCCTCTCGCGGCACATCGTTTCCAACAGCAGCACCAAGATGCAGGGATACCGTGTCCGCATCTTTTTTGACAGCGACCGCACGGCCCGCGCCAAGTCGGAAGCCATTGCCGCCAGTTTCATGGAGCGTTATCCCGGCATCCAGGCTTATCGCAGCCACGTCAGCCCCTATTTCAAAGTGACTGTCGGCGATTTCCGCACGCGGGCCGACGCCCAGCGCTTTGCCAGCCGCCTGACCAACAGCGGTGCCTACCCTTACGTCTTCGTCGTCAAGGAACAGATCAATTACCCGAATTTCTGACATGCTGAAGCAGACCCAACAACTCAAGCAGACCCAACGGCTCTCGCCCCTGCAGATCCAGACGATCAAATTGATCGAGCTGCCGGCCCCCGAACTGGAACAACGTATCCAGAAGGAGTTGGAAGAGAACCCCGTGCTTGAAGAAGTGGTGGACGACTCGCCGGAGGGTGAGGAGAAAAAGAACGTCTCGCTCAGCGAATACAGCGGCAGCGACCCGACGCCGTCTTACAAACTGTACGTCAACAACCAGGGCAAGGACCTCAAGCCCCAATACAACACCTTCTCCGTCAGGGAGAGTTTCCACCAGAGCCTGGAAGCCCAGCTCGGCTATTGCCCGATTGACGAACGGCAGCGGCAGATTGCCCTTTTCATCATCGGCATGATCGACGACGACGGCTATCTGCGTCGCGACCTGGAATCGTTGGCCGATGACATCTCTTTCCGGCTCGGCATTGAAACAGACGAGAAAGAGGTGGAAGAACTGCTCCTGATGATCCAGGAATTCGACCCGGTGGGTGTCGGTGCGCGCGACCTGCGCGAATGCCTGTTGCTGCAGCTGAATGCGAAGAAACAGACCGAGACCGTCCAGCTGGCCACGCGGATCCTGCGCGACTATTTCGTGGAATTCACCAAGAAACACTACACGAAGATTACCGGCAAGCTGGGCATCTCGGAAGCGCAGCTCAAGGAAGCCATTGCCGAGATCGTCCGGCTCAATCCGCGTCCCGGCGGCCAGATCGACGATTCCTATACCGAGCAGGTGCAGCAGGTGGTACCCGATTTCCTGGTTGAACTCAAGGACGGCGAACCCGTGATGTCGATGCCGCGCTTTTCCGTACCGGAACTCAAAGTCAACAAGCGCTACGCAGACGTGCTGATGGAAGCCGCCAACAGCGCCACCCGTGAGAAGAAAGAAGCAGCCAGTTTCGTCAAACAGAAACTGGATTCGGCCAAATGGTTCATCGAGGCCATCAAGCAGCGGCACAACACGTTGCAGAATACGATGAACGCCATCATCGACTACCAGCATGACTTCTTCATCGACGGCGATGAGACCCGCCTGAAGCCGATGGTCCTGCGCAACATCGCCGAAAAGACCGGCCTGGACATCTCGACCATCTCGCGGGTGGTCAACTGCAAATACGTCCAGACGCACTTCGGCATCTACCCGCTCAAGTATTTCTTCTCGGAAGGCCTGGTAGCCAATGACGGCGAGGAGGTCTCCACGCGCGAGATCAAGACCATCCTGACCACAAGCATCGAAGAGGAAGACAAGCGCAAGCCGCTCACCGACGAGGAACTGGTCAATGTGCTCAGCGCCAAAGGCTACAAGGTAGCCCGCCGCACCGTAGCCAAATACCGGGAGCAGCTCAACATTCCCATTGCCCGACTCCGGAAGGAACTCTAATTATTCTACCGATATGACCAAAATGAAAACCACCTACCTGGGCGCCCTCAGGTGCGAAGCGGAGCACCTCGACTCAGGCAGCAAGATCCAGACCGTCGCTCCCAAGGACAACAACGGCGACGGATCGTTATTTTCCCCGACCGACCTCTTTGCCACTTCGCTGAGCTGCTGTATGCTGACCATCATCGGCATGACGGCCCGCACCTACGGCTTCTCCATCGACGGCACTACCGTCACGACGGAAAAAGTGATGGCGGCCAACCCGCGCCGCGTCGCAGAACTGCACCTGGAAATCAAGCTACCCGAAGGCAGCAGCTACACCGACAAGGAAAAGAAACTTATCGAGAATGCGGCGAAAACCTGTCCGGTGGCAAACAGCCTGCACCCGGACATCAAGAAGGTCATCGAATTCGTCTGGTAACTATTCGATCGTCCACTCGCAGCCGTCTTTCGTGTCCTTGATCTGGACACCCAGGGCTTTGAGCTGATCGCGGATGCGGTCACTTGTCGCCCAGTCTTTGGCGGCTTTCGCCTGACGGCGCTGCTCGACGACCATGCCGATGAGACCATCGACCAGCTTTCCGGAAGTTGCGTCGGTGGTTTCGTCTTGCAAGCCGAGGACATCTTGCAGGACATCCGTAAAGAGCAATGCGAGAATCTGGCGGTCCTCCGCGTTGATCTTCAGCGACTTGTCCTTGACACTATTGACCAGGCGCACCGCATCGAAAAGCACGGACAAGGCAATCGGCGTGTTGAGGTCATCGCAGAGGGCCTCA
This sequence comes from Bacteroidales bacterium, assembly GCA_017509755.1. Taxonomy (GTDB): domain Bacteria; phylum Bacteroidota; class Bacteroidia; order Bacteroidales; family UBA932; genus Cacconaster. The sequence continues at coordinate 65,305 of JAFWOY010000039.1, forward strand.
TAGACGCGGTCCGTCAGTGCGGCGACTTCCGCATTAGGGACCGCATCTGCCGTTACCGGCAGGTTCTTCACATCCTTGGCGGCCTGCATCATCCGCTTGTAGCCTTTTTCAGCGGCCTGCAGGGCCTCGTTGCTGAAGTCGAGCGGGCTGCGGTAATGCGCCTGCAGGATGAAGAAACGGATGGTCATCGGGGTATAGGCCTGGTCGAGCACCTGGTTGTTGCCGGTGAACAGTTCGCTGAGGGTAATGAAATTGCCCAGCGACTTGCCCATTTTCTGGCCTTTGATGGTGATCATGTTGTTGTGCATCCAATAATGGACGCCGCCCTGGCCGCGGGAAGCGGTGTTCTGGGCCAGTTCGCACTCGTGGTGAGGGAACATCAGGTCCATGCCGCCACCGTGGATGTCGAATACTTCGCCCAGATATTTCTCGCTCATGGCAGAGCATTCCAGATGCCAGCCTGGGAATCCTTCGCTCCAGGGAGAGGGCCAGTGCATGATATGCTCGGGCGCCGCCTTCTTCCAAAGTGCGAAATCGAGCGGGGAATGCTTGTCATCCTGGCCGTCCAGGTTGCGGGTGCCTTCGCGGGTATCTTCCAGGTTGCGGCCCGACAGGATGCCGTAGTGGTGCTTCTCATCGTACTTGGCCACGTCGAAATAGATGGAACCGTTGCTCTCATAGGCGTAACCGGCATCCAGTATCTTCTTGACCAGCGCAATCTGCTCGATGATATGCCCGGAAGCACGCGGCTCAATGGACGGGGGCAACACGTTCAGGCGGCGCATCGCCTCATGGTAGCGCAGTGTGTAAGTCTGCACGACCTCCATGGGCTCCACCTGCTCCAGACGGGCCTTCTTGGCAATCTTGTCCTCGCCCGTATCGGCATCATTTTCCAAATGCCCCACATCCGTGATGTTGCGCACATAGCGGACCTTGTACCCCAGTTTCTTGAAGAGACGGAAAAGGACGTCGTACGTAATGCCGGGGCGGGCGTGGCCCAGATGGGCATCGCCATAGACCGTGGGGCCGCAAACATACATGCCTACCATGCCCGGATGAACAGGTTTGAAGAGTTCCTTCTGATGCGAAAGGGTATTATAGAGATAGAATGAACGAGCCATCATCTTTCAGTTTTTCATTACAAAAAGCAAAAATACAGATTTTTCCGTCGCGGCGCGTCACGCCAGCCCCAATTTCTGCAGCAGCGCTTGCGGCTGCGGATCCCGACCCCGGAAATCCCGGTAAAGCACGTCCGCATCCACGCTCCCGCCGCGTGACAACAGCGTTCGGCGGAAATGCGCGGCGGCCGACCGGCTGAAAATACCATTCTCTTTGAAATACTCGAAAGCATCGGCTTCCAGGACCTCCGCCCACTTATAGGAGTAATAGCCAGCCGCATAGCCGCCGGAGAAGATGTGGTTGAACGAAGGAGAAAACACGATACCAGGGACTTGCGGAAGAACCGCGGACGCGCGCAACGTTTCCTGTTCGAAGGCCACGACATCTTCAGCCGGCGCACCGTCACCCGTATGCCAGGCCATGTCGGCGATACCGAATTGAAGCTGTCGTACCTGGGCGTAGCCGGCCAGGTAGTTGCGCGCCGCGACGATCCGGTCGATGTAGGCCTGGGGAAGCATCTCTCCCGTCTGCCAGTGCTTCGCGAAGGTCTGGAGCCAGGCGGGTTCGTAGGCCCAGTTCTCCATCAGTTGGGAAGGCAGTTCCACGAAGTCGCGGACCACATTGGTGCCGGTCAGGGACTTGTAGCGGCCCTCAGCCAGCATGCCGTGCAGGCCATGGCCGAATTCGTGGAGCAGGGTGGTCACTTCGTAGAATGTGAGCAACGAGGGTTGTTCCGCCGTCGGCTTCGTGAAATTGGTCACGATGGAGACAAATGGACGTTCCTCCACCCCGTTCCGACAGGAAAGCTCGCGGAAAGAAGTCATCCACGCACCGCCGCGTTTGCTCGCGCGGGGAAAATAATCCAGGTAGAGCAGGGCCATGAAGCGGCCGGACTCCTCCGTCACTTCGAATACGCGCACATCAGGATGATAGACAGGCAGGTCTTCCCGCTCCTTGAACTGCAAGCCGTAAAGCCGACCTGCCAGGTCGAAGACGGCCGCCTGGACGGCATCGAGCCGGAAATAAGGTTTCAGCAGCTCGTCGTCCAGCTCGTAGCGCTCCTTCTGGAGTTTCTCCGACCAGTAGCTGAAATCCCACGGCATCAAAGCATCTTCAAAGCCCCATTCCCGGGCATAGGCTTGAACCTCCGCCACATCGCGGCGGGCGGCCGGCAAAGACGGGGTCATCAGTTTGTCAAGAAAAGCTTCCACCGTGCCGGCATGCTTGGCCATCCGTTCCTCCAGCGCATATTCTGCGTAGGAGGGATAACCCAGCATACGGGCCTTTTCCGTGCGGAGAGACACAATCTTCCGGATCAGGGCCGTGTTGTCGTTTTCGCCGCCGATGCATTTGCTGTTGTAGGCACGCCACATCTTTTCCCGCAGGTCACGCCGGCCGCTGAATTTCAGGAATGGTCCGTAGCTGGGCTGGTTGAGGGTGAAAATCCAGCCTTCTTCTCCACGGGCCTTCGCCTCGGACGCAGCCATCTCCCGGACAAAACCGGGCAGGCCGGCCAAATCCGCCTCATCGGTCAGATGCAGGGTAAAAGCATTGGTCGCGGCCAGGACATTCTGGCCGAACTTCAGCGTTGCCAGTGAGAGTTCTTCTGACAGTTGTGCGAACCGGCCTTTCTGTTCCGGAGGCAGGTTCGCGCCGTGGCGGGCGAAAGATTTCCAAGTCTCTTCCAGCAGTTTGGCGGCTTCCGTGTCGAGCGACAGGTTATCGCGCTGCTCCCAGACAGCCTTGATGCGGGCAAACAGCGGTTCGTCCAGCAGGATGGACATGCTGTGCTGGGTCAACAGCGGCGATACCTCCTCGGCGATACGGTCCATCTCGTCGTCCGTACACGCTTCCGTCAAATTGAAGAAGATGCCGGAAATGCGGTCGAGATCCTCTCCTGCATGCTCCAACGCCTCGATCGTGTTGGCAAAGGAAGGATCTTCCGGATTGTCCTTGATAGCTTTTATATCAGACTGGGCTCGTGAGATGGCTTCCTGGAAGGCCGGGAGATAATCTTCTTTCCGGATCTGGTCGAATACCGGCGCTCCGAAAGGAAGCGGGGACGCACTGAGCAGGGGATTGGTTGCGATGTCTTTCATATGTCAAAGATACGGATTATTCTGCCACGCGGTGCTGCCGGATGTGGACCATGCCCTTCCGGTCTATCATGTAGGCGTAGTTGTAGCACCAATAGACAGGTTGCCGCAGGAACGGACGCTGAGCCGCGGTATAGACCTCGAAATTGAAATCATGGGCGGCCAGTTCGGCGGCGGGAATGTCTTTATGGCCGAGACGGATCAATTGGGACAGCAGTCGCCAGTTGGCGGCCAGGATCCGGTTCACCTGGCGCAGTTCTTTCTCCTGCGCACGGCGCCGCTCATTGTGGTAGTCACAGCGGCAGCTGTCGCTGCAGAAACGTTTGTCGCTGCGTCCATGGATCACAGCGCCACATTGGGGACAAAGACGCGCCATCTTTTTTTTCAGACAAAGATAATACGGGTCGGCACCGAGAAAAAACTCGGAGTGCAGATTTACGTTTTCTCGGGAAAAGGGGCGGAAATCCGACTTCATTGGGCCGACTCCGGATCCGTTTTATCCGTTTATAAACGTTTCTAAGCGCTTGGCGGCTGGTTAGGAGGCTTTCCGTATTGTTACTTTGCAGCCAAATCCATAAAACCAAAACGTATGATCGAGACAGAATTTTTGAACAGAGTGGAACTGCGGGGGCGTGTGGGTCACGATCCGCGCATCACCAATGTAGGAGAATCCCAGGTCGCCCGCTTCTCGCTGGCGACGAACGAAGCGTTCCGGGGCAAGAACGGGGAGCTGCGCGAAGAGGTCACGTGGCACAACGTAACGGCATGGGCCGGAAGGAACATCATGGAGCTGAAAGATATCCGGAAAGGCATCTTCGTATCGCTGGTCGGCCGGCTGCGCAACACCCGCTTCACAGGCAACGACGGCAACGAACGCTACATCGTCGAAGTCGTCGCCGGAAAGCTGGAGCCGTACACGCCCGCCACCGTAAACCCGTAAACAAAACCGTTGCGGAGCTCCAGGGAAGGCGCTCCGCAACGGTTTTTTCTGGTTTCGAAGGACTCGACAGCTATTTCCCGTAGGCGTCGGCGGCGGCTTTCATGCGGGCGGCGCGCTCTTCGGTAGCCGGATGGGAAGAGAAGGCGGCCATGGCACCGGAAGGTTTGGAACCGGCCTCACCGTTGATCTTCATCAACTTGATCAGGGAGTTGTACATGCTGTACGGGCTGTAACCTTGTTGGATGGCGAACTGGAAGCCGTTCTCGTCAGCGGCGAATTCCTGCTTCTGGGAATATTGAGCGTTCAGATAGGACTGTGCGATGTCTCCCAGGACGCTGGTGGACAGCGAACCCAGCACGCTGCCAGTGGATCCTAAGGCGATGCGGGCCGCATACGCCATATAGGTCTTCTTCATCGCATTCTTCGTGTCCTTGTGGAGGACGTGGCCGATCTCATGGCCGATGACAGCCATCAATTCGGCGTCGTCCATCACATCCATCAGGCCGGAATAAACGCGGATGGAGCCGTCACCGCAAGCAAAGGCATTGACTTCGTTCGTCTTGTAAACCTTAAGGTTGATCGGGACACCATCGACCGTCTTGACTTTTGCCATGAGTTTCCGCAGGCGGGCGTCATAACTGCCCCTGTCGATTTTGTTGACCGAGTCCATATAGGCGACCGACTGGGCACTGAGCTGGGCAATCTGCTCATCCGAGATGGTCAGGGCTGTCATCGCGGTATTGGCCGCCGTAGCGAGGGCCGTAGGGTCCATGTTGGAAAGGCCGCTGGCGAGAACGCCGCAACCCGAAAGCAAGCAGGAGACAACCAGCAAGGCAAGGAAAGTTTTTTTCATAGGTCTGACGGTTATGAACTTTCAAATTTACAAAAAAAACAATTACAAAGTTTTTCTGTAATGACAATTCAACACTTCGGTGCAGTCGCCGTGCCAGTTGTGCATGCCGTTCCCTTGACAATCGCGGAAGACAGGGCACTTGGCACAAGGGCCGCGACGCGCCCAGGCATGGTTGCGGAACGGCTGGAAGCGGCGCTGCCACACGTCCCATAAGTTGTCCTGGTAGATGTTTCCTTGGGAAAACCGGTCCCGGTCAATGTTCGGGCACCCGCAGATACGGCCGTCGATAAGGACCGAGGCGATGGTGATACCCGCGCGGCAGAAAAAAGGATTCTGGCGGACCTTCCGCTCATAGCGGCCCAGGTATCCTTCGCAACTGAACGTCACATTCATCGGACGTGGGCCTTCATTCACCGATGCAGCCGCTTCGCGCCTGGCCTGGATGAAATCCATCAACTGTTTGAATTCCACATCGGTCAAGTGCATTTCCGGGTCATCCTTGGCCCGGCCGATGGGTATGATGGTGAAGATGCGCCACTGCTTCACACCCAGCGCCTGCAGTTTGTCATGCAAGGCGTCCAACTGCCCGATGTTACGCCGGTTGATGCAACTGACCACGTCGAAATTGATGTGAGGCTCCTTCGCGGCTATCGCAATGGCGCGCTCCGTCCGCTCGTAGGCGCCTGCACGGCCTCGCATCCAGTCGTGGTTGTCTCCCAGCCCGTCCAGGCTGATGGTCAGTGCACCCATTCCCGCGCCCATCAGTTTCCGGTGCATCGCTTCATCATAGAACCAGCCGTTGGAAACCATGCTCCACCGGACACCGCGCCCGCGGATAGCACGGCCGACCTCGGCGATATCAGGGCGCAACAACGGCTCTCCGCCTGTCAGGACGACGGTAAACTCGGGAGGGCGTTCTTTTTTCGGAATCGTGTCGAGGGCACGCAAGAAATCTTGCAGCGGCATGTCCACGTCTTCGCTCGCCGCCATACAATCACTGCCGCAATGGCGGCAGTGAAGATTGCAGCGAGTCGTGCATTCCCAGAACAGATAGTTCAATTCGTGAACCTTCGTCTCGTTGGCACGAAACAGCCGGAACAGAGCGTCGCGGAGCATTATTCTGCCTCGACTGTTTCCAATAATTCCGTTTCCGGCACTTCAGCTTCGACGACAGGGGTCCCCGGGGCCTCAGACACAGCCTCGGTCAACTCGTCCTCGAAATCATAATCCTCCGGATAACCGGGAGGCGTGCCATAGCAGGCCTGGAAAACGAAGAGCGCTGCGGTCAGCGACAGACCCTTCAGCAAGTTGTGGAGCCATTTCATACAGCAGCTGTTTTTGAATTCTTTGCAAGATACAAAATATCCGGCAGATTCTGTATCTTTGCGCAGAAGAACTTTTGCCGCACTATGCTCTCGGGAATTGAAAATGCCATCTACAACCGCACCTCGCTGCTGGTCGGTCCGGATGTGATGACGGCGCTCAGCGAGGCGCGCGTCATCATCTTCGGCGTAGGCGGCGTGGGAAGCTGGTGCGCCGAAGGCTTGGTGCGTTCCGGGGTGAAGCACTTGACACTCGTGGATTCCGACCGCGTCTGTATTACCAATGTGAACCGGCAGTTGATGGCCACGCCCTCCGCCGTCGGGCAAGTCAAGGTCGAGGCCCTGAAGTCCAGGCTGCTGGCCATCAATCCCAAAGCAGAAATCGAAGCCATCCAAAAAATCTACAGTGCCGAGACCCGCGATGATTTCGGGATGGAGAACTACGACTATATCATCGACGCCATCGACTCGCTCAAGGACAAGGCCGACCTGATCCTGCATGCCACCCGTACACCGGCTACCTTTTTCTGTTCGATGGGCGCAGCCTTGAAAATCAACCCGCAAGGCGTGAAAGTCGCGGAGTTCTGGAATGTACGCGGCTGCCCGCTTGGCGCCGCCATCCGGAAGAAATTCAAAAAGAACCACACCTATCCCGGACACAAGTTCCGCTGCGTGTACGACGAAGAAGTGCTGGAGAACCGCGGCCGGAATACGGCCTGTGGAACGGAGCATTGCCTGTGTCCCAAAGCCCCAATCGGACCGGGCGACCCGTCCCTGATCAATCACGAGTGGTGTTCGCAAAAAGCCCAGATTAATGGCACCACCGCCCATATCACCGCCATCTTCGGCATGACCCTCTGCGGACTGGTCATCGAGGATATCTACCAGAAAACCCTGCAGACGAGCCGGTCGTGAAGCGCGTCATCTTCCACATCGACGTCAACTCCGCCTTCCTCTCGTGGAGTGCCGTCAAGCTTGTCCACGAAGGGAAGCCTGACCTGCGGCTTGTACCGTCGGTTGTCTCGGGCGACCCTTCGGACCGCCGCAGCATCGTAACCGCCGCCTCCATGCCCGCCAAAAAGCGCGGCATCAAGACGGCCCAGCCTATCTCCATGGCATTGCGGACTTGCCCGGATCTGGTCATTGTCCGCGGCGACTGGACCTGGTACAAGACCTGTTCAGAGCAATTCACTGCCATATGCCGGGAGTATTCTCCCGTGCTGCAAAAGTTCTCCATCGATGAGTGTTTCCTGGACATGACCCTTTACCTGGGACGGCGCGACCCGGTTGCCGTGGCAACCGAACTCAAAGACCGTATCCGCACGGAGTTGGGCTTCACCGTCAACGTGGGTATCGGTCCCAACAAACTCCTGGCGAAGATGGCCTCCGATTTTGAGAAGCCAGACAAGGTTCACACCCTTTGGGCGGCGGAAGTCCCGACGAAGATGTGGCCGCTAGGCGTGCGCGACTTGCTTTGGGTGGGCAAACGGACCGAAGAGCGGCTCGTGGCCTACGGCATCCATACCATCGGAGACATTGCCCGCCTCAACACCGCTTCCCTCGCCCGACTCGTGGGCCAGAAAGCGGCACAGCAACTGCACGAATCGGCCAACGGCCTTGATGAAAGCCCGGTCGAGACAGATTTCCAGGAAGCCAAAAGCTACAGCGCGGAGCGTACTTTCGCGCAGGACATCCATACAGCAAAGGAATTGGACCGCGCCCTGTTCAACGTGGCCTGCATCGTGGCACACCGCATCCGGCGCGACCGGTTCAAAGCCGGCAGCGTGTCGGTATTCATCAAGCACCGTGATTTCAGCGTCGCGCAACGCCAGGCCCAGATGGCCCGGCCGACCGACGTGACGGCCCTGATCTTGCAGGAGGCCCGCCGGCTGGTCAGCACCTTGTGGGACGGCGTCACCCCGCTGCGGCAAGTTGGGCTGGGCGTCTCGAAACTTACCCATGAGACCGATCTGCAACTGTCGCTCTTCGAAGACCCGAACCTCGAATACTACCGCCAATGGGACCGGGAATACGATGAACGGAAGGCCCGTGGCGAGGATCCCCGGATGCTTGCCTACCAACGGACAAAGCTACCTGCTGGTTCTCTGCCAGCAGAACCTGATGTCCTGACATTCCACTATGCCACCGGCGAAGAAGCGTTAAGCGCTGTCAAACAAGCCGTCCGCGAGCGCCGCGACTGCACCTTCTCCCAACGGACCCTCCCGGATGGCACCGCCTGTTTCGAACTCTTCGAAGGCACCCAGGTCATTGAACGCCACGCCGTGCGAAAAAAATAAAAAATTTGTTGCAAACCCAAATACTTTTCCTACCTTTGCAGTCCCAATCCCAAGCGGCATCAGCCGCTAGCGAAGGCCGAGCCGAAGGACCAAGCGCCATCAGGCGCTAGCGGAGGCCAAGCGGGATCGGGCAGAGCCCCAAGCGGCATCAGCCGCTAGCGAAGGCCGAGCCGGGTGAGCCCGTGCGATAGCAAGGCCGTAGCGAGGGGTCTGGGGCCTTGGCCCCAGTATAATGAGGTATGGTGTAATGGCAGCACAAGAGATTCTGGTCCTCTTAGTGGCGGTTCGAATCCGTCTACCTCAACAACCAAGCGAAGAGCCAAGCGGCATGCGCCGCTAGCGGAAGCCGAGCAGGAAGAGCCTGCGGGACAGCAAGGCTGGAGCGAGGGATCCGGGGCCAGCCCCGGGGTTAATGGGCGGGATAGCTCAGCTGGTTAGAGCGCATGATTCATAATCATGAGGTCGCCAGTTCAATCCTGGCTCCCGCTACCTGAAAATGAGAGACTTACGAAAGTAGGTCTCTTTTCTTTTGTCCGCATCCCGCTGATCCGGTAAAACTACGCATTGCGGATTCGCCATTCCGGCAAAGATTTCTTATATTTGTTACTGGAATTTTCGCACAAATCCTTACACACAGGTTCTTATCATGAATTTCTCATTATTCAACAAAGCGATCGAATACAGTTTCACTTGGGGAGGGCCTTTGAAGGTGCTCGGAGAAGGAAAGGTCTGTGAAGGGGACCTGGATGTCAAATACGATCAAGGGAAGGGACGCCGATGGACGGATGAATATATAGGAGTGGCATTCGACAAGGGGATTACCGAAGTAGAGGCCGGTTTCCTGGAAGGATTCCCGAACCTGGAGTATGTGGTGATTCCTTATACCCTCCAGTCCATTGAGGTAACGCCGGAACTGAAGGCCATGCTGCAGCAGAAAAACGTGCTCATCCGAGGCTGGTATGACAGTTATGGGGAGCGCTTTGCCCAGGAGAATGGCCTCGCGTTCCGTCACGCGAATATCATCGTGGGATGGACAAGGGACGAAGAACATGATACCAGCACCCGGCTGGAGATCCGCTTCAATGAAGAAGGGAAGCCCTATCGTTTCTATGATGACGTGTGCTCCGGCTGGGCGGCCAGCAACTCCGGCGGCGGCACCTATGAACGGGAGCTGGATGAGGATTTCTTCGTGGGAGAGACGCTGGAGAGTTTTGCCGACTGGTTCGAGCGTTTCCGGGACGCCATCCTGAAGAACGACGATCTCAAGTATTACCTGGAAACCGCCAACAAACGATATCTGCAAAAAACACAATAGTATGGACCATCCCAAAACGACACCCATCCCACGGGAGGCGGCACTGGAGCTGCTGAAAAAATACAACAAGGACCCGTTCCACCTGCATCACGCTTTGACGGTGGAAGGGGTGATGCGCTGGTACGCCAAAGAACTGGGCTTTGCGGACGAAGAGGATTTCTGGGGAATCGTGGGGCTCCTGCACGATATCGATTTTGAGATGTACCCGGAGGAGCATTGCATCAAGGCGCCCGAACTGCTGCGCGAAGGAGGAGTGAGCGAAGAGATGATTCACGCCATCTGCAGCCACGCTTACGGGATGCATGTAGATGTAAAGCCCGAACACACGATGGAGAAAGTGCTCTTCGCCACCGACGAACTGACGGGCCTGATCGGGGCGGCCGCGCTGATGCGTCCCTCGAAAAGCGTGCAGGATATGGAGTTGAAATCGCTCAAGAAAAAGTATAAATCAAAAGGATTTGCGGCCGGCTGCTCGCGCGAGGTGATCGAACAAGGCGCCGAAATGCTGGGTTGGCCCCTGGATGAGGTGCTGCAGAAGACCCTCGATGCCATGAAAGCCTGCGAAGCCTGCTAACAGACTGCCCGCCAGTTATGCAAAGACGCACTTTTTTGAAAACGGCTCTGGCTGCTTCGGCCGCTGTGGGCTTTTCCCCTGTCCTGAAAGGCTGGGTACCGGTCCACAACTGGGCCGGTTATGATTTCGGCCCGGGACCCGTGGTTCACGACCGGCTGTACCAGGGGCCGTTCGGCTGCTATGAGCCGGACAATTTCTATGGCGGCTGGTGTTTCCAGTCCACCCAGCCCGGCAAACAGCAGATCAACTGCATGGGGATGGGGATGGTTACCTACATCTCCGGGGATTTCGGTGCACCTGTCGTGCCGGGAAAGACCTTGGAAGAAACGATTGACGGCCTGTTCCGTTTTCCGCTGGGCACCAAGATGTACATCCGCCCGAACTGGCGGCACATCCAGAAACGGGAAGGGAAGCTGGACTTTGACGACTATTGGAAAATCACGATGGAGAAGTCGCTCCAGTATGGCAAGCGCGTGGGTATCCGGGTGATGCTCAACAATCCGGACATCCTGGAGAATGCGCTGCCCGACTTTGTCCTGAAAAAAGTGCCCCTGCATAAACTGAAGGGCTCCTGGACTGGGAATCCTTCGCAGGTCCGGTATCAACATGAGCATCTCCAGCCGGAGTACAACGACTACCTGCTCGGCTATTTCGAGGAGATGCAGAACCTGCTGGCTGAAAAATACAACGGCGGCCCGGAGATCGAGATGGTGGACACCCACCATTTCGGCCTGTGGGGAGAAGGCCACGCCTGGCCGTACGACGGGCATAATTTCCCGTCCCGGAAAGACGCGGAGGAGACGCTCCTGAAGATCTATGAGATCCAGCAGAAGGCCTGGACCAAGGTGCCGCTTGTTACGAATGTCCAGCCGGACTACAACCGGGTAGGCCATTCATCGGTCATCGACCGCTCCGTCCGGGACGGGAACTGGCTTCGCCGCGATTCCATCCTCGTCCAGAACGAGTGCATCGACGCGCTGAGCAACCGGCCGGCCTGGGTGGCCAATTTCTGCGAGGGAGCCATGAGCTCGGGCAACAGTACCGACTATCCGGTCGATGCGGACGGTTTCGCCCGGGGCGACGTCATCATCTCCCATGTGAAAGACCTGAAAGCGAACTACTATTCCCTCTGGACCTTCCATGCCATCAATCCGGACAACCTCTGGGCCTATTACAGGAAGTATCCGGATGCGCTGAACGACCTCAACCAGCGGATCGGCTTCCGCGTCCGGCCGTCCTGGATCTGGCGGTCGGCGGATGAAGACGGACATGAGAACCTGATTTTCGGGATGGTCAATGACGGCATCGCCGGCGTGCCCGGTGTCCTTCGCCTGACCGTATTCACGGATGACGGCAGCGTGGAAGTGGGCGGCTGCCTGGATGCCGGGTTCCCGCATCCGAAGGGTATCCGCGAAGCGATGATCACCCTGCCCAAAGGTGTTTCCGCCAACAGCGGCCGCTTGAAACTCAAAGCGGAAATCGAAGTGAAAGGCGTCCGGTATCCGGTGCCTATCGCTGCAGCCCACGGGGTCAATCCCGACGGGTCCCTCAACATCCTCAAAAACGTCAACGGATAATGAAGCGCCGGGATTTCATCAAAGCCGGACTGGCAGCGGGAGCCGCCGTCGGCATCGCCCCCAGCCTGAAGGCCTGGGTGCCGCAGCACAATTGGCATAAATACGATTTCGGTCCGGGGCCTACGGTCCGCGACCGCCTTTATCAGGGCCCCTTCCCTTCCTACGCGCCGGAGGATTATTTCGGAGAGGAGCCGGAAGTCGTCCAGTATACTATGCCCGGCAAGCAGTTGCTCAACGCTTTCGGCATGGGCATGACCACTTATATTTCAGGAGATTACGGAGCACCTCACGTACCAGGCGAGTCCTTGGAGACAACCATCGACAAACTGTTCCGCTTCCCGTTGGGAACCAAGGTCCATATCCGTCCGAACTGGCGCCATATCCAGAAAAAGGCGGGAAAACTCGAATTCGACGACTACTGGAAGATTACGATGGACAAGGCGGCCCAGTACGGGAAACGCGTCTGCTTCCGGGTGATGCTGAACAATCCGGATACGCTCGAAAACGCTTTGCCCGACTTTGTCCTGAAAAAAGTACCGCTGGACCACTTGAAGGGAGAATGGAAGGGTGATCCTTCCCAGCCCCGGTTCCAGCACGGACACTATCAACCGCGCTACAACGAGTACCTGATCGGGTATTTCGAAGAGATGCAGCATCTGATGGCAGACCGGTACAATGGCAGCCCCCTCATCGAGTTCGTGGATACGCACATGTTCGGTTTCTGGGGCGAGGGCCACGCCTGGCCCTATGAGGGGCACAATTTCCCGAACCGCAAAGCGGCAGAGGACACGTTCCTGCGGCTCTATGAGATCCAGCAGGCCGCCTGGACCAAGGTCCCGTTGGTGACGAACGTCCAGCCGGACCACAGCGGCGTGGGCAACTCCACCCTCGTGGACCGGAGCGTCCGGGATCATAACTGGCTGCGCCGGGACACGATTCTCGTGGACAGCGAAAGCATCGAGCAACTTTGCAACCGACCTGCCTGGACGGCCGCTTTCGTGGAGTGTGCCATGACCCGCGGCGATGCCTCCACCATCCGGCTCGATCCGTATGGGCGTCCGACAGGGGACGATGTGATCCTCCATGCCAAGGATGCCGGAGCTAATTATTATTCGCTCTGGAGCTTCCACAGTATCTGTGCAGAGAACCTGGAGGCGTATTACAGCCGGTATCCTGAAGCACTGGATGACTTGGCCAGTTGCATCGGCTACCGCGTGCGTCCTTCTTTCATCTGGCACGGCAAGGACAAGGAAGACCTGGATTTCCTGATCATCGGTATGACGAACGACGGCATTGCCGGCGTCCCGGGCGTGCTGCGGCTGACCCTCTTCACGGACGACGGAGAAGTACATGTAAGCGGCTGTCTGGACGCGGGCTACCCCGATGTGGAAGGAGTCCGCTCCGGCATGATGTATCTGCCGAAGGGTTTCGACTGGAACTGCGGCCGGCTGAAACTCAAGGCGGAGCTGGAGGTCAAAGGAGTTCTTTACCCGGTCCCCTTCGCCGTGGCCGAGCCGCTGAATCCGGACGGCTCTTTGACAATCAAAAAGAACAACCGGTAAGTTACCATTTTACTTGTCCAACATGAACCCATCCACGCGCAAATTGTTCCTGTGCCTGCTCCTCGCTTTGCTGCCGGGAGCTGTGCTTTTCGCCCAGACAGATCCTCAGTGGGCCAAAGAAGATGTTCTCTCCGATCCCACCCGCTGGGGAGGAACCTTCGGCATGTATCCCGAAGGGCAGCCTCTTCCCCCGCGCCCTCCGAAAGGATACAGACCTTTCTATATCAGCCACATGGGTCGCCATGGGGCCCGTTTTGTCGATGGATCCCAGTTCTATCCGAAGATGTATGGGATCTGGAAGACGGCCGACGAGAAGGGGTTGTTGACTCCGGAAGGGAAAAAGTTCTTCCAAGCCTATGCCGAGGTGTATCCCCGGATGCTCTACCATGAAGGGATCCTGACCCAGAAAGGCCAGCGCCAGCATCGGCAGATTGCCGACCAGATCTACCGCAATTATCCTGAAATCTTCAAAGGCAAAACGCAGTTGGTAGCGCTCTCGACGGAGTCTTCACGCGTCATCGTGAGCATGCTCTGCTGCCTGGACGAACTATCCGACCTGGACCGCGACCTCACCATCCAAGTGGATTATGGCCGGCCCTATTATTCCATGCTCATTCCGGAAAGTCATTCCAATCCGAATTACAAGCCCATGGAGCCGTTTACAAAAGAGGCCCTGGACAAATATGAGCGCTTTGCCAAAGAGGTCTTCGATGAAGAAGGCGTAATCGGACGCTGGTTCACCTCGACGGAAGGTATCGGCTTGGACCGGGAATCGTTCATGTACGACATGATGCAGCTGGTGTCTGACTGCAGCAATCTCGATTTTCCGGTCCCGGCTGCGCTTACGGACGTGTTCACGCCGGAGGAACGATATGCGATCTGGCGGGTCCAGAACTATAGCGACTATATGTATACGGGGGTGGCGCCCGGGGTGGACCGCCGCCGCTTCCTGGAAATGTCCGTCGCTGCAAAGGATATCATCGACCGCTTCGAAGAGGACCAGGCTAACGGAGTCTCGCTCCGGATGCGTTATTCCCATGACACGGCCCTGGCACCGCTCATTTCCTATCTCGGCGTAAATGGGATGGATGCGATGATTTCGGATCCCTACGAGGTTGAAAAGGTGTGGCGGAGTTATGAGATTCCCATGGCCTGCAATATCCAGTTGGTATTCTTCCGCAGCCGGAAAGCGCCGGACGAGATTCTCATCCAGGTGCTGCTGAACGGTTTCTGCGCCACCCTGCCGCTTCCCGAAGTCGCCCCGGGTTTCTACCGCTGGAGCGATTTCAAGGCAAGATTCAACAAACTGGCCATCTAAGGACGTTATGAAAAAAGTTCTGACAACCCTCCTGCTGACCTTGCTTGCCGGAACCCTTTTCGCCGGGGAGACAAAGGTCGCCGTGGTAATCAGCAAGACCTCTTATCGTATCGCAGAGAGTGAGACAGGGTCTGCCGGCAAAGCCTGGACAGCTGTGGCAAACCTAGCCGGACTCCCCTACGAGACCCTTTTCGCAGAGGACCTCAAGGAAGAAGCGCTGGACAACTACAGCCTCCTGGTCCTGTCCCAGTGCCTTTATCTGACGGATGCAGAATATACGCTCGTTGACAAGGCTGTACGTCATTTCGTGGAGGCAGGAAAAGGCGTAGTCGTGGACGGTCCGGCGGGTCTGTATGACCACGAGGAAGAATTCCGCAAGGACCGCACCTTGGACACCTATCTCGGGATGCGGTATCTGTATGACGTCCCGATGGATGGTTTCCGTCTGCGCGTGGCAGATAACGACCATTTCATCACCGGGCCCTATCAGGCCGACCAGGCTTTGTCGAACCTGCTGACGGCGTCACTGCCCGTGCTGTCCGTATCGGCGCCAGCCCGGACGCTGGTAAGCGTGACGAACGACATCCACACATATCCTTTCGCTTCCATCCTGAAGAAAGGGGAAGGCAAGGTGGCCATCCTGGACGGACTCTCCGCCAAGACCTGTATCGGCACTTCTTTCAAGAACTACGACCCGAAGGGGTTCTTCCCCTCTGAAGTCTATCCGCTGCTGATGCGGACACTGCAGTGGTGCCAGTGGGGCGACGTCACGACGCCCTTCCCCTCGCTGCTGCTTTCCGACGGCGACATGACAGCCATCATCCGTTTGGATGGAGATGGTTCCATCTACGCGCCTTCCATGGTTCAGTGCATGGACTACCTGATAGACCTGGCGGAGGAAACGGGCGTACAGTCCGTCTTCTCTTTCGTATCGTCATGGGCGACCCGCGCAGGCTGGCATTTTTTCGTGGACCGTGCCAGGCAGATGCAGGAACAGGGCAGCGTCATTGCCACCCATACCATGAATCACCGGCTGGAGGGGCTCCGCACGGAGGAAGAGTTTACGACGCAACTCGACGGTTCGCGGCAGGAAATCCGCGAGAATCTGTCCGCCCGCGGTTTTGACCCGGGCGAAATCCGGTACCTGATCAATCCGGGCAATACCCTGGCCATGCACCAGTATCACCAGGTTGCCAAACGCTACGACCTGTTCATGACGCATGGCCTGGACCAGAACCTGGAAGTGACGTATGGAAACATGACCTGGTTCACGGACGGCATCCAACTGCCGGTCATCGGGGATTCCCCGAGCCCGGACTATCAATGGCTCTACGACCCGACCTGGTCCCATACGACCGCTGAGATTGCCAACTATCAGAATATGGTCCTGGAGCACTACGCCTCCCAGATCGGAAACGGCGTCATCCTGGACCTGATGTGGCACGACTACGGAATGAGCAACATCCTGTACGCCGGTCCCCGGTTCATAAGCCGTCTCCCGGAGGGAACCCGGGTCTTCAATGAAGACAACTGGGAACTGTACGAGACGACCCGGAACTTCTGGGCGACGCACAACATCTACTGCCCGGAGCCCGAAGAGCTGGCAGCCAAGATGAAATTCCTCTCCAATGCCGCCTACCAGTGGCGCTGGGAGAACGGGGTGCTCGTCATGGACATCCGGTTCGATGCAGAGACCTTCGGGAAATATGCGAAATACGTCGGCGGCATGGCCGTCGCCATAAACAACACGGCCATGCCCATCCGGCGGGTCGAAATCGACGGAAAGCCCCATGCCGCCTTTTCCGACAGTAAGGTCATCCTCCCCTGCCCGACCGATGCCCGGATGACCGTCAAGGTCTTTTTCGACGGCGCCACCGTCCCGCGGCTGGAATACACGTCCAAGATCCTGAAAGCCATCGCCGCCACACCGGAGGGCCTGGAGGCGGAAGTGACGGACCGCTCCGTCGCCCGGCTCAGGTTCCGGCTCACAGAACCATCCGTTGTAGTGGGCGCCAGTTCCTACACAGTCGCCCATGACGGAAGCACCGTGGCGTGCCGCATGGAGGGTTCTGGGAAAGTGACGGTCGCCGCCAATCCCACACCGATCCGCATCCTGTCATCAACCCTTCCGATCACGAAGTTCCAACCCGCCGGCAAAGGTGCCAAAGTAACGGTGAAAGCCAATGGAAAACGGCATAACCGACTGGTCTATGTTGATGCATCCGGAAATCGCATGGTCAAGGAAATCAAAGCGCTCCAAAACGAAAAAACGATTGCTTTATGAGAAACCGCATCATTGCCGCCCTTCTGGCAATCCTGGTGGGCTTTCCGGCTTTTGCCCAGCAGCCGGTTCCGATGAGAGAAGTCCGTTATCAGGCCAGTGACGAAGATTTCATCAATCCCGAACGCGGCTTCATGAGCCAGCTCTCCAATCCCCGGGAGAAGCTTGATGCCACGGTGCTCGCCGGCCTGCGGGCGAAAAAAGAGTCCATCATCTGGCGGATGTTCCAGATCCGGGATTACCGGGACAAGCCGTTCCCGGAAGAGTACCTGGCCTCCGTCCAGGCCGATTTCGACGCCATCCGCGCTGCCGGCATGAAGGTCATGCCCCGCTGGTCCTATTGCAGCCGCATCGGGGACGACGACGCACCCCTCGACCTTGTATTGACGCATATTGCGCAACTGGCGCCCATCCTGAAAGAAAATGCCGACATCATCGTCGCCATGAACTGCGGCTTCATCGGCGCCTGGGGCGAAATGCACTCCTCCACGCACGGACTCACGGAGCCGGAGAACATGAAGAAGATCATCTTCGCCCTCCTGGATATCCTGCCCCCGGAGCGGTGCGTACAAGTCCGCTATCCGCGGGCGAAGTATGCGATTTTCGACGGACAGAAGACGCCGATCACATTGGACCGCGCCTTTGATGGAAGCCGTTTCTCACGCATCGCGCACCATAACGACTGCTTCCTCGCAAGTCCGACCGATGTGGGAACCTATAGCGAAGACATCGACTATGAAAAGGAATACCTGCATGCGGAAACGAAATATACGCCCATGGACGGAGAAACCTGCAATCCCCGGGACGGGTATCCGATTTCTTATTTCAAGACCATCCGGGAGATGGAAATGATGCATTGGTCTTTCCTCAATTCCCTCTATTCCCGCCGGGTCATTGACCAATGGGTGGACGGCGACTATTATGCCGAGATCAGCCGCCGGCTGGGCTACCGCTTCGAACTGCTGGGCGGCAGCTATCAGGAAACCGCCGCTGCGGGAAGCAATTTCACGTTCAGCCTGAAGCTGCAAAACGTCGGGTTCGCCTCCCCGTTCAATCCCCGCATGGTGGAACTCATCCTGGTCCATGCCAAGAAAGGGACGCGCTATAAAGTGCTTCTGCCGCAGGACCCCCGTTTCTGGTTTGCCAAGGAAACCCAGGAATTCACCTATGCACCCGGCCTTCCCGAAGAAATGGAACCGGGAGACTACAAGGTATTCCTGAACCTGCCGGATCCTATGGAGCGGCTGTACGGACGTCCGGAGTATTCCATCCGCTTGGCCAATGAAAACGTACCCTTCACGAAAGAAGGCTACAACGACCTAGGCTGGACTGTCCGGGTCACGGACGACGAAGCCCCTGCCCATCATTCTTTCCTCCGCTTTTCCAAATTCTAACCTATGAAGAATAGATTTTTCCTGGCCCTTGCCCTGTTACTCCTCTGGACCGGAGTCCTTGCCCAGGAGCGCGTCATCCAGATGCTGCCCGGAGAAAAGTGGTGGGGCGCCGTCACGGACCTCGGCATCCGGATGCCTTTTGATGCCTCCACGGAACTCAGTTTTGACTTGGCACGGCAGAATTTCAACAACCACACAACGCCCTTGTTCATCTCCGACAAGGGGCGGTACATCTGGTGCAACACTTCGTTTGCGGTCACCATCGCAGACGGTGTTTTCCGGATTACCCCGCACCATGGCGGTTCCGTCAACTGCGTCGAAGCAGGAACGAATCTGCGGGATGCTTTTTTGGCGGCTTCTGCCGCCCATTTCCCGCCCAGCGGGACAATCCCCCCGGAACTGTTCCTCAGCAGACCCCAGTATAACACCTGGATTGAACTGGTCTATGACCAGAACCAAGCCGACGTTTTGAAATATGCGCATGCCATCGTAGACAACGGTTTCCCTCCGGGAATCCTGATGATCGATGACAACTGGCAGAAATACTATGGCAGCACAGAGTTCCGTCCGGACCGTTTCCCGGATCCTAAAGGAATGGTGGACGAGTTGCATGCCCTGGGATTCAAGGTGATGCTATGGGTCTGCCCCTTCGTGTCCCCGGACAGCCAGGAGTATCGCATGCTTCGCCGAAAGGGCTATCTGGTGATGGATGCCGGACGGGACCGCCCTGCCATCCTGGACTGGTGGAACGGGCTCAGTGCCTGCTATGACCTGAGCAACCCGGAGGCCTATGCCTATTTCAAGGAAACGCTGACCGCTTTGCAGGAGGAGTACGGAATCGACGGTTTCAAATTCGACGCCGGCGATCCGGAACGGTACCTGGAGGAGGACACCCGTCCTTTCGATGGGAAATCCTTTGATACCGACCAGACGATGCTTTGGGCCAAACTGGGCCTCGAATTCCCCTATAACGAGTTCCGTGCCTGCTGGCGGATGGGCGGTCAGGCCCTTGTCCAGCGTCTCGGGGACAAGTCCTATTCCTGGCGCGCCGTGGCCAGCCTGGTTCCGGATATGATTGCGGCAGGCATGCTGGGGCACATCTACACTTGTCCGGACATGATCGGTGGCGGGGAATTCGGCAGTTTCCGGAACGTGGACCAGGCCCGGCTGGACCAGGAACTGATCGTCCGTTCCTGCGAGATCCACGCCCTGATGCCCATGATGCAGTTCTCGGTGGCGCCCTGGCGCGTCCTGGACGCAAAGCATCTGGCCATTTGCCTGAAGTATGCCCGCTTGCATGAAGAACTGGGACCGTATCTCGTAGAACAGGCGAAACTCGGTGCAAAGACCGGGGAGCCCATTGTCCGGAGCATGGAGTATGCGTTCCCGGGGCAGGGCTTCGAGACTTGTATCGACCAGTATATGCTGGGCGACCGCTACCTGGTAGCTCCCATGATGGGGCCGGGCAATTCCCGCTCGGTACGTCTCCCGAACGGACGCTGGCAGGACGAGAACGGCAAAGTCTACAAGGGTGGACGGACCTATGAACTCGATGTGCCGCTGGACCGGGTTCCCCGTTTTACGCGGAAATAATCCCACACCGGACTAATCCGGCGCGTACTGGCTTGGAAGCATGCCGAAATGCTTCCGGAACAGGGAAGCGAAATGAGAAGGCGAGCTGAAGCCGAGCATATCGGCGATGGCTGAGATCTTGTACTTTCTTTTTCCGGGACATCAGGCCGAAAATGGCGGCGACGACACCCAACAACAGCAACACCGCCAGACCGATGATTTCCCCGGTCAGCAGGTTCATCCGGACCCGGATCGTAAAGGGTTCGGTCGCCGCGCCCAGGTTGTCATCGGTGATCCAGAAACGCACCGTGGTGGTCTTCAACGACAAAACCATGACTGTCCACGCCGGCGATCCGTTCTTCGACGAGATGAAAGCCTACAAGCGTGACGTTTGGGTTTACCGCCAACATTAGGAATTTTGGTGTAATTTTTGTATCTTTGTCTTCGTTGAACAAAAACGGACAATTATGAAAAAGATTCTTTGTTCTATTTTGCTGCTCGCAAGCATGACCGCCCTGGTCTGCGCTTGCGGCGAACTCGACGGGGATGAAGACGAACCCGGATCCATCTACGGATACTGGAAACTGGACAAATTGACCATTGAGGCTTCTGCCTCCGTCATCGGGAACGGAAGCCTGAATACATCTGTCATCGACTTCACCAGCACCCCGTGCTACCTGCATTTGGCTGAGGACATGATGGCCTCGGGGCGGATGGGCCTCGACGTGGAATTATCCGGATACTCCTATGATTCCAACAAGAATGCCATCCGCTTCAACCGGTCGATTTCCGTCTCGAATGACGGCAAGGCCATGGTACTGGTCGGTGCCTATGAGATCACGGAGCTGACGCCCACCACGCTGGTGCTTCGCCAGCCGGATTTCAACATTGATGTCCCTGGGCTTTTCTCCTCCCACCAGACAGCGATTTACGCTTTCCATCGGGTTCCCAACGACAAGTAACGATTACCCGAACCTGAAAGAAAATGCCGCGTCGGTCTGACGCGGCATTTTTTGTCAAGGATTCGTCCGTCGGATCACCTGATGGGTCTTCAGGTCGAAGCGTTGCCCTTTTCGGAGGAAGATGAATTGTTCCAACTCCTTGCAGTGAACGGCGACATAGGATTTGCCCAGCACGGTCAATTCGTCACCCCGTACTTCGATGGCCGTCGATTCGTCCAGGCCGAAACCGATAAACTCCGGTGCTGCCGCGACAAAATCGGCCAGGTCGTGCTGGCGGTTGCGCGTGAGGATATGCTGGTCGATGACCGTGAGTTTCATGAAACCAAGCCCCTGGGTGTGATCGCCGATCAGGATGTTCGGGCCGCGGGTGTCACCCCGCCAGAGGAAGGAGCCCTGGATACTGGCACCTGCCGATGAGCCGGCAATCACGCCGCCGCGCTCCAGCAGCCGGAACATTTCCCGGTGCGCCTTCGTATTCAGATACACTTCCGCAATCCGCCACTGGCGGCCGCCGGTGAAATAGATCCCCGTCGCCTTCTTGAGCGGCTCGATCAGTTTATCATCATTGGCCTCGTCGATAGTCGTCAGATGCATCCGGGAGACCCGTTTGGCTCCGATGCGGGCCGAGAGGGTGTCGAGCGTCCGCTGCCAACTGGTATCGCCCGCTTCGGAAGCATTGGTAATCACGACGATACGGGCATCCTTCCCGCCCGCACGTTCCACGAAGGCATTCCACAACTCAGGCGTCATGGCACCCCCGCCGATGACGAGGAGGGTGCCTGACTGCGGACCATGACGGGTCACGGAGAGATCGACGGCCGTCGGATTTTGCGCCAGCGCAATCGTGGCCACCAGCACAAAACACAGAAGCAAGAGCTTTTTCATCGGAAGTTTATTTCAAACCCCGGTTCTCGAGCAGGCCGTCCACCTGCGGCTGGCGGCCGCGGAAGTTCTGGTACATCACCATGCCCTTGTCAATGCCGCCCGGCGTGAGGACATACTTCCGGAAACGCTGCGCAACATCTTGATTGAAGATGTCACCCGTCTCCTTGAAAGCCTGGAAGGCGTCGCAATCGAGCACTTCAGCCCAAATGTAGCTATAGTAACCGGCGCTGTAGCCACCGCCGATGGAGTGGCTGAAGTTCGTCACGCTGTAGCGCGGGAGGATCTGCTTGGGAATGCCGCGCTCGGCGAGTTTCTTGGCTTGGAATTCCATCACGTTCAGGTTGGCCGGAATGGAAGTCAGCACATGCAGGTCCATATCCACATACGAGGCTGCCAGGTATTCGACCGTGGCAAAACCCTGGCCGTACTTGCCGCTGGCCTCAATCTTGTCGATGAGTTCCTGCGGGATCACTTCACCCGTTTTATAGTGCTTCGCATAGACGCGCAGCACCTCGGGCTCGAAGGCCCAGTGCTCGTTGATCTGGGAAGGAAGCTCCACGAAGTCACGCTCGGTGCCGGAGACACCGCCGTAGTGCACGTTGCGGAAGAAGGAGTGGAGGGCATGGCCGAATTCATGGAACATCGTCTCCACATTGTCAAGGGTCTGGAGAGCAGGCTTGTCACCGGAAGGCAAAGTCATGTTGCAGACATTGGTCACGATGGGATGCACGCGCTGGGCACCGTCGTAAGTCTGGCCGCGGAAGCCGCCGCACCAGGCACCGGCACCCTTACCGTCACGCGGGAAATAGTCGCTGTAGAAGATGGCGATGACATTGCCGTCGCGGTCAATCACGTCCCAGGACTTGGCGGTCGGCTCGTACTGCGGATAGTCCTCGGTACGCTCGTTGAAGGAGAGGCCGTAGAGTTTGTTGGCCACGTAGAAGATGCCCTGCTGGACATTGTTGATCTCGAGGTATTCGGACACCAAGGCTTCGTCGATGTCGAACTTGGCTTTCTTGGCTTTGTCGAGATAGTACATGTAGTCCCACGGCTGCGGCTCCCCCTTCACCTTATCTTTCTTCATCATCGCCTTGATGTCGGCGATTTCCTCGTTGGCCTTCTTCACGGCCGGCGCCCAGATCTGGTCGAGGAGCGCATACACGTTGGCGGCGTTTTCGGCCATCCGGTCCTTGAGCGACATGGCGGCATAATCCGTGTAGCCCATGATGTTGGCGCGTTTCAGGCGGAGTTCGATGATGCGGGCGGAGATGGCCTTGTTGTCATACTCGTCGTTGTGGTTGCAACGGTTGTTGTACATCTCGTACACCTGTTTGCGCAGGTTGCGGTTCTTGCAATACTGCAGGACGGGATTGCAGCTGGGGCGCTGCATGTTGAAACTGTACTTGCCTTTCTGGCCGATACGCTCGGCGAGGGCGGCGGCGCGGTCGATGTTGTCCTGCGGCAGGCCTTCGAGGTCTTTCACATTGTCAACCGTCACATAGGTATTGTTGGTATCGTGCATCAGGTTCTGGCTGAACTGGAGCTGCAGCTTGGAGAGTTCGAGGTTGATGGCCTTGATCTCGTTCTGCTTGGCCTCGTCTAGAAGGGCTCCGCTGTTGACATAGCCGTCATAGGTCTTCTGGAGCAGGCGCTTCTGCTCTTTGTTCAGGTTGTATTTCTCCTGATGGTCATACACATATTTGACTTTCTCGAAGAGTTTCTTGTTCATCCGCATCTCGTTGCTGTGGGCCGAGGTCAGCGGGTTCATCTCGCGGGCGAAAGCCTGGAGTTCGGGCGTGGAGCTGGCGCTGTTGAGCGAACTCCACACGGAACTGGTCTTGGAGAGCAGTTTGCCGCTTTTGTCGAGCGCTACGATTACGTTTTCGAAGGTCGGCTCGTCGGGGCAGTCCACGATGGCCTGGATCTCCTTCTTGTTCTCTTCCATGCCTTTGAGCATGCCTTCGCGGTAGTTGTCGATGGTCAGGATCTCGAAGGGCGGGATCTCATACGGCGTTTTGTAGCGTTTCTGCAGAATCGGGTTGTTCTGCGCATCGGCCGGGCTCCATACAACCAGGGCGAGCGCTGCGATAAGCATCAGTTTTTTCATATAACGGAATTGTTGGTTTATGATCATTCGTCATTCCCGGTTGCCGGGAATCCAGTTTACAAATATAACAAGAAGAATCGGTTTTTCCGATGCCGGTACCACATTTGGCGGATAATTGCTATTTTTGTACGGTTATGACACTCGAACAACAGATCCAGGAAGACATCAAGGCCGCGATGAAGGCCCACGATGCCGTAGCGATGGCCGCCGTACGGGCCGTCAAGAATGAAATCCTCCTCTTCAAGACCGCAGAAGGCGGCTCCAAGGATGTCACCGACGCCGACGTCCTGAAGATGATCCAGAAACTCATCAAACAACGCAGGGAAACGGCGCAAGTCTACGTGGACAACGGCCGTCAAGAGTTGGCGGACAACGAGTTGGCGGAAGCTGCCGTGATGGAACGTTATCTGCCGAAGCAACTCTCGCCCGAAGAACTGGAAGCCCGTGTGAAGGAGATCGTCGCTGAAGTCGGCGCCACCTCCATCCGCGACATGGGCAAAGTGATGGGCGTCGCCTCGAAGCGCCTCGCCGGCGTCGCCGACGGCCGCGCCATTTCCGCCGCTGTCAAGGCTCTGCTGGGCTGACTTTTGGCATGGCTGGCTCGTTGGCCACAGAATGCGTCTGAACCCCTTCACGCGCATTCTGTGGACAAAAAAACGGCTGAATCGCCAGAATCTTGGCCACAGAATGAAGATTCAGCCCTTCAGACGCATTCTGTGGCCTGCTGTACCATGAAACAGATTTCTTCCGTCCTTTTATTCTCACTTTTTGTCCTGTTTGCAGCCGGCTGCCGCAACGATTCTCCTGACCGGCTCGCCGAGGCCCGCCATGCAGCGCAGGTCGAAGCGCTCATGCAGCAGCTTTCCATCCGTGAGAAAGTGGCCCAGCTATTCGTCCTGGAGATCAGCCGCGAGCCCTCGGAAGAGACGATGGCCCGGCAGGACTCGCTCATCCGCGACTACGGTGTGGGCGGTGCCATCATCATGCGCGGTCCCATCGCCCCGTTCATCGAACGGATGAACCAACTGCAGGGTATGGCCCGGCTTCCGCTGCTCGTGGCAACTGATGCCGAATGGGGCGCCGCCATGCGTTTCGCCGAGTATCTCCCCTATCCGCGCCAGCGTCTCCTCGGCCGGCTCGAAGGCCGGCGGGGCCAGAAACTCATTTACGAAATGGGGCGCAACGTGGGCCGCGAACTCCGCGACCTCAACATCTACGTCAACTATGCGCCCGTTGCCGATGCTTGCCCCGATCCTTACGACCCGTCGGACGGGCAGCGCTCCTTCAGCGGCGATCCGAAGGTAGTGGGAGACTTCACTGTCGCCTACATGCACGGCATGCAAGACGAAGGAATCTATGCCTGCGCCAAACACTACCCCGGCCACGGCAGCACTACCGTCGATTCCCATTACGAAATGCCGGTCGTCCTGTATGACCGCGCCCGGCTGGACAGCATAGAACTAGCCCCCTTCCAGCAACTTATCAACGAAGGCGTAGCTATGATCATGGTAGCCCACATGAGCATCCCGGCCATCGACTCGACCGGCGTCCCGATGTCCATCTCCGCACCTTGTATGAAAGGGCTGCTGCGGGAAGAACAAGGTTTCCGCGGGTTGGTCATCACCGACGCCGTCGGCATGCAGGGCGTCGCCGCCGGCCGCACCCCGTTCGAAGTGAACCTTGCTGTTTACCGCGCCGGTTCCGACATGATCCTGATGCCCGACGACGAGATGCACTCGATCGACGCCATCGCCGACTCCGTGGCCTGCGGCGCCTGGCCCCTGGAAGAACTCGACGCCAAAGTCCGGAAAGTCTTGGAAATGAAAGCCCGAGCCGGCTTCTTCGACGAAGGCTATTCCCCGCTTGTCCACGACCTAGACCGCAAGATTGCCAAAGCCCGCAAGCGCGACTCCCTGCTTCAGGTCCGCATCGACCGTGCCTTGGCCCGCTCCCGCCAGCCCGAAATCACCCCCATCTACGGCGACCGCACGCTGGTACTGGACAAGGGAGAAAAGAGAAAAGACAAGCCGCGGCAAAAGTAAAAAAACTATTTCCGGACTTTCTGCCCGATGAGGAACAGGACAGCGGCGACCGCCATGCCGTTGATGGCCGGGAAGCCCCATTTCACGAGATTGGCGACCACGGCGCCCAGGATGACGCCAACGACGGCCCACCAGTTCACTTTCCTTTCCGGAACGGTGTTCTCGGCGTAGGCCTTGCGATTCGTGAAATAATGGAGGATCAAGATGATGCCGACGGGCGGCAGCGTGCAGTTGAGGACGTTGAGCCAATCGCAGAAGTTCCAGTAGAGCCAGACAGCCGCCACGGTGCCGATAATGCCGGAGATGATGACCATCGTCTTCTTTGTCAGGCCGGTGATGTTGCTCAGACCCAGACCGCCCGAATAGAGAGCGTTGTCATTGGTCGTCCAGATGTTCAGGCCAAGCACCAGCAAAGCGAAGTAGAAGAGATTGAGGTTGATCATCACGTCGAAGATGTCGTTGCCGCCGGCGTAGATGCTGGAAACGGCACCGAAGAGGAACATCAGCGAGTTGCCGATGAAGAAAGCGATAACCGTCGTCCAGAGGCCGACCCGGGCATTCTTGGCGAAGCGCGTAAAGTTCGGTGTCGCGGTACCGCCGGAGACGAAACTGCCCACGACAAGGCCGGCGCCTGCGATGATGCCGAGATCTTTCGCCCCTTGCGAGAACTGCTCGATGAGACTCTTGTCACCCTGGCGGACTGCCATGATCATGGCCACGGTGCCCAGGATGGCGACCAGCGGAACGGCGATATAACTGATGATGGTCAAGCTCTTGATGCCGAAATAGGCACTTGCGGTCATCAGGATGCCGGCGATGACCACCAGCAGATAGCCCTGCCAGGGCATATGGTCGGGCGTCACTTCGAGTCCGAGGATCTGCTTGGCTACCGGGATGGCAAACATCGCCAGGCCCACACCGAACCAGCCTATCTGCGTGAAACTGATCATGGCGCTGGGGAGCCAGCTGCCCTTGGTGCCGAAGCTGCGCCGGGCGAGCATGTCGAGCGAGAGGCCGCTCTCCGCACCGATGTAGCCCAATGCGCCGGTATAGGCAGCCAGGATCAAGCCGCCCAGGAGGAGAGCCCAGACGAAGCCCCACCAGTCGAGACCGGCGGCTAGCTGCTGTCCGACCCACATGCTGGCTGAGAAGAAGGTGAAGCCGAGCATCACCATGAACATACTCAGATTCGATTTCCGTCCGGCACGGTCCACCGCACGGTCGGTGTAGTCAACATCAGTCCTTTTCATATTGCTGTTTCAGATTATTGATCGATGCGATGCGGCGGTTGGCCAGGGCGCGCAGGTCAATCGGCCGGTCGAACAGTGCCTGTTCGTCAGCCCAAAGGGCTCCGAGATCCTTGATTCCACGCAAATGCGTGATATCCAGCCAGTCTTCGAATTCCACCGGGCCGGCATAGCCCAGTTTCTCTTCCACCAGGGCTCGAGTGTCGATACGGTCGGCCCTGTCGCGGATTCCTTCCCAGTATTCCAACACTTCTTCGAAATGGACCGGAAGCTGGTAGCGCCGCGCGCCGCCGTCGTAGATGATGCACTTCTCCAGCAGCGCGTCGGGCCGGTCGAGGATGTAGCGCCGGAATTCAGGTGTGACCACGCCGCCCTTCCAGCCGAAGTCGATGTCCGGATGATTGATGCCGCTCACCCCTTTGTCCTCATAGACGGTGAAAGCACCTTCGAAGAAAAAGCAGTCAATGCCCTCGAAGCCGGCGAAAATAGCATGGAGCTTCGTGGAGAGTTCCTCCATGAGCCGGAAGGCACGCGTCCCGCCAATCGTAAAGAACAGGATCCGGCGGATGCTGCCGCCCGTCTGCAGGAACTTCCGCATCAGGTGTTCGAAGCAATAGCGGAACGTGTCGCCCGTGGCCAGGATGTCACCGACCGCGAGCACGCGGCCGCGAGTGGGGTGGATCTTGTCGTATTTGATCTCCAGTCCCTTGATCACATGGTTCTCTGCCACGCGTTCACTGGACACGAAATGCATGTCCCGCACACGGATTCCGCAGCGGAATGCAGCCTCTTCCAGTGGGTAGTTGAGCCCGCCGCGCAGGATAGTGAAAATATCGAGATCGCCGCCCAGTCCGTTGTCGGTCAAGTAACGGAGGGCGGCGACAGTTTCATCAAGGAGGGCGGTGTAGCAGGGATAGCCGACAATCTCGGGAGAAGCGAGCAACTGGCGGCTTCCCGGTCCGCTCAGCAAATAGTATCTGTTGCGCAATTGTCTGTTCTGCAGCGCGTAGAGGCTCGTGCCTCCCGGCAGGCCCGCAAAACGCAAGCTTGTGCCATCTAAATCTGTAATCATTGAAATCCCGATTAGATTGAACCGGGATACAAAGTTACACTTTTTTCGCCGCCGCCCAAACGGTTTTTGGAATAAAATATGCAGTTTTGCCTCGCTGAACTAGTAAAGCGTACAAGTATGAAGAGATCGATTATTATGGTGGCCGCGCTGTTGCTGTCAGTCATGGCCTTGGCCCAGACGCCCAAGGAGATTGTATCACGGATGGAAGAGGCTATGGAGAAACATGAAAAAGAGGGCATCGTCATGACGATGGACATCAAAATCCCTATCCTTGGAACCATGTCGACCAAAACTTACGTGCTGGGAGACAAATACAAAAGTGAAGGTGGAATGATGGGCGTCAAGATCGTCACCTGGTCCGATGGCACGACGACCTGGACGTATGACGGTAAGAAGGATGAGATCACCATCGAAGACACGGCCCATGCCAAGCCCGACGAGAACAAAGGCGATACGGAAATGTTCACCGGCGTTGCTGATGGATACGATGTCAGCCTCAAGAAGGAAACGGACGACGCCTGGTACCTCCTGTGCAAGAAATCCAAGGACAACAAGGAGAAAGACGATCCCAAGACGATGGACCTGGTCGTCGCCAAGGGCACGTACTATCCGGTGAGCATTTCCGCCAAGGTCTCCGGCGTCTCGGTGAAGATCTACGACGTCTCTTTCGGCGTCTCAGACAAACAGGTGACTTTCAACAAAGCCGACTATCCCCGCGCAACCATCGTTGACAAACGGGACGGCAAATAGCCAAATGCTCATACTGGGGCGCTGCCCCACCCGAGCCGTAGGCGAGAGCACGACCTACGGGAGTAAACCCCGCCGCTACGGCCTGCTATCCCACAAGGCCACACAACGACCTTCGCTAGCGCCTGATGGCGCTAAGCGCAGCGGAGAAGGGCATATGTTTGGAAAACCTTAGCCACCCTCGGCTATTAGAGGGAGGGGCCCGCCGCAAAGCGGTGGGAGGGGTCGCGCGGAGCGCGACGGTTTTCCAAGCATATACCCTTCGCAGCGAAGCGACCGATGAAAACGGACGAGATGCCCGGCGAGCCGGGCATAAAGAGGTTTCGGGCGAGAATACTTTTGCCGCGACAGGACTGGGAAATTCATTTCGGTCCTGTCGCGGCACATTTTAGAGCGATTGGGCCGTTTTTCCTGCCGCGACAGGATTCCAGAATGTGTGAGAGTCCTGTCGCGGCTCGAATCAAGCCGGGCAGGCGTTCCAGACGAAGACTCAAGGCTGGGCAAGAAAGAAGAGGGTGGCCGCGATGGTCACCCTCTTTCCGTTCTCAACGAAAGATCCTACCAGGCCAGGGCGCTGGCACCGAGGATGGCGGCGTCGGAGTCCTTGAGCGAGGAGTAGAGGATCTTGATGCGGCCACGCCAGATCTGGAGCTGGTTTTCCTCCATGGCGGCGACCATGTGCTCGTGGAAGTACTTCTTGGCCTTGGCCAGACCGCCGAAGAGGACGATGGCCTCGGGCGCGCTGAACTTTACGAAGTCGGCCAGGGAGCGGCCGAGAATCTCACCCGTATATTTGAAAATCTCAAGTGCGATCTCGTCGCCTTGTTCAGCGGCATCGTACACATCCTTCGAAGAAATCTTCTCGGGGTCCATGCTGCGCAGCGGGCTGGGCTTGTCTGGGCTGGCGAACAGAAGTTTCTGTGCCGTGCGGCGGACACCCATGGCGCTGCAATAAGTCTCGAGGCAGCCCTTGAGGCCGCAGTTGCACTGGCGGCCGTCGCGGATAGCGATGGTATGGCCCAGCTCACCGGCAAAACCGTCGTGGCCATAGACCACTTCCCCGTTGACGACGATGCCGCTGCCGACACCCGTTCCGAGCGTGATCATGATGAAATTCTTCATGCCGCGGGCCACGCCGTAAGCCATTTCACCCATAGCGGCGGCATTGGCGTCGTTGGTGACCGTCACCGGCAGGCCGGTGAAACTCTTGACGAGCGCGGCCAAGTCGATGACCGTCGGTTTGCCTTCGTTGTCGTAGCTCCATTTGAGGTTCGGGGCATATTCCACCGTACCTTTGTAGTAATTGCCGTTCGGGGCGCCGATGCCGATGCCCTTGACCTTGCCGACTTCCGCCGTATCGGCGATCAAGCCTTTGATGGCCTTGGTCAATTCGTTGATATAGTCGATGAGCTCTTCCTGCAGCGAAGAGATGACAGTCTGGGCGATAATCTCGCCTTCTGCATTGACGACGCCGAGTTTGGTGCTCTGCCCACCGACGTCTATACCCATTACAAGATCCTTTGCCATACTATTCGACCGGGATGTCCTTGTTTACATTCTTGTAGCCGGAGACGGCATAGAATACGAGGTAGGCAAGGCAGGCCACCAGCAGCCAGTAGCTCTGGATGGAACCGACCTTGTCGGCAATGGCGTTCTGGAGGAACGGGATGATACCGCCACCGCAGACCAGTGTCATGAAGATACCGGAAGCTGCGGCCGTGTACTTGCCGAGGCCCTCGGCCGAAAGGTTGAAGATCGCACCCCACATGACGGATGTGCAGAGACCGCAGATGGTCAGGAAGGCCAGGCTCCACGGAACGGTGTACTTGCCAAGCGTGATCGTCGAGGTCTGCGGGATGAACATCGCCAGCAGGATGAAGAGGATGGCAGCCGAAGCCGTGTAGAGCAGCATCTTCTTGCTGGAGACCTTGCCGCCGACGGAAGCGCCGATCAGACGGCCGATGAGCATGCAGAACCAATAGGCGCCGATAAAGGTACCGGCGATGGCAGGACCTACGGACGGCAGGCCGGAGAAGTAGATGTTCGCCGTATTCGGGATGCCCACCTCAATACCTACATAGAAGAAGATGGCGATGGCGCCGAGCACGAAGTGACGGAAACTCAGCGGGCTGTGCTTGTCCTTCTGGCCCTTGCCGGAAAGACGGGCAGCCTTCTCTTCAGGGGTTTCCATGTGCGGCTCGGGGATGCGGGTCAGCATGATCACCACGAAAGCGATGGCGAAGATCACCATGGCGATGATCATCACAGGTGCGGCCTTAGCCACGGTGGCATCCTGGATGGAGCCGCCGACGAGCCAGCCCACGAGGATCGGCGCGATGGTGCCGCCGATGGAATTGCAGGAACCGCCCCACTGGATGAGCTGGTTGCCCCGGTTGCCGCCGCCGCCGAGCGTGTTGAGCATCGGGTTGACGACGATGTTGAGCATACACATCGAGAAGCCGGCGATGAAGGCGCCGAGCACATAGACGAAGAAACTCTCGGCATAGCCGGAGAGGAACTGGATGCCGACGCCGATGAAGCCGACGATCACGGCTGCCAGCGCGGTGAACTTATAGCCCTTGCGGCGGAGAATGATACCTGCAGGGATACCCATGCAGGCGTAAGCGATGAAGTTGGCGAGCGTGCCAAGCTGGCTGAGAGCCTTGCTGGCGCCGAACTGGTTCGTCACGACCACGCCCATCGATCCGGCCAGGTTCGTCACGAAAGCGATCATGAAGAACAGGGCGAACATCACGATGATGGCCGGCGTGAAATTCTGCTGTTTGGTAGAAGTCGTTGCCATGGTCATGCCGGATTAACGGGTTCCTCCGAGAACTTTGCCGAGAATGCCGCCGAGCAGGCCGCCGCCGGTCTTGGTCGCAGCCGCCTTGCCGCCGCCCTTGAGGGTGAGCAGGATGTCGGCAAAGTCCACATCGCCGTCACCGTCCTGGTCTTTCAGGATGCCGGAGAGTTTGCCCATGATGGTCGGAATGATGCCCGAGAGGGCGCCGCCCAGGGCACTGCCCAGATTGAGTTTTTTCAGGATGTTGTTGCTGAACAGGTTGCCGGCCAGCGCGGTGATGGGGCTCGCAGCCGCCGAGGTCTTGCCGGTCAGCAGCGATTTGACCATGTCCACGCCACCGGGTTTGGCCACCGTCTGGGTGAGGCTGCCAAAAATGGAGTCGGTCAGCCCATTAAGAACTGTGTTCTTGGATTCCGCGGGAATCTGCACGTTGGCCGTCTGGGCCGTGACCTGCGATTTGATGAGGTCGAGAATGGAAAATGCCATAACAGTTACTTTATATTTGGTTGATTATTTCCACGATTGAGGCTACTAAGTTAGGAAAAAATCTTCAAAAAATGACTATCTTTGTAGATTGAATGAAAAAATGAAAAAAAGAGAATAATCCTTCATGGCAACACTCACCGGACACATATCCCAGATCATCGGCCCCGTGGTCGATGTGCATTTCAACCTGACGGAAGACCAGCAGTCCAGGCTCCCGTCCATCCATGAGGCCCTGCACGTAACCCGGAAGGATGGCACCACGCTTACCATCGAGGTCCAGCAGCATATCGGTGAAGACACGGTCCGCACCGTCGCCATGGACTCGACCGACGGCCTCCGCCGCGGCATGGAAGTCCGCTGCACCAACACGACCATCACGATGCCGGTCGGAGCCCAGATCCGCGGCCGGGTGATGAACGTGGTCGGCGGCACCATCGACGGCATGGCCGAACTGGACCGCCAGGGCGCCCTCCCCATTCACCGGGAACCGCCCAAGTTCGAAGACCTGACCACTTCGCAGGAAGTCCTCTTCACCGGCATCAAGGTCATCGACCTGCTGGAGCCTTACCTCAAAGGCGGCAAGATCGGCCTCTTCGGCGGCGCCGGCGTGGGCAAGACCGTGCTCATCAAGGAACTCATCAATAACATCGCCAAGAAGCACAACGGCTTCTCGGTGTTCGCCGGCGTCGGCGAGCGTACCCGCGAAGGCAACGACCTGCTGCGTGAGATGATCGAATCGGGTGTCATCCGCTATGGAAAGGATTTCGAGAAAAGCATGGAAGAAGGCCACTGGGACCTCTCCCAGGTAGATACCGAGGAACTGAAGAAATCGCAGGTGGCGATGGTATTCGGCCAGATGAACGAACCGCCGGGAGCCCGCTCTTCGGTCGCACTTTCGGGCCTCACCCTCGCCGAATCGTTCCGTGACAGCGGCAATCCCGACGACCCGAAGGATATCCTGCTGTTCATCGACAATATCTTCCGTTTCACCCAAGCCGGTTCGGAAGTCTCCGCCCTGCTGGGCCGAATGCCGTCGGCCGTGGGTTACCAGCCTACCCTGGCCACGGAAATGGGCCGTATGCAGGAGCGCATCACTTCCACCAAAAACGGCTCCATCACCTCGGTGCAGGCCGTCTATGTGCCGGCTGACGACTTGACGGACCCGGCTCCGGCCACCACCTTCTCACACCTCGACGCCACCACCGTGCTCAGCCGCAAGATTGCCGAGCTGGGCATCTATCCCGCCGTGGATCCGCTCGACTCCACGTCCCGCATCCTCGACCCGAACATCGTGGGGGAAGCCCACTACCAGACCGCCCAGCGTGTAAAGCAGGTCCTCCAGCGCAACAAAGAACTGCAGGACATCATCAACATCCTGGGCATGGACGAACTGTCTGACGAGGACAAACTCACCGTCAACCGCGCACGCCGCATCCAGCGTTTCCTCTCGCAACCGTTCCACGTGGCCGAGCAGTTCACGGGCGTACCGGGCGTCATGGTCTCGATCGAAGACACCATCAAAGGTTTCAACATGATTATGGACGGTGAAGTGGACCACCTCCCGGAACAGGCGTTCCTCAATGTGGGTACCATCGAAGAAGCCATCGCCAAGGGCGAGAAACTGCTTGCCCAGGCCGGTAAATAGATTTGGGGATGCTCACGCTCAGAATCATATCTCCCGAGAAAGAAGTCCTCTCAGCGCAAGTGGACCTGGTCGAGCTTCCGGGCTCGATGGGCCGCTTCGAAGTGCTCAAGGACCATGCGCCGCTGATCTCCTCGCTCGACGCGGGCCTGATCCGCTATGTCGCCGGCTCGGACAATCGCGAAATCCCCTGCCCGGGCGGATTCGTGGAGGTCCGGTCAAATGTGATTACGGTATGCATCGGATAAGAAGAAGATATACCTGGATCCTTGCCTTGCTGCTGGTGCTTCTGCCGGCAGCGGCTTCTGCCAACGAGGCGCACGGTGCCTCCGTGCCGGGCGAGCTCGACATGAAGAGCTACATCTTCGGCCATATCGGCGACGCCTACGACTGGCATATCACCACGATCCACGGCAAACACATTTCCATCCCCCTGCCCTGCATCGTCTTTGACGGCGGCCCGCATGTGTTCATGTCGAACCGCATGGAGGAGCACGGCTATACGCTGAATGAAAACGGCAAACTCGTCAACGCGGCTACCGGAAAACGGCCGCTGGACATCTCCATCACGAAGAATGTGTGCAGCCTGCTGCTCAGTTCCATCCTGCTGGTGGTCCTCATCCTGCTGACTTCCCGATGGTACCGGCGGCACGATGCCTTGAAAGAGGCACCCCGCGGCCTGCCCGGCCTGATGGAAATGCTCATCACGATGGTTACCGACGACATCATCAAGGAAGGTGTCGGCAAGGACTGGGAAAAATATGCCCCCTACCTGCTGACTGCCTTCTTCTTCATCTTCCTCAACAACCTGCTGGGCATCGTGCCTTTCTTCCCGGGCGGGGCCAATCTCACGGGCAACATTGCCGTGACCCTGTTCCTGGCCGTCTGCACGTTCCTGGCCGTCAACCTTTTCGGCAACAAACACTATTACAAGGATATCTTCTGGCCGGAAGTACCGGCCTGGCTTAAGGTGCCGCTGCCGCTGATGCCGCTCATCGAGATCATCGGCATGTTCACCAAGCCCTTCTCGCTGATGGTGCGGCTCTTCGCCAATATCCTGGCCGGCCACATCATGCTGCTGGGCGTCATGGCCGTCATCTTCCTGACCGCCAAGCTGGGACCCGCGCTCAACGGTTCGATGACCGTCATCGCGGTCATCTTCGGCGTCTTCATGGATATCCTCGAACTGCTGGTGGCCTTCATCCAGGCCTACGTCTTCACGATGCTTTCCAGCGTCTTCATCGGCCTGTCGCGCCAGCAACCTGAACACGAAACCAAACAAATAGAAACAACTCAATAAACCAAAACCTATGTTAGCTATCATTTTACAGGCCGTCGCAGGTGCGGCATTCGGTAAATTCGGCGCCGCCATCGGCGCAGGCATCGCAGCCATCGCAGCCGCCATCGGCATCGGCAAAATCGGTAAATCCGCGCTGGAGAGTTCCGCCCGTCAGCCCGAAGCGGCCAGCGGCATGCGTACCACCGCCATCATCATCGCCGCCCTCATCGAGGGTGCCTGCCTTTTCGCCATCCTCGTCTGCCTGCTCGGCATCATCGGCTAGTCTATGTCCCTCATCACACCCGACTTCGGACTCCTCTTCTGGATGACGCTGGTCTTCGCCATCGTGTTCTTCATTCTGGCGAAGTTCGGCTTCCCGCTGATTACGGGGATGGTGAAGAAACGTTCCGACAGCATCGAACGTTCGCTCAAAGAGGCGGAAGAAGCGCGCAACACGCTGAAACAGCTGGCAGAAGAGCAGAAACGTCTCATCGACGAGGCACGCAAGGAGCAAGCCCGCATCCTCAACGAGGCAGCAGCGTCCGGTGACAAGATTGTCCAGGAGTCCCGCGAACAGGCCAAGGCGCAGACCGAGCTCATGCTCGCCCAGGCCCGCGAAGAGATCCGCATCGCCCAGGATACGGCCCGCCGCGAACTGGCGGATGAAGTGACCGGCCTGTCGGTCGCGGTGGCGGAAAAACTGCTCCGGGGTCATCTCGACACGCACGAAAAGCAGAGCGACCTGATTGACCGCATGATTGAAGAAGCGCGGGCCAGCCACCGCACCCAAACCCTCAATTGACACCCGAGGAATGAATGACGGACTGATCGCATCCCGCTACGCCAA
The DNA here is from genome assembly GCA_017509755.1 of Bacteroidales bacterium. Lineage (GTDB taxonomy): Bacteria > Bacteroidota > Bacteroidia > Bacteroidales > UBA932 > Cacconaster. The sequence goes on from JAFWOY010000039.1 coordinate 101,644, forward strand.
CGCCCTCCTGCTTTTCGCCCGTGAAAAGCAGGAGGAAGACCGCGTTTACGAAGATGCCCACGCACTCCGCGACGCCGTCCTCAGCAAGGACAACGTGACGGAATGCATCGAGAAGCTGTCGGAGACGATGCAGCGGTTCCTCGCGCTCGTCATCCATAACAAGCGTGTGGACTACCTGCCGGCCATCCTCCACACCTACCGTGTGCTGTACCGCCAGGCAAAAGGGATTACACGGGCTTGGCTCACCACGGCGGCCGAAGACCGCGAACTGGCTGACAAACTGCGCGTGCTGATGGAACTCCAAGGGTACACCAAGGTCGATTTCAAGACCGAAGTGAACCCCGACCTGATCGGCGGCTTCATCCTCCAGGTAGACGACAAGCGCCTCGACGCCTCCATCGCAAGGCAACTGCGAACCATCCGCAAGGAATGGGAAGAAAAAAACAGAAAACTCCGCAACAATGGTTGACAATCTCAAAGCAAGCGAAATTTCCGAAGTGCTGCTCAAGCAGCTGCACGACATCAATATAGACGCCCAATACGAAGAAGTCGGACAGGTGCTCCAGGTCCATGACGGCGTGGTCCGGCTCTATGGCCTGACCCATGCCGAAGCCGGCGAACTCCTCGAATTCGACAGTGGCGTGATGGCCGTCGTGATGAACCTCGAGGCCGACAACGTAGGTGCCGTGCTGCTGGGTTCCACGGAAAAAGTGAAGGAAGGCATGACGGCCCGCCGCACCGGCCGCATCGCATCGATCCGGGTCAGCGAAAAGATGGTCGGACGCGTGGTCAATCCCCTGGGCCAGCCCATTGACGGCCTCGGCGAGATCAAAGGCGAGCTGACGGAAATGCCGCTCGAACGCAAGGCGCCCGGCGTAATCTTCCGCCAGCCGGTGAACGAACCGCTGCAGACCGGCCTGAAAGCCGTCGATGCCATGATTCCCATCGGCCGGGGCCAGCGCGAGCTGATCATCGGCGACCGCCAGACCGGCAAGACCGCCATCGCCATCGACACGATCATCAACCAGCGGGCGAATTTCGAGGCCGGCAAGCCGGTCTATTGCATCTATGTGGCCATCGGCCAGAAAGGTTCCACCGTGGCAAGCATCGTGAGCACCCTGCGGGAAAAAGGGGCGATGGACTATACCATCGTGGTGGCGGCCAATGCCGCCGATCCGGCCGCGTTGCAATACTATGCGCCGTTTGCCGGTGCCGCCATCGGCGAATATTTCCGCGACACGGGGCGGCATGCCCTGGTCGTGTATGACGACCTCTCCAAACAGGCCGTAGCCTACCGCGAGGTTTCGCTGATCCTGCGCCGCCCTTCCGGCCGCGAGGCGTATCCGGGCGACATCTTCTACCTGCACTCCCGCCTGCTTGAGCGGGCCGCCAAGATCATCGACCAGGAAGAAGTGGCCGCGCAGATGAACGACCTGCCCGCCAGCCTGAAAGGCAAGGTACGCGGCGGCGGCTCCCTGACAGCCCTGCCGATTATCGAGACACAGGCCGGTGACGTAGCCGCTTACATCCCGACCAACGTGATCTCCATCACCGACGGCCAGATCTTCCTCGAGACCGACCTGTTCAACCAGGGCTTCCGCCCCGCCATCAACGTGGGTATCTCCGTATCGCGTGTCGGCGGCAGCGCCCAGGTCAAGAGTATGAAGAAAGTGGCCGGTACCCTGAAGATCGACCAGGCCCAGTACCGGGAACTCGAGTCCTTCACCAAGTTCTCAAGCGACATGGACACCGTGACGAGCCTGACCATTGACAAAGGCCGCAAGAACAACGTGCTCCTCATCCAGCCGCAATACGCACCGATGCCGGTAGGCGAACAAGTGGCCATCCTCTACTGCGGCACAAAAGCCTTGATGAAAGACATCCCGCTCTCGAAAGTACCCCGTTTCCAGCAGCTTTTCCTTGAAATGATGCGTACCGAACACCGTGCCGACGTGCTGGACCCGCTGGGCCGGGGAAAGATCGACAAAGTCATCACCGATACCATCGAGCGCGTCGCTGCCGGGATCGTCACGACGCTCAACGAAGAATAACCATGGCATCGCTCAAGGAGACAAAGACACGGATCGCTTCGGTCAAGAGCACGCTGCAGATCACGGCTGCGATGAAGATGGTCGCGGCGGCCAAACTGCACCGCGCCCAGCAGGCCATTGGCAATATGGTCCCCTACCAGGAGAAACTCCATGAAATCCTGCAGGACCTGCTGGTCGGCAGCGGCGTCCGGGCTTCGGTCGAATCCCCGCTGCTGACACCGTCCGACAACCGGCGCGTCGCCATCGTAGCGTTCTCTTCCAACAGCTCCCTGTGCGGCGGCTTCAACGCTACGGCCGTCAAGTCGCTGCTGGGCGAACTGGACCGCTTGCAGGCCGAAGGCCTGACCTGGGAGGACATCGATTTCTACCCGGCGGGGCGGAAAGTCGCCGAAGCGGGACGGAAAGTCGGACTCAAGGCGGCCATGGACGCATCGCATCTGCTTGACAAACCTGCCTATGCCCCCGCCGCCCAGTTGGCGCAAACCCTCATCGAGCGTTTCGAAAAGGGGGAGATCGGCCGCATCATCCTGCTTTACAACCACTACAAGTCCAACGCTTCCCAGCCGCCTGTGCGCGAGACCTATCTCCCGCTGACCCTGCCTGAAACGGCGGACGGACCTGTCGAAGAAGACCTGATCGTCGAGCCGGGCAAGAAGGAAGTGCTCGAGTCCCTCCTCCCGAAAGTCCTGCTCCTCAAGATCTACACGGTGCTGATGGACAGCTATGCCGCCGAACAGGCCGCCCGTACCGTCGCCATGCAACTGGCCAGCGACAACGCGGACGAGTTGCTCGAACAACTGACCCTCGAATACAACAAGCGCCGCCAGCAAGCCATCACGAGCGAACTGCTCGACATTGTCGGCGGCAGCCTCGCTTGATCCGTCATTTCCGGCCTGACCGGAAGTTTTAACAGAAACAAATCATTGCATTCTATCCATGAAAAAGATTCTCCTCTCCCTCGCTGTCTTGGCGCTTGCAGCCGCCTGCGGACAGGACACCTTTACGGTCAAGGGCACCATTACGGATGCCGACCAGCTTCCCGAAGGGGCCGTCATCAGCCTGATGAATCCTGCCGGTGAAGAAATCGCCACGGCGCCCATTACGGACGGTACGTTCACCCTGAAAGGCGATGCTTCTGATGAGCAAATGAATATCATTACGGTCAACTGGCCTGACAAGAACCGGCGCGACCGCTCCTGGATGGTCCCTTTCATTCCTGAAAAGGGCAAATTCGACCTGGATATGTCCCGCAACGACTTCGAATTGGAAGGCGGCACCGCCAACAAGGCTTACAAGCGTTTCCAGGAAGACGTGAACGGCATCGCCCAGGATATGCAGGCAAAAATGATGGCGCTGGCCGATGATGCAACCGACGAAGCGGACAAGCTTTACGAGGAAGGCATGGCCAAAATCAAGGATCTGAGTTTGAGCGCCATTGCCAAGAATGCCAAGAACTATGTCGCCCTCGCCGCCCTGCAGAACATCATCTACGACCTGGACCTGGAGGAACTCGACGGAATCCTGGCCAAATGCGGCAAGTTCGTGGGCGAAAATGACGCCATCAAGAGCATTCGCGACAGCAAGGAAGCGGAAATCAAGACGGCTGAAGGCCAGCCGTTCGTCGATTTCGACGGCAAAACCCCTGAAGGCGCTGCCATCAAACTTTCTGACATTGTAGGCAAGGGCAAATGGGTCCTCGCCGATTTCTGGGCTTCCTGGTGCGGTCCGTGCATGGGCGAGATTCCCAATATCAAACGGACGCATGAGACCCTCTCCGGCGACAAGTTCACCGTCCTGGGCGTAGCTGTATGGGACGCGGACGACAACGGCGGCAACAGCACGAGCCTGGCCAAAATGGATGAAATGGGCATGACCTGGCCGCAGATCTTCGTGGGCGATGACAAGACGCCGACCGGCCTTTATGGCATCGTGGGCATCCCGACGATGATTCTCTTTGCACCGGACGGAACCATCTGCAAACGCGGCGGCGACCTGCGCGGGGCTCAGATGATGGAGAAAGTCCGCGACATCATCAACCAATAAAACAACCTCCTATGAAACGTTTTGTCATGCTTCTGGCCGCCACCTTGACACTTGCTTCCTGCACGGACTACAAGGCGTTGTACAACAGCATCGTCAAAGAAATCTCGGATGAAGCCTACAACGGACGCAGCGTCTATGGCGACGGCGACATCCGTGCGGCCAAGTATCTCATTGACCAGCTTTCCTCGTTCGAGGGCATCGTGCCCTGCGAGGCGGCCGGTCCCGAGGATCAGTCTGTCCGCCCGTATCTCAAGAGCCTGGTGGAGCCTGCGGACGAAGGGCGTTGGAGCATCGTGGAAGGCAAGGAGAAATATCTCCCGTATCTGCAGCACTTCCAGTTCCCGATGAACGTAATGCGCGGTGCGATGTCCCTCTCTGTGGACGGCGTGGCTTACGCCCCGACCTTCGATTTCACGGTCAAGGAATTCTCCCCTACTTGCCACGGTTTCTTCAAGGTCACATATCTTGACGAGGAGGCCTACCGGCGGGAAGGCTTCATGGAACACCTGAGCAGCGGCATCTACCGCGACCAGTTCGTGGTCATCGACTGGAACCGCTACTTGGACACGGTCCAACCCGATCCTTTCGACAAGTATAAACCCTGGCTCACGGAACTTGAAAACATAGGCGGCATCATCCTCCGGCAGGAGGAGCAGTTCCCGTATTTCAAGGCCCGCACCTACTATCAGGGCAACTGCCCGGTCTTGTTCGTGAACAAGTCCTTCCCGGACGGCGCCCGGGAGATCGAACTGCATCTCGATGCGGAAATGCTGCCCACGCGCGACGCCCACAATGTCGTGGCCTGGCTGCCGGGCACCGACCCGTCCTGCGACACTTACTACACCATCTTCGGCCATTATGACCATCTGGGGTACATGGGTGCCGACCAGGTGTTCCCGGGTGCGAACGACAACGGTTCCGGCACGGCGATGGTCGTCACGCTGGCCAAGTATTTCAGCAAGAACCGGCCGCGTCACGGCATCCAGTTCATCCTGCTCGACGCCGAGGAGGAGAATCTGCTGGGCTCGTTCTTCTATTGCGAGAACCCGCGCCTGCCGCTTGACAAGATCGAGTATATGATCGACCTGGATATGGTGGCCGACGACAGCGACCATCTGGCTACGCAGATCACCCCGGGCGGCGAAGCCGGCCTGGAGCGCTTACGTCAGCTCAATGCCTCGTCCAAGTTCCCGCCCTTCGACTTCGTGATGGAAGAGATGAACGACGACAGCGACCATTTCTCCTTCGCGCAGAAAGGCGTACCGGGCGTCTATTTTGAGACGATCGGCTCGATCATCCCGTACTACCACACGCCGCGTGACTCCTACCAGAACACCCGGGATGACAATTTCGACCGGTTGTTCGATCTGATCGTCCGCTTCGTGGAATAATCAGGGAATCCTGGTCCCATGTATTTCGCGGGCGCACGTAGCGCCCGCGATTGCTTTTATATTCTCGGGAAGGACGCCGCAGCCGGGCATTACGATCAGGCGGCTGCCGGCGCGGCGGACGAGCAGCGTAAGAAGGGCGCGGCCCTCCCAGGCTGTCGGTGCTTGTCCCGAACTCAGCAGGCGGGCACAACCCAGTGCAATGATTTTATCCAGGGCGATGAACGGGTCTTCGGTGCAGACGTCGAAGGCGCGATGAAAAGTGACGGGCAGCGGAGCGGCGGCGGCCATCAGCCGGCGCATGGCAGGCAGGTCGATAGCCCCTTCCGTTGTCAACGCCCCTACGACAATGCCGGACACCCCGACCGTTTTACAATACGCGATGTCATCGAGCATCTGTTCCAAAGCCTCTTTGTCATAAACAAAATCGCTTTCGGAAAAACCCATCTCGGCAACGCGTGAAGCGCTCTGGTAATGCCTCCCAAACCGTCTCGCTTCGCTCGACCCCTCCCAAGCTTCGCTTGGGCCCCTCCCTCTTACAGTGCCGAGGGTGGCATGGCTTTGGGATGCATTACCACCCGCGCTATTATCACGCGTTGCTGGCCGAACGAGTACGTTGACGGGAATGGTCAGGGTGGCGGCGACTTCACGGATGAGGTCACGGGATGGAGTCAGGCCGCCGACGGAAAGGTCCGTGCAGAGTTCGATGCGGCCGGTACCACGGGACTGGGCGGCGAGGGCTTGATCCAGCGTAGTACAGCAGGTTTCGATGAGAGGGGATGCCTGGTTGGAGCCGGGAGAAACAGCAGCGGGATCGGCCGGCCGAGGTCGGGGCAGCGCTCCTTCAAAGTCCGGATCATCGGATTTAGGGTAGCGCTGGGCGAAACCGGGAACGAGACTGAAACTCATAACTGCGGAAGGACACGTTTGAGGTCTTCGGCGAGGGACGTATTGTAGCCTTGGGAGAAATAGACGATGCGACCGAAACTGTCGCAGATGGTTACGACCGGCTTTTGGCGTGAGTCGCTCTTGCATCCGGCACAAAGCATTTCCAAGATGGAACCGTCTTCATCTTTTTCCAGCAGCACCGGCCTTCCCCACTCCGCCAGCACAGGCGCGAGCGCTTCGAGTTGTCGCCGGGCGTGGATGGACGGTTCATCGCGGTCGCCCAGCACAGCCAGCAGATAATAGCCGCGGCCGGTTTGCGGAAGGAAACGGTCGGCGTCCATCGTTCCAAGCACCGTCAATTGATCGGCCGCCCGGCGCATCACCAGTGGAACATCGGTCTCCGTATCGGCTTTCACGGTAAAGAATTCGGCGTGGGACAGCACACTGCCGTCCGCCAGCCGCGTGCCTGTCGTCAACATATAGTAGCCTTCCTCCAGCGCGAGCGGGAAAACCTTCGTCCAGGGATTGTGGTCGGAGTCTTCATCGAAAGTCAGCAACTTCGCGGTACCCTCTTCGATACGGGCCAAGGTAAAATGATGATAGTATTCCGGATCGCCGGTTCCTTCCAGCCGCACTGCAACGCGTCCTTTCGGCTTGGCAATCAGCTGCGTATCCCCCGTGAGGGCATCGAGCGCAGCGTCCAGTCCCATCGCCCGGCACAGCGCTACGTAGAAGATATTGCGGTTCGCCGCATCCGCCTTCCGGCTGCGCCACACGTCAATGGGGGCCATCCGAAGCCCCTGCGGATTCAGGCGCGTGTCCGGCTCGATCTGTTTTTCCACCCATTCCGCCACGGCCTCCGGAGAATCCAGAGCGAGTTCGGCGCCCAATTCCTCAAAATAGGGTTTGAGCGCTTCCAGTTCCACCCGCGGGCAATCACGCTCCGGACGGAATTCCCCGTCAATATGCGCATACGCATCCTCCAGCACATCAGCGGTTACATCGCCCCGATCCTTGTCCGAGAGCGAAGCCAGCAGCGCCCGCGCATTCGCATCGGGATGGGCCGCGAGGAACGCGTCCACGACAGCGGCATTGCCTTTCGGGCGCGCTTCCCGGAGTGCGTCTTCCGTACGGAGCCGCTCCGCATTGCGGGCTACTTCCGCTTCAGTTGCCCCCGAAGGCAGCGGATCTTCAGCTGGAGGCACAATATCCAGTTCCAGCGAGAAGGCTTCGCCCACCCGGTGGTCAAGCGTTACGGAAACCGCGTCTCCGTCAATCACTGCCAGACCGAAACGGTCCTCTTTCGCAGCCCAGGCCACCATATCGCCTTTTCCCATATCGAGCGCCGCCCGGCCTTTCCGGTCCGTCGTATAACGGGCTACCGTATAGTATTCTCCGTAATTGTAGATCTTGAACTCTACGTTTGCTCCCGACACCGGGCGACCTGTTTGATCCAGCACCGTGACCACGCTGCGCCGGGCCGGTACATAGCCGCGGATCACATTGATTTCCGTATAGCACGGCGTACGCTGGATCACATCCTCATCTCCGTGATAATCTCCGAAGACCTTGGTATGCAGGATCAGCGCCCGGGACACGGGGCCGGTAAACCAGGCCATGTCGAGCCGTGGCTCCGGCTCACAGGCGCCCATGAAGTGCCATTTCCCATCCACAAAGACCTCTACCCAGGCGTGATTGTCATCGGTATGCGCCCAGCGCGGAGTATAGACTTGCCGGGCGGGAATACCCGCAGCCCGCAAAGCCGCCACGGTCAGGACGGATTCTTCCCCACAACGGCCGACACCCCGCTGGATGGTCTGCAGCGGCGACGAGGTCCGCCCGTCGGACGGCTGGTACGTCGCCATTTCGTGGCACCAGTGATTGATTTCCAGCGCAGCTGCCCCGATGTCCATGCCCGCCACACGGGCACAGAGCGTGTCGGCATACAGCGTCCTGAAATCATCGAGGGGCTCATTGTTGACCCGGAGCGGCAGCACGAAGTGCCGGAATTCCCGTTCGGGAATGTCCCACCCCATCCGGTCCCTGACTTCCAGGGTTTTCTCCACATTCGCCTGCCAGAAAGCCAACGGATGGGCCGCCAGGTCCGGATGCGGCATATAGGCATACAGGAAATCGATATAAGGGTCAGCTTCGCCGCGCGGTTCACTGCCGCAGGCGGTCAGCAAAGGAAGGAGGAGCAGCCACGCTGCCAGGCATCGGATCGCTTTCATTGCGCGTTCTTATCGATTTGTGGAATGATTCTTCGGAGGTTTTCGGCAAGCGTCGGATCGGCGCCCCGCGAAACATAGACAATCCGCCCCCATCCGTCCGCAATCGCCACCAAAGGAAGCACGGGAGAAGGCAGCCGGCAGCCCGTCAGAAGGTCTGTCTGGATGGCACCGTCAGCATCGTCGAAAGAGACCAGATGCGACAACTGGCTCAACGGTCGCGCGTCTGTCTTTGTCAAAAGCCGCTCTCCGGCCGGCCCTGTCACGAAAACCGGCTGACCCCAGGATTCCAGCAGCGGCTGGGCTTCATCCAATTGACGGAGGCACTCCCGCGTCGCTTCATCCCGGTCGCCCAATTCGACCACCAGATAATAGCCGCGGGCCGCCACGGGGATGAAAGGACCCGCATTGAACATGCCCCAAACATACGCACGCGCACCCGGATCCCGCAGACGCAACGGGACTACCGTAGTGGAATCGGCCGTCACACGGAAGAATGCCGTGTGCGAAAGGACGCTGTAATCAGCCAGGCGCACACCGGTCGTCAACATGTAACAGCCCTCCTCGAGTGTCAGCGGGAAAATCTCTTCCCAGGCACGCCGTTCTTTTCCATCTTCGCCCAGCGGAATGCGACGCGTCGTTTGCGCTTCGATCCGGGAAATTGAAAAATGCTGGTCGCAGTCCGTCGGCATGACACCCTCGAACGTCACATCCACCCGGCCGACCCGGGCATCCGGATCCAGCGCGCCATAGGTCGCTTCGAAACCCATTGCCCGGCAAAGGGCCACCCGGAAGATATCGCGGCTCCGCCGGTCCGCTTTCCGGCACTGCCACACGTCAGCAGGCGCCATCCGCACCCCTTGTGGGTTGTACCATGACACCAATTGGATATGCTGGTCCACCCATTCATCCACGGCAGCAGGGCTATCCAGCGAAACACCCGCCTGCCGCAGCGAGAAAAATGGCTTGAGGGGTTCCTGCTCGATCCGGGGGCAGTCGCGCAAAGGACGGAATGTCCCGTCGATATGCGCAAAGGCATCTTCCAGGACATCGAGAGACACGACGCCGCGGTCGTGGTCGTCCAGCGAAGCGAGCAAGTCCTGCGCCTGTTCCCCGGGATGGGCGGTCAGGAAAGCGGTAAGGACGTCCGCATTGCCATGGGGACGACTGTTGCGGATCGAATCCTCGACCGCCACGCGTGCTCCGTTGGCGGCTTCATCCGCTTCTGTTTTCGGTTGGGGAAGAGGGCGCTCGACAGGAATCACCAAGTCATAGTCAACCTGGAAAGACTCACCCGGAACATGGTCCAGCTTCACTACAACTTCTTCGCCATCCAGTTTGGCCAGGCCGAAACGGCCGGCTTTCGAAGCCCACACAATGAGGTCGCCATACCCCATCTCAAAAGTCACACGGCCCCGAAAATCACTCATACGGCTATGGAGCGTGACATACTCACCGGCATTATACACCTTGCACTCCACCCGGGCCCCGCGGACCGGCCGGCCAGAAGGATCGACGACCCTGACGACACTGCGGCGCGTGGGCGCATAAAGGTGGATGAGATTGATCTTGGAATTCTGGGTGGAACGGGCAAGGACCGGTTCAGGGCCCTTGTACTTTCCCACTACCGGCGAACTGATGACATGGGCCCGGGCAACCACATCGTTGATCCAGGCGATATCCAGATGGCTTTCAGGCTCGCAAGCACCCATGAAATGCCATTGTCCGTCGGTCCAGACTTCCGCCCAGGCATGCGCACCGTCGATATGCGACCAGTGCGGGGCATTGGCCAGTCTGGCCGGGAGTCCGGCCGCCCGAAGGGCGGCGACCACCAGGACTGCTTCTTCATTGCAACGCCCTGCCCCCTCTTGAATCAGTTGCGTCGGCGACATCGTCCAACCGGTCGTCAGCCGGAAGGTGGCCATCTCCAGGCACCAGTGGTTGATTTCCAAGGCAGCCTCCTCCATGGACATTCCTGCCACACGCGCGCAAAGCGTATCAGCATACAGTGTGCGGAAATCATCGAGGGCTTCCATGCCTACGCGGATCGGCAGCACGAAATAACGGAACTCCCTTTCCGGAACGCCCCATTGCATCCGGTCGCGGACTTCGAGGGTTTTGGCGACATTGGCCTCCCAATAGGCGCGCGGCTTGGCCACGTCATCGGCCAGATTCATCGACTGGTAAAGATAATCGACGTATTGTTCCACCGTGCCGGCCCGCTGACTGCAGGATACCAGCGACAGCAACGCGACAAGGAGCAAAAGGCATCGGCGCAGCGAATCCATGGGTTTCCTTATTTGATGGTTACTTCATCGATGAAAAGGTGGGCCTGGCCGCCGGCACCGATGTGCCAGTCGGGCAGCATACCGAAATTCTTGGCAATCACCTTGACATAGCGGGCGTCTGTGCGGACCGGCTGCGATATTTCGGCAATCTGGGGCGTCTCGTCACGCGGATCGACCGAATGGCTCTGCCGGCCCTGCAACTGGTAGGTCTTCCCGTCACGGGAGGTATAGAACTCAACCCACGGCGGCAACAGGATCCATTTTTGCGAGTCTTGCAGGAAACCGGCGCTGATCTTGGAAATCCGCTTCACCTCTCCCATATCGATCACGGCCTCGAAGTCGCTCCGGTAACCTTGCCAGGGGCCCAATCGGTAATTGGTCGAGCCGCGGATATTGTCCACGATGGCCTGGTCGCCGCCGGCGCTGTACATCGGCGTGTAGGGATGGACGATCGTCACTTTGTAACTGTGTTCCATGCGGCGGAGTGTCGTATGCGTCGTGAAACTGCGGTTGCCTTCCCGGTCGGTGCAATACGCATAGACAGTACAGTTGCGGCTCACGGTAAAAGGTCGCTCATAGCGTTGGAAATCGCCGCCTGCCACGCTGCCTTCGGGCACCGTCTGATACCAGATGCTGCAGGCCTTGTCCGGGGATTCGATTTCCACTTTCGTGAACGCTTTGAAAAAAGGATCGGGCACTTTGAACCAGGGATTTACCACGATGGTCTTTTCGACAGCGGCCACGGGCCGGTCTTCTTCCTTGCTGCCGAAACGGGGATTGGGCTTGTCATCCATGCCGAAGATGAAGGTACGGCCCCGCTCGATATCGGCATAACGGAGATAGGATTTCGAATACGGGACGCCGTCACGCATGACGTGGTTCACGTACCGGTTGTCAGGGGAAGTGCGCGGTGCGCGGATCGTGAAGTCGTTGCCGTTTTCCTGATGGATGACGGCGTTGCGGAACAGCGGCGAACCGAATACGAAGACATCGCTGCCGGGCGTGACCGGATAAAGACCGAGGGCGCTCATCACATACCAGGCGGACATCTGGCCGCAATCCTCGTTGCCGCACAGGCCATCGGGACGAGCCGCGAAGAGATCATCCATGATCTGCCGGACCACCCGCTGCGTTTTCCAGGGAACGCCGATATAGTTGTAAAGATAGGCGATGTGATGGCTCGGCTCGTTGCCCTGGACATACTGGCCGATCATGCCGGTCATGTCCGCCTGCTGGATACCGGAAATCTGGCTGTTCGTACTGAACAGTTCATCGAGCCAGTCTTCCATCGAACCGTCGCCGCCGCTGACTTCCACCAATCCGTTGATGTCGTGCTGCACATGGAACGAATATTGCCAGGAACTGGCTTCCGTATAATGGACATTGACCTCCGCAGGGTCGAACGGGGACGACCAGAGACCATTCTGGCGCGGCCGCATGAAGCCGGTGGAAGGATCGTAGAGGTTGCGCCAATACTGCGACCGCTTCAGGAATTCCGCTTCGACCGCTTTGTCTCCGACATACCGGGCTACCTGAGCGATACACCAGTCGTCCACGGCATACTCCAGTGTCCGGGAAACGGACTGGCCTTCGAGTTCGGCCAGGATGAAACCGTTCTCCCGATAGATGTCAATGCCATACTCCGGCCGGTTGGCGCTCGCGACCATCGCCCGGAGCGCCTTTTTCACATCGAAGTCCGTGATGCCCTTGGCAATGGCGTCGGCGATTACCGGCGCGGCGCTGTAACCGATCATGCAGTCCGTCTCGTTGCCGCTGAGTTCCCAGATGGGCAACTTGCCGGCCTCATCGAAAATGGAGAGCATGGTCTTGATGAAATCGACCGTCCGTTTCCGTTCGATGACGTTGAACAACGGATGCAAGGTCCGGTACGTGTCCCAGAGGGAGAAGATGTGGTAACGGTCCCAGCCCTCAGCTTTGTGGACCTTGCGGTCCATGCCACGGTACTCGCCGTTGCTGTCAGAATAGAGGCTCGGCGCGATGGCCGTATGGTAGAGCGCCGTGTAAAATGTGCTCATGCGGTCCGGATCGCCTTCCACCTCGATCTTCGAGAGATAGTCATCCCAGGCGCGGCGGGTCGATTCGCGCAGCAGGTCGAACGAATAGATGCCTTTGGTATTCCAGTCGCTTTCACTCTCCAGGTTGGCACGGGCATTCGCTTCGGAGACCGAGGAAATGCCGACCCGGACCACCAGTTCGCGGGCCCGGGATTGTCCGGCAGGACGGCCGAAAGTCAGCAAGGCCGTGGCACCGGAAGGATTGTCCGTCACCTTCGCTTCGCGGATCGGGCGCGAAAACTCCATGTAGAAATAGACGATCTGGTCCTCCGCCCAACTGGAGGACTGCCGGAATCCCTGCACGGCGTTCTCCCCCACCTGTTCCAGTTTGGAGCCGAGCACTTTGTCGCGCGGGCCCAGGTCAATGACCAGCTGCGGCTCGACACCTCGCGGATATGTATAGCGGTGAATGCCGACGCGACGGCCGACCACCAGCTCGGCATTCACGTTCCACCGGTCCAGATAGACACGGTAGTAGCCGGGCGCCGCCTCTTCGTTGTCGTGCGAGAAGGGAGACTGGTAATTCTCTTCTGTAATCAGGCTGGCGAAGCCATGGACCGGCATGACACGGATATCGCACAAGTCAGCGCAGCCGGTACCGCTCAGATGGGTATGGGAGAATCCTTTGATAAGGGAATCACTGTAGTGGTAGCCTGAACAGCCGTCCCAGTTGTCCCCGCGGGTGTCGGGACTCAGCTGGATCATGCCGAAAGGATAGGCGGCTCCGGGAAAGGTGTGACCATGGAAATCGGTTCCCGTGAAAGGATTGACCAGGTCGGCACATTTTGTGCGAAGGATTCCGGCCGAAAGCAGGCCGGGCAGGCCGGCCAGCAGGAAGACGAAGAGAAGAAGCTTTTTCATAATATGTAAAAATAGGCATTTTTTTATTATTTTTACCGAATAATTGAACGCAAAATGAAAAGAACCCTGTTTGCCCTGGCGCTGATGCTGTTTTCCCTCGCGGACGCAGCGGCCCAGACCGGTTCCGTTGTGTACAGTCTTCCCCGGACCACCGTCTGCGTCCGGGTCGAAGCCCGGCGCGAAGCCTTCACTGCGGGCCCCTACGCCCAATATGCCCAGAAATACTTCGGCGTCGCCGCCCGGACCCAGAACGGCACCACCTATACCCTCCAGAACATCACCCTGACACCCTATGTGGAAGCCGATCCCAAGGCTCGTTTCACCATCACGGTCCCCGACAAATCCTCGGCCGGTTTCCTGCAGCTCTGCGCGCAGGGCCTCGTCGTGATGGCCGACAACTATACGGGCCGGCCGGCCGCCTGGCGTTTCACCAGCCAGGCAGGCGCCGCCCATTTTGAAGGCATCGACCCGCTGGGCAACCTCGGCAGCGAGACCACCACGCTCTACAAAGCTGTCAAAACCGATGACGGCTATGAACGCGTCCCCGTGACCCAGGACAATGTGGTGGAGAAATCAGCGGACCGCAAGGCCGCTGACGCCGCCGCCTTGATCTTCAGTCTCCGCGAGAAGCGGCAGCAGATCGCCACAGGCGACACCGACGCCACCTTCAGCGGCGAGGCGCTCCAAGCTGCCATCAACGAGATTACCCGCGAAGAAGAACGCTACCTGAGCCTCTTTTACGGCATCCGTGACATCTCGATCGAAGAAAAGACTTTTGACGTGACGCCCGACCCCGACAGCAAAGACCAGCGTTACACTGCTTTCCGAATCTCCGACAAAGACGGGCTGCTGCCCGCTTCCGTCAACGAAGGGAAAGCCGTAACCCTTGAGTTCCGGATTGAACCGCTCGCCAGCCCCGACGTGACCGCCGAGCGTGGCCGGGAGAGTTCGCTGGTCCATTACCGCATCCCTGCCATCACCCGCTGCCGGCTGGTCCGCGACGGGACGATCCTGCTGGAAAACCGCATCCCCGTTTACCAGCTGGGTGAGGATGCCTCCCTTCCCTTGAATGTATTGTTGACAAAATAATCTTATCAAAAACCCGTATCATGCCTATCCGCAACTTAGAACCCAAGAGCGTCTGGAACAACTTCTACGCGCTCACCCAGATTCCCCGTCCGTCCGGACATACACAGAAAGTAGCCAAATTCCTGGTCCAATTCGGCAAGGACCTCGGTCTCGAAGCCTTCCAGGATGAGTGCGGCAACGTCATCATCCGCAAGCCTGCCACCCCGGGCATGGAAGACCGCAAAGGCATCGTGCTCCAGGCCCACATGGATATGGTCCCGCAGAAAAACAACGATAAGAAGCACGACTTCACGAAAGATCCTATCGAGACCCGCATCGTCCACCACGACGACGGCGACTGGGTGTATGCCAACGGCACGACCCTCGGCGCCGATGACGGCCTCGGCGTGGCCGCCGCCATGTCGGTCCTCGAATCCAAGACCCTGAAACACGGCCCCATCGAGGCCCTCTTCACGGTCGATGAAGAGACCCGCATGGTCGGCGCCAAAGCCTTGAAACCCGGCATCCTCCAGGGAGACATCCTGCTCAACCTCGACTCCGAGACAGAAGGCGAACTCTATGTGGGCTGCGCCGGCGGCCTGGACGCCAACGTCACGTTCAAATACAAGGAAGCCCCGATGCCGAAGGGTTACAAGCCTTTCCAGGTGATTGTCACCGGCCTGCGCGGCGGCCACTCCGGCATGGAGATCAACGAAGGCCGCGGCAACGCCAACAAGGTGATGGCCCGCGTCCTGATGCCGATGGTCCGTCATTTCCGCGGCAAACTCGTCAGTTTCAACGGCGGCAACATGCGCAACGCCATCCCGCGTGAGGCAGAGGCCGTCATTGCCCTCCCGGCCGAGAAGGAAAATGCAGCCCTGAAGGTTGTCGCATCCACGTTGGCTACTGTCAAAGCGGAACTCGCCGCCATCGACCCCAACGTCTCGATCACCTTCGCCCCTGCCAAGGCCACGAAGATCATCGCCGGCACGACCGGCCTGAAACTCCTGCGCGCCCTCTACGCCTGCCCCAACGGCGTCGACCGCATGAGCCTCGAGATCAAGGACCTCGTAGAGACCTCGAACAACCTGGCCATCGTCCACACGGACAAGGGTGTCATCACCGTCAACACGCTGCTCCGCGGCTCGACGGATTCCCTGAAGGAAGACCTCGCCGAGGCTGTCCGCTGCGCCTTTGAGCTGGCCGGCGCGAAAGTCTTCTTCGACGGCGGCTACTCCGGCTGGAGCCCGAACATGAAATCGCCCATCCTCCACACCATGAAGGACCAGTACAAGAAGCTCTTCGGCAAGGAACCCGCCGTCATGGCCATCCATGCCGGCCTCGAGTGCGGTATCCTCGCCGGTGCCTATCCGCAGTGGGACATGATCTCCTGCGGCCCGACGCTCAAGTCGCCGCACTCCCCGGACGAACGCTGCTTCATCCCGTCGGTCGCCAAGTGGTGGCAGTTCATCGAAGCCGTCCTCGAGGACGCTCCGAAGAAATAATTTGGTGATTCAAAATATTATCCTTACTTTTGCAGCCCTTTGGGAAAATCCCGAAGGGCTTTATTAATCAATTAATCCACTGAAATGTTAAAACAGTACGAAACCGTTTTCATTGCAACTCCCGTTTTGTCTGATGAACAGATGAAGGAAGCGGTTGCCAAGTACGCGGGCTTGATCACCGAGAACGGTGGCAAGATCGTGTGCCAGGAGGATTGGGGCCTGAAGAAACTGGCCTACCCGATCCAGAAGAAAACTACCGGCTTCTACACCCTGATCGAGTTTCAGGCCGAGCCGGAGTTCATTGCCAGATTTGAAACACAGTTCAAGCGTGACGAGCGTATCCTCCGCTTCCAGACTGTATCGATGGACAAACACGCCATCGCTTATGCCGAGCGCCGTCGCGCAAAGATGAGTGGTGTCGCCGCCCCCGCCGAAGCACCCGCCGAGGCTCCCGTTAACGAATAAGGAGACAAGACTATGGCACAGAACGATGACATCCGCTATCTGAACCCCGTCAATGTCGAGGTCAAGAAGAAGAAATACTGCCGCTTCAAGAAGGCAGGTATCAAATATGTCGACTATAAGGACGCCGAGTTCCTGAAGAAGTTCCTCAACGAACAAGGCAAGATCCTCCCCCGCCGCATCACCGGCACTTCGCTGAAATTCCAGAAGAAGGTATCGCAAGCCGTCAAGAGAGCCCGCCACCTGGCGCTTCTCCCGTATGTTACTGACCTGATGAAATAAGGAGGAAACCATGGAAGTCATTCTCAAGCAAGACGTACAGAACCTTGGCAACAAGGACGACATCGTGACCGTGAAGAACGGCTACGCTGCAAACTGGCTGATCCCGCAGGGCATCGCCATCATGGCCACTCCGACCGCCAAGAAGATCCATGCCGAGAACATGCGCCAGCGCGCCCACAAGGAGCAGGCGCTCCGCGACGCAGCCGAGAAGCTCGCCGCCCAGCTCGCCGAGGTTACCGTGAAGGTGCCCGCCAAGGTCAGCGAAACCGGCAAGGTATTCGGTTCGGTGAACAACATCCAGGTCGCCGAGGCCCTCGTGGCTGCCGGTTTCGACGTGGACCGCAAGAACATCACCCTCGTGGGCGAGCCGCTCATCAAGCAGGTCGGTGACTACGAGGCCGTGGTCAAATGCTACAAGGACATCAAGGCCACCGTCAAACTGCAGGTGGTTCCTGAAGAAGCCTAAACCCGGGTACAAAAACCCTGTAAAATGTGCCCCGACTGGCAAATTTAGCTGGTCGGGGCACATTTTTGGGCTTGGGCGTGCCCGGGTTCAGGCAAAACTATTTGTAAACAAACGCAACATTTATAAGATGAATTGCATCTATCAATTGAACCACTTAACATCAACGAACATGCGACACATAATTCCTTTTGTAGGGGCTTTTCTTCTCTTGGCGATGACAGCTTGCGAATTCGTCCCGGATCCCAGTGTTTCCGTGTATCCGGAAACGTTGGAAATACCTGCGGCAGGCGCGGGAGAAAAGATTTCTGTCAGTGCGGTCGGCGAATGGAAAGCCTTTCCGTCGTACGGTAGAGGTGAACCTATCCAACGATTCTTTTTGATATCTCCACCCAAGGGCGTTGGAAAAGCGGAAGTATTCGTTGCGTTTGATGCAAATCCTTTTTTTGATGAACGTAGGGCTGAGATTGTATTCGAATGTACATCCGGTGAGAAAACAAATACGGTGAAGATTCCTGTCGTCCAGAAAGCGGCCGATCCTGTCTGTGAATTCATTGACTGGCAGGAAATCCGTGTTCCTGCTGATGGCGGTACTTTTTCTGCCGTTATTTCCGTGAATTTCTTGTGGTGGCTCGAACTGGATGCAGAAGATGTTTCGTTTTCCCGCGACAAGGCGATCGCACTGGGAACAACCGAAGTCACTTTTACCGTCCCGGCCAATCCGACGCATCAAGATCGTACTATTTGTGTAACAACCCATTTATTTGGATGCGAAGAAGCCCTTCATGCCTATCAATTCACACAATCAGGGTATTAGAGCGTTTTCTTTTGCAATATTTGCGCTGGAATCCAAATTATCGATACACAGCGTATTATAAAAGGCTATCTCCCGGGGTTGGGGAGGTAGCCTTTGTATTAACTATTGGTTATCAGCGATTTAGTCTCCAGTCGCCGTCCTTTACAAGTCGCGTTCGACGTCGCTCCAGCGGAGACGGCGGCCGGAGAGGAAAAACTTCAGGACGATGCTGCCGTCGTAGAGGCCGATATTGTTGCGCTCTTCTTCAAAGGGAGAAGGGTCCTCTTCGCGGCGCATGCGGCGGTAGTCACGGTGGGCTTTCCAAACGGCCTTGAAGTAAGACCAGCGGCCGGTGAGCAGATAGATCAGGGCTGATGCGCCGTCGAGACACATCCGGACGAAGATGCGGCTCCAACGGATGCGGTCGGGCAGATTCTTGTAGAGCATCAACAGGTTGTTGCGGTAGTTGAAGTAGAGTTTGCGCGGGGAGTTGTTGGGCAGGGTGCCGCCCCCTACATGATAGACCGCCGAAGCCGGGACGCACCAGACCTGGTAGCCCAGCAGCTTGGCACGCCAACAGAAATCAATCTCCTCCATATGCGCGAAGAAACTGTCGTCAAGACCGCCCAAGTGGTGGTAGAGGGCGCTGCGCACCATCATGCAGGCGCCTGTCGCCCAGAAACATTCTTCCGGCGTGTCATATTGCCCCTTGTCTTCTTCGAGGTTCGACAGGATGCGGCCGCGGCAGAATGGATAGCCGAAACGGTCGATGAAGCCGCCGGCGGCACCGGCGTATTCAAAGCGGCCGCGGTCGGCGGCCGAAAGGACTTTCGGCTGGCAGATTCCCGCTTCGGGGTGTTCTTCCATGAAACTGACCAGCGGCGCAAGCCAACCCTCCGTCACTTCCACATCGGAGTTGAGCAGGACATAGTAGTCCGCATCGATCTCGCGCAGGGCACGGTTGTAGCCACCGGTAAAACCGTAATTCTGGTCGAAACAGAGGGTGCGGATGGAAGGCCAGTTTTCCTGCAGCCATGCCACGGAACCGTCCGTCGAACCATTGTCTGCCACCACGATGAAAGCGCCTGGATCCTGGGTCCGGGCAACGAGCGTGGGCAGATAAGCCTGCAGCATGGGCAAGCCATTCCAGTTGAGTATGACGACAGCGGTATCCATGGTCTCATCTTCTTTTGTTGCGGACCAGCAATTTGCAGAGCACCCGGGACAAGACCAGCAGGACCAGTGTGCCGGCAATCAGGATACTGAAATACACTTGTTCGCGGATCCTGTTGCGGAGCACCAGCACGTCCGGATCTTCCGCCAAAACGACGCCCAGGTCGGTATCATCCAGTTCGAGGTTGGCCCATTTGGCCACAATCATCCCGTCGTTGAAATACACGGCGCCGCCGTTGCTGCGGTTGAGGGTCATCAGCGACTTGCGGTCGGCCGTCACATAATCATCTGTCGGACCGTAGATGACCGGTTCCTGCCCCAGCCGTTGGGCAGCTTGGCAGAAGCGTTCGATCCGCGCCTGCTGTTCGGGCTGGAGGGCATCCGGGTTATAGACAGTCACAGCCAGCACCGGCCCCTGCATCTGCTCCAGCGTAAAATCCACCTGGGCCATCTTCGTGGAGCCGCCCACTTGCACGGTCCGGCTGTCGAGGTAGGTCCAGCTCTCATCGGGCAGGTTGTCGAGCGTGAACTCTTCCGTGTGACCGTCTTTGGTATAGATGAACGTCGTTTCGAAACGCGCCTGGTTCTCCTGTGCCAAATCATCGAGGCTGGTTCCCACGCTGTAGGCCGTAAAGTCGACCTGCGGGATGGTCGCCGCTGCCCGGAGGGCGACAGAAAGGGCCAGAAGCGCAAATACAACGATGAAACTCCATTCGATAAGGGGCGTGGCAACCATCGTGGCCCGTTTCCGTCCCAGGAAGATGAGGACGGCAAGCACCAGCAGCACCAGGTTCTTGAGGAAAGTCTGGGTATTCGTCAAATGGATGGCTTCCCCGAAGCACCCGCAATCGCTGATGGGATTGTAAAGCATCAGGTAGAGTGTCAGCAGCGTAAAGCCTGCCGTGAGAACCAGCGCAATCCACGCTATGATCCGGATGCGCAAGCCGCCGAGCACGCAGATGCCGATGGTGAATTCGAGCGTGGAGAGCGCTATGCCGAACGCCACGGAAGCAGGCTCCAGGAAGCCAAGGTGCATGAAGTCAAGGTATTCCTTCATAATCAATCCGGTACCGACCGGATCGATGAGCTTGAGCACCCCCGAGACGATGAAGGTCAGGGCAAAGAGTACCCGGCAGAGGCCGCGCAGGAATCTCATAGGAGGGTATCGATTTCGTTGCGGATGCGGCGGAAGATGTCTGCGGCCGGAAGCATGGAGCCGTCGGCGTCGCTGCAATCGATGCGGAGGAAGCTGTCGTCGAGTCCGCACTGCTCCCGGTACAGGTCGCGGACACGGACCTGGAAGGCCAGGTCGGCTTCATGGATGTCGGATTTGCCTTCGAGATACTTGCGGTCGCCGCCCTTGCGGCTGCCGCGGAGCTTGGCATCGACAAATTCGATGGGTACGTCGAGGAACAGGTTGAGCGTAGGACGCGGGATGCCATAGCGTTCGTACTCCAGGTCGAGGATCCAGTCGCGAAGCGCGGCAGATTCTTCCCTGGAAGCGAGTTTGGCGCACTGGAAGGCGATGTTGGAATAGACGTAGCGGTCGAGCACGACGACGCGTCCCTGGTTCATCCAACTGCGGATCAGGCTGGCCGCATCCCGGCGGTCTTCCGCGAAGAGCAGCGCCACCAGCTGCGGATGCACCTGGTCGATGGCCCCGAAATCGCCCCGCAGGTACTTGGCGATCAGCTCACCGTAGATCGGTGCGGTATAGCGCGGAAAATGGAGATAGTCCACCTTCCGGCCCAGCGAGGAGAAATAGGAAGTCACCATCTTGAGCTGCGTCGATTTGCCGGCGCCGTCCAAACCTTCGAGTACGATCAACATAAAGTATTATCTTTGCATACAACTTGTAAAGATAAGAAATAATGGAAAGCGGAGCAACGAAAATCATGGGAATCATCAACCTCAATTCCGATTCCTTCTACGCACCTTCCCGGGCCGCGACGGTCGAAGCGTTCCGTCGCCGCGCCGACAGCCTGCTCGCTCAAGATGTCGATATCCTCGACCTGGGTGCCTGCTCTTCCCGCCCCGGATCGGAAGAGATTGACGCCGAAATGGAATGGGCCCGGCTGGAACCCGTGCTGGAGACCGTAGCCCGTGATTATGCCGCCGTTCCCATCTCGATCGATACCTACCGGGCGTCCATCGTTACGATGGCCTATCAATGCATCGGCCGTTTCATGGTCAATGACATTTCGGCTGGCGAATGGGACGAGGCCATGCTTCCGGTCACAGGCCGCCTCGGCCTGCGCTACATCGCGATGCACCACCAGGGGAATTTCCAGACGATGCACGCGGCGTATCACTACGACGATGTGGTGGAAAGCGTGAAACAGTATTTCCGCGCTTTTGCCCTGCGGGCCAAAGAAGCCGGCGTCGCCGACTGGATTCTCGACCCGGGCTTCGGTTTCTCGAAGAGCAATGAAGACAACCAGACGCTTTTCGACCGTTTGGACGAATTCAAAAGTTTCCGTCGCCCGATTCTGGTGGGCGTCTCCCGCAAGCGTTTCATCTGGCAGCCCCGTGGCCTGACGCCAGACACATGCGGCGACATCGTGCGCGAATATGAAGAACGCGCCCAAGCCATGGGCGCGTCCATCATCCGGCGGCATTAGCTATTTGCGGCCGCAGCCGCGCTGGCGGCCGCTTCCATAGCTTTTACAGAGTCCGGTATTTCTTGCCGTAGTAAAGTTGCTGGGCGAGGAAGTCGTCGCCGTAGACAATCTGGTAGTCGACGGTTTTACCGTCCTTGACCACTGGGACGATCTCGGGGTTGATGAAACCGCGGTACGGTTTGAGGTCCAGGCTGGCGTAACGCTCGAGCACTTCCTTGTGCAGTTGCGGGTCGATGTCCACGGCGTAATTCAGGACCAGCGCCTTGCCGGCTTCGTAGTCACCTTCCGACTTGATGCGCTGTATCTCGGCCAGCAGGTCGCCGAAGAGACCGCGGAGTTTCTCGAAATCGTTGACCACGAAAAACGTCTTTCCGTCGCGCACCTTCTTCTCGATGACATTCTCAGCCCGGCCCTTTTCATAGCACCAGTCGGCGATAAGCTTGCGGTTCTGCATGTGGGCTTCCGTGTTTTTCTTGCCGAATTCGACCCGGCTGAACTGAGTCATGATTCCATTGCGGATATAGCTCATATACGCAGCCTTGTAAGCGTCCGGGCTGTCGAGCAGGCCCAGTTCAACCAATTTCGGATCGGCAATATAATAGAGCCCGAACAGATCGGCGCGCGCCTCTTCCAGCGTGGAGGTAAATTCCTTCAGCGCATTGGCGGGTGTCTCGGGCAGCAGCTGCCCGCTGCCGTGGCCGAGGCATTCGTGCAGGTCGGTGTGGAGATTGTCCGTGATACTGCCGTACTTCTTGCAAAGGTCGATCTCGGCCTGGTCCCAGGCGAATTCGGTCAATACGCTCTTGGGACGCTGCTCGGAGGCCAGTTCATAGGCATCGGTGATGTTGGCGATGGTCACAGACTTGGAGCCGTGCTCCTTGCGGATCCAGTCGGCGTTGGGAAGGTTGATGCCGATGGCCGTAGCCGGGTAATTGTCACCGGCGATGACGGCCACATTGATGACCTTGGCCGAAACACCCTTCACCTCCTCTTTCTTGAAACGGGGATCCACCGGCGAGTGGTCTTCGAACCACTGTGCGTTGCGGCTGATGATTTCCGTCCGCTTCGAGGCCTCGCGGTCGCGGTAGTTGACGATGCCTTCCCAGGAAGCCTTGCGGCCGAGGGGGTCGTCATAGTCCTCTACGAAACCGTTTACGAAGTCCACATCGCTCTGCGTATCGGCCACCCAGGTAATATTGTACTGGTCCCACATCCGCAAGTCGCCGGAGCGATAATAAGCGATCAGTTCGTCGATATACTGCTTCTGGGTATCATTCTCAGCTACCGCCTCTGCTGCTTCGAGATGACCGATGATGACCTCCAGCGCGGGGCCGTAGATGCCGCCGACTTTCCAAGTCTTTTCGACAACCTTGCCGTCTTCCTTGACCACCTTGCTGTTGAGGCCGTAGCTGATGGGGTGCGGATCCGAAGGATCTTCCATCCGGGCATAGAAATCATTGACTTCCTGGGCCGTCACCCCGTCGTAGAAATTGACGGCCGAAGCCTCGACGAGGTCTTTCTCCGTACCCTGGTACTGCAGGGTCGGATAAAGCTCCGGATCGTAGATTACCTGCAGGAGGAAGGTGGCGCGGGCCGGATCGATTCCGGCAGCGTCCATCAGCGAGGCAAAATAGTCGCGCGGGCAGGCCGGCAGGATCTTGTCATTGGCGTAATGGTGATGGATGCCGTTGCTGAAGAATACGCGCTTGGCATAGACCAGGAAATCTTTCCATTCGGGGGTGTTGTGGTTGATGGAATCCTTTTCGAGGATCGCTTCGAGGGCGTGGCGGATTTCCAGGTTGTACTTGAAATTCTGATCCCAGGTGATGTCGCGGCCCGACTTGGCGGCTTCACTCAAATGATAGATGTATTCTTTCTGCTGGAGTGTCAGGTCGTCCCAGCCCGGCACCTGGTAACGGAGCACCTCGATGTCGGCAAATTCGTCGATGGAATATTTGAAATCGGGGTCTCCCGTCTTCGACCCGCAGGACGTCAGGACAAGGCCCAGTCCGGTGGTAATAATCATGGCTTTGAGCAGTTTCATATCGTAAAATTATGGATTGGCACGGTTTTTTACTTGGCAAAGATACGGATTTTTTATATTATTGTCGTTTAAACCGGGATGCCTATGAAACGCTCACTTTTCCTGCTGCTGGCCATGGCGTGTTTCACGCTGTGCCTGAGCGGTTGCCACAATCCGGAGCGCGAGGCCAGGAATCGCCAGGCCGTGCTCGTGGTGATTTCCGGCAACAACTCCCTTTCACCGGAAGGGCAGGATGACTATGCCTCTCTGAAGCAGTCCTGGCTCCCCAAGGAAAACGACCGTGAACATATCCTGCTCGTTTACCACCATTTCATCGACCAGAATCCCGTCTTGCTGCGGCTGTACCAGGACCGCAAGGGCAATCCGGTGGAAGAGATTATCCAGGAATATCCCTTTGAAACCAACTCCGCCACGCCCCAGACGCTTGCCGCTGTCATAGCCGATGCGGAAAAAGCCTGGCCTGCCGCCAGGCACGGCATGATCCTATGGTCGCATGCTACAGGCTTCCTGCCGCCCGGCTATTATATCAGCCCCAAAGAGCAGGCCGGCGGCGCTTCCCTGCTGAGCTTTGCGGAAGACCATGGCACCGAAATCGACTTGCTCGACCTGCGCCAGACGCTCTCGCAACATCACTACGATTTCCTGGTTTTCGACTGCTGCCTGATGGCCAACGTGGAGGTCGCCTACGAACTCCGCAACTGCTGCGACTACATCGTTTTCTCCCCGACGGAGATCCTTTCGGACGGCTTCCCCTACGAGAAGATCGTCCAGCCGCTTTTCACCCAGTCGGCGGAAGAAGCCATGAAGTTCGTCTGCAAGAGTTACATGGACCTTTACCTGTCCCAGTCGGGCATCTATCGTTCGGCGACCATTTCGCTGGTGCGCACGGCTGACCTGGAAGCCCTTGCCGCCGCTTGCCGGCCCATTTTCCAGAACCATCGCGACCAGATCCTGACGATCAACCGTTCCGGCATCCAGCCCTATTTCCGTTATGACAAGCACTGGTACTACGATCTCGACGATTTCGTGGGCCACGTGGCCAGCGACAGCGAGTACCGCAGCTTCATCACCGCCCTCGACCGGGCCGTAATCTACAAGGATGCCACGGAGGCCTTCCTTTCCATCGATATCAACAACTACTCCGGCCTGAGCATCTACATCCCGCGCGCTGAATACACGGTCCTCAACAACTATTACAAAACCCTCCAGTGGAACCGGGCCACGGGTCTTGTGCAATAAATAAGTGTTTGATTTATAATTTTTTTTCCTACCTTTGCAGCCTGCTTAAAAGGGAAACCTTTTGGTGCAATGGGGGCCGGGCCCCGTTCCCGGCTTGAGTAACACATTTTTAAACCAAACACAATGAAACATTTCGAACTTCAAGGAAAGAAGCGGATTACCGGCAAGAAAGCCGATGTCAAGAGCGTCCGCAGAGAAGACCGCGTCCCGTGCGTCATCTACGGAGCCGGTGTCGAGAACGTCTCTTTCTCCGTTGACGAGAAAGAGCTCAAAGGTCTCACCCATACCCCGTATTCCCACATCGTGGACCTCAACATCGAAGGTGCCCAGCACCAGGCCATCCTCAAGGCGATCCAGTATCACCCGGTGACCGACCGTGCCATCCACGTGGACTTCCTCGCCCTCGATCCCGCCAAGCCCGTCACCATCGACGTGCCCGTCAAGATCACCGGCAACTCCATCGGTGTCCGTCAGGGTGGCAAGCTCAATGTCCCGACGCGCAAGCTCAAGGTCTGCGGTCTCATCGACAATCTTCCGGACGAACTGCCTGTGGATATCACCGAACTGGGTCTTGGCAAGCAGATCAACGCCGGTGACCTCAAGTTCGACGGCTTCCAGATTGTCTCGCCGAAAGGCACGCTGGTCTGCGCTGTCCGCGCTACCCGCAACTCTGCCGCCGCCGCTGTCGAGGCTGCTGAATAAGCTTTCCTTATGAACTATCTTGTCGTCGGTCTGGGAAATATCGGTGAAGAGTACGCTTCCACCCGACACAATATGGGATTTATGGTATTGGATGCCTGGGCTCAGGCATCCAATGCTGTTTTTACCGTCGGCCGTTACGGCGCCACGACGGAGATTTCTTTCAAGGGACGGCACTTCACCCTCCTGAAGCCTTCCACCTATATGAACCTCAGCGGCAAGGCGGTGAACTACTGGCTGCAGAAGACCGGCATTCCGCAGGAAAACCTGCTGGTGGTGGTCGATGACTTCGCGATTCCCTTCGGGACGCTGCGGTTGCGCAAACGCGGTTCCGCAGGTGGTCACAACGGGCTCAAGAGCATTGACTATTCCCTGGCCAGCGACGATTACGCGCGGCTGCGGATCGGTACGGGCAACGGCGGATTCGCCGAAGGCCGGCAGGTAGATTTCGTGCTGGGTGAACTGCTGCTTGAAGAGCGACGGGCCTTGCCCGAATTGCTCGAGCGGGCCATCGCCTGTATCAAGTGCTGTGCAACGGAAGGCATTGACCGGGCCATGACGCAGTTCAACCGCAACAAGCCCGCAGCGGACACTCAGTCCGCATCTTCCTCTCCCGCATCATCGACGAAAAAAGAGCCGTAGAGAGAATCCATCTCGCGACGCTCCTTCTTGGTGGGGCGGCCAGCCCCACGGTCCCGGCGGATGAAGAACGTCTCCACCGGTGCGTGGAGTTTGTCGAGTTCCTGCTGGGGCGTGAGGTTCTCCGCATAATTGGGAACATCTTTCGCCCCTACCCGCTTCTCCAACGGTGCCAATACTTTATAGGTATAGAGAACAGGTCCTTTGCGGACATTGATCACATCGCCTGCCTTCACTTCGCGGGCCGGCTTGACGTCCGCCCCGCCTACCGTGACTTTGTTGCCTTTGCAGGCATCGGTAGCGTCCGTCCGGGTCTTATAGACACGGATGGCCCAAAGAAATTTATCGATTCTGACTGAGTCCATGGCCCGAAGTGCTGCAAAAAAAGGACCGCTTGTGCAGCGGTCCCTCACTTTTTTTCAGAAAACCAGGAAACTAGTTCTTCGCAGCTTCGACCGATGCTTTTCTGAACTCCTTCATCAGGTTGCTGATGTTGAGCGCGTTCTTGCGAGCACGGGTGCCAGCGGCTTTGTTGCCCTTGGTTACCTGCAGATTGGCATTCTCCTGGAAGAGCGCAATCTCGGCGTTGATTTTTTCTACAAGTTCTTTCATAAGGTTTGAAGGTTAATTATTGTTAATGCATAGATTTTTCTCTCTAACTAACTGATTTCGAAGATAGGTAGTTTCAAGCAATAATCCAAATTTTCAACCCGGAAATTGAAAAAAAGTTGAAAATTTACCCTAAAAATCCGCTTTTTTGACCAAATCCCGCCCATACCTGGGGCTATCTTCTTCCGTATCAATCCTATATCGGGGCTTATAGTCTGCTTTCGTCGATACGGCACGCCGAACGGTCGGAAGCGCGGGCCAGGAGCCGGTCGTCAGATGGGTCAGGCAGGCTTTGATGTCACTTTCCTCGACGCCGAAGTCGTGGTACAGATCGTCCGGACGGTAATTGTCGGGAATGAAGCCGTCCCAAGGGATCGATTCGCCCAGGGAATTCTGGTTGAAGAAAGCGATCGGCAGGAACACCCATTGCAATTTGGCATAATTTCCCGCATTGTATGCCTGATAGTCTTCCCGCGAACCCGGGTACATCAGGACATACATCCCGTTGGGCTTACCATAGGTCGTGTCGCCCACCATCTTCAACTTTTCGCCCAGGTAGGGCCTGAGGCCGTTGATTACCATTTCGCTGGCGGATGCCGTGCCGGGGCCGGTGATGAAATAGAGGTGGTCGAGATCGAGGGACGCCGCGTTGGCGCCGATGCCATAGCTGTTGTTGGAGTCTTTGAAATCGTCGGATAGCGAGGCCAGGTAACTGTTGTGCTTCCGGACCACATAGGTTTTTCCGACAGCCGACTTGGGTGCCAGATACGTCATCAGCGTATCGCTCGCCTTGGAGTCACCGCCGCCGTTGTAGCGCAAGTCGATGATCAGGTTGCGGATTCCGCTGTCATGGAAATACTGCATCGGATCGGCAATGTCGTCCAGGAAATTCGCCTTGAAGGCCAGATAGTGGAAATAGCCGACCGGCGCGGTCAGGCCGGGAAACTCGTCGGGCTGGATGATGTGCGTGATCAGGTTCGTCCGCGTGGAAAGTTTGTCCGCCATCGAAGCGGTAAAGGTCGTGTCACGGCCGTCCACCAGCCGGAACGTGAAAGTCTGGGGCGATTTGAAATACTCGTTCTGGTAGATTTTAAGTTTGGCATCGGTGAAACCTTCTTCATCGTCTTCCACGTTCTGGCCATTGATACGGGTCAGCACGGCACCGCGCGTGACCCCGTAGCGTTCGAAGGGAGAGCCGGGATAGATGTAGCGGACCCGCAAACCGTAATCATGGTAATACTCCACGGCTTGGCCGAGGCTGACGCCCCAGGTGCCACCGCTGATGACGCCGGTCTCATCGGATATATAGGTCTCTTTGTCACACATCCAACTCCAGCGGTCCTGTTTGGCAAGCATGGCATCGAAGAAATCATAGATGTCGTAGTTGTAAGGTTTCAGGGCTGCGTTGCGGGTGATGACCTCGTCACGCCACCAGTAATAGACATCCATGTATTGGGTGCGAAGAAAGGATTTCGCCTCATAGTCGGTATCCGCTTCAATCCTG
This sequence comes from Bacteroidales bacterium, assembly GCA_017509755.1. GTDB lineage: Bacteria > Bacteroidota > Bacteroidia > Bacteroidales > UBA932 > Cacconaster. The sequence continues at coordinate 130,570 of JAFWOY010000039.1, forward strand.
GCCTTCTCTTCCCTGTCGATCGGATTGCAGCCCTGGAACAGCAGAATCAGCAGGAAAGCGACGGCCGGAAGCAGGGTCTGCAGGATGGATTTCCCTTTCATTTTCAATGTCATTTTCGTAACTTTGCAAAGATAATGCATTTTTCCATGAATTCCGTCGCGTCGCTCATCGAAAAGATCTCCACGGCCGTCTGGGGCTGGCCCATGATCATCCTCCTGCTGGGAACCCATATCTACATGACCATCCGGCTGCGCTTCCCGCAGCTGAAGGTGGGCAAGGCCATCCGGCTGTCTATTACCAAAGACCACAATTCGCACGGCGACGTCAGCCAGTTCGGGGCGCTGGCCACAGCCCTGGCGGCGACCATCGGCACCGGCAACATCGTGGGCGTGGCTACTGCCGTGGCCCTGGGTGGGCCTGGCGCCGTGCTCTGGTGCTGGATCACCGGTGTATTCGGCATGGCCACCAAGTATTCTGAAGGATTGCTGGCCGTCAAATACCGCGTCCAGACCCAGGACGGCCGGATGCTGGGCGGCCCGATGTTCGCGCTGGAACGGGGCCTGCATGCCAAATGGCTGGCCGTCCTCTTCGCCGTCTTCACGGCCCTGGCCGCCTTCGGCATCGGCAATACGGTACAGGCCAATTCCATCTCCCTGCTCCTCAATCAAAGCTATGGCGTCTCCCAGATCCTCATCGGTATCATCCTGGCCGCCCTGGTGCTGCTGGTCATCGTATTCGGGGTGAAAGGCATCGCACGGGTGTGTTCGGCCCTGGTTCCGTTCATGGCCCTTTTCTATGTCCTGGGCTGCCTGGTGATCCTGGGAATGAACTGGCCTGTCCTCGGTGAAAGCATCCGGCTCATCTGCAGATCCGCATTTACAGCGCGGGCAGCAGGCGGCGGTTTCATCGGGACAACCGTCCTGATGGCTTGCCGTTTCGGTATCGCCCGCGGCCTCTTCTCCAACGAATCCGGTCTCGGATCCGCCCCGATCGTGGCCGCCGCCGCGCAGACGCGCAATCCGGTCCGCCAGGCACTGGTCTCTTCGACCGGCACTTTCTGGGATACCGTCGTAGTCTGCGCCCTTACCGGACTGGTGTTGGTGAGCAGCATCGTGGCCCATCCCGACATCGACCACACGCAGGGGGCCGCCTTGACGCAGGCTGCCTTTGCCAAACTGCCTTATGTGGGAAACCTGATCCTCTCGGTCGGTATCGTTACCTTCGCTTTCTCTACGATCCTGGGCTGGTCGTATTATGGGGAACGGGCCATTGAATACCTGGCCGGGCACAGCGGAAAGGCCCGCAAGATCGTCGTGGGCATTTACCGCGCCATCTTCATCGTCGCCGTATTCTTCGGCTCGGTCATGAGCCTCTCCGTGGTATGGAACCTGGCCGACATCGCCAATGCCCTGATGGCCATTCCGAACCTGATCGCCATCCTGCTGCTCAGCGGGGTAATCGTGCGGGAAACCAGAAAGTATCTGTGGGAAAACAAGCTTGACGAAGACTGCGGCGAAGTGCCCCCGATGCTCTAGCGGTGTTCGATCACATAGACGTCTTCTCCGTCCATGTGGTAATAATATTCTTCCCGGGCGAATTTCTCCAGGGAGTCACGCTCGGACTGGAGTTGTTCGAGTTTGCGGTTCATCTTGGAGATTTCCTGTTTGTAGAACTCGATCTGCCGCTCCTGGCGACGGAGCGTCACACGCGAGCGGATCATCTGCCCGACATTGTTGGTGTCGAAAAAACAAATCCAGACAAGGAAAATGAACCCGACGACGAAGTATTTGTTTAGCAGCACTTTCCCGACGGGATGCTGTTTCCATTCCCGGTATTTTTCCCCGATTTTGGTGAAGATCGACATGCGCGGCAGATGTTTTCACAAAAATAAGTATTATTTTTGAGGGATGAACCAATATTTAAAATTTTACAAACCGACGCTCGGCCACGCGTGGTTGATGGTCGCACTGGTGTTGGTGGGCAGTGTCGTCATCGGCGGAATCGGCCTGTTCTGGCGGGAAGTGCCGCAATCGCTGACCTATTTCCTGATGATGATGATTCCGTTGCTCTGGTGCTGGTGGATGGGACGGCAGGCTGAGGCTGCAGGTATCCGACCGCTGGCCATTCACCAGCCGCATTATGGAAAACTGCCTGCGTGGGGGTTCTTCGCTTTGATCGCCATCGCCCTGGTTACGCTCTCTTTCGTGATTGAGCCCACGGCTTCCTTCATCCCGATGCCCGACAGCATCAAGGCCATCTTCGAGGCGGCGTTCGTGAACTCCCCGCTCTGGGACATGATCATCTCGACCTGCATCCTGGCTCCGCTGCTGGAAGAACTCCTTTGCCGCGGTATGGTGCTGCGGGGCTTGCTGACGCGGATGAAACCAGGACGGGCCATCTTCTGGTCAGCCCTTATTTTCGCCGTCATGCACATGAATCCCTGGCAGTCGATCCCGGCTTTCCTGATCGGCCTGCTGCTGGGCTGGGTGTACTGGCGTACCCACAGCCTCTGGGCCACGATCTTCATGCACTTCCTCAACAATTCCCTTTCGACATTCCTTTCCCGCGTATTTCCCGATGTGACCATTGAGACGAGCTGGAGGGATATGCTGCCCCCGAATCTGTACTGGATCTGCTACGCAGCCGCCTTTGTCCTGCTGGTCGTCACTATCTATATCCTCCATGAAAAAACTGTATCCCCTCAAGTTCAAAACCAACTGGAAGCCTAAGGCCTGGGGCGGTGAATACTGGGACCTTTGCGGTTTCGAAGGCGAGCCTTCGGAAGTCACGGAGGGATTCCTGGCCGAAAACGACCTGGCCGATATCCTCGAAACCTATATGGGCGATCTGGTTGGAGACGAGATCTTCGACTGGCACAACCTGTATTTCCCGCTGCTCACCAAGCGGCTCATCGTGGATGACCGCCTCTCCGTACAAGTTCATCCCGACGATACGGTTGCGGCCGAGCGGTTCGACGATTTCGGCAAAACCGAGTTCTGGTATGTCCTGGAAGCCCGTCCGGAAGCGCGCATCTATATGGGGTTCAAAGAAGATACGGATGCAGGCACGCTCTACAAGGCCTGCAAGGAAGGCTACGCGCAGGAGCTTCTCAATGCCTACGCGCCCCAGCCGGGCGATTGTTTCTTTATCCCGACCGGCACCGTCCACGCAGCGGGCGGCGGACTGAAAATCGCCGAGATCCAGGAAGCCTCCGATCTCACTTTCCGCCTTTACGACTGGGGACGCGAGTTCAATCCCGCGACGCGACGCGCCATCCATCTGGACGAAGCGCTCGACTGCATCAATTACCGGAAATACGACGAAGCGGCCTGCTGCTGTCATCTGGAAGGGTTGCAAGGCGGGAAGAATACGGCTGACAATGGCGTACGCGTCCTGGTCGATGACCCGCATTTCGTCATTACCAGCCTCCGGCTCTTCTCACCGGCCCGGATCCGGATGGAAGACTTCAAAAGTTGCCTGGTCCTGATCTGCGTGGAAGGATCTGCCACGGTCGTGCAGGATGAGAACCGGTACACCCTGGCTGCCGGAGAAACCATGCTGATTCCGGCCTCGCTGGACACCCTGCAGGTGGTTCCTTCCCAAGGCGGCGCCCACTTGCTGCAAGTTCATCTCCCTCAACCTCCGAAGGACGACGTTTACGACGGCCCTGAGCCGGAGGCGTAGCATCAGCGGTCGAGGCAACTCCGCCTTGCCCTCCTCCTGCCTTGCCTCGCGTGGCGCGCTGGAGGCTAATTGCCTGTCAATCAGTCCATAACACAATCTCGCCCCACCGCAGTACGGTGGGGCGAGATTAAGGATCCGGCTGAGGATCAGAAAGTTGGCCTCCAGCGGGCAGATTTAAGCCTCGGTCTCGACGTCGTCAATGACTTCGTCCACGACGGCTTCTACGACAAGCTCGGCAGCCGGTTCGCCGGCAGCGGGACCTCCGCAGTGAGGATGATGACGTTCGCGTTTCTCGGCGAGGATGGCATCGGCTTTCTTGGAGAAGAAGTCATACATCACACCCTCGATCGCTACGATGACTGCAGCACAGAAAACGACACCGACAATAGCAAGCACGATGCCCACCTTCGGAATCATCCCGAGAATCCCGCAGATGATGCAGGAGAGGATCGCGCAAAGCAGACCGACGAAGAAGATACGCCATTTGTTGCCGAAGGTCGAGTCATAACTCAATTGCAAGGCCTTGAGCGGGGAAATCTTTTTGTCCAGATAGAAATAGATGGCGAAACTCCAGGCAATCGAGATCACGTAAGCCGGGAAGAGCATGAAGGCGGCGGCAGCGAGGGTGCCGACCGAGATGAAGCCCAGCAGCAGGAAGAAGCCGCCGATATTGGCGAAATTCTCCTTGGCGAAGATGGAGGTCGGGTCGATCGTCTCTCCGCGGCCGATACCGATGATGGCTTTGTAGAAACCGATGGTGGTGCCGACGTTGAGGTAAGGGATCCAGATAGTCACCAGATAGAGGATGACCATCAGCAGGAGAGGCAGGAAGTTCTTCAGACCATAACGGACACCGTCCCGGAAGGTCTTCATGATGTCGAGTTTCTCAGTTGCCATAATAAACTAGGATGTTTGAGTTGTTATTTTCTGCAAAGATATAAATAATTATTGAAAAACAATAAAAATTTAAGAATTTTATCAGTTAATCAATAATTACGCGTTTGACGCGCCGGGGGACGGACGTGAAGATTTCATAGGGGATGGTGTCGAGGATGCGGGCCAGGTCGGCCGCTGTCGGCCGTTCGCCGAAAATCGTCACCGTATCTCCTTCCTTGCAGTCGATGTCCGTGACGTCAATCATGCACATGTCCATGCAGATGTTGCCGAGGGTCGGGGCCAGTTTGCCGTTGACCTCGAAACTGGCGTTTCCGCAACCCAGATGGCGGTTGATCCCGTCTGCGTAACCTACGCACAAAGTAGCGGAGCGGGTTCCTTCGGGACGGAGGATGCCGTGGCGACCGTAACCCACGGTGCCGTCACCCGGCAGCAGGTCTTTGATCTGGAGGATCGGACAGCGATAGAAAGCCGCCGGCTTGAGATCTTTGGACCCGATGGCGCTGATGCCGTAAATACCGATACCCAGGCGCACCATATCATATTGATACTGGGTGAACCGTTCGATGCCGGCGGAATTGAGGACATGCCGGAGCGGCTTGTACGGAAGGGCTTCCATGATCTGCGTGCTCAATTTCTCATAGAGGTGGATCTGCCCGAGCGTGAATGAATCGTGCTGCGCCTCATCCGAAGCTGCCAGGTGTGTGTACAAACCTTCCAGATGGATCTCGGGACTCTCGCGGACGAAATCGATGAGGGCGGGAATCTCCCGTTCCATGAAACCGAGCCGGTGCATGCCGGTATCGATGTTGATATGGACCGGATAGTCGCGGCGGCCGATCTTCCGGAGTTCTTCCCGGAGACGCTGCAGGGCATAGATGTCGGGGATGCCCGGCTCCAGCCCGTATCGGACGATCTCAGGATAATCTTCCGTGCCCGTGGTAAGGACGAGAATCGGCAAGTTGATCCCGGCTTTGCGCAGTTCGACGCCTTCGCTGGGCAGGGCGACGCCCAGATAGTCGGCTCCGAATTGCTCCATCTCCTGGGCGAACGGGACAGCACCATGGCCGTAGCCGTTGGCCTTGACAAGGATCAGCATTTTGGTTTCCGGTTTGAGGAGTGAGCGGAAATGGCGGAAATTGCTTTCAATCCCGCTGCGGCTGAGCTCGAGTCGCGCTAGAGGAGGATTCTGTATCATCTTTCAGGCTGTGTTTTCGTCCCGCAAAAATACAGAAACAGCGATAATGTTATGCTGCTTTTTTGCAAAAAATGTGCGTCAAGCGGCGGGACGGTTTTTCCCCCAAAGCATCAGGTTTCGGATATAGGTGACCAGACCGAACGACTGGGCCAGGATGACGACCGGGTCGCGGCGTAGGATGCCGTAGATGAGTATGAGGATTGCGCCCGCCGTGCTGATGATCCAGAATCCGACCGGCAGGAGTGATTCTTTCCGGCTTGCGGAGTAAATCATCTGATAGAGAAAACGCAGCGAAAACACGAGCTGGCCGGCGACACCCAGCAGCAGGAGCCAGCGGGGGATGGCGTCGTTGTGGAAGAGTGCCTCGCGGACGGCAGGCCAATGGGCGGAAATGAGGAGGATGACGCTGGCCGGGATCGTCATCAGTGCGCCGGTGATGACCGGTCGCCAGGGCCCGAGTTTCCGCCAGACTCCTTTGGCGTCCAGGTTCCAGACATAGGCGCAGTAGCCGATGACCTGCCCCAGCATCAGGGCGAAATCCTGCCGCAGCCATCCGTAAAGGAAAAACAGGAGGGAGGCGATCAGGCTGAGAACCCAGAAAATCGTCGGATTGACCACTTTCTTCTCTTTTTCGGAGCGGATCCATTGTACCAGCATCCGCGCCGAGAAGAGGGCCTGTGCGAGCAGCCCGAGTGCCGTGATCCAGAGTTTTTCCATTATCCGAGATTGCTGTCGCCGAGGGTATAGTCAATGTAGCGTTTCTTCATCCAGCGGAATGCAAAGCAGTCGTTGAACGGGCCCCAGAGCCGGTTGAGCAGATGGTATTTGGCTTTTCCCGCTACCCTGGGATAGTGGCGGACCGGCACTTGTTTCACCTGGCCGCCGGCCATCTGAACAAGCGCAGGCAGAAAACGGTGCATGCCGGTGAACATCGGCAGTTTTTTCGCGCAGGGCGTCTGCAGGATCTTGAGCGGACAACCCGTGTCGGCGACGCCGTCGTGGGTCATCATCCGGCGCCAGCCGTTGGCGATTTTCGAAGAGATCCGTTTCACGAAACCGTCCCGTCGGTTGACGCGGATGCCCGTCACCAGTTCATAGTCGGCCGCAAAGGGAATCAGCAGGTCAAAATCGTCGGGGTCGGTCTGCAGGTCGGCGTCGATATAGCCCAGCAGCGGCGATTCACAGGCGTCGATACCGGCTTTCAAGGCGGCGCTCAAGCCGCCATTGTGCGCGAAACGAAGGTAGAAGAAGTCAAGATGCCGCTGGCAGAGGCCGGCGAGCAGTTCCCCGCCGCCATCGGTTGATCCGTCGTCCACGAAGAGGACACAGGCGGGTTTGGCCGCCGTCCGGGTGAGGTAAGCGGAGAGCCGTTGCTCGAGACGTTCGAGGTTTTCCCGCTCGTTGAAAACGGGAACGACAATGGTAAACTGGTAGCGGGCCGTGACGTTCATGTACTGCAAAGATACGAAACAGTTTTTGGTGAATTGAAGAAAAATTTGTAATTATGTAGTTTGAAACGATTGTAAACGTTTAAAAACGGGATGAAACGGCTCTTTCTCGCCCTGCTTGCGCTTCTGGCCTTTTCACTGCAACTGTTTGCGGTGAAGGCCTGGCCGTATCCCGTGACGGTCACGCAACCCGACGGCTCCACGCTGGTCATCCGGATCCATGGCGATGAGAATCGCTCCTGGAAAACGACCCTCGACGGACGACCGGTGTTCCAGGACTCCGAAGGCTATTGGCGCGTGACGGATTCCATTCCGCCCGCTCCCTCCACCCGGGCAAAAGCTTTGTATCCCGAAGGAGGGGTCATCTCGATGTTCCTGGCGACCAAGGCCCCGGTGAGCATCCGCACCATCGTGATTCCGGTCCAGTTCCGCGACCAGAAATTCACGGTTCCTTCCCCGCGTGCCTCCATCTACAACCTTTTCAACCAGCAGTATTATTCCGAGAACGGTGCTACGGGCAGCGTCCTTGACTGGTTCCGTGACAATCTGGGCACCTCAGCCGGTTTTTCCTTCGATGTCTGCGACGTCGTGACCCTGCCCAACGACCTGGCCTGGTATGGTGCCAATGAAGAAGGCATCACGGACAGCAATCTCAAGCAGATGGTAGTCCATGCCTGTCAGGCGGCGGATGCAGCAGGTGTGGATTTCACCCGCTACGATTTCGACCGCGACGGCTTCGTGGACAATGTATTCCTGCTCTTCGCCGGCCATAATGAGGCGGAAGGCGGCAGCGATAACACCCTCTGGCCCCAATCCTGGAACATTGCAGACCAGGGCCTGGTGCTGGACGGCATGAAGATTTCCAATTTCTCGCTCTATTCCGAGTATTCCGGTGCCTCCGGCTACCATTTCGCCGGTATCGGCACCATCTGCCATGAATACTGCCATTTCCTGGGCCTGCAGGACCTTTACGATGTCAACGGGGAAAAGGAGGGTGAAAGTGCCGGCCTGGGCGGCCTGCTTTCCATCATGGACCGGGGCAACTACAACAATGAGGGCCGCACGCCACCTTACCTGACAATCTTCGAGCGCCAGATGCTTTCGTTGGTCAGTATGCAGACGGTCCGGCAGGAGCGACAGCTGCTGATCGGTCCTGTGCAGGAATCGACAACCGCGTGGTTGTTGCCGACCCAGGTTTCGGGCGATGAGTTCTGGCTCGAATACCGCGACGGGTCGAAATGGGACGCCTACATCGGCGGGGCGGGCCTGGTGGTCTATCATATCGACAAAAGTACGGGAACGGCCGGTTCGATGAGAGCCGACCAGCGCTGGTCGACCAACGCCGTGAATGCATGCGCCACACACCCTTGCGCGTATTTCGTCGCTTCCGACGGCACCGACACGGCCGAGCCGGCGACCGCCTTTTATCCGGGCCCCAGGAACGTCCGCAATATCCATTCGGCCATGACCTTCCCGCTTTTGGGCTGGAATGGCCGCGGGGTGGGATTCGGCTTGACCGGCATTGCCCGGGAAGCCGATGGCATTACCTGCCGCGTGGTCCTCGACCAGAGCTGGGACCTGCCCGTGGTGACCGGCTGGTCGATTGTGCCGGCCCAAACGACCGCCTTGCTGGAATGGGAGACCAACAAGAATGATACGGGCCAGTGGAATCTTCGCTGGGGTATGATCAACGGCCTTGACGTGACGACGGTCACTGTCGGCAGCAAGCAGAATTATCTGCTGGAGAATCTGGTGCCGGGCGAATCCTATTTCTGCGAGCTCTACTACACCCGCTGGAATGTAACGGGCAAAGTGTACCGCATGGAATTCAAGGCCCTGAACCGCTTGAGCGATTATCCGCTGATCGGCGGCGTGGACCGCAGCTGGAAGGCGGGCGACAAACTCCGCCTCTTCCTGCTCAACTTGGAAGATGAAGATGCCACTGTCGCTTGGCAGGTTGACAGCCAGCCTTATACAGCCGATCAAATCACGTTTGAAAAAGCGGGGACCTATAAGATTACAGCCATCATCACCTATGCGGACGGCTCGAAAGAAACGCTCACCAAAATCGTGGAGGTAAAAGAATGAAAACCCGCATCGGCATCGGCTTTGGGCTGCGCTTTGCGCTGATTCTCTTCGTGGTGGCGACCACGATGGCTGTTTCCTGTCCGCAACCGACTCCGCCGGAACCGCCGGAACCAGTGGTCGATACCAAATCGGAAGAACGGAAGCAGTTGGAATCAGCGTATGTGGAAGGCCTGTACATGAAAGGCAACTGCGTCCTTTCTTTCGATTGGACTACGTTCCAGCGCGCCGTCAATCCCGTCCGCCGGAACTACCGGATCCAGAGCGACGACCAGTCCCGTTACCTGAATATCCGCTATATTGACGCCATCCCGCAGCATGCGGGGGACGAAGTCGAATGCGAGATCCACTACCGGCTGGCTGCCGGAGAATCTACGACCTTGATCGTCAAACTGATCGTGCTTAAGACGACCGACGATTATCTTTGGCTGTGGAACGAGTTCCAGAAGGTCGGCATGATCGTCCAGCGGATATGATCTCCTCCGAAAAACTGTATGACCCGCTGCGGCGGAAATGGGTGGCCCGCACACCGGAAGAGGAAGTGCGGCAAAATGTAATCGCGTGGCTGCACGATGTGCGCCACATTCCACATGGCCTGATGGAGAGCGAATATGGTTTCATCTACAACCGCCGGCACTACCGGGCGGACGTGCTGGTTTTCGACCGGCAGCTGCAACCTCGCATCCTGGTGGAATGCAAGGCGCCCGGAGTAAAACTCGAAGCGGCGGTCGTGGAACAGGTGGTGCGCTACACGCGCGTGTTGGCGGTGCGGTTCATCCTGCTGACCAATGGCACAGAAACGCATCTGCTCGGGCGTCGGGCCGACGGCAGCGGCTACGACCCCCTGGCGGAAATACCGGAAGATTTTTAGGCTGGCTCAGGCCAGGATCTTGGCCGTGAGCTCTTTGAGGAGGTCTCCGTCAGAGGCTTCGCCACGGGTATTGGATTTGGAACGTTGGTCGTATTCCTTGAGGATCGAGATGATGCGCATGGTTTTTTTGGCCGGATAGTTCCGGACGGCCGTATCGTATTCCCCGGCGAAATAGGGATTGATGCCCAGTTGGGACAGGATCTCATTGCGATTCTGCCCGGCCTGCAGCAGAGCGTGGTAACGCAGGAGGCGGATGAAATGACCCGTGAGTGCGGCGAGAGTCAGCTGGATCGGGAAGCGTTTGGGCGCTTCTCCGAAAAAGTGGACGATCCGGAAGGCCTTGGCCGTATCTTTGAGGGAAAGGGCCTTCGTCAGTTCGAAAACAGAATAATCGCGGCTCATTCCGACGTTTTCCTCGATATCCTGGACGGTGATGTTGCTGCGGTCTTCGGGCAGCAACTTGCAGAGTTTGTCGATGGTCAGCGTGATCTTCTGCAGGTCGGTGCCGGTCGATTCGGCCAGCAGGGCGGCGGCGTCAGGCGCGATACGCTTGCCGAGTTCGCCCACATAACTGTCGATCCACCGGCCGATCTTGTAGTCGGGAATGGGATTCGACTCGAAGGCAACGCCGAATTTCTTGGCCTGTTTGTAAAAGACCGAGCGCTTGTCGATGTTCTTGCCGGTCTTGGTCGGGTCGTTGTTGGTCTTGTAGCAGACGACCAGGACCGTGGTGGGCATGATGCCTTCGAAATAGACGGCGATGTCTTCCACCTTCTTCATCATCTGGGCTTCCTTGACCACCACCAGTTGGCGGGCGATCATCATCGGGAACTGGCGGGCGGTGCTGACTACCTGGTTGGCCGTCACGTCAGCGCCGAAATAGACAATCTGCCCGAAATCGCGTTCTTCGGGCGGGATGACTGTTTCCATCAGCAGCCGGCACAGTTCATCGATATAATAATGCTCTTTTCCGAATAGCAGGTAGAAGGGTTTGATGTCGCCCGCGAGGATTTCTTCGCGAAGCGCCTTGTATTCCTGAACGGTGTCTGTCGTCGTCTTGGCCATAACTTGACAAAGATACACTTTTTCTTCCTTCGTTCGCTGCGCTCCGCTCTGATTTGATTTTATTATCTTTGCGGTATGTTTGAGGAAGCATTGAACAGCAAAGTCTTCGGTATCGTGTCGGAAACGGCACGGGAGCAAGGCGTACGCGCGTTCGTAATCGGCGGCTACGTGCGCGATTTCTTCCTGCAGCGGCCCAACAACGACATCGACATCGTGGTCGAGGGCAGCGGGATCGGCCTGGCCGAAGCAGTGGCGGCCAAATTGCACACCAAGGTATCCGTTTTCAAGCGTTTCGGCACCGCAATGTTGCGCTGGAAAGACTGTGAACTGGAGTTCGTCGGCGCCCGCCGTGAATCGTACCGTGCCGATTCGCGAAAGCCTATCGTGGAGGACGGCAGCCTCGAAGAAGACCAGCAGCGCCGGGACTTCACCATCAATGCGATGGCCTTCAGCCTGCAAAAGGAAGATTATGGCTCGCTGGTCGATCCGTTCGGCGGCATCCGCGACCTCAATCTCGGGCTCATCCGCACACCGCTTGATCCTGACACCACGTACAGCGACGATCCGCTCCGGATGTTGCGGGCGATCCGTTTTGCCACGCAACTGGGGTTCACCATCGTGCCGGAATCGATTGCTTCCATCCGCCGCAACAAGGCGCGTCTGGAGATCCTTTCCGCTGAGCGCATTGCCGACGAATTGAACAAGATCATGAAGACGGCGAAGCCTTCGGTGGGCTTCTACCTGCTGGACGAATGTGAACTGCTGCCCTTCATCTTGCCTGCGCTGGCGAACTTGAAAGGCGTGGAGACGGTGGACGGCCGAGGCCACAAAGACAACTTCAAGCATTCTCTCCAAGTGCTCGACAACGTGGCTGAGGCCAGCGACAACCTTTGGCTCCGCTGGGCCGCGTTGCTCCACGACATCGGCAAGGCGCCCACCAAGCGCTGGGAGCCCGGCATCGGCTGGACATTCCACGGCCATGAATATGTGGGCTCCAAGATGGTCAAGGGCATTTTCAACCACCTCAAAATGTCGCAGACCGATGACTTGCGCTACGTCCAGAAACTGGTGGCCTTGCACCTGCGGCCGGTGGCCCTGGTCACCGACGAGGTGACCGACTCGGCCGTTCGCCGGCTGCTCTTCGATGCCGGCGATGACATCGACGACCTGATGATCCTCTGCAAAGCGGACATCACGTCGGCCAACGAACAGAAGGTCGAGCGGTTCAAGAAGCAGTACGACCACGTGAAGCAGAAACTGATCGAGGTCGAAGCCAAGGATGCGGTGCGCAATTTCAAGAACCCCATCACCGGCGAACTCATCATGGAGAAATACCACATCCCGCCCTGCCGCGAGATCGGAGTCATCAAGGAAGCCGTCAAGGAAGCCATCCTCGACGGTATCATCCCCAACGAATTCTCCGCCGCCTATACCATGATGGAGCAAAAGGCCGCCGAACTGGGGCTGCAACCCGTCTCCGGAGCGTAATCGCCGGGCACCGGGCAGTCCGCCGCCCGTGATGCCGCTGGAGGCCAACTATCTGACCCTCAGCTAGATCCTTAATCTCGCCCCACTGCAGTACGGTGGGGCGAGATTGCTTTATGGGTTGACTGACAGGATTTTGATCTCCAGCGTAAAAGCTCGCTCCAGTATTTTTGGAATTGTGAATTAGTCGTATATTTGCACCTTGATTTATAGAACGAAACAATGCACCGGATTTTTCTTCCGATCTACCGATATTTCAAGGGGCACAAGGGTGTGCTGTATCTTGTGCTGATTGCCACGACGCTGGTATTTGCCTTCTTCGGATCCAAACTGCGTTATGAGGAGGACATCATCAAACTGATGCCGCGGTCTAGTCTGGACACAGAACTGGCTTTCAGCGACATCGGACTGAAAGACAAGATTTTCATCCAAATCACGGCCCGCAATCCCGAGGAAGCGCTCGATACCTGGACGCTGGGAAGCTATATCGATGAATTCACGGATGCCGTCCGCGCCCGCGACACCGCAGGGAAATATCTGGTCGGTATCCTCAGCGCACTGGAAATCGAGACGGCGCTCGGCGCGATGGACTATGGATTCGAGCATCTCCCCTCTTTCATCGACACCGGCTATTACGAAGCCTTTGCCCAGGCATTGACGCCGGAGGCCATGGAAGCGCAGATGACCCGCAATGTCGCCCTCATCGAAGCAGACATGACCGGCGAAACGACCCAGCTGGTCTGCACCGACCCGCTCGGCCTGCGCGACATCTTCCTGGCGGACATCCTGCCTGAAGAAGGCGGCAGCATAGGCGGATTTACCGTCGAGGACGGCCATTTCTTCTGTCCCGACAAGAGCGTTGCCCTGGCGTTCCTGACGCCGAAATTCACCCAGACCGACTCCTACAATTCCACCCGGTTCTCCCGGATCCTGAATCAGGAACGGAAGGTTTTCGAGACGGCCCATCCGGAAGTGCGCATCCTGATCCACGGCGCGCCGCTCGGCGCTGTATCCAATGCAGGCACGATCAAGAAAGACCTTGTGATGACGATCGGCATCTCACTGCTCATCATCCTGCTTATCCTGATGGTCTGTTTCCGCCGGCTGGCCTTCATCGGTCACATGGTGGCCCCGGTTGTCTATGGGACAATCTTCGCCCTGGCCTGCCTCTATTGGATTAAAGGCTCGATGTCCCTGATGGCACTCGGTGTCGGCGCTATCGTGCTGGGCGTGGCCCTCAGCTACTGCCTGCACGTGCTGATCCATTACTACTTCACCGGCGATGTGGAACAGATGCTGCAGGAAGAGTCCACACCGGTCTTCCTGGGCTGCATCACCACGGTCGGCGCGTTCATGGCCCTGCTTTTCACGGAGAGCGACCTGCTGCGCGATTTCGGCCTGTTCGCCGCTTTTGCGCTGATCGGCAGCACTGCCTATTCCCTGATTTTCCTGCCCCAGTTCCTCAAACCCGGGCACGTGAAACACCAGCAGGCGGCCGGATTCAAGGGCATCGACCGCTTCAATAATCTGCCCTGGGATTGCAACTGGCTGATTCTCGGCGCTCTGCTTGTCATCATCGTCGTCAGTGTCGTGATGGCGCCGCGCGTCCGGTTCGACAGCGACCTGCGCAACCTCGACTATGACAATGTCGAACTGGTGGAGAGCCAGAATCTCTATTACGAGAAGAACCAAAGCGGCTACATGGACCTCTACTTCGCCGCTTACGACGAAGACCTGGACCAGGCACTCGAATACAATAAATTGCTGGAAAAGCGGCTGGAAGACCTCTCGGAGCAAGGGCTGGTCAAGGGATACAATTCGCTGGTACCGCTCCTGTTCCAGTCCACACGCGACCAGGAAATGCGCATCGCGGCCTGGCAGGCATTCTGGTCGCCCGAGCGGCTGGCCCGTGTCCGGCGTGACCTCGACGCGGCTGCGCGCCGCCATAAACTTGACCCGGGACTTTTCGCTCCATTCTATGCACTCGTCGAGGCTGATTACGAGCCCGGCTCGCTTGTGAATGCGGGTGTCGTGCCCCCGGAATTGCTGTCAAACTACATCGAGGAACAGGTCAATGGCCGGAAGATGATTTTCACTTCGGTCTCATTTGCACCGGAAGATATGGATGCGGTGATCGAAGGCCTGATCGACGGCCCGCAGACGCTTGTGCTGGAACCTTTCTACTACTGCCGGGACCTGGTGGAAATCATCCACGACGACTTCAACACGACCCTCTGGATTTCCTCACTCTTCGTGCTGCTGGTGCTGCTGCTGGCTTTCCGGAACCTGTGGGTCTCGCTGATCGCCTTCTTCCCGATGTTCCTGTCCTGGTACGTCCTGCAGGGACTGATGGCCATCTTCGGGCTGGAATTCAACATGATCAACATCGTCATATCGACCTTCGTGTTCGGTATCGGCGTTGACTATAGCATATTTGTAATGGAAGGCCTGCTGCAGGAAGCCCGCACCGGCGAAAGCCAACGGCTGGAATGGCACAAGGTCGCCATCTTCTTCTCCGCGCTGGTGCTGATCATCGTGGTAGGCTCGCTGATCTTCGCCCACCATCCGGCCATCAGTTCTACAGGGCGCATCACCCTCATCGGCATGCTTTCCACCATCCTGCTGACCTACTCGCTCGAACCGTTCGTTTTCCGCAAGCTGCTGAAGACAGGCTGGTTCCGGCGGAGCCTCAAACTTGACAAAAACTGATGGATCTCCTCGACGGAAAACATTATCTGGCTATGGTCCGCGGCGGTGCCGCCCGGCTCAACCTGCATCGAAAAACCATCAATGACCTGAATGTCTTCCCGATTCCGGACGGCGACACCGGCGACAATATGTACATGACCCTGGAAGCAGGCTGCCATGGGACGGATGCAAACCTCTGCGAGGCTGCCGATGCCGTTTCCCAAGGCATGCTGACCGGCGCCCGTGGCAATTCAGGTGTCATCCTCTCCCGTATTTTTGCCGGCATTGCCCGGGGGCTTGCCGGGAAAACGGAAGCCGATATCAGGACTTTCGAACAGGCGATGGCCTGTGGCGTCGAATCTTCCTATAAAGCCGTGGCCACCCCGGTTGAAGGCACCATCCTGACCGTTTTCCGGGAAGGAGTCCAAGCAGCAGCCGGGAGCAAAAGTTTCGAAGAGTATTTTGACCTGCTCATCCCGGCCATGGACCTGTCCCTCCAACATACACCGGAACTGCTTGACGTGCTGAAAAAAGCCGGCGTGGTGGACAGCGGCGGCGCCGGATTGCTTTATGTCGCTGAAGGCATGCGGGCCGCCCTGCATGGGGAAGCCGAAGCCCTGCCGGAAACAGCCGCTGACACACCGGCACAGCACATCGACCTGAACGCCTTCACGGAAGACAGCGTCCTGGAATTCGGCTACTGCACCGAGTTCTTGCTCCGGCTGCAGCGCAGCAAAGTGGACCTGGACCGTTTCGACGAGACCGTCATCGCCGACTGGCTGGCGGCCCACGGCGAATCGCTGGTCTTTTTCCGCGACGGTTCCATCATCAAAGTGCATGTCCATACCCACACGCCCGGCGAGATCCTCAACCACTGCCAGCAGTATGGGGAATTCCTGACGCTCAAGATCGAGAACATGACGCTCCAGCACCACGAGAACCATATGGACGAGCGCTTCCACCTGAAAGGCAAGGCGCTCGGCGTAGTGGCCGTTGCTGCAGGCACGAAGCTTCAGGAACAATTTCGGGAGATGGGTGCCGACGAGGTCATCGAAGGCGGCCAGACGATGAATCCGCCGGTACAAGCTTTCCTGGAAGCTTTCGACCGCATTGGAGCCGAAAACATCCTGGTACTGCCCAACAATGGAAACATCCTGCTCACAGCCCAACAGGCGGCCGCGATGTACCGGCAGGCACGTGTCGAAGTCATCCCTACCCACAGTTTGGGAGAAGGCTACTACGCCCTGGCGAATCTCGATACCTCCGATAGTATCGACGCAATCGTACCGCAACTGAACGAGGCGCTGGAAGGAACCGTTACCGGGCTGGTCTCACGGGCAATCCGCGACAGTGCCGCCGGCCATACCGGCGATTATCTGGGCCTCAGCGGAAAAGACATCCTCTGCGGCGCGGCGGACCGCAAGGAAGTGCTGCTGGCGCTGGCGCAGAAACTGGATGCTGGCAGCCACGACATCGCCGTGCTTTTCCAAGGCGCCGATGTGCCGGATGCGGAAGCGGCGCAAGCCGCGGATGCACTTGCCGCTGCCTTCCCCCGCACCGAAACCACCCTCATCGAGGGCGGACAACCTGTCTATGATTATATCCTCTTGTTATGTTGACACTTTATACTGATACCGACACCGACATTACGCCCGCTGTCGCCGCTGAATACGGCTACAAACTCATCAGCATGCCTTACAGCGTGGATGCGAAAACAGTCTATCCGTACGTGGATTTCACGGAATTCGACGCCCGCAGTTTCTACGACATGCTGCGCCGCGGCGTGCTGCCCACCACCAGCGCCATTTCCAAGGAGCGCTACATCGAATACTTTGAACCGGAACTGGCTGCCGGCAACGACATCCTCTACGTCCATTTCTCCCGGGCCATGACCATCACCTTCGATGCGATGGACCAGGCCGTGGCAGAACTGCGGGCCAAATACCCGGCGCGCCGCTTCGCGGAGATCGACACCAAAGGCATCACCACAATCAGCTATGCCATCGTCCGTGCGGTCGGCGACCTGATCAAGGCTGGCAAGACCCTTGACGAAGTGCTCGCCTGGGCGGAAACCGAGGTCGATCATTATGCCATGTATTTCTATGCCGATGACCTGAAATTCTTCCGGCGCAGCGGCCGCGTCAGCGGTCTGGCGGCAACGATGGGTACGCTCATCGGCATCCGTCCGATCATCTATATGTCCGCCGAGGGCAAGATGGTGTCGTGCGGAACGGAAAAAGGACGGGCCAAGGCGATGGACCGCCTCATCCGCGAGGTAGCCGAACTGGGTGACAATATCAAAGGTTACCGTTTCTACGTGGGCCACACCGACGCCCCTGAACTCGCACAGGACTTGGGCCGCGCCTTGAAGGAGCGCTTTGGCCAGGACCTGAACATCGAATACGTGGTCTGCAACCCGACGGCCGGCAGTCATGCGGGGCCTAACGGGGTGGCGGTCTGCTTCCATGCTGTTCATCGGTAGGAAGAATGACAGTGAAACGCAGCATGGCAGTAACCGTTAAACAAGTGACGACGCGGCGCGAGCAGCGGGAGTTCCTGGATTTCCCGCTGAATCTCTACAAGGGGAATCCGTATTTCGTGCCGCCGTTCTACAGCGACGAGCAGAAAATGTTCCGGCCCGGCTATGTCTATAACGACTGCTGCGACTGGATCTGCTTCAACGCCTACCGGGACGGGACAATCGTCGGCCGCATCCAGGGCATCATCCAGAAAGCCGCCAACGCCAAGAACGGCGAACGGCGCGCCCGCTTCACCCGCTTTGACGCCATCGACGATGTCGCGGTCTCACGCGCCCTGTTCGAAGCCGTGGAGCGCTGGGCGGTGGAAAAAGGGATGGACACGCTCTGCGGGCCGCTGAGTTTCTCCGACCTGGAGCGTGAAGGCCTGCTGGTCGAAGGTTTCGACCAGCCCCAGACCTTTGAAGAACAATATAACGCTGAATACTATCAGCACCACATCGAGCAGCTTGGTTTTGCCAAGGAAATCGACTGGACCGAATCACGGCTGTATGCGCCCGATCCGTCGGAAGATGAAGAAGACCTCGACAAACTGACCGATTTCATTTTCCGCCGCTACAAGCTGCATTTCGGCCCCTCGAAGAACGCCCGGGATTTCCTGCAGCGCTATGCCGACGATATTTTCGAACTCATCGACAAGTCGTACGAAGGCCTTTACGGCACGGTTCCTTTCACCGAAGGGATGAAGAAACTGATGATCGACAATTTCCGGCTGGTCATCAGCCCGAAATACACGGCCGTCATCCTCGACGAGAACGACAAGATGGTCTGCTTCGGCTTCGCCATCCCTGCCCTGGCCTCCGCCCTTGTCGGGACCAAGGGCCGTTTCACGCCCAAAGTTCTCTGGCGGCTGCTGCGCAACATCCGTCATCCGAAGGTCATCGACCTCTGCCTGATCGGCGTGGATCCCGTGTGGCTCAACCGCGGCGTTTCGGTCGCCTTCTCGTCGGCCATCCTGCACATGCTGCGTGACACCGATGTCGAATATGCCGAAACCAATCTCAACCTCGAAGACAACTGCGCTATCCAGAACCAGTGGCGCCGCTTCAAGGCCGTGCAGGCCAAGCGCCGGCGCGCTTATGTCAAGTCCTTGTCATGATCAAGATCCTCGTTGACTGCTTCGGCGGCGACCATTCGCCGCAGGCGCCCGTGGCGGGCGCCCTGGCGGCCCTGGCGGCCAATCCCGACCTGTGTCTCATCTTAACAGGTGATGAAACCCGTTTGAAAGCGGAGCTGGCCGGCAAGTCGTATGACACCGCCCGCCTCGAAATCGTCCACGCCCCCGAAGTCATCGGCTGCGACGAAAAGCCGACCGACGTGATCCGCCTCAAGCGCAACAGCTCGATGATGAAAGCCATCATCCTGCTGCGCGACCGCGACGACATCGCCGCCCTGGTCTCCACCGGTTCGACCGGCGCCCTCGTGACCGGCGCCCTCGTCCGCCTGGGCCGGATTCCCGGCGTCATCCGCCCGGCCTTCTGCCCCCTGCTCCCGACCATGGACGGCGGCATCGTCGGCATCTGCGACAGCGGCGCCAACCCCGAAGTCACGCCAGCCCACCTGCGTCAGTTCGCCATCATGGCCAGCCTCTATCTGGAGAATGTTTACGGGGTAACCCGGCCTCGGACAGCCCTGCTCAACGTCGGCAAGGAACCTGAAAAGGGCGACGACATCCGGCGCGAGACCTACCAGCTGTTGCAGGAAACACCGTCCGTCAACTTCGTCGGCAACATGGAAAGCCGCGACCTGCTCTCCGGCACCTACGACCTGGTGGTCGCCGACGGTTTCTCCGGCAACGTCTTGGTCAAGACCACGGAAGGCACGGCCATCGAACTGTTGAAGAAGCTCAAGAAAGACATCTATTCCCGGACCGTTTACAAACTCGGCGCCCTCCTGATGAAAAAGATGTTTCAGGAGGAAAAGGAATTCATGAATTACCAGAACTACGGCGGCAGCGTCCTGCTCGGCACAGCCAAAGTCGTGGTGAAAGGCCACGGCAGCAGCAAGGCCGTCGCCGTCGAGAAATGCATCGAGCAAGCCTACAAAATGGAAACCAGCCGCCTCTCCGCCAAGATCGAAGCGGAGATCGCCCGCTACGAACACTACGAAGACTAAACCAGGCCTTAATCCGTGTACTTGATGGTGGCTATAGAACTGTCATACTTGATAGTCTGGATCGTCTGGCCTGTCTTTAACCAGATCTCTGCCAACTGAGGATTTGATATACAATCCAGTGATGACAACCGGGCATTATGGCTCACGTCTAGGCTCGTCAGTTGATTACTGGAGCACCACAAGACGGTCAACGCGGGGTTGTGGCTCACGTCCGTACCCGTCGACGGATTCGACTCAGGCACCTCCGTCAGCACGCCGCCCGTCGTTCCCGTGCCTCCGTCGTAACGGTACTTCGTCGCATACGACTTCCGGTTGAACACCGACACCAGATCGCCGTTCACCCACAACACCATCCCGTTCTCGTCCGCAAACGTCTTCGTCTCCGCCTCACTTTGCGACGGACTCTCCGTCTCCACATAAAACTTGCCGTATCTCTCAACCGGACGGACCACGTCCTCCATCTCGCACGATACCGACAGGACGGCCATCAACAGCATGGCCGTCAGCATTCTGTTCTTACACATGACTATATCTCCTCCTCCGGATCCTTGATGATGGGCTCGGTCGGGTCGCTCGCGGCGATCATCCCGGTCAGCTGGATTTCAATGCTCTCTTGACGCGGCGTCTCATACGCCAGCTTGCTCTTCGTATTCATGATAGTTGTATCGTTTTTGGTGTTTTTACTTCGCAGTAACTGTTGTTGATTAAGGTAATACGTGTCTTGGGCGCGTCGGAATCTATCGTAAACTTGCGCGGGGATCCAGACTCAATCCTTGTACTTGATCGTGGCTACCGATGTATCATATTCGAAAGTCTGGATCGTCTGGCCCGTCTTTAGCCAGATCTCTGTCAACTGAGGATTTGAACCGCATCTCAACTTGGTCAACACGGTGTTGTGGCTTACGTCTAGGTTCGTCAATTGATTACCATAGCAATACAAATATTCCAACGCGGTGTTCTGGCTCACGTCTAGGCTCGTCAATTGATTCTGGTAGCAATCCAACCGCGTCAACGCGGTGTTCTGGCTCACATCCAGGCTCGTCAATTGATTGCCGCCGCAATTCAATTTGGTCAACGCGGTGTTGTGGCTCACGTCTAGGCTCGTCAATTGATTATATTCGCAATACAAATAGGTCAACGCGGTGTTGTGGCTTACGTCTAGGCTCGTCAATTGATTATCGCCGCAAAGCATTGTCTTCAACGCGGTGTTGTGGCTTACGTCTAGGCTCGTCAATTGATTTCTTAGGCAGTCGAAATCTCGTAACGCGGTGTTCTGGCTCACGTCAAGACTCGTCAATTGATTCTGGTAGCAATCCAACCGCGTCAACGCGGTGTTCTGGCTCACATCCAGGCTCGTCAATTGATTTTCGTAACACAACAACGTCCTCAATGCGGTGTTATGGCTCACGTCTAGGCTCGTCAATTGATTGCCGTAGCAAGCCAAATAGGTCAATGCGGTGTTTTGGCTCACGTCAAGGCTCGCCAATTGCCCTTGATAAGACCCATTAGACAAACTTCCCTGACAAATCAAAGTCTTCAAATTCACGAAGTGCTCTATCCCACCCAACGAACTTATGCTATCCGTGTTGACACTGATCGATTCCACAACCCCCGCCTCAGACATCGATATCTCTCCGTCTTCGTCCGTGTCGAAGTTCTCTACACAGTACGCCTTGAAGTTCGCGTCCGCGAAGACCACTTTCTCCGACGCTGTGAAATCTACCGCCGTCTTCAACGGCTTCATGTGGCTCCGCACTACCGCTATCTCCTTGTCCGTGCTCTTCTCGAATGTCCGACCTTCCGGATCCGTCACGACAAACGACAATCCCTGCGTGAACGTCGTCGCAGGAATCACGAACCAGAACTCCACCGGCGCGTCCTTCGTCGAGCCCGTCAGGTCCACAGGGTCGTCGCACTCCAGCGTCACCTGCTTGTACGTCGTGTATCGGCTTCCCTTCTGCATCGTCACGGTGGGGTCGCCTCCCAATACTGTCGACACCTTCACGTCGCCCGCCAGGATCTCGTTATTGTTGCCCTCCAGCGTGATCGACGACACGCTACCTTCTCCATATAGTCGTAGGACAACGTAACCCCCTAC
>JAFWOY010000040.1 GCA_017509755.1 Bacteroidales bacterium
ATCAGAACTGGAAGATTATCTACATTACTACAATCACGATCGAATCAAGGCAAAACTAAACGGACTGAGTCCGGTACAATACCGAACTCATCACAATTATTCTTATTGTTAAACCCGTCCAACAAAAGGGGCGCACTTCATATTTTGGCATCCGTCCATAAAAACGACACAATTTATGGACGGCTCTGATATCCCCCAAAGGCCGAGAGGCGCGGGGATTGGGGCAGCGCCCCAGTCAAAAAGTTCATCTGGTACGGGTGGCGAGACTCGAACTCGCACGCCTTTCGGCACCAGATCCTAAGTCTGGCTTGGCTACCAATTACAACACACCCGCTTGTGTTTACGGGGCTCTGCCCCGAACCCCGCCGCTTCGGCTAAAAAAACGCCGCCTTCTTTCCGAGGACAAAAAAGGCGGCGTAAAGTTACGAAAAAAACTGAGAATGATCAGAAGTTCTCGGCTTTCAGTTCAAAATAGGACTGGGGATGGGCGCAGACGGGGCAGACTTCGGGGGCTTTCTTGCCGACTACGACGTGGCCGCAGTTGCGGCAGACCCAGATGCAGTCGCCTTCGCGGGAGAAGACCACGGCGTCTTCAATATTCTTCAGGAGTTTGCGATAGCGTTCCTCATGGTGCTTCTCGATGGCACCGACCATTTCGAACTTGTCGGCAATCTCGTCAAAGCCTTCCTCGCGGGCTTCACGGGCCATGCGGGCATACATATCGGTCCACTCGGCATTCTCGCCGGCAGCTGCAGCGGCCAGATTCTCGACAGTCGTCGGGATGTCGCCACCACAGAGATACTTGAACCAGAGTTTAGCGTGTTCGCGCTCGTTGAGGGCCGTCTCCTCGAAGATGGCCGCAATCTGCTCATAGCCCTCTTTCTTGGCCTTGGAAGCAAAGTAGGTGTATTTGTTGCGCGCCTGCGATTCGCCGGCGAAGGCTTCCATCAGGTTCTGCTCGGTCTTGGTGCCTTTGAGCTCCTTCTTCATTTCTTTGAACTTGCTCTGGGGGGCATTGCATTTCGGGCACTTCGCGGGTGCCGCATCACCTTCATGGACATAGCCACAAACGGTGCAGACGAATTTTTTGCTCATATACAAACGTTTTAAATGATATGCTTTGGAAAATCCTGCACAAAATAGTAATTCCCCTTCGAATTTCCAAGAATAATGCGATCTTTGTAGCAAACTAAGCGATTGAACGATGCTGAACCTCTGCACTTTGACAAGTCTTTTCCTCCTTTCGGCAACGCCGCTCCCGCGCGAAGACGGGCTTAAGAAAAGCTTCCTCGATGTTGGGCGAGGCCATTCCACCGGAGTTTGCATTGGATGCCCAGGCATTGGAAGAAGATCGCGCAGACATGGCGCTGTTCGTAATCGGCCGGCAAGCAGGTGAAGGAGGCGACCGGCGGCTGGAAGACGATTTCCTGCTCTCGGACATCGAGCGCAAGAACCTCGAAGCCGTCACGACGGCCTACCATCGGGCTGGCAAGAAAGTCATTGTCGTGCTCAATATTGGAGGCGTCATTGAAACCGCCTCCTGGAAGGACTTGGCCGACGCCATCGTCGTGGACTGGCAACCAGGCCAGGAAGGGGCGGCTGCCCTGGTTGACATCCTGACCGGAACCGTCAACCCCTCCGGCCGGCTCGCGATGACCTTTCCCATCGACTACTTCGATATCCCTTCTTCCGCCAACTTCCCCTACGATTCCCAAGGCAAAGGGTCGATGAACACCTTCCGCAAAGTCCGCGACCGCGGGCGGCGCAATGTGGATTTTACCGAATATGCCGAAGGCATGGATGTCGGCTACCGGTATTTCAACAGGACCGGGGCACCGGTCTCCTACCCTTTTGGTTTCGGCTTGTCTTATACGGAGTTTACGCGAAGTGAAATCCAGCAGGCGGAAGAAAGTGACGGATCGGTCATAGTCTGCGTTACCGTCAAAAACACAGGCCATGCGCCGGGAAAGGAGGTCGTGATGGTTTATGGAGACGGTGTGCTGAAAGGGTTCGCGAAAACCAAAAGGCTCGAACCGGGCGAAACGGAAACTGTCCGCATCCGCATCGCGCCTTACTTGAGGCCCCGCTCCTTCTTGATGGTCTCGTAGGCGTCCTGGATCTGGCGGAACTTCTCGGCGGCCGCTTTCTGGACTTCGGGGCCGAGGGTGGCGACCTTGTCGGGATGATTCTTCATCGCCATGCGGCGGTAGGCGCTGCGGACTTCGTCGTCCGTGGCGGAAGGAGAGATTTCCAGCACGGCATAGGCCGAGTTGGCGTCTTTGTAGAACATCGCGATGACGGATGCCACATCGGTAGAAGTCAAACGGATGGCTCCGCCGATGGCTTCGATGACATCCTTCTCCGCCTTGTTGAAATCGCTGTCTGCGCGTGCAATCTGCACCAGATAGTGCAGGAGCTGCAGGCGCTGCGAATAGTTCATGTTGGCGGCAATCTGCGCACCGACCTCATAGATATTGATCTGTTTGCCGCTGAGTTCGTTCAGGATACGCACCGCATCGCTGACGGCGCTTTCGCCAAAGTTGCGCCGGATGAAATCCTTAACCACTTCCACCTCGGCCTGCAGCGTCCGCCCGTCTGCCCGGATGACCGCTGAAGACAAAACCAAAAGGCTGACGAAGAAACTGTTGCGCTGTTCATTGGCCGTGTAGGTCGTCCGACCTGTCGAACGCTGGTAATTCCCGGTCGTTCCTCGCTGGTATCCGCCCGGCCGGGATTCTGTCTCGTCGGAGCCCATTCCGGTCAGTCGTTTGGCCACATCGATGGTGCCGTCCACCATGGCGCCCATAAAGAAACCCAGCAAAGCACCGATCGGGCCGAAAGACACCCACCCGAGGAATCCGCCAATCCATTTGATAGAACCCATTGCCTGTCGATTTGGTAAAAATCGACGCAAAGATAACAAAATAATCGCTTGCCTTACTTACATCCGGTTGCGGGTATCGCTGCCTGCCCCAGTACCTTTGTATTTGCTGCGGGCCGTGTTGAAGTTGTACCGCAGGGATAACTTGACGAGCTGGGTATCCATGCGGTTGGTCTGGCTTATGGTATGGCTGCCGAAGTCGGATTCTGCATCGAAATGGGCAGCACCGGCGAGGTCATTGCCCTCCAGGCGGACGACGAGCGAGCCGTCAGGCAGCAGCGTCTTCTGCACGGCGGCCGTGACATCGCAATACCAGTTGCGCATATACAGGTTCTGGGTATAGCCAGGCGTCATCACGGTAGCGCCCAATTCGAACTGCCAGCCATTCTTGACCGTAAAGGTATTGAAGAGCTGCGCGATGCCGATGGGTTTGCCGTTGAACCGGGTGACGCGGATGCCGCTGGCCTCGCGGGCATCCGGCGCATTGATGGTGAACCACTGCGGCTGAATGCCCAGCGTGTAGTTTATGTTCCAACATCCGACAGTGGGCGTCAGATTGACAAAAGCGGACATATTCCGGAAGGGCGTGTCGATATTGCGCGGCTGCACCAGGACGACACCCTCATCTCCATAGGGCGAAGACCAGGTCACGATGGCATGGTCGGTGCGGGCATAGTTCACGATCAAAGTGACAAATTTCCAAACAGCCGTAGCACTGAAATTCTGCGAAAGGTCGGGCTGCAACTGTGCGTTGCCGCTCTGCCAGATATACCGGCTGTTGTAGCGGATGACGCTGGAGAGATTGGCATAATTGGGGCGCTGGGTCCGTGCACTATAATTGAGCATCAGCTGGACCGGACCCACTACGCCCGCATAGGAGAGCGTCGGGAACCAGTTGCCATAATCACGCTGCAGATTGCTGGCGGGTGCCAAAGCATCTTCATAACGGTAATGCACGTACTCATAGCGCACGCCGGCGCTGAACTGTCCGGCTTTCTCCAGCCAGAACCCGTAGGAAGCGAAGCCGGCATATTTGTCTTCCGTCACCTTTGCAGACGAGCCGGGAATGTCAATCCCCGAAATCGCATAACTGTCCTGGCGGTGCAGGAATGTTTCTTCAGTTCCGGCCTGCAGTTGCCCTTTCCACAGCGGATAGGAAAGGACGGCCTTGGCGGCATACATCCGGCCATCGCTCTGACTGACACTGCGGATAAGGGCATCATGCGTCATCGTGCTGGATTCTTTGGAAACAGAGGTCGTGGGCATGTCGTTGCCGTAATAATCCAAGTTGACATCCAAACCCAGTTTCTCCCCGATGACACCATTGTAATAGAGATTCGCTCCCAGGTTATAGTAGCTCCCCTCTCCGCGGGTGTCGTCCGAAGTCGTTGTCAGTTTATCAAACGGATTTCCGTCCAGCCACACATTATCATTCACGACAGTGTGGACATCATACTGCAACTGCGTGCCCCATTCGACCTTGCCGCCGAGGAAATGTTTGTCGGCGAGCTGCCAGTTGACACCGGCATTGCCATACAGTGACTGCCCGAAATACGTATTCAGCAAGTCGCCTTTGTTCTCCAGCAGATAATCTTTCCCGAAGGTCATTTTCTCAAGATAGCTTTCCTGGCGGGATGTGTTGCGGGCATAATTGATGCCGGCGAAAACATCCACGCCTCCGGTCCGGTAATTCATGTTCAAAGCCCCGGATGGATCATTGCCGCTGCGCCAGCGAAGCGACTGGGCATCCGAAGCATCCAAGCTGAAGCCGAAACCGTCACCTTGGCGCCGGACAGTACGGATGCGGACTACGCTGCGTACCGTGGCATCGTACTGTGCGCCGGGGTTGGTAATAACCTCGACACTTTGGATCTCATTGCTCTGCAGCCGCTCCAACTCGCTGGAATCGGTGACTTTACGGCCGTTGATATAGACAAGCGGTGCTCCTTTTCCGATTACTTCCAGGCCGTTCTGACCTTGTATCAAACCGGGCGTCTTGGCCAGGACGTCTTTGGCCGAACCGACATTCTCCAGCACGGAGCCGCGTACGCTGGTCTGCAGTCCTTCGCCGGTCAATTTGGTCTTCGGCATGACAGCGCTGACGACAGCTCCTTCCAACATGGCGGCATCCTCCACCAGGCGGACGAGGACGCCGTCCACGGGCGGCAAATACTGCGTCTGGTATCCCAACATCACCACCATCATGATCCCGTCTTTTACATCGGTCACGATGTGGAAGCTACCGTCCTCTTCCGTGACAGCGCCACAAACCACGCTGGAATCCACCGGAGAAAGGACGGCCACATTGGCGTATGCCACCGGTTCTCCTTTCTCATCCACGACCTTTCCTTTCCAGTCATTTTTGGCGGATACAAAGGTGGATACCATTAATAAAAGAATGAGAGCAATGCGTTTTTCCATCGTTTTGTCCATATTTTTCAACTGCAAAGGTAGCGGGATTCCAACGGCCCTGCAAAAATCAATATGGACATTATAAAATTGTTAAAAATCTATTAATTAATACATTAAGAAAAATCCATGTGGACATTGTACCCCCGAAGCAGGCGGTTTCTACAGATTTTCCTATCTTTGTAATCGATAACATATGTTCCGCCTATGCCCAAAGTCTCGAACCTGACAAGAGAAAGCCTGTTGGCCGCTGCGCTGGACCTGGTCCGGCAGGGTGGGCCTGCGGCACTCACAGCCCGCAACCTGTCGGCTGCCCTCCATTGCGGGCTCAATCCCATTTTTACGGCCTTCGGTTCGATGGAAAGCCTCCTGCTGGCGGTCAAGGCGGAAGCCAGAAAGCTCTTTGACGCACGTCTGCAAGACGGTTTCCGACTGAATCCGCCCTTCAAAGGCTTCGGCATCGCTTTTCTCTGGTTCGCCATGGATGAGCCGGAACTCTACAAACTGATCATGCGCCAGACCGTGCCGACAGCCTCTTTCCAGGATTACATCGAAAAGACTGTGGGCTACAAAACCGAATGCAAGGCCGTCATCATCCAGACTTTCGGCCTGAAGGAAAAAGAAGCAGAAGCACTTTATTTCCAGATGCTCTATCTGGCCCTGGGGCTCGCCGGCATCATGATCACAGGATCTTTCCCCCATCCCCTTCAGGCAGCCGCCGAAATCTTCGGCAAGAGTATCCGGGCTTTTGTAATGGAAATCAAAGCCGGCTCCGATGCGCGCGAAGCTTTCATCCCTTCTGCAGGGCCGGGGCCCAAGGGTTCAGTCGGCTCCTATATCGACAGCGGGGCCATGATGCACGCCCTGGTCAGCCAGAACCATCTGCTGGCCTCTCTCCATGAAACGCCCCGCTATATCACTGACGAACAATGGACGCAGATCGAACGGGTGACCCAGATGACTTTTGAGCTCTCGGCCGAATCCCTCCGCAAACAGTATCCGGCCGTCACGAAGGGCGACTTACGGCTGCTGATCCTTTCCAAATTCCATTTTTCCGTGGCGGACGCGGCCGTCCTGCTGGGCATTTCCCCCACCTCGGTCACGAAAGCCCGTCAGCGGCTGAAGCGGAAACTGGGCATCGACAACATAGAAACATTCACAGAGAAACTATAAGACCGCGTCGCCCCACTGTCCAAAACCGATCCTGATCTGGTCGCTGTGGAGGACGTCGTTCAACTGGCGGTCGCGAAGCAGTGTCTTGCGGTCATACAGATTGTATTTGACCAGTTGCGCCTCGGGGGTGACATTGGGCATGATGACA
The DNA here is from genome assembly GCA_017509755.1 of Bacteroidales bacterium. GTDB lineage: Bacteria > Bacteroidota > Bacteroidia > Bacteroidales > UBA932 > Cacconaster. The sequence continues at coordinate 6,612 of JAFWOY010000040.1, forward strand.
TTGGCGCCGGACAGGAGCCCGAGCACACGACCGCGCGGACTGAATACTTCCAGCGAGGTGGCTGCCGCGATGTTGATGTCGGGCATCAAGAGCCGGAGCAAAGCGATCATTTTCAACCCCAGGGAGAAACGAGCTTCGTCTGAAGGATAGGAAGCTCCGCTGCGGGTCAGCGGCGTCTCGGCATTGGGATGATACGGTCCCATGCCGATCATAGGGCCACCAAAGCGCCGGAAAAAAAGCAGATCGTCGGCCAAGTCGGCCGCCGTCTGGAACGGCATACCGATCATGACGCCCGTACCGGCCTGATAACCGATGGCCTTGAGATCATACAGCGCCTCCAACCGCCGTTCATAACTATGCAGCCCATCCTGCGGATGAATCTTCCGGTACAGGTCGGGATTGGAAGATTCGATGCGCAGCAGATAGCGATGGGCTCCGGCATCGAACCATTCGGCATACACATCGCGGGACTGCTCGCCCAGGGATAGCGTGATGCCCAACGGCAAGCCGTTTTCAGTCCCGATCTGCTTGAGCGCCTTGACAAGCCGCGTAATCTTTTGGATAAAAGCCGTATCGGAACGCTCACCCCCTTGGATCACCACCGAGCCGAAGCGCTGCCGCGCCGCATAAGTAGCCGCAGCGAGCACTTCCTCATCCGAGAGTTCGTAACGCGGGCATGCCGCATTTCCCCGTCGGATACCGCAATACAGGCAGTCTTTGCGGCAGCGATTGGAAATCTCGATCAAGCCGCGGAGATAGACATTTTTTCCGACATGCGCGACCTTGACCCGATATGCCTCCTGCCGAAGCGCTTCCTCAAAAGCAGGGTCGGTACATTCCAGGGCGGCAATCAGCCCGTCGCGGTCAAGTGTCAGATCGGAAAGGGTCACGAGGCAGTATTCCGGGTGCGTTTGAGAATCCGATAAATAAACCAGGCAGAGAGCGCGGCGCCCAGCACGACGGCAACGATGGATGCCTCGGCACCGAAAGCGCCACCCGTGACGATTTCCGGACCTTGGAAACTGGTACGGAAGAAGGAAGGTCCCGCATCACCACCCGAGACTGCGATGCCGAAGACATTGCCCTGGACAAAATTCCAAGCCCAATGGATGCCGATCGGAAGCCAGAGCGTCCCTGTCCACTTGTAGGCAGCCCCCAGCAGCAGGCCTGCCTCGATCGCGATAGCCAGGCTCGACCACACAGTGGCATTGGGCTGCATGATATGCATGAATCCGAAAATGGCAGAAGACACGATGAGCGCGGGCCACAGCCCGAAGCGCTCATCAATCCAGCGGAAAAGCACCCCCCGGAACATGACTTCCTCCGCAACGGCGATGCAAAGGAAAAAAATGAAAACCGTCAACTGCTCCCTCCACTGAAAAGGTGTGGAGGCAATGGACGCACAACCCACAGCCGCGATTACGCCGACAACACAGGCCATGAACACCGCCCCAATCAGCAGACCCAATCCCGTGTCAGGCAGCAATCGCTTGAAAGGAAGGTCGGAAGGGATACGCATTTCAATCACACGCACACCCCCGTAATACAATAGGACAAGGGCCGCGGCACCCAGAACCATCAGGAAAGGATGACCGGAAGGGCTGGCCAGCATCTCCAGGAGAGCCATGCCCACGAAAGCCAGGAAAAGGGCCAGCAAAAGCAGCAGGACCCACTTCCAGAGACGGATCTTATTCTTGTCCATTCAACGCATTTTTAGCAGGGCAAAGATAACGCTTTCGGATAAAAAATTAGTACCTTTATGCGTTAAAAGAAATGGTATGGATAATCCGCTCATCTGGTTCGTTATCGGTTTTGTCATCCTGATCATCATCGCCATCGTGGTGACGCGGGCGCTGGTCAAGTCACGCCTGACCGCACAGTATCATGCGGAAGCCGTGCGGCTTGAAAAAGACCTGGAACACCTCCAATCCGACAAAGAAGGGCTCGAAACGGAACTCACTGCTGTACGGGAACGCATTCCCGACCAGATTGCGCAGGCCGTGGCGCAAGCCGAAAAAGCCAAGGATGCCGTGATTGAGGCGCGTGAGCAGGCCCATGCGGATGCCATGGCCACGCTCAAGGAGAATTTCACGGCAACGATGGAGCAGATGAAAGCCCAGGTCAAAGCGGATACCGATGCGTTGCTCAAACAACGCCAGCAGGAATTCAAGGAATCCGGGACCGAAGCCATCGGCCACCTCCTGGAGCCGTTCAAAACACGGCTCGAAGACCTCCGGAAGGAGATGTCCGACAACAGCGACCAGCACAAGACATCCCGCGAAGCCATCAAGACCGACGTGGATAACCTGATGAAATTCACGGCGAAGGTCTCCACAAGTGCTGAACACCTGGCAGCCGCCTTCAAATACGGCAACAAGATCCAGGGCACCTGGGGCGAGACGATCCTGGAGGAGCTTCTCTCTTCCCAGGGGCTCACGAAAGGCATCCATTTCGACGTGCAGCCGACCATTTCCGGAGCCGACAGCACGCTGCGGCCCGATGTGATCATCCACCTCGACCGGCGGCGCGAAGTCATCGTCGATGCAAAGGTTTCCCTTTCCGCTTACGTCAATTACGTCAATGCCGCGACCGAAGAGGACCGGCAACGCTACCTGAAAGCGCATATCGACAGCATCAAGACCCACGTCAAGGAACTGGTGAAGAAGGATTACGCTTCCTACATCAAGCCGCCGAAAGTGTCGGCCGGTTACGTCATCATGTTCGTTCCCAATATGGGAGCCCTCTGGGCTGCCCTCAACGCCGAGCCGGACCTCTGGCGCCGCGCCGCCGAGCAGAATGTCTATATCGCTGACGAGCAGTCACTGTATGGTGCCATCCGCATCGTCCAACTTACCTGGACGCAAGTGCAGCAGGCCGAAAACCATGAAAAAGTCTTCGAGCTGGCCGACGAGATGATCGGCCGGGTGGACCGATTCCTGGAAAGTTACGAATCCATCGGCAAAGCCATCAACTCCCTCGGTAAAGCCTATGAAGAAGGGCACAAGAAACTCGAACCCGGCGGGCAAAGCATCAAGACCACAGCCGTGAAACTCGTCAAGATGGGCGCCAGGAAAGGCAAGTTCATCGACAGCACGATGCTCGACATCGACCAGATCCCCCAACTGGAGGAACAAGATAATCCTCTTAACCCATAAAACGTTTTTCACCATGCGCAAGTCTTTGATTTATATGGTGGCCGCTCTGTGTTGCCTGTCCGCCTGTACCGGGAAGCAGCCTTCCCAGGAAGAACTCGGAACCCGCCACGGGGATCCGGCTGAGAAAATCCTGCTGGCCTATGTGTTCAGGATGCAGGAACTGCCTGACGCCACGTACCTCACCCACATCAACTATGCGTTCGGCCATGTCAATGACAGTTTCAACGGCGTCCGCATCGACAATCCGAAGGAACTGCACCAGTTGGTCAGCATCAAACGCACCTATCCGCACGTCCGCATCCTCATTTCAATCGGCGGTTGGGGCAGTGGCAATTTCAGCGAAATGTGCGGCGACGAGGCGCTCCGCAGCGCCTTTGCGAAAGACTGCCGCCGGGTCGTGGATGAATTCAAACTGGACGGTATCGATATCGACTGGGAGTATCCCGGGGAGGATGTCGCCCAGATTTCGGCCTCGGAAAACGACATCGACAACTACACGCTGCTCATGCGTGATATCCGCGCCGCCATCGGCCCGGACAAGTTGCTGACGCACGCCACGGCCGGTTCAGGCAAGTTCTACGATTTCGCAGCCCTCGACGAATACCTGGACTGGACCAACGTCATGTCGTATGACCTGGGAAACGCGCCGTATCACAATGCCCCCCTCTACCCTTCCGAACTGCTGGAACCGGAATCAATGTCTGTTTCCGAGTGCATCCAGGCCCATCTGGACAAGGGAATTCCGCCGGAGAAACTCGTACTGGGCCTGCCTTTTTACGGAAGGGGCAAGGAAGGGTTCCCGCGCGGGATCGATGTTACCAAAGCACATCTGCTGCCGGATTATACCTACCATTGGCACAGCGTTTCCCAGGTCCCGTACCTGACCAGCGATGAAACCGGCGAAATCGTCTTTGGTTTCGATGACGAGAAATCTCTCCGCATCAAAGCGCTCTATGCCCTGGACAAAGGGCTCAAAGGCTGCATGTACTGGGCCTACAACGGAGACAATGCGGCCGGTGACCTTCGCCGGACTGTCTATCAGACCTTGAACGGAACACTCAAAACACCCGGCCTGCGACAGCGGCCACGGTCTCAGAATCAATAAGCCTTGGGGCTGCCAGCATCCAGGACCAGCAGGGCCCAGTCATCACGGGTACGGCGACCGCTTTCCTGCAGGCCAAGGGCTGCGGCGGCATCCAGCAGCATCGGAATATCCGCGGTATAGAACCCGCTGAGGAAAACCCTGCCACCCTGCGGCTTGAGGGCGCGCACATACGAAGCCAGGTCGGCCAGCAGGATATTCCGGTTGATGTTGGCAAGGATCAGATCGTACTGTCCCCGGATCAGGACGGAGGCGTCGCCGCATACGGTGATGAGTTTGTGGGGTATGCGGTTGCGACGCGCATTGGCCTGGGTGGATCGGGCGCAACGGGGATCGATATCCACGGCATGGACGGGTATGGCAGCGCCCAACTTGGCTGCCACGATGGCGAGGATGCCGGTACCGCAGCCCATATCCAATACGGCCTTCCCTTTCAGGTATTTCCGGTCGGCAAGCAACTGTTCGATCATCATCGTCGTGGTCTGGTGGTGGCCGCTGCCGAAACTCATCTGGGGATCGATGACGATGTTATAGCGTGTACGCGGCAGGTCCTTGTGATAGACCGCCCGCACCGTTATCTGGTCACCCACGACAACCGGCTCGAAATCACTCTCCCACACGGCATTCCAGTTCTGCTCCTTGACGAGCTCGACGGTGTGGGACACGGTGAAATCTCCCCCGTTGAAGCCGCTGAGCACCGTTTTCAGATTCGGCTCCGAGAACTGTTCCTGCGGAATGAAGGCATTGAGCAGCGGTTCCTCCACGGTAAAACTGTCGAAGCCCAGATCCGCAATCTCGGCCTCCACGATTTCGGCCCGTTCCTCGCTGAACGGCGTAATCGTTATGTGAACAGCAATATAGTCCATATCCAAGCCAGGATGGCCGCCTAATCGGCAAAACTCATTTCATCGAACAGATAGGAGGCGTGCCCGATCTTGTCGACGATGAAGAGCAGGTAGCGGATGTCGAGCGAGATGTTGCGGCAGTATTCGGGATCGAAGACAATGTCGCTCATCGTCCCTTCCCACACACGGTCGAAATTGATGCCGATGAGGTTGCCGTCGGCATTGATCACCGGGCTGCCGGAATTGCCGCCGGAGGTGTGGTTCGTAGCCAGGAAGCAGACGGGCTGCTTTTCGTGGCCGCCTTCGGCATAGACGTCGCGCAAGGTCTGCGGGATGTTGTAGTCGAAAATGTCGGGATTGTCTTTCTCGATGATACCCTTGAGCGTGGACACGGGCCTGTAGTCGATGCCGTCGGCCGGAGAGTAACCTTCCACATGCCCGTAAGCCACCCGAAGCGTGAGGTTCGCATCGGGATAGAAGATCTTGTCAGGCTCGAACTCCATCTGGCCCTGCATGTAGTCGCGGTAGGCAAGATTGATCTCTCCAATAAGGCGTTGGACTACGGGGCGGATGTCGTCGGCGAACCAGGTGGCAAAGGCATTGGCCAACTGGAGGGCCGGGTCGGCCGCGATGCGGTCGGCATCGGCAGGCGTCAGGGCGACAACCTTCGCCTTGTCTGTAAACAACGACTGGGCGTAGATCTCATCCCGCCAGGCTGCCAGGCTGCCGTGGGCAGCCAGTTGTTCCTTGAAATAGGCCGGTTTGAATGTATCCGGCATATGCTCGTCAAATGCCTGCAGCATCGCTACGAAAATCTCCTCGTCGATGGGCTGGTAATAATCCTTGAAGAATGTTTCGGCAAGGTCTTCGACCGGGCGGTCGGCGCGAAGCCGGCTCTGGACATTCGTAGCAAAAGTCAGGAGTTCGATGGAACGCACCGTCTCGGTGTTGTACTCGCTGGCCAGATAGTAAGGATTCCGCAGGGCGTAGAGCGAATCGAGCCGTTCCACAAGGCCGTCATAGCGGGTTCCCTTCGCCCATTCCTTGAAGCGGGCCTCATAGGCCTTCTTGGCTGCCACGGTACCCAGACGCTTGATGCCGCCCGACTCACCCTGCCACTTCTTCCAGGCGTTGGCCACGGAGGCAAATTTCGATGAATACTGGATGCGCACGGCCTGTGACTGCATCATGTACTTCTTCTGGATGTCGAGCCGCTGTGTACGGAGCGCAATCTTCTGCGGGTCAGAAACATCGCCTACATAGCGGACCTCTTCGGCGGTCACATACTCCTTCGTGCTGCCAGGGCAGCCATAAACGAAAGTGAAATCGCCCGCCTGCACGCCGGCGCGGGAGATGCGGAAGAAGCGTTTGGGACGGTACGGTACATTGTCGGGCGAATAGTCTGCCGGTTCGTTGTCCTTGCCGGCATAGATGCGGAAGATGGAGAAGTCACCGGTGTGACGGGGCCACATCCAATTGTCGGTCTCGCCACCGAACTTACCGATGGAGGACGGGGGTGCGCCCACCAGACGGACATCGCGATACACCTTGTACACGAAAAGGAAATACTGGTTGCCGTAGTACAGGGCTTCGACTCGGGCGGTAAGGCCTTTGCCTGCCTGGGTTACCTGTTTGACCAGCTTGTCCGTATTCTTCCGGATCAAGGTGTCGCGCCGGGCTTCGCTCATGCTGGGCTTATAGCCTTTCAGGATAATCCCGGTGACGTCCTCCATCCGTTCGAGAAAACTGACCGTCAGCCCCTTGTTGGGCAACTCCTCAGCCTTGGACATCGCCCAGAAACCATCTCTCAGGTAGTCGTGTTCCACGCTGCTGTGCCGCTGGATATAGCTGTAGCCGCAATGGTGGTTGGTCAGCAGCAAGCCTTCGTCGGACACCAGTTCGCCGGTGCAACCGCCGCCGAACAGGAGGACGGCGTCTTTCAGCGATGCCTGGTTGACACTGTAGATATCTTCGGCCGTAAGCCGGAAACCGTTTTGCTGCATGTCCCCGATGCGTTGTGAGATCAAGGCCGGCAGCCACATGCCTTCGTCCGCCCGCAGCGGAGCCAGGTTGACGAAGAGCAGGAATGCGATGAGGAGATGGATCCGTTTCATGATCAGCTCTTCGCAATGGCGATGAAATCGTCGGCCTTGAGGGAGGCGCCGCCGATGAGGCCGCCGTCGATGTCGGGGCAGGCGAAGAGTTCCTGGGCGTTGGACGGCTTGCAGCTGCCACCGTAGAGGATTGACATCGCTTCGCCCGTTTCTTCGCCGAAATGGGCGCTGATCGTCTGGCGGATGAATGCGTGCATTTCCTGCGCTTGTTCGGCCGTCGCCGTGACACCGGTACCGATGGCCCAGACAGGTTCGTAAGCGACGACGATTCGCTTGATCTCTGCACGCGTCAGTCCGAAGAGTACCGAAGAAATCTGTTCGCTGACTACGTCGAAGTGCTTGCCCTCTTCCCGCTCGTTCAACTTCTCACCGACACAGTAGATCACCCGCAGGCCGCTCTCCAATGCCAGCGCCATCTTCTTTTCCAGCTTTTCGGAATTCTCTCCGTAGTACTCGCGCCGCTCGGAGTGACCGAGGATCGTGTAAGCACAACCTATACCTTTCAGCATGGACGCAGCCACTTCACCCGTGTACGCACCTTTCGGCTGGTCAGCGCAGTTCTGTGCAGACAGCATGACGGCGCTGTCCTTCAGCACCTCGGCCACACTGGTCAGATGGGTAAACGGCGGGGCGACGATCAACGTCACACCTGCAGGGACTTCATTCACTTTAGCGACAATGGCCTTGGCCAGTTCCACACCTTCTGCAACCGTGGTATTCATCTTCCAGTTGCCGGCTACGATTTTCTTTCTCATTTTTATAATAGTTTAATAGTTCTTACGCTGTATCTCCGACGGGCTGCTTATGCGTAGCAGCGGAGCATAAGCCATCGGTCTGTAATCCTGCAAATATAACGAAAAATATTGTATTTTTGCCGCACAAAACTATCGCGTCTTTCGGCGGCGTAAAAAAACGACAACCGTTATGAGTTTCAGCTTCAAAGAGATCATCAGCGCCTTCATCGTGCTGTTCGCCATCATAGACATCACAGGTTCCCTGCCCATCATCATCGACCTGCGCAGCAAAGGCGCCAAGATCGGCCCCCTCAAAGTGGCCCTCATCTCGTTCGTCATCCTGGTGGCCTTCCTCTTTGCCGGAGAAGGACTCCTTTCCCTTTTCGGCGTAGATGTGCATTCATTCGCCGTGGCCGGCGCCATCATCATCTTCATCTACGGCATGGAGATGACCCTCGGCGTCGAGATCATGAAAAACGACGGACCTGCCACGGCCGCCAATGTCGTTCCTATCATTTTCCCGCTGATCGCCGGTGCCGGCGTGCTGACGACCCTCATCTCGATGCGTGCCGAATACGCCATGCAGAACATCATCGTAGCCATCGCCCTCAACATGGTGGTGGTCTTCTTCATGCTCAAATACGTCGATTGGGTCGAGCGGAAGCTCGGCCCAACCGTCATTTACATACTCCGGAAAGTCTTCGGAATCATCCTGCTGGCCATGGCCGTCAAACTCTTCACGGCCAACATCGCAACGATGCTCTAGTTGCCGTATTTGGCGTAGAGCTGCCGGATGGCATTGGCCAGGCGCTTGACACCTTCCACGATCTTTTCGTCGGTCGCGAAGGAGAAGTTCAGGCGCATGGTGTTCTTGCCGGAACCGTCGCTGTGGAACGCTTCGCCGATGACGAAGGCCACATTTTCCTTGATGGCGATGTCAAACAGTTCGCGGGTATCGTATTTCTTGGGCAGTTTCAGGAAGAGGAAGAGGCCGCCTTCCGGGTTCGTCCATTTGACACCTTCCGGCATATATTCTTCGAACGACTTGACCATGAGATCCTTCTTGCGTTTGTAAAGGGCGCAGGTCTTTTTCAGGTTCTCATCGTACGCACCCGAAGCCAGGTATTTGGCAGCCACCAACTGGGAGAAGGCAGGTGTACAAAGGTCAGCCGACTGCTTGGCCACGTTGATACGGTCCAGGATAGTAGGCTCAGCAACGATCCAGCCCAAGCGGAAGCCCGGAACAAACGTCTTGGAGAAGGTACCGAGCATCATCACGCGCTCGGGCGCCATCGAATACATAGAAGGCAGTTTCTCACCGGAGAATCGGATGTTCTTGTACGGTGTATCCTCGACGATCAGCAAGTCGTATTTGCGGGCCACTTCAACCACATACTCCCGCTCTTCGAGCGTCATCGTCTCACCGGAAGGATTCTGGAAATCCGGGATCGAATAGAGGAACTTCGGTTTCTTGCCCGTAGCGCACAATACGTTGCAGGCTTCGTCCAAACCGTTGTTGTGGCGCAGGCCGTACGGCTGTCCCTGATAAGACCAGAAAGCCTGGAGGGCGCCCAGATAAGAAGGCAGACCGCAGACGACGACATCACCCGGATTGATGAAAATACGGGAAATCAAGTCGAGTGCCTGCTGGGAAGCGGTCGTGATCTGGATATGATCGACCGGAATGTCCAGGTTCTCCTCCCGTTTGTAGAGTTTGGAAATCTCCTGGCGCAGCGAAATGACACCGTCGGTAGAACCATACTGTAAAGCGGCATTGCCATCCTTTTCCAATACTTCCTGGACAATCTCCTTCAGCTCTTCCAGCGGAAAAGTGTCAGGGTTGGGGAAGCCACCGGCAAATGAAATGATTTCAGGACGGGTCGCAACGCTGAGAAGATCACGGATCTGCGACCGGCGCATGCTGAGCGCATTGTTAGAAAGAAGCGGTTTAATATCCATATTGGTTTCGATAATGATTTCAACAGTTATGCAAATATAACAATTCAAAAGAAATAAAACGAATAATTTGTATTTTTTTTAACTCGAATAATAGCAGTAGCAGCGAAGAAAAAAAAGCTTATATTTGTAGGTTATGAATACATTGTACCTGATTGACGGGCATTCGCTGATTTTCCGGATGTACTACGCTTTCCTGCGCAGGCCGATGATCAATTCGAAGGGCGAGGATACTTCCATCCTTTACGGGTTCACCAAATACCTGCTGGAGTTAATCGCCCGGGAACAGCCGACCCATCTGGCCGTGATGTTCGACCCGCCTGCCAAAACGTTCCGGCATGAGATGTATCCGGAATACAAAGCGACGCGGACCGCCGCACCCGAGCTGGTCAAGGCCGCCCTTGAGCCCCTGACGGAAATCGTCACCGCCCTCAACATCCCCGTGCTGATGAAACCCGGCTTCGAGGCGGACGACGTCATCGGAACCGTCGCCAAGGATTTCGCCAGCCGCGGCTTCGACGTCTATATGGTCACGCCCGACAAAGACCTGGGACAGGTCGTCGATGACCACATCTTCCAGTACAAGCCCGGCAAGGCCGGTGCCGACAAGGAAATCCTTTCCAAGGAAGCCATCTGCAGCCAGTATGGCATTTCCGACCCGCGACAGGTCATCGACATCCTGGCCATCTGGGGCGATGCGGCCGACAATGTAAAGGGGGTGGCTGGCGTCGGAGAAGTCGGTGCCCGCAAACTGGTCGCCAAATATGGCTCGCTTGAAGGCATAGAAGCCCATCTGGACGAACTGCCCGCCAAGCAGCAGGCCGCTTTCCGCGAAGCACTGCCCCACCTCGGCATGAGCAAGGATCTGGTCACCATCCGCACGGACGTGGACATTCCGGTTGAAGAATCCGACCTGCGCATCGGCCAGCCGCACGAAGAAGAAGTAGCCCGGCTTTTCAACGCCTACGAATTCCCTTCCCTGCGCAGTCTGGTACCCCAGCTGGAAACCGTAGCCGCACCGCAGCGTGTCACGCTGGACTGCACCAGCGTCCCGGTAAGCGCCATTCTGCAGGAAGCCCGTACTGCCGGTCGTGTCGCGGTCCGGCTCTCCGACCGTGTGATCCTCGCCTCCGGAAACAACTATTGCTCGGTCACCTATACAGAAGCCGCGCCCCTGCTGGCCGACGAGACCATCGAAAAGTGGGGCTTCGGGCTCAAGCATACCGCGCTCAAAGGCCCGCTTTACGACATCGAGATCATGCATTATCTGCTCAATCCCGAACGGAGCCACAAACTCGAGACGCTGGCGGCCGCTTATCTGGACGCGGAACTGGCCGAGAGCGCCCAGGACGGACAGCTGATGCTGTTCGATTTCGAGGACAAAGCAGGAGGCCGGGAATGCGTGGCGGCCGGCCTCATCGAGCCGCTGTTGCGGAAAGAATTGCAGGAGCAGCACTTGTGGGAGCTCTACACCCGCATTGAGATGCCGCTCATCTCCATTCTGGCCCAAATGGAGTCCACCGGAGTCCGCATCGACCCCAAGATGCTGGGCGAATACAGCCGTGTCCTTACTAAAGAACTTGCCGGTATCGAGCAGGAAGCCCGGGAGATGGCCGGAGAGCCAACCCTCAATCTCTCCTCCCCCAGACAGATTGGTACTGTGCTCTATGAGAAACTGGATCTCAATCCACGCGCCAAGAAGAAAAAAGACAGCTATCCGACCGACGAGGAGACCTTGAACGAGATTGCCGACCGGCATCCCATCGTCGGCAAGATCCTTGAATTCCGCGCCGTCAAGAAACTGCTCTCCACCTATATCGACCCGCTGCCGGCCTTGATCAGCCCGACTGACGGCAAAGTGCACACCACTTTCACGCAGGCACTTACTGCAACAGGCCGGCTGAGCAGCCTCAAGCCGAACCTGCAGAATATCCCCATCCGGACGGAGCGCGGCATGAAAATCCGCGAAGCCTTCGTCCCGAGCGATCCGGACGGCTGGATCGTCTCGGCCGACTATTCCCAGATCGAACTCCGCCTGATGGCACACCTGAGCGGCGATCCGCATCTGGTAGCCGGCTTCGCCCACGGAGCGGACGTCCACCGTTCCACGGCTGCCCGCATCTTCCACATCGCGCCGGAAGACGTTACAGCCGAACAGCGGCGCCATGCCAAAGTGGCCAATTTCGGCATCATCTACGGGATCTCGGCTTTCGGCCTTTCGCAGCGGATGGGCATCTCCCGCACCGAGGCGAAAACCTTCATCGAAGAGTATTTCCGGAGCTACCCGGGCGTGAAAGACTACATGGACCGCGTCGTGGCGGAAGCCCGCGAAAAGGGATACGTGGAGACACTCTTCGGCCGCAAGCGTTTCCTCCCCGACATCAACAGCCGGAATGCCGTGGCCCGCGGCCTGGCCGAACGGAACGCCATCAACGCCCCCATCCAGGGCGGGGCCGCTGACATCATCAAGTTGGCCATGATTGCTGTCAGCCGGCGCCTGGACGCCGAAGGGCTCCGCAGTCGCATGGTGCTCCAGGTCCACGATGAACTGGTGTTCGACGTGGTGCCGGATGAGCGCGACCGTATCGTAGAAATCGTCAAACAGGAGATGGAAAGTGTCTGTACGCTGAAAGTCCCGCTAATTACCGAGTGCAACTATGGCAAAAACTGGCGAGAAGCCCACTAAGATCGAGGACATCGCCCTCGTTGAACTGGCCCTGCAGCGCGACCAGGGGGCATTCGCGCTCCTGCTGGAGAAATACCGCGCCTCCTTGATTACCCATATCATGAAATATGTGGGTGTCGTGGAAGATGCGGAAGACATCTGCCAGCGGAGCTTCGAGAAGGCTTTCATGAACATCGACCGTTACAATTCACAGTACGCCTTCTCCACCTGGCTCTACAACATCGCCCAGAACGAAGCGATCGACCACTTGCGTCGCAGTCGCGCTTCCATCAATTCCGTTCCCATTTCGGAGGAACGGGAAGCACTCGACGTGATGGCCGCCAGCACACCGGAAGACGAGCTCATCATCGACCAGGCTGTCAGCGAATTGATTTCCGGCATCCAGAGCCTGCCCGAGAGCTACCGGAAGGTGGCGGAACTGCGCTTCATCAAGGACTATGCCTACGAAGATGTCGCCCGTGCGCTGGACCTGCCCCTGGGAACCGTCAAGACCCGGATCAGCCGCGCCCGCAAGATGCTTGAAAAAATCGTGGAGAATCCCGCCGATGGAAAGAATGACTGACTTTTTCCCCGGTCTGACTGACATCCAGCAGACGCAATTCGAAGCGATGGACGCGCTCTACCGCCTGTGGAACGCACGGATCAATGTGATCTCCCGAAAAGATATGGACAATCTGATGACCCATCATGTCCTGCATTCGCTGGCCATCGCCAAAGTCATCGATTTTCCGAAGGGAAGCACGATTCTCGACGTCGGGACCGGCGGCGGCTTCCCCGGCATTCCACTGGCCGTGCTGTTTCCGGAATGTCGCTTTACGCTCTGTGATTCCATCGGCAAAAAGATCAAAGTGGCCCAAGCCGTGGCCGAAGGCCTGCAACTGGACAATGTAAACTGCGTCAATGCCCGCGCCGAAGCCCTTCCCGGGCGCTTTGACTACGTTGTTTCCCGGGCCGTCACCGACCTGACCACCTTCTGGCCCTGGGTCAAGGACAAGTTCGGCAAAGCCGTGTTCTATCTCAAGGGCGGAGACCTGGATGCGGAGATCGAGGCTTGTGCGAAACGCTGGCACCTCGATCCGGCAAGATTCTATCAGGCAAAGATTTCCGCCTGGTTTGACGATCCGTGGTTTGCCGAAAAGAAGATCGTGATAATTTCGAAATAAAATTTGCAGATTGCCGGAAAAGCATTACCTTTGCGTTCCCAAAAATGAAATATAAAATCTGACTATAATGAAACGCACATTTCAACCTTCCCAGCGCAAGCGTCGCAACAAACACGGGTTCCGTGAAAGAATGTCCACGCCCAACGGACGCCGCGTCCTTGCCGCACGCCGCCGTCACGGCCGTAAGAAATTGACCGTCAGCTCCGAGGATCTTTGGTAAAAACCGACTGCACGAGCTGTAGGAACTTGAAGGAACGCCGCTGCCTTGTCGCAGGCGGCGTTTTCTTTTTCCAAGAATTATTCGTAACTTTGTCCAGTTATGGAAGTAGACAAAGAAAACAAACCCACCGGACGCTGGATCCTCCGGAATGTCATATTGGCGGCCCTGTTCTTCATCGCCCTGCTCGTTGTCACCCAACTGAGCCTCAAGGCGATTACCCGGCACAATCAAGTCATCACCGTTCCCGACCTCACCAACCTCAGCGTGGCCGATGCGAAAATCGTGGCCCGACGGCACGACATCCGCACCGAGGTGGTCGATTCAGTCTATGTGAAACGCATGGAGAAAGGCCACGTCTTTTCCCAGAATCCGGCGGCCGGCAGCAAAGTCAAGAAGAACCGTACCATCAAGCTGACCATCAATTCCAGCCAGACCCGGATGGTCAAGATGCCCAACCTCGTGGGCTATTCGCTCCGCCAGGCCAAGACCGAAATCCTGTCCAGCGGCCTGACGGTCGGCAAACTCGCCTACCGCGAAGACCTCGCGACCAACAATGTGCTCGACCAGTTCATCAAGGGCAAATACGTGGCCCCCGGCACCGAGGTCGAAGCCGAAACCCCCGTGGACTTGTTACTCGGTCTCTCCCCGGAAGACAACCAGACTTTCATTCCTTCCCTGGTCGGCTTTACGCTCCCCGTGGCGCGGGACAACATCTTCGAGAATTCGCTGAACCTGGGCAATGTCTCCTATGACGAGACGGTCCAGACTTACCAGGATACGCTCAATGCCGTCGTCTATCAGCAGACGCCCGCCTACCATGTCGGCGCGCCTGCAGCGATGGGCACTTCCATCCATTTGAAGCTTACCACGAGCCAGGCCAAGATCGCCGCACGATGAGCGACGAAGCCAAAGACCTGGACCTTTGCGACGACGGACTCTTGCCGGAGGACGACGAGCAGCAGGAAATGTACGAGCATTTCCGGCTGGAGGCCGACCGCGGGCAAAGCCCGCTCCGGGTCGATAAATTCTTGGCAGAGCATCTTTCGGACACGTCCCGCCACCGTGTCCAACTGGCCATCGACGCCGAGTATGTCCGGGTGAACGGGCAGGTCGTCAAGGCCAGCTACAAAGTCCGGCCGCTGGATGTCATCACCCTTGTGATGCCCTACCAGCGCCGTGGCGTGGAGATCAAACCGGAGCCCATTCCCCTCGACATCGTCTATGAAGATGACGACCTGCTGGTTGTAAACAAGCCCGCGGGCCTGGTGGTTCACCCGGGGCATGGCAACTATTCCGGCACGCTGGTCAATGCGCTGGCTTATTACCTGGGACGGGAATCCGTTCCCGGAGAAACCGACGAACGGCTCGGCCTGCTTGTGCACCGCATCGACAAGGACACATCCGGCCTGCTGGTGGTGGCCAAGACCGATGTAGCCCAGATTGACCTGGCTCGACAGTTCTTCCACCACACCATCGAACGGAGATACTGGGCGCTGGTCTGGGGCAATATCGCCGAGGATTCCGGCACCATCGATGCCAACATCGGCCGCGACCCCAATGACCGGCTGCGCTTCAAAGTCTGCAGCGACCCTTCCCAGGGGAAAACGGCCGTCACTCACTTCCGGGTCCTGGAACGGCTGGGTTATGTAACCCTTGTGGAATGCGTGCTGGAAACGGGCCGCACCCACCAGATCCGCGTGCACATGAATTCCATCGGGCATCCCCTCTTCAATGACGCCCGCTACGGCGGCGACCGGATTCTCAAGGGAACCCTCTATACCAAATACAAACAATTCATCGACAACTGCTTTGCGCTTTGCCCGCGCCAGGCCCTCCACGCCAAGACGCTGGGCTTCATCCACCCGGTTACAAAAGAAAAGATCTCACTCGACAGTGAGATCCCTTCCGATATGGCTGCGTTGCTGGAAAAATGGCGGCGCTACGCAGGTAACAACGTTCTTGAAGAAGAATAAGTTGCCCGGTCCAAGCCGGGCATGACGTTTTAGAAGCGGCGTCCACCCCAACCGCCAGGTCGTCCGCCAGGACCACCGGGACGGCCGCCGGGGCCACCAGGACCGCGCATGCCGCCACGCTGTCCGCCGAAGTTGCCGAAGCGGTAAGTCAGGCTGACCATGATGTAGCGGCCGAGGGTGTTGTTCTGGGTATCCTGCACGTAGTTATCCGTAGTCTGCCGATAAGTGTTGCGCGACTGGTTCAGGATGTCGTACACCTTGACGGCCAGTGTAAAGCGGTTCTTGAAGATCTGTTTGCTGATTTCAGCGTTCCACACAAGCCTCGGATCGTTGTAGCCGGCATTGTAGCCATTATAGAAGGTATAGCGGGCATCCGTGGAAACATTGACCACATCAGGGATCTTGGCGATGAAACGGCCTTCCACATTGCTCGTCCAAGTGGCCGGATGGTTGTTCTTGCTGATCGTGTACCAACTCTGGGAGTAGCGGGTACCGCCGCCCACCGAGGCCTCGACGATGTCGTCACGATACACAAGCCGGAGATTCTCGCCCACGGAAACCGTCTGGTTACCGTTCTGCGTATAATTGGCGATGTTCAGATAGGAACGTTCATCCTTGCCGTCGATGCTGGCATCGCCTACGAGCGAAACGCCGGTCGAGTAGTTGGCATTGGTAAAGGTCATCACCGAGAACTTGCTCTTTCCGATCGGCGTGTTGTACATGACGAACGTACGGGCCGACCAGGCGCCTTTGTCGTTGTTCATCGGCACAGTGTACTGCACGCCGTTGTCATCGTACCAACTTGCATTGACGATGTTGTTGGTCCGGTAGCTGAAGTTCACATTGGCGTTGAACGAAGCGTAGGTCTTCATGTTCGTATTGTTGAACATCGCAGAGAAGTTGTGCGAGAACGAAGGGTTCAAGCCCATGTTACCGAGGGTAACACGCTGCGGGTTCGAATTGTCGGGCACCGGCATCATCTGGTTCAGGCTCGGCTGGCTGCTCTGCCCGCGATAATTGAGGCGAAGCATCCGGTAGTCACTGAAATTGAAGTCAATGCGGGCGTTCGGCGACCAGTTGAGTACCTTGAGCGTCAAGGTCGTATCAATACCGCCCCGCTTGGTCTGGTTGATGGTGGTCTGCGGCTGCAGGCTGGCGCCCACCGTGATGTTGTACTTCTCTTCCTGCTTGCGAAGGTTGAAGCCGGCATT
Source organism: Bacteroidales bacterium (assembly GCA_017509755.1). Classification (GTDB taxonomy): domain Bacteria; phylum Bacteroidota; class Bacteroidia; order Bacteroidales; family UBA932; genus Cacconaster. The sequence goes on from JAFWOY010000040.1 coordinate 23,771, forward strand.
CTGGCGGTGTACCTGGCTTGAGATGTTGCTGCTGTAATAGTCGTCCAGCACATCATAGCCGCCGACGCCTTTGTCATAGGTATTCTTGGTGGAGGTATTCTTGCTGTAATTGTATGAATAATTAGCTTCCAAGTAGAAATTCTTGCCCAAGGGTTCGGTGTATGAAATACGGCCGTTCGCACTCATCGATTTCGACTTGGTGATGTATTTCTGGTCGATGACCGTCGAATCACTCCAATACACGGGATCGCCATTCAAATAGGATTCGCCAATCTGATTGTAGGTCCGGGTGACCGACTGGTTGAAGCCTTCCAGGTCACTGTTGTTGATTCCATAACGGGCATTGACGGAAAGGGTGCGGCCCGGCTTGCCCAGACGCTGGCGCCAGAGGATGCGGCCGTTGGCCCGCTGACTGTGGCTGTCGCCGAAAGAAGCGCTCGAACCGTCATTCACCTTGCTGACAGCCCCGTTCTCACCCCGGTCCGTGTAGAAAACGCTCCGGTCTTCAAAATCGCCCCAGCCCAGGTTGAAGTTCGGTTCAAAAAGCAGGGAGGCATTCTTCGAGATCTTCCAGTCAGCACGGGCACCAGCGCGGACACCCCAGGTGCTGGTACGCGTGAAGCCCTCGTCACCGGTATAGAGGGTAGAACCGTCTTTCTGGAAGGTCTGGCGGGCAGTTTTCTCCTCGACGTAACGCTCGTTGCCGTTGAACATCGCGTTGCCCACGATTTCAGACTTGTCCTTCCAGGTATAGCCGCCGTTGAAACCGGCCATGTAGGAACTGGAGATACCGTTGCCTCCCCAGCCGCCGCCCATACCGCCCTGGCCGCCGCGGAATCCGCCGCCGCGCATGCCGCCCATGGCGCTGGCCGCCATATCGTTGAAACCGCGGTTATTGGTATTGTTGGCATTGCCGATGAAGGCCAGCTGCTTGTTTTCAGTAAAATTAGCCACCATCGCGGCCGCCTGGTAACGGGGATCGTTGACAGCGCCCGCTCCCTGCAGATCGTAGCCGCCGCCGCCCATCAGATTGCCGAACCAGCCGTTCATCATGCCTTTGCGGATGCCCAGGTCCAGCACGGTCTCCTCTTCACCGTCGTCGATGCCGGTGAACTCCGCCTGTTCCGATTTCTTGTCCACGACGCTGACGCGTTCGATGATGTTGGCGGGCAAGTTCTTGCTGGCGATGGAAGGATCGTCGAGGAAGAACTGCTTGCCATCAATCTGGATCTTGCTGATGGTCTTGCCATTGGCAGTGATCGTACCATCGGAGGAAACCTCAACGCCCGGAAGCTTCTTCAAAAGGTCTTCCAGCACGTCGTTGTCGGCCGACTTGATCAGGGTCACGTTATGGGTGATGGTATCTTTCTTCACGGTAATGGGGTTGCCGACATCCGTCACCGTCGCCCCTTCCAGGAAATTGGCCTGCACATTCATTTCCTTCGTGCCCAGGTCCACATCCTTGTTGATTTCGACGGTCTCCTCATAGTTGTCGTAACCCATCAGCATCGCCGACACTTTGTACTTGCCGGCAGGAATTCCCTTGATCTCGGCTTTGCCGTCGCCGTCGCTCTGGGTGTACTTGAACACATCCGTCTTGCCGTCACGGGTAACCGCCACAGTGGCATAGCCCACCGGTTCTCCGCTGCTCTTGTCCTGCAATTTGATTTTTAAACTGTAACTCTGAGCCTGGGCATTGAGAGCCCCTCCCACAAAAAGAAGCAGCAACAACGCTGCCTTACAAAAATGATATTTCATAGATACGTATTGTCTGCTAGGAATCAATCAACGCTCTTTAGACTCTGAGACGGACAGAAAGTTAAACCGCCGCGGCAAAAAAATTTATTTTTTATCAGCACCGATTCCTTCCTGTACCCGCCCCGGGTGTGCTTCGATGAATGACTTCCAGTTTCGGGAGGAAGCCGTATCCGTCAACGGGCTGGTCAACTGGTAAAAATGACACATCGCAATGGCCAGTGCATCAGAGGCATCGAGGAACTTCGCGTCCAGGGTCACCTTGAGTGTTTTCTCCATCAACAGCTTCACCTGTTCCTTGGAAGCATCGCCCCGGCCGGTAATGGCCATCTTCACTTTTCGGGGTGCATACTCGAAAACAGGAATCTGCCGATGCAGGCCGGCGGCGATAGCCGCTCCCTGCGCCCGCCCCAGTTTGAGCATGGACTGCACGTTCTTGCCGTAAAAAGGGGCCTCAATGGCCAGGTCATCGGGGGCATAGCGGTCCATCAAGGCCCCTACACCCTCGAAAATCCGACTGAGTTTCAGGAAATGATCCTTCTCCTTCCGGAGGTCGATCACGCCCATATCCACATAATGGACGCTCTTTTTATCTACGAGAATGACCCCGTAACCAAGGAGATTGGTTCCGGGGTCGATGCCGAGTATGATCCGCTGCGCCGCTGCCATCAGATCAGGTCGAAGCCGGTGTACTTGCGCAACACCTCCGGGACCACGATGTGGCCGTCGGGGGTCTGGTAGTTCTCGATGATCGTGGCGAGGATGCGCGGCAAGGCCAGGGAACTGCCGTTCAGCGTGTGCGCCAGCTGCGTCTTGCCATTCTCATCTTTATAGCGGAGTTTCAGGCGGTTGGCCTGATACGATTCGAAATTCGAGACCGAACTGACCTCAAGCCAGCGCTGCTGGGCGGCCGAGAAGACCTCGAAGTCATAAGTGATGGCGGAAGTGAAGCTCATGTCGCCGCCGCAGAGACGAAGGATCCGATACGGCAAGCCGAGGGCTTGGACGAGCGTCTCCACATGCGCGACCATCTCGTCCAGCGCCGCGTACGAGTTCTCGGGCAGTTCGAGGCGGACAATCTCCACCTTGTCGAACTGGTGCAGGCGGTTCAGGCCACGCACATCCTTGCCATAGGAACCGGCTTCCCGGCGCCAGCACGGCGTGTAGGCGGTCATCTTCACCGGGAAATCTTCTCGTTTGAGGATCACGTCCCGGTAGATGTTGGTCACCGGCACTTCCGCGGTGGGAATCATATAAAACCCGTCGAGCGGGGCAAAGTACATCTGTCCTTCCTTGTCAGGCAACTGACCGGTGCCGAAGCCGGAATCTGCGTTGACCATATACGGCGGCTGGTATTCGAGATAACCGGCATCCGTGTTCTTTTCCAGGAACCAGGAGATCAGCGCGCGCTGGATCTTCGCACCCTTGCCCTTATAGACGGGGAAACCCGCGCCCGTGAGTTTCACGCCCAGGTCAAAATCAATGATATCGAGATTCTTGACGAGTTCCCAGTGTGGAAGGGCATGCTCCGGCAGATGCGGCTCGGGGCCACCCATTTTCACCACAAGGTTGTCTTCCGCCGTACGGCCTTCCGGCACGAGGGCGCAAGGAAGGTTCGGAAGCAGAACAACCAGGGACTGCTGCTTCTGCTCGCACTCCGACATCCTCTCTTCCAGCGCCTTGGATTTCTCCTTCAATTCGGCCACGATCTTTTTGACCGCTTCAGCCTCATCGCGGCGTCCCTGCTTCATCAGGCCGCCGATCTCGGCAGCTTTCGACTTCTGCTGGGCCAGGCAAGCGTCCAGTTCGGTCTGGGCCGCCCGGCGCTGCTTATCCATATCGAGGATTTGATAGACAATATCTTTGGCATCGAAATGCTTGACCTGCAAGCGTTCAATGACGAATTCGGGGTTCTCGCGGAGGAGTTTGAGGGTCAACATCTGTCATTCATTTTATTTATCCGGCAAATATAGAAAAAAACATGCATCCTTTTTCGTAAATTTGTAACGCTAACTCGAAAGATTATGAAACGAATCCTCTATGTAACCTTGCTTGCTGCCGGTTTGCTGGCTTCTGTCATCCAGACCCCGGCCTGCACCAACATTCTCGTAACCAAAGGCGCCTCGGCCGACGGCTCCTGCATGATCAGCTATCTGGCTGACTCGCACCAACTGTACGGAGAGCTCTATTACTGGCCCGCGGCCAACTGGCCGGCCGGCGCGATGACTGATATCTACGACTGGGACAGTGGCCGTTACCTGGGCCGGATCCCGCAAGTTCCCCACACTTTCCAGGTGACGGGCAATATCAATGAACACCAGCTCATCATCGGCGAGACCACCTTTGGCGGCCGGGAAGGACTGACCAATCCCGGCGGCCTGATCGATTACGGCTCGTTAATCTACCTCACCCTGCAGCGAGCCCGCACCGCCCGCGAAGCCATCGCCACGATTGGCGACCTGCTGGCCAGATACGGCTATGCGTCGGAGGGAGAAAGCTTCTCGATTGCCGATACGGAAGAGTGCTGGATCATGGAAATCATCGGAAAAGGTGAAGAAAAAGGAGCTGTCTGGGTGGCTGTAAGGATTCCCGACGGGGAAATCTCCGCACACGCCAATTGCAGCCGCATCCACCACTTCCCGCTCCACGACCCTGAAAACTGTCTCTACGCCCCTGACGTGATCTCTTTCGCCCGCAAGATGGGATTCTTTACGGGCCGCGATGAAGACTTCAGCTTCTGCGACGCCTATGCCCCTGCCAGCCACGATACGCTCCGCGGCTGCGAGACGCGTACCTGGGCCGCCTTCCGCATCCTGGGCGGTGAGAATTTCGATGCCAACCGCTACCTCGACTTTGCCGCCGGCGACAACCCGGCCAACAAGATGCCGCTTTCCATCCGGCCGAAACGGAAACTCACAGTCAAGGACGTAGCTGATGCCCAACGCGACCATTTCGAGGGAACGCCCTTCGACTTTTCGGAAGATGTCGGTGCCGGTGAATTCCGTCGCCCCTACCGCTGGCGTCCGATGGGTTTCGAAGTGGACGGCAAGGAATATGAATTCGAACGTTCGGCCGGCACGCAGCAGACGGGCTTCTGGTTCGTCGCCCAGGCCCGCGGCTGGCTGCCCGACACCGTCGGTGCGCTCAACTGGTTCGGCGTGGACGACTCCGCCACTTCCGTCCTCACCCCGATCTATGTCTGTACGCAGCAGGTTCCGCAGTGCTTCGCTGTGGGCAACGGCGATATGATGACCTGGAGCGACTCGGCTGCCTTCTGGCTCTTCAACCGCGTGACGCACCTGGCATACCTCTTCTACGACCGGGTCGCGCCGGAACTTCGCGCAGCCCAGGAGAACTTCGAGCAGCAGAGTCAGGTGCTCGTCCAGGAGATGGACCGCCAGGCTGTCCGCATGATTGAAGCCGGCAATGCGAAATCCGCCGTCACCCGCCTGACCGAGTTCTCCGTCAACCGTGCCCAAACCCTGTTCAACGACTGGAAAGCGCTGGGCGACTACCTGATGGTCAAATACATGGACGGCAACGTGAAACAAGTGGACGAAAACGGCAACTTCCTCGACAATGGCAGCGGCAAGCATATCCCTGCTTCGCCGCTTCACCCGAAGTTCCGCGAACGCTGGCTGCGGTCCGTCGCAGCGGACTTGAAAAAATAAAAAAGAAACGGAGGCCTCAACGGTCTCCGTTCTTCTTTCAGTCTGGAATAAAAACTAAGCTTCGGCCTGCTGTACCGGGACTACCGACACATAGGACTTGTTGCCTACTTTCTTCTTGAAGGTCACGACGCCATCCACCAGGGCGAACAGGGTGTGGTCTTTACCCATACCTACGTTCTCACCGGGATTGTGGACAGTGCCTCTCTGACGGACGAGGATATTGCCGGCTTTGCAATACTGGCCACCGAACAATTTGACGCCCAAACGTTTGCTCTGTGATTCACGGCCGTTCTTCGAACTACCTACACCTTTTTTGTGTGCCATAGCTTGTTCTTGTTTTAATGGTTAGTTAAGCAATCCCCTCGATCTGGAGTTTCGTAAGATACTGACGGTGGCCGTTCTTCTTCTGATAACCCTTGCGGCGTTTCTTCTTGAAGATGATCACTTTGTCTGCTTTGCAATGCTCGACGACGGTCGCCTTGACGGCGGCACCATCGATGTACGGAGCACCGACTTTTACGTCACCCTCGTTGTCGAGAAGCAACACCTTGTCAAAAGAGAGCGCATCACCGACCTCGGCAGCCTGCCGGTTGACGAAGATCTGCTTGCCCGCTTCCACTTTGAACTGCTGTCCTGCAATGTCTACAATTGCGTACATAAATAAATTTTTAAAAAATTTACAACCGTAAGCGGATAGCCTTTAACTATCTCTTAATCACTAGCTTAACGATTTTCTAACATCCTTTTAGGGATGCAAAGATACATAAATAATTGATTCCCACAAAGAAAAAAAAAAGAATCTTTCACCGCCCGCGGCCACCCCGCTACCAGACACCCGCGGTGAATTCCGTAACGGACTTGGCGAAGGCGGCGGCGGCGCGGACGCGTTCTTCGTAGGTGTCGCGGTAGGAGTAGCGGAATTCGCATTGGATGGCATCGACGACCCCGCCGCCGTAGGATCCGTATTGGCGCGTGGTGTAGCCGCCATAGAAATACGGCGTGGAACCTGGTGAGAGGTTGCCGGGGCGCGGGACACATTCGAGGCCGTTCTTGTAGAGGATGCTGCCGAAGGATTTTTCACCCCGCAGCAGTTGGGCGAAACTGAGACCGGCCTTGTTCGTCCGGGTCAGGTATGCTATACTCGAGGAGGCAGCGTAAGTGCCGCTGTTGAGCGTTTCGTCTGACTTGTCAAGGGTAGAAACGGGCAGCAGGTATCCCAGGTCAATCTGTTCGGAATGGCTCTGGCCATGGATGTCGAGCAGGAGACCATGGCCGTATTGTTGCGAGACGGCATTGCGTGCCTCCGTGACGTAGGCGTGGTAGGCATCGTAGATCTTGCCGGCGTTCTCGTCGCCAGCCGGAATCGCGTAGCTACGCTTGCGGTTGAAATCCACATGATTGCGCTTGATCAGGGAGATGATCATGTAGGGATGCCTGCCGGTCTGCTGATAGAAGGCCTTGTCGATCTCGTCGGCCAGTTCCCGGGTATTGTAATCCAGGTCGGTGGCGAAGTCCGGGTCGGGGCAGTTGCTCGTATTGCGGAGCGTCAGGAAAGACTCGACGATCGTCCCGCCGTGCGGTACCGTCAGGATGATGGGGCAGTTCCCCTCCCGGTATTCAACATACTTTTCAATCTTGAGGGTCTGTTCCTGTTTGTACTTTTCAATCTCTTCGGGTGTCAGATGACGCGGGCCATCGTCGGGCCGGTTGCAGGCAGCCAGACCCGACAGGATTGCCAATAAGAGAACCAGAACCTTACTCCGCATCTTCTACCCAATTACGGACATCCCAGCCCCAGATGACATCGCCCTGGTGGACGAACAGCACCTCGAACGACTTGCCGGAAGCCTGGTCCGTCACGTGGTAACGGGCCATCCGCTCCGAGCCACCAACTTGTTCATACGGACCCAAATCCAGCGCTGGATAGGCTTTCTTCCCTTCGTCAGGTGCCATGCCGTTGACGCTTTGGGCATGAATGGCTTCGCCAGCCGCCAGACGCTGGATGCTGCGCTCCACCACGGCCATCAGACCGGGATGGGCAAAGGGATCCAGATCAGCCGCCGGTGCCGCTTCAAACGGGATCCATCCCCCATTTGCGGCCCTTTCAGCCCGCATCCGGTTGGCATAGGCTTTGAACTGCCGGCGAAGGACCGGCGATGCCAGCCCTTCCGAAGTATAGAGCGAAATCCCCTGTGCACCAGCCCGGAAGGCATTGTCCATCTTGTCAAAGATGGCCTCTGCCGGCCCGCCGAGTTCCGTATCGAGCCCGCAGAACAGGACTGTACGCGGGTTCTTGTCCCGGTTGTTCATCACGGTGGCATCATACGCAAATTGCGGGTCCTGTGTATAGAAATCCGTATAGACCATCGGAAACACAAAGTCGAGGTCCCAGTCGTGGAAACGCTGGAACACCATGAATTCCGCTACCTTTTCGGTGGCAAACGGCGAAGCCGTCACTTTCTTACCGCAGGCATGGGCCTCATGGGCCAGGCGATTGGCCACTTCCGTGACCACGTCGCAACGGAAACGGCACCAGACGGAGTCACGGGAAGGATCTTCCTTCGTACGGGGATCGTACCCATATTTCTGCTTGAAACGGGCAAGCATGGCCGGATGATAGCCATAGTCATATTCCGGCTGCACCTCGCCGTCCTGCAGGATCCCATAGATGTGGGAAAGCGACATCGGCAGCACACAGTCCACCAAACGACAATAATCGATGCAGATACCTTCGATGCCGTCGATAGCACAGATGGTGCGGACTTTTTCAGCCAGATAGTCCTGTACCTCAGGCAACGCAGGACTCAGGAACTTGTAGGAACTGACATAGGCCTTGTGGTCGGCCAGGCTCTCCCCTCTCCGGTTCTGGTCGAACCAGTCGGGATGCGCCTCCAACAAGCCGGCCCGGTCTTCGTAAGGGGGCTTGAGCGTCCAGACCCAGGCATAGACAGCGATGCCATGGCGGCGGGCCATCTCGATATAACGTTTATACGCTTCAACGGAAGGCGCATGCAGCATCACGGCATCGAGGCCAGCCTCTTCCATGTGGGCAAAGGCCTGTTCCATGTCACGTCCTTCCTCTTCTTCCATCCAGGTCCAGAACATCGGCAGCGCAGGTTCTTCGATGCAGTCCATCAGCAGGTGGCGTCCTTCCGAAGGGAGATAGTCGCAATGATACTCCCACCAGAAAACGCCGCCGAAGCCCATCTCCTGGACCCACGCCATCTTGGCTGCAATGGAGCGGGCATTGTCGGCTGATACGAAAGCAGACCGATCGGGTGCAAAGTAGTACGGACACTGCGCCTCCTCGTCCCACTCCTCCGTCCAGCCAGCCTGCAGCAACGAAGGCAGGTCCGGATAGAAGAAATCGCGGGCGTGATCCGACAGGCGCTCATCTTCTGCCGGTTCCTCACCCGGTGCAAGGCCTTCGTAATAATAGCCGTAGCTGGCCAGGCCGATATGGATCTTCTTCGGATCGAAACGGCTCCAGTTGGCTTCGAAATTCGCCTTGATGCCGGGCAGCGGGGTGTTGTGCGTGCCGCACTTGCCCCACCAGCCGCCGCCCATGTCGTAGTACATGATGTTCACCCAGTCACAGCAAGCGGAGAGCGCATCTGCCTCTTCCTGGGAGTAATCGTGTTCACTGTTGAGTGCCGTCGTCAAGCCGTAGCGGCGCCCGTCCAGCGCCCCGAGGCTGTCGAGAGCCGCCCGGATATCCTGCATCAGGGCCAGATGCATCTCCTTGGTTACGGTATGCTCCCAGTCTAGCTCCAACCCGTCAAAATGATGGTGCCGGGCAAAGGCAGCCATGTACCTGGCAAATTTCGCGCGCCGGGCCGGATCTTCGGCAATCTGGTTATAGCGGGTACCCGAGAACGAAAGATAGATCTGGTTGCCGGCCTCATGGATCAGGCCGATATAGCGGTCGATCGTTTCCTGGGCGCCGTCACTGTACTGGTGGTTGTCCACCTTTTCGCGCAGGATGTCTTCCAGCGGCGCATCGAATTCCGCCGGTTGCCAGGAGGGCATCGCCTGGAAATAATAATACTGATAGTTTTTGAGCTGGTCAACCGTCATTTCCTGGGGGACAAGACGGGAATAGACCGAATAAGTGGCATGGATCAATGGAGCCGGCGCTTCCTTTTCCGGCTGGCAGCCGGCGGCCAACACCAGCAGCAGGCTCAAGACAGCAAAGAAACGGGTTTTCATATACAGACAAATGACAGGATCAATAATTCGGATACCAGGCCGGAAGGACTTCGACAGGTCCGTCCAGCAACTTCAGCAGTTCAGGCGCGACGAAGCGCTTCTCCACCACCAGGCGGTAGAGGTACTTGCACAACCAGGGATCGGTGGCGGCCACATAGCCGCCCCAGCCGCGGACCAGGCCGTAGCTGTTCTCAATCACCCATTTGACCGGTTCGCCGGCAGCATCGAGTTGGACACCGGCCACCGCGATGGCATGGACGGAGTGCGTCTCGTTGCTCCGCACAAGTTCTTCTTTCGACATCTGCGTATGGATGTCCAGCAGGGAATCCAGGACAAACAGTTCGGTGTCGTAGATGCCTTCCGTCATCAAGTAGTCGTGCATCGTATCGGCAGAGATATAGAAACGCCGGCCACCGGCCAGCGAGGCAACGCCCATCTTGCGGATCTCGTCCATCGGGACATTCAGGAAGCGCCAGTTGGCATATTCATAACAGTTGCGGCTTTCAGCCACTTCGTACATCCGGTAATACGGCAGCGTGGGATCGTCCATGAAGATGGCGTAATCCGCTTCCAGGTCGTGGGGAATGAACGTATCACGGAACGACTGCGGGGTGTAATGCGCCACGGAAAGCACACGCCCCGTGCTGTCGCGCAATGTCCAGTCGAACGATTGCGGAGGCTCGCCCAGCGTGGCGACCAGCAGACGGTAAATATCCTGCAGAGCCGCTTCCTTCACAGATTGGACATCCACCGCGGGCGCTTCACGCAACTGCAGCCCATACCGGCGCAAAAGCCGGGTAACGGTTTTCATCAGCGACACATTGTCGGTACTGCTGAAGCGCTCCGGCATCACATCCTGCGGAACCATGCCATACTTGGCAATGATATGCGCGGCATTGGCGAAATGGCCACCATCGCCGATGGGTTTGTTGAACAGCCAGGTGTTGTAGCGGCTTTCCAGCGGCTCGTCCCGATGGGAAATGACGTTCTCCAAAGCACGGTTCGCCTTCTCCAGCACATCGTAGAACTGCCCGAAGGTCTGGGAGAACTGGAACGGGCCCATGGCATAACGATCGATCATCTCGGCCCGCAGGATATTCAGCGTCGAGAAAAGCCAGCAGCGGCCGGACTCATCCTGGTCCGTAATTCCTTTGGACGGGACGAAGATCGTGCAAGTCGTATCCATGGCAGCGGCAACGGCGGCGTCCAGCGCGACCTTATAGATATCTTCCGAAAGGAAACGGTCGCTGACACGTGCCGGTACATCCGCAGCTCCTGCAGCCAGACGCGCAAGCAGAGAAGGCGTCAACGACCGGACGCGCGCCTGCGGCGTACCCGGCTTGACCGCTTCCCGGAAAGCTTTGAACCGCTGCTCCGCCTCCCGGTTGTAGGCGCGGACAGCATTTGCGTCAAAACCCTCCTTCCGGAAACGAGCCTCCAATGCACGGCCTGCCTCCCTTTCGACAGCCTCGGCGGTACGGACAGCTGCAAGGATCGGATTGAGCAGACGGAAATCAATGTACTTCTCCGCCGCATCCCGATCAGCGGGGTGCACACGCAGTTTGAGTTCTTCCGCCAGCAGATTGGCAGGCGCGGATCGAGTGGGCTCGGAAGGGTCAGCCTGCAGGAAGTCAGGAATCTGGTCGCCTGCGGCCAACCATACCGGAACGGCATAGCTGCCAGGCGTATAACCGATTGCCGTCCAGAGAACCGAAGAAGCCGGATCATCGCCCGGACCTACGCCCTCGATCACGACACTGGAAACCGATGAAAAGCGCGGAATGAAGTCCAGATCAACGGCCACACCGGCCGGAGCAGCGGCCAGCATGTCGGCCCCCAACTGGACATTATAGAAACTGCGGCCCAAACTGTCGATCAGGAATTCCGGCGTATACGGGCCACTGTGCTGTGCCATCAGGTATTCAGCTGTCTCATACCGGGCCATGCCGGAGCCTTCCCCGTCGCGGCCCGAAAGCGAGAAATTGGTCCGGACCAGCCAACTGCCGGGCGCGACGTCGAAGCGGGTCACCTTCGTATCGCCCACTTCAAAATAGGCTGCGCCGCCGAAGGCATCGATCACGCCGAAATTGGCTTCGAGTGCACGCGGGGCCGGCCATTCCGCCAGCAGGCGTTCAAAGTCTGCGAGTGTCTGGCAACTAGCCAGCGCTGCGTTGATTACCTTGCTGTTGTCCCACTCGTCATACTCGTTTTCCGCCAGGTTGTAAGAGGCATTGTTCATAATGGCGAACCCGGTCTGGTTGACGCCGGTGAACGCGCGCTTGCGCGCTTTGTCCGATGCACTGAAGACGGCCGTGTAGGCGTATTTTCCCCCGGTGATATGCTCCAGCACATTGTATGGATTGTCCGTGTCACGCTGTTTCCACAGCAGCGGCCGTCCGCTGGCGCTGGCACCGGCAGATATGATCGCTGTCGTGCAGGCATCGGCCCCCGGGGCACAGAAACAAAAGCCCAGCGCGGTCAGGAGAAGGAAGGATAAACGTCTCATTTTGTCCGGATTTTATACCCGTAATAGGCGTAATACAAGATCAGCAGATAGAACGGCAGGCAGATCCAATAAGCGGACTGGCTGCCGACGGCATCTTTCAAGGCGCCGAAAAGCAAGGGAATCAGGGCACCGCCACCAATCGACGCGACCAGCAGCGAAGACCCCTTTTTGGTAAATTTACCCAAATCCGTGATGGCCAGCGGCCAGATGGCCGGATACATCAGCGAGCAAGCGAAACTCAGGAGCGCCACGCACCAGATCGAGACCGTGGGCGGCGTGAGTACGATCAGCAGCGAATCGAGCACCGCCAGCCAGGTGCAGGCGCGCAAAGCATTGACCTGGGAAAGATACTTGGGAATCAAAAGGATGCCCAAAATATAGCCGGCGGCCATGCCGATTCCCGGAAATAGCGTATAGCGCTCGGGATTGGGCAGGCCCAGGTCCTGGGCATAATCGAGTACGGTGAGCAGGGCGAGGTTCTCAACGCCCACATAGACAAAGAGTGCCAAGGCACCCAGCAGCAGATGAGGAAACTGCCAGAGTGACTTCTTGCCCGCTGCGTAAGGACAGTCTTCTTCATTCTCTTCACCGGCCGCCTTGATCTCTTCCAGCGGCGCGAAAAACGTCAGGATACCCAGCAGGACCAGCGCCGCAATGATGATCAGGAAAGGCTTGTCGAGGTCGCCCAAGGCCACCTGATCGATGTTCTTACGCGTCACGGCCGCGAGGAAAACCGAAGGAAGACTCAGGGCCAGTGAGTTGCAGATACCCATGATGCTGATGCGCCGGGCTGCGCTGTCGATGGGGCCCAGGATCGTGACATAGGGATTGATGGCCGCCTGCAGGATCGTATTGGCGGTTCCACTCAGGAAACACGCCAACAGATACAGGGCAAAACTCGCCAACCGTGCGGCCGGAATAAACAGGGCGAAAGCGATGGCAAAGAGGAAAAACGACAGTGCCATCGTCCGCTTGTAGCCGATGCGGCCGATAATGGCGGAAGCCGGAAAACTGAAGACCAGGAAAGCGATGAAAGTCGCCGCTATCACCAGATAACTCTGTGACGAACTCAGATGCAGGTTGTTCTCGAGAAACGGTACAAAGTAGCCGTTGATCCCGGTAGCGAATCCCACCGTGAAGAACATCATCCCGATGAAACAGAGCGGAAGCAGGTATTTGTTCTTGGCAGCCATCCCTAATCTTCTTTATGATAACGGATCAGGCCTTCCATCGGGGTACGGAGCAGTGTTCCCACGCGCATCCCGTAACGTTCGACGACCGGTTTCAGGATATCCTGGAAATACCAGCCCACGGAACCCACGCAGTTGAAGGCATAGGACCGATAGTCGGGATAGAGCGAAATGATCTGCTCGAAAAGCTGGCAGAAGGAATCCTCGGCCAGGTCGTGGAAATACGGGATGGACAGATGGTCACAGATCAGCCGGCCATACTGCCCGCAGAAGCGGTTCGGGAAAGGCTTGGTGTAGATGATGTCGATGATCTCGTCTCCATTGTAAGGGACGGCAGACTCGATGACGCGCCGCGCCTCTTCGGAGACCCGCCTGCGGACATAATCCACGAGCATCCGTTTGCCCATATACGCACCGCTTCCCTCGTCGCCGAGGATAAAGCCAAGGGAGTCAATGTTCAGGGTAATCTTTTCTCCGTCATAGAGACAACTGTTGGTTCCGGTACCCAGGATGGCAGCAAACCCGGCCTCCCGACCCAACAGTGCACGGGCGGAAGCGAGCAAGTCCATGGCAACAAAGGTATCGGCATTCGGCATGACATGCGCAATCGCTTCCCGCACAAAACCGTACTGCAGTTCCGTCACCCCAGCCCCGTAGAAAAAGACGTGATCCACTGCTGCCGGATTGAAGTCCGCCGGCAGCGCCTTCCGGATATCCGCTACCATGTAGTCGAGCGTGATATAATTGGGATTGTACCCTTCACTCTCAAACTGGGCACAGACCGTTCCCCGGTCCAGGGCACACCAGGTCGTGGTAGTAGCTCCGCTGTCGGCGATCAGGATCATAGCTTACCCTCCTCCTTCAGGTAAGCTTCAGCCTTTTTGACGGTTCCGGTCTTGATGATGATTTCCTTGACGAAATCGTAATCGGTAATGGATGGATTGCGTTCCATGAACATCCGCACGGAACGGTCCACAACTTTGTCGTTGATGAGCCGGACATTGACCATCCGGTTGCCCTCAATGCGTCCAAGACGGATCAGGACGGTTGTGCTGATCATGTCACAGATCATCTTCTGGGACGTACCACACTTCATCCGGGTACTGCCGGTGATATACTCCGTCCCCGTGATGACCTCGACGGGATAATCGGAGTATTCCGAAATCGGAGACTGTGGATTGTTGACAAAACTGCCGGTCGGTATCCCATTTTCCCGGCAATGCCGCAGGGTGTGGAGCACATACGGGGTCGTGCCGCTGGCGGAAATGCCCACCACGATATCCTTCGGCGTGACGTGGTGCTTTTCCACCAGCGTACGCCATCCTTCCTCGATATCATCCTCCGCCTCTTCCAGCGCCAGCACCAGGTTTTCCACCCCGCCCGCCAGGACGGTCTGGATCATTTCCGGATCAATGCCGTAGGTATTTGGAAGTTCTACCACGTCCAGGACGGAAAGCCGTCCTCCCGTGCCGCAGCCCACATAGAACATGCGGCCGCCGGCCCGCAACTGCTTCTCGATGGCCGTGATGAGTCGTTCAAGGTCGGGTAATACTTTTTCGATGGCGAAGGCCACTGTCTTGTCTTCGTTGTTGATGTCCGTGATGATCTCCATCACGGTTTTCTTTTCCAAGTTGTCGTACTTAGAAGGCTGTTCCGTAAGTCTCATCTTGATATGCTGTTACATTCCAATTACCACAATAGTTGACACCCGCGGCGTCCAGCCGCTGGAAATGCCGTTCCATCCGTTTTACAAATCCGTCGAAATCCTTGGCATGGCCCCGCGTCCAACCCGCTTCGGCAATCGCCAGGGCTCGCGGAAAGGCCATGTATTCCGCCCGTTCCGGTGTCTTGATGTATTCGGTCCAGACCGTTCCTTCGACACCCATGATATAGGCCGCTTCTTCTTCCGTCAGCACGGCAGGGACCGGCTCGTAGTCATACACCACCTTGAGCGGGACCAGATGGCCCATCGAGATATTGTCTTCGGTCGGATCGACCTGATAATAGTCCAGATAATACCGCTGGTACGGACACATCACCACGTTGTGGTGCTGGCGTGCGGCAGCGATGCCTCCCTGTTCCCCAAGCCAGGACATCACGGCGGCATTCGGCGCCAGCCCGCCCTGCAGGATCTCATCCCAACCGATGATGTTGCGTCCCTTGCTGTTGATGAAACGCTCGATGCGACGGATGAACCAACTCTGCAATTCCTCTTCATTTTTCAGTCCCTCGCGTCGCATCAGTTGCTGGCAGAAGTCACTGTGCGCCCAGTTGTACTTCGGGCACTCGTCCCCGCCGATGTGGATCAGCGGCGAAGGAAACAGATCCATCACTTCGGTCAGGACGTCTTCCAGGAAGGCGAAAGTCTCTTCGCGCGGGCAATAGACATCGCGGAAAACGCCCCACTTGGTTGCCAGCGTATGTTCCTGCTCAGGGAAACAGCTGAGTTCCGGGAAACAAGTAATGGCCGCCCGGGCATGGCCCGGCATCTCGATCTCAGGCAACACCGTAATATATCTCTCTGCCGCATACCGGACGATCTCCCGAATCTGGTCCTGGGTATAAAAACCGCCATGAGGCGTCCCGTCGTTGATCGGCGAGTGCAGGTCGCCGACCACCGTATAGGGCCGGACAGAGCCTACTTCCGTGAGTTTCGGGTATTTCTTGATCTCGATGCGCCAGCCCTGGTCTTCGGTCAGATGCCAGTGGAAGACATTGAACTTATGCATCGCCAGTTCGTCCAGATATTTCTTGATGAAATCCACGCCGAAGAAATGGCTGCAGACATCCAGGTGCAAGCCGCGATACGCGAAGCGCGGCGCATCCTCGATCCGGCAGCACGGGATATCGGCCCGGCCGGAGAAGCGGTCCGCATAGACCGCATCAGGCATCAACTGAAACAGTGTCTGGAGGGCATAGAAGGCGCCGTTGGGGGCCGAGCTGGTGATCGTGATGCCCGCCGGCGTGATCTGCATGACATACGCTTCGACACCCATCCGCGCGTCGTGTTGAAAACGGATGTAATTCTTTTCAGGCCGGGATTCTGCCCGATGCAGCGCGACCCGCCCGTCCAGATAACGAAGCAGCGCATGAAGGCTCGTATCGCCCGGCTCAGTCCAAACGACGGTCGAGGGGCTCAGCCGGAATGTGCCCTCCCATACATCCACCTTCTCCGGTTGGGGCATGAGGCCGGCGATGCCGAAAGTCTTCACAGCCTCTTTCCCGACCTTGCGGCCGGTAGCCCGGTCAAAGCCCTGGGCCCGGACCCGCGTTCCCGGATCGATCCTGACAGTCGGACCGGTGTAAAGCAGTGACTTCCGTGTAGGTGCCGTGCCGTCGGTCGTGTAGCGGATCTCTGCACCCGGGTAATCCAGCTGCAGGTTCAGCCGCGTCTCGTCATAGCGGTCCTCCTCGAAATCGTCATGCATGAAGAGCACATTCTCGTAAGCCCGGCTGTAACGGACATCCTTCGCATCCAGGCGCTGCAGGTCGGGAACGAGCCGCCGGCAGAAATCGGCATAGTCCCGGTCGTATTTGGGAGTCCAGCCCGTCTCAGCCAGCGCGAGCGCACGCGGGAAGAGCATGTGTTCAAAATGTTCCGGTGTCTGGACGAATTCCGTCCAGAGGCAGCCCTCAACCCCGAGAATCCGCGGACGGACATCCGCCGCGACCGTATCGCTGACGGGATAGTAGTTATAGACTTTGGACAGGGGCAGGAAATAGGGCTGGGACGGATAGCCGTCCCCTTCCTCTTGATAATAATCCAGATAGCACCAGCGGTTCGGGGTGAAGACGGTCCGCATCCCTTTTTCCAGGGCGCGGCGTCCCGGTGCATGCCCGCGGTAAGACAGCGCGATGGTGCCGGGTGTGGCGCCGCGGTCCACCACCTCGTCCCATGCTATCACTTCCTTGCCATGCGCCTGCAGGAATTCCGTGATGCGGACGATGAAAGCGGCCTGGCTGCCGTCATCTTCCGGACATTCATCACCGCCGATATGATAATAGGGTGAAGGAAATATATCGAAGAGTTCTTCGAAAAGGGTCGTAAAGAATGTATAGGTCGTGTCGCTCGGACAAAAGATTTCATCATAAATGCCCAGCTCGGTAGCGATGTGGATCGTCGAGTCGGGATGGTAGGAGAAGACCGGATAGGCCGAAAGGGCCGCCAGGGCATGGCCGGGAAGTTCCACTTCCGGCACGACCGTGACATAGCGGCGACGGGCGTATTCCACCACTTCGCGCAGGTCCTCCTGGGTATAATAGGGCCCGGCTTTCACCAGGTCAGGATAATGCTTGCTTTCAATCCGCCAGCCCTGGTCGTCGGTCAGGTGCCAGTGGAACGTATTGATCTTGTGCAGTGCCAGGATGTCGATGACTTTCTCGATCTCTTCCTTGGACTGGAAATGGCGCGCCACATCGGCCATGATAGCCCGGTACGGCATCACGGGCGCGTCCTCGATGCGGCAACAGGGTACCGCCGTGCCGCGTGCGCCCCGGGAAAGGACGTCAGGCGGCAAAAGTTGCAGCACGCTCCGCGTGCCGTAGAAAGCCCCGTTCGGGGCAGAAGCCTCTATCACAATGGATTCAGGCGTTACAGTCAGCTGGTAGGCCTCTTTGTCCAGTCCGGCTACCTGGCGAATCAGGATTTCGCCGGAAGGAGCAGCGGGCAGGCCCAGGACGGCGGCGAAATCGTCCGCCACTTCCCGGAAAAGCGGATCCGCAGCCTCTACGGCCACCCCACAGGCCTTCCCAAAATGAAAAAAGCCCTCGGAGCTTTGGAAGCTCCGGGGCTTGGGAATGATCAGGGAAGTGAGTCCCTCTTTGGCGGGACTGAGGACTTCCCTTACAATGTCTGTGATGCCGTCCAGATAGACATCCGGCATCCGCTCGGACAGCGGATACGGTGCGCCGATATAGACATGCATCTGTTTGACCTCATAGTCGTACTTGCCGCTCGTATCCTCGAAGGCCGTCTTGCTCGGCAAATAGGAGTTCTGGCCGTTGGTGTAGGCAATGAACAGCAGCGGCGTGCCGGGGAAGCGCTCGCGAAGCGCAACTTGATACTCCATGAAAGGCTCGCCCTGTGTAAAGAACAGCACAACGCCGCCCAGATTGAGAGCCTCGACGTAGAACGGCAACGTGTTCTCCACAAGGCCGGCCTCGATATCCTCGATGGTGTATTTGGCCCAGTAGTTCACATCATCCACCCAGGAGGCGGACACCGTGTTCTTCCACTGCGTGACCTCAGCCACATGCTGGCGGATCAGGTCCACCGTGATGGTATCAGCCCGATAAGGCAAGTCGATGCGGGTGTTCTTCAGGGTGAAGCTTCCGTCGAAAGGGATCTTCTGGAAGGAGATGTCCTTCAAGTCCGTAGCCAGTTGCCAGCCATTGCGTTCCGCAGCCTCGACATCCTTCTTGATGCCGTATGCCGGATCGGCATTGCCACTGGCGCTGGTGAAATGGACCACTTCCCCGCCCCACGCTTTGGAAAGCGAGTCGCAGGAAAAGCCCGGGAAATCGGTCGACACCTTGTAGCTGCCGGGGCCGAGGCTCACAGGATGGCAGGAATAGTTGACCAGCGAGACCATGGGCTTATGGGTCTTGGGATCCACCAGCCGGAGCACATACGCGTCCTTGTTGCAGAAGCCATCTTTGTCGCAGCGATTGTAGTTGATGTCGCTCGTGCCGTGGCCGAATTCCATCTCAAACGGGCGGAAAGCGGCATCATCCAAAATGGCAGCTACGGCATTTTCCACCACCACGCGGCGCACCTTCTGGGCATACGCGTAGTTGGGCTTGCCTTCCTCAGCACACCAACCGCCCGTCCGGGGGGCGGAGTGCGTATGGATGCAATGCATCAGGATGTGGTCCATCGGCAGGCCGGATTTCTCGGCAATAGCGGCACGGATCTCGTCGGCCGTCTCGATACCGACCTCCATCAGGTCATTGGAAATGATGCAGATCTTCTCGGGGCCTTTCTGAAGGACCAGGCAGTGGCTCATCAGGTCGCGGTGCACACCGTCCGACAGGCCGTTCCTGGCCGCAAACCCGGCCAGGACGGTACTGTCGGTGGTCGATATCTCTGCAACCCGGTAGTTGCAGAGATACCGTTCACCTTGCGGCTTGCAGGAAAGGAGAGCCGCCGCCAGCAGGCAGAGCACTCCCAGTTTTGCGGCAATCCTTCCCATCTTTAGTAATAGACTTCCGTTACGTCGTAATACA
This sequence comes from Bacteroidales bacterium, assembly GCA_017509755.1. Taxonomy (GTDB): domain Bacteria; phylum Bacteroidota; class Bacteroidia; order Bacteroidales; family UBA932; genus Cacconaster. The sequence goes on from JAFWOY010000040.1 coordinate 43,327, forward strand.
TGCGCCACCAGCCATCATCCCCGTCGCCGAAGGTCAGGATACCGCGTGAAGGGGTCTCCATCCAGACGTACCAGGTGATGGAGGTACCGCCGTCCGGCGTCATGTCCATCGTGTACGGGCCCGTACCGATGTTGGCGTCCACCTTGTTGTACTTCGGGTTCGGGTCGATCCAGAAGGTGACAGGCTCGCCTTCGTAGATGATGGTGCTCGGGATCTTGATGTACTGCTCTTGGTCGTACGGGCAGAGTGTCGTCTCATTGAGCAGATAGACCACACCGTCGGAAGCCAGCGTGAAGTCGAGGTCGATGTCGGAGTTCATCGCATTCTTGATGCGGTAGCGGGTCGGGTCGTACTTGTTGACCAGCAGGGTCGAATGCCACACCTTTTCAGAGGTGACGCTCGCATTCATCTTGCCCTGGTAGAATTCGACCTTGCCCAGCTTCATGAAGTCGGCATCCGGATTCGGGCGCGGGCTCTTGTTGACCACGTCGTAGTACATGCGCCACCAGCCGTCGTCCCCGTCGCCGAAGGTCAGGATGCCCCGCGAAGCGGTCTCCATCCAGACGTACCAGGTGATGGACGTACCACCGTCCGGTGTCATGTCCATCGTGTACTCGCCGGTACCGATGTTGGCGTCCACCTTGTTGTACTTCGGGTTCGGGTCGATCCAGAAGGTGACCAGTTCGCCCTCATACTCGATGGTGCTCGGGACCTTGATGTACTGCTCGCCGTCATACGGGCATTCTTCCGTTTCGTTAAGCAGATAGACCACGCCGTCGGAAGCCAGCGTGAAGTCGAGATCGACGCCCGAGTTCATCGCATTGCGGATCCGGTACTTGGTCTTGTCATACTTGGAAACCTGGAGCGTAGCATACAGTTCATCATACAGATGGACGGAACTGTTCATCTTGCCCTGATAGAATTCCACCGTGGCATAGTCCACGAATTCCGAATCGTCGCCGCCAGGCATCGTCAGGGTGCCGGAGAAGGTGTTCCAGCCGGCGGGAGAGACTTTCGCTTCATCGAACGAGACGGTAAAGCTGTAGGCTTCGCCCGCTTCAGCCTGATCTGCGTCATACCCGACACGGACGGTTGAAGTCGATTCGCCGGCGGCGAAATGCACCTGGGCCGGCGTTTCCAGGGAGAAGAGGCCGTCGCCGGCAAGGGTCAGATTGACCGTCAGATCCGTATTGATGACACCTCGGATGAGTTGGAACTCGATCACGGGTTCATCCGTGAACAGCCAGGCCCCGCTGTTGGCGCTGAAGGTCAGGCATTCGTTGGTCGGTTGATAGAGATAGCTGGTCTGTTCGCAGGAAACAAGTGCGAAGAGGGCTACCATCCAAACGGATAAAGAAGTAAGTAACTTTTTCATAGCACACTGTTTTCACTGTTAATAACCTGCATTCTGCTGCGAACGGATCTGGGGATTGGAATCGATCTCGGCCTGCGGGATTGGCCATACGAAGAACGGATCGGAAGCCGTGCGGCTCATCAGTTCAGTGTACGTGCTGCCGGCATCGATGACCAGGTTCTTGTCCTGGGCTTCGCTGCGGGCGAATCCTTCATTCCAACGCTTGAGATCCTTGAAGCGGAAGCCTTCGCCGTAAAGTTCCTTGGCGCGTTCCATCTTGATCTGGGCCATCAGCTCGTCACCCGTGTAGTGGCGGTCGGCATAGCCCGGAATACGGCTGGCACGCAGCCGGTTGAGATAGGTGCAGGCTTGCTCGGGCTGGTTCGACATCGCATAGGCCTCTGCAGCGATCAGATACTGCTCCGCAATGCGGAACGGCTTGATCTTGTGCATATAGGTCGAAGCGGTCGTTGAGGCCATCAGTTCCGGGTTGCCGGGGAACTTGAAGCAGAGATACACCGTACCCGAGAAGTTGCCCAGGTTCACCTGCGTGCGGCGGAACCAGGTCGTGAAACGGAGGTCATTGCGGTCGTACGCATCCACGATCCATTTCTCCGGGATGTAGTTCGGCGCATAGAGGCCGCCCGTGAACTGGATGTAGCCGTAGTCGTTGGTGTTCGGCGTGGAAAGGATGCTCGCCCAGAACTGGGTGATGCACTCCTTGCCGCTGTCGTTGTTCCAAAGGGCCGTGAACTCATCCTGCGTGGTGAGCAGCGGGTAGCGGCCGTTGTCGGCCAGCGAAGCGGCCAGGCTGGCGGCCTTGCTGTAATCACCCTTGGTCAGTGCGACACGGGCTTGCATGGCCTTGACGGCATCGGAGGTAATGTAGATGGCGCCTTCCTCACCCGCGACCGATCCGAGCAGCTGCTCGGCTTTCGCCAGGTTCCGTTCAATGTAATCATACGTCTCCGTCAGCGTGCTGCGGCCCACATAGGTGGACTGGTCACTCGGCGTCGCGAAGGTCTTGTCCGAAAGCATCACGCCATAGTCGGACGATGCACTGGACGAATAGTTCTTGCAGAACAGTTCGGTCAGGATGAACATCGCATAGGCTTTGGCGAAAGCACTTTCACCGAGGATCACATCGTACTGCGCCTTTTCAGAGGCCGTGGCCTCGGCCTGGAGGGCTGGGATCCCTTCCTCGAGGAAATTGCCCAGCATGACCAGGTAGTAGGCGCTCGACCAGAGCGATTCGACATTGCCGAAAGTGGAACGCATCTCCCATTTGTAGTATTCACCATTGCGGTTACCGTAGGTGATGGAGCCGTGGAACGAGTCGGACATCAGCTCCATCAGATAAACCGGAGCACCTGACGTCAGGCTGTTGCGCATCGTGATATAGAGGTCGCGACGGAGTTTCTGCGCGTCATCCATGGAGCGGAGCGCTTCTTCCGTCGAGATGGAACTCGTCGGTTTCAGGTCCAGGTTGCAACCCGAGACGAACATCATAGCGAGGGCACAAAGGCTGAATATAATCTTTTTCATAGTGGATCCTCCTTGATTAGAAAGTCAACTCGACACCGAATACCATCTGGCGCGTGTTCGGGTAGTTACCCATGGCGGTGATGGCGTCGATCTCCGGGTCCCAGCCCGTGTACTTGGTAAATGTCAACAGGTTACGTCCGGAAACATAGATCTTCGCACCGCCGATGAAGCCGGAGCGGTCCATCAGTTTCTTCGGGAACGTGTAGGACAGCTGCACATTCTTCAGGCGGACGAACGAAGCGTTGTCGATGAAGCGGCTGTCATGACGCACCGCCTCGCCGGCCTTCGGGATGTCGGTGATCTGGCCCGGCGTGGTCCAGATGTTCTTCATCCGCTTGGTCATGTTCGACTCGTCGGCGAAGCTCGGGTTCTCCACGAAATAGCGGTCGTAGTTCTCCATGTATTTGCCGACCACGCCCGAGAAGGTCGCATTGAACGAAAGACCCTTCCAGCTGGCATCGACCGAAGCGCCGCCCGACCAGGGGGCGAAACGGTTCTTGCCGAGGAAGACGGCATTGCTCTCGGTATAGGTGCTCGTCAGGGTTCCGTCCGCATTGCGCCAGAGCGATTTGCCGTTGGCCGGGTCCACACCTGCGAAGTCAACGAGGAAGAATTCACCGTAAGCGTGGCCGACCTGGAATTTCAGGCCGGAGCTGCCGTCCACGAATTCGTCGCGGCCGTCATACAGCTCGGTGATGACGTTCTTGTTGTAGTTCATGTTGAAGCCAAGGCCGAAGTACCAGTCTTTCGTGTTGACCACGTCGAGCTTCAGTTCCACATCCACACCGCGGTTGCGCATCGAGCCCACGTTGCCCCAGCCGCCGGAGAAACCGGAGATGTAGGAGTACGGGATATACATGAGCATGTCCTTGGTGTTCTTGTTGTAGAATTCCACATTGAAGGTCAAGCGGTTCCACAGACGGCCGTTGATGCCGGCATTGAGGGCCTCCAGGGTCTCCCAGGTCAGGTTCGGATTGCTGAGCGAGGAGATGTACCAGGAAGACTGGCCGTCATAAAGACGTCCGGAGGAGGTAAGACCGTAAGCCCGGTAATTGCTGATGCCGGAGTTACCCATCGTACCATAAGAGGCTTTCAGCTGGAGGTTGTCGATCCAGTCCACTCCTTCGAGGAAGTGCTCCTTCTTGAGGTTCCACATCGCACCGACCGACCAGAAGCTGGCGTAGCGGCGGTTCGCGCCGAAGAGCGAGGAACCGTCGATACGGTAGGTAAGGTCCAGATAATACTTGTCGGCGAAGTCGTAGGACAGGCGCGAGAAGAAGGAGTTGTAGGCGACCTCCGAGAAGGTGTACGAAGGAAGGTTGGCCTGCGTACCGTGGTTGACGTTCGTCAGGCGTTCATCTGTCTGGCCGTTGGTCCAGGTGGAGAAATACTCATCGTTCGAATAGATGGACTCATGACCGGCCAGCAGCACGAAGTGATGGTCGCGTGCGATGGCGAATTTGTATTCAGCCGTATTGGTGGAAGTCAGGCGGTAGAAACGCTCGAAGGACTCTTCCGTCACCGTGGCGAGGTTGATGTGGTTGGGCAGCACCTTGCCGGTATAGCGGTAATCCGAGCCCTCGATGGCCTGCACGGCACGGAGCGTCAAGCCCTTGAACGGGGTGATTTCCTGATAGAGATTGCCGTTCAGACGGGCCGTGGTCCGTTTCGTCGGCTGGGCCTCCATCCGGCGGAAATAGTTCCACATGCCCAGGTCGGTGATGTAATCCGGTTCGTCGCCGTAGCCCACGAAATTGCCGGAAGCATCCGTGATGATTTCATAAGGCGTGGCATACGGAAGGCCCCAGGCCACGATGTTCATCGGGTTGTAGTAACCCGTGCTGGTGGTCGAATAACCCGCCGTATGGTGGGACTGCCAGGTCAGGTTGAGATTGATACCGATCTTGAGCCATTCGGCGATCTTGCTGTTGACGTTCGAACGGATCGAGTAGCGTTCCATGTCGGAGAAAGGCTCGATACCGGTCCGGTCGAAAGCGCCCAGCGAAATATAATAATCGCTGCGCTCGCTGCGGCCCGAAACGCTGAGGTCGGCCTTCCAGGTCGGAGCGTTCTCGTTGAGGATCCATTTGCGCCAGTCAGTCTCAATGTGGTTCTTCAGACGGAAATCCTTGAGTTCCTGGAACTGGGCGTTCTGCTTCAGGCTGGGATCCGCCAGTTCGCGGAACTCGAACCATTCCTGTGCATTCATCAGTTCCATCGGGAACTGGGCCATGTTGGAGATACCGTACGAACCGCTGACCGTCACGGTCGGCTTCTCGCCGGCACCTTTCTTGGTCGTGATGTAGATCACACCGTTGGCGGCGCGGGAACCGTAGATAGCGGTGGAGGAAGCGTCCTTCATCACCGTCACGTTCTCGATATTGTTGGGGTTCAATGCGGTGAAGATCGCTACATCCACCGGCGTACCGTCGAGGATGAACAGCGGCGTGTTCGACGCATTGATGGAGTTGACACCGCGCAGACGCATCGAAACCGAAGCGCTCGGCTCACCGGAGCTGGTGTACACCTGAAGGCCGGCCACCTTTCCCTGCAGGGCGTCACCGGCGCTGGCCGCAGGAATCTTGGTGAAAGCGTCCGACCGGACCAGCGTCGAAGCGCCGACCACGGAGCTGATCTTCTTGGCAGTACCGTAACCGACCACGATGGTCTCCTCCAGCATCTCGGTATCGTCACTCATGATGATGTTGACGACACTGCGGCCGGACACCTGCACGGTCTGCGTGATCATACCAATATACGTGAAAGTCAACCGGTCATCGGCCCCGGCGCGGATGGTATATTCACCTGCCGCGCCCGTAGTCGTGTACTGGCCGGATGCTTCATTGTGGACGGTAACACCGACCAGAGGTTCATTCCGGGTATCGGTCACTGTGCCGGACACTGAGCGCGCGCCCTGCGCAAAGACCGAGACCGGGACGAGCAACAGGACTGTCAGGACGACAGCCCAGCCTCTCCATAGAATCGTTTTTTTCATCGGCATTATGTTTAGAATAGTGTGTGCTAACGTGTGCGGCCGGGATACGTCTCGAGCGCTTTCTCGAGGCAGACCAGCGCGTGCTTGAGGTCTTCTTCCTTGAGCACGTACGCCAGGCGGATCTGGTTGCGGCCCAGGCCGGGCGTCGCATAGAAACCGGCCATCGGGGCGACCATCACCGTTTCCCCGTTGTAGTTGAAGTCTTCGAGCAGCCACTTGGCAAAGGCCTCGCTGTCATCGACCGGCAGTTGGGCGGCCGCATAGAACGCGCCCATCGGACGCGGCGCAATCACGCCTTTCATCTTCTGCAGGCCGTCGATCAGTACGTCGCGGCGATGGATATACTCATCCCGGACAGCCTTGAAATAGGAAGCAGGCGCATCCAGCGCTCCCTCAGCAGCAATCTGTCCATAGGAAGGCGAGCAAAGGCGGGCCTGGGCATAGCGCATCACAGCCGCCATCACTTCCTTGTTCCGGGAGACGAGATAACCGATACGGGCGCCGCAGAGGCTGTAGCGCTTCGACACGGAGTCAAGCAGGATGACATGCTGCTCCAGGCCGGGGATGTGCATGCAGGAGAAGTGCGGAGCATCGGTATAGCAGAATTCACGGTACACCTCGTCGGCGTAGATGAAAAGACCGTATTTCTTGGCAATCTCACCCAGCTCGAGAAGGGCTTCCTTCGTGTAGAGGCAGCCCGTCGGGTTACCTGGGTTGCAGATGACCACACCCTTGGTCTTCGGGGTGATGTGTTTCTCGACCTCGCTCATCGGCGGAAGGGCAAAGCCGTCCTCGATGTGCGTGGTGATGGGCACCAGTTTCACGTCGTTCTGCAGGGCGAAGGAATTGTAATTGGTATAGAACGGCTCGAAGACAATCACTTCGTCATCCGGATCGCAGGTCACCGAAAGGGCAATCTGCAGGGCTTCGCTGCCACCGTTGGTAATGTTGATATCAGCTGCTTCCACGTTGATGCCGATACCCTTGTAGTAGCGGGAGAGACCCTCGCGCAGCGAATCGTTACCGCCGCTCTTGGCGTATGCCACCACCTTGAGTTTGTTGTTCTTCACGGCGTCGAGCGCTTCCTGGGGAGACTCGATGTCAGGCTGACCGATATTCAGGTGATACACCTTGATCCCGCGTTTCTTGGCCGCATCCGCAAAGGGGACGAGTTTGCGGATCGGGGATGCAGGCATGGCCTGCGCCTTTTTGGATAATGTAAGCATTATTGGGATGGATTATAGTTGTTGTTATAGTTTTGCTCCATATTTGGCCAGTTCTTCCAGGAAGCCCTCGACCTTGGGCATCATCCGGCTCGTCGGGGCGTCGTAGTTGTTGAGCATGATGGCGAAGCGGATCAGCCCGCGCTGGGAATCAACATACCCGGCATAGCAGCGCACATTCGAGAGCGAACCGCTCTTGGCATAGATGGTTTTCTTCAGTTCGGGATCAGCGTTATTGAGCACGGTCCGGAGCGTGCCAGGCCGGCCGGGGCCCGGAAAACTCGCGAGATACTCCTCGAAATCCGGATTTTCCGCCATCATCGCATAGAAACGCGTGAAGAAACGCGGGGATACGTAATTCTGGCGGGAAAGGCCGCTGCCATCATCCTGTGTATAGCCGTAGGTGGAAACGCCCTTCTCCTTGAGATACTCCTTGATGACATGACTGGCACGGCCATAAGTGATGCCGAGGAATTCCTGGCCGGTCTCCCGTTCCACCAGTTTTTTGCCGACCATCTTGAAGATGGTCTCGGCGAAGAAGTTGTTGCTGATGGTATTGGTTACCTTGACAATCCGGCGAAGTTCGGGAGAGAAGGTTTCCGCGATATAGGTCAGGTCTTTCTGGGAAGGGGCGATGAAGTCGTACTCCATCTGGCGGATGTCGGAAACGCCTTTGCATCCGATGCCTTTCTTTTCACTGAGGAATCTGGCAAACTCGGCCGCGCAGGTCACCGGCCCGTATTTGTTGGACATGGCCAGCTTCCGGGGCTTGGCATCCACACCATAGGTCCCGACAAATTTGCCGACCGTTGCGATACTTGAAGCGTAATACTCCGTATTGTCCCCGGATCCCCGCTTGCCGGTAATGGCTTCATTGATATAGGTAATGTAAGGAGACTGAGGTCCGAGCGGCGTGATGCGGACCGGATCGCCTTCCGACAGGCCGGCCTCGATCTGGAAAAGACTCTGGTTCTCACAGAACGACAATCCGGAGGTACCGCTGCCCCAGTCGTAGCCGATATTGCCGTAGGCCCAGCTCGCGGGAATGTTCTCTTCTTCAAAGATCCGGTCATCCCCGATGATGCGGCCTTTGATGCGGCGGATGCCGGCTTTCTGAACAGCCTTGGCCCAGACGCCGAAGATTGAATCTATCGGGAATGCGATCGTATCCCGGGAGCCAAGCGTCGGATCGGCGCCGCCGACGATATACAGGTTGCCGTTGAGCACCCCATCGACGATCTTGCCGTCATACGCAATCCGGGTGGAGAACCGGTAACCGGGGCCGAGGACTTCATAGCCAAGGCCCGTCGTGATGGTTTTCATCGTCGATGCCGTCAGCAACGGCATATCCGGATTCCAGGAAGCGATCTCCCGGCCGTCAGCGTCAACGGCGAGGATACCGACCACAGCGTTGATCAGCAGCGAGTCAGTCTTCATCTGCCGGTCTATGTAATTCTGGACACGATTCTGGCCGAAACCCATCAACGGGATGAGCACCAGGGCCATTAGAAAATGCTTTTTCATCTCGGATTTCTTTATATCCTACAAATTTAATAAATTTGCCGTCTAAACGCAAAAAAATGCTGAACAGGTTTTCGCTCTCCGGACTCGTCGCCGCCCTGTTGCTCCTGCTGCTTTTTCCGGCAGGTTGCCGCAAGATAGAAATACCGGTCGACAATATGGCTGTCGTCAACAAGGCACTTTATGACACGGCCTCCAATTTCTATGTCGAATTCAATGAATACCCCAACGAGATGCGCAGTCTTCCCATCGGGGTTTTCGATTCGGGAACCGGCGGACTGACTGTACTCGAGAAACTGCTCAGCCTCGACCACTTCGACAACATCACCGGGCTGGAAGGCCGCGACAGCATCCTGGATTTTGCGGGCGAGCATTTCGTCTATCTGGCCGACCAGGCCAATATGCCCTACGGCAACTATGACGCCGAAGGCAACAGCGAATACCTGCGGGAACTCGCCTTGAAAGACGCGCTCTTCCTGCTGGACGACGACTATTTCGCCAACGCTATCGAGGAAACGCCCACGGGCCGGAAACCCCGGGCCAAGATCATTGTCGTGGCTTGCAACACGGCTACCGCCTATGCGCTCGACCTGATCAAGTCGATGCTTGAACAGACACATACCGGAGTCAAGGTGATCGGTGTGATCAATGCCGGCGTGACCGCCACGCTCGACGAGCTGGATCTCAAAGGCAATGAAGCGCCCTTCGCCATCGGCGTGCTGGCTACGCCCGGCACCATCGCGTCCGGCGCGTATGAACGGACCCTCCGCGAAGAACTGGCCGCCCGCGGCATCGCCACGACGGTAGATATCGTCAACCAGAGCGGCTACGGATTCGCCGAAGCCGTGGATTCCGATCCCGACTACGTCAATCCCCTCCTCTTCGCCCCGCGTGCCGGCTACCGCGGCCCGGCACTCGGTGAGTCCGACGGCAGCATCCGCCAGGAGCTGCTGAAAGCATACAATTTCGATTTCACCGAGAACCGGATGCTGGCCCGCCGCAGCCCTGCCGGCGGCTATGCGTCCCTCCAACTCAACAGCGCCGAAAACTATGCGCGTTTCAACATGGTCTCGCTGCTGGAGCGCCACCGTCAGAGCGGCAAGGGCACTCCGATCCGCGCAATCATCCTGGGCTGCACCCATTATCCTTTCCACCTGGAGACCCTCAATGAGACCCTGGCCGAACTCCGGGAATACCGCGAGGACGGACGCTACCCGTATCGCGACCTGATCGCCGACGAGATCACCTTCATCGATCCGGCGGTCTATACGGCCATCGAATGCTACAATACCCTGCGCGAAGACGGCAACCTGGCGTACCGCATCACGCCCACCAAGGTTGAAGCCTATATTTCCGTACCCAGCAACCTGCTCGAAGACGAATACCTGACCCAGGAAGGCCTCCTCACCCACGAATTCAAGTACGGACGCAAGACCGGCACCGAAGACCAGACCACCAAACAGGTTCCTTTTTCCCACAACAACCTGGACCAGAACAACCTGAAACGGATCGAGGAACTCCTGCCCTACACCTACGCGCTGATCGCCCCTACCCTCCGCTAGCATGTTTCAAGAGACCATTACGCCTGAAGAGATAGAACAGATGGAACTGGCTGCCTTCCCCGGCAGCATCCACGTCATCACCGGTCCCGGCCATGAACTCGACTACGCCGTCGCGCACCTTTCCGCCCAGCGTTTCATCGGCTTCGATACCGAGACGAAACCAGTCTTCCAAGCCCATCAACCCCGGAACCATACGGCGCTGCTGCAACTCTCCAGCGAGACGGAAGCCTTCCTTTTCCGCCTGCGGGAACTCGGCTTGCCGCAAGCCGTGGCCGACATCATGGCCAATCCCCATATCACCAAGATCGGTGCCGCCATCTATGAAGATATCCACGGACTGCAGTACTATTGTTCCTTCGAGCCGCACCGCTTCATGGACCTCCAGTCCTTCGGCGGCCAGTTCGGCATCAAGGAAAAGAGCGTCCGCAAGATGGCCGCCATCATCCTCGGCCAGAAAGTTTCCAAGGCACAGCAGTGTTCCAACTGGGAGGCCGAACCTCTTTCAGACGCCCAGCAGCTCTACGCCGCCACAGATGCCTGGATCTGTGTCAAAATGTACAAAGCCCTGCTTGCCTCTCCGCGCCCATGACCCGCCTCTATCTCAAGAAAGGCCGCGATGAATCGCTGCGGCGTTTCCACCCCTGGGTTTTCTCAGGAGCCGTCGGCGGCATTGAAGGGCCGGATCCGGCTGAAGGCGACGCCGTAGCCGTGTATTCGGCCGGAAAGGAATTCCTGGGCTGGGGACATTTCCAGATCGGTTCGATTGCCGTGCGGATCCTCAGTTTTGCCGATGACATGCCTGCGGGCGGACCGGACGCTGCTTTCTGGGCCGACCGGCTTCAACGCTGCCTGGCCGCGCGGCAGGCGTTCGGGCTGACCGACAATCCGGCCACCAACTGCTACCGGCTCGTCCACGGAGAAGGCGACAGACTTCCGGGCCTGATTATCGACTGGTACGACGGCGTCTGCGTATTGCAGGCGCATTCAGCCGGCATGTTCCGCGCCAGCGAAGCCATCGCCGCGGCGCTTCGGACCGTCTATGGGGACAAACTGCGTGCTGTCTATGATAAGAGTGCCGGAACGGCGCCTTTCAAAGCCGGCCTCAATCTGGGCGACGGTTATCTTTGGCGCGCGGAAGGCACCTCGTCGCTCTGCCCGCGTCCCGTGCTGGAAAACGGACACCGATTCCTGGTAGATTGGGAGAACGGGCAGAAGACCGGTTTCTTCCTCGACCAGCGGGAGAACCGCGCCCTCGTGGAGCGTTATGCCCAGGGGCGGAACGTGCTCAATCTATTCTGCTATACCGGCGGTTTCAGTATCTATGCGCTGGCCGGCGGAGCGCGTTCCGTGGATTCCGTGGACAGTTCAGCCCGGGCCGTAGAACTGGTAAAAGAGAATATCACGCTGAATTTCGGTCCCGCGGCACCGCATCGCGCCTTGTGCTGCGACGCCATCGATTTTGTCAAGGCCGCCCCCAAGGATGCCTATGACCTGATGATCGTCGATCCGCCGGCCTTCGCCAAACACCGCGGCGCCCTCAACAATGCGTTGCGCGCCTACCAGCGCCTCAACGCCGCCGCCATCGGCGCCGTAGCACCGGGCGGGATTATCTTTACTTTCAGTTGCTCGCAAGTGGTGGACCGCGAAACGTTCGCCCTGGCGGTCTTCAGCGCTGCCGCCGAGACCGGCCGCAGTGTCCGCATCATAGACCGGCTGAACCAGCCCGCCGACCATGCCGTGAACATCTATCATCCGGAAGGTGCCTACCTCAAGGGGCTGGTCCTCTATGTTGAATAATCCCTTCTGCTACACGCCGTCCCCTGACATTGTGCAAGCTGCCCGCGAGCTGGCTGCCCGCATCGATGCCTCGCCCGCGCTTCGGGCCCGCTTTGCGGAAGGCAAAATGATGGGCATCCTGAAACTGGAAGACCACTCTTTCCTGTATGCCTTTTCCGGCATGGCAGGCGGCAGCGCCTTCGTAGAGGGATTCGTACCACCCATCTTTGCCTGGTCGCCGGATGACATCCGCAGCACCTCTCCGGAAGAATCCCGGCGGCTGCAAGAGTGGCTGTTTGACCAGTATGTCGTACGGAACGGCAGGGGCGAACGCCGTTCCATCCGGCAGATTTTCGCGGACCGCGGATTGGTGCCACCCGGCGGAACGGGTGACTGTGCCGCGCCCAAACTCCTGCACTACGCGCTGGAGCACGGTTTGAAACCCTTGGCCATCGGAGAATTCTGGTACGGGGCCTCCCCTGCCCGCGAAGTACGGCACGCCGGCGCTTTTTACCCCGCTTGCACCGGGAAATGCGGTCCCCTGCTGACCTGGATGATGCAGGGCCTGGAAGTGATGCCCAATCCGCTGGAAAGCGATGCCCACTGGGTCATCTCGGAACCCGTCGTGCGGCATGAAGATGCCTGGCTGGTCGTAGCCGAAAAACCGGCCGGCATGCTGGCCGTTCCGGGACGCCCCATTCCGGGCGTGCCTAAGCGACAGTCGCTGCAAGACTGGCTGACGGATTTTTGCGGCACACCCATCGTGGCCTGCCACCGGCTTGACATGGGCACTTCCGGATTGATGGTATTTGCCAAGATTCCGGAAGCGCAAGTCGCGCTGCAGCAGCAATTCGAGCAACGCGAAGTGACGAAAGCCTATCTCGCCCGTGTGGCGGCACCTGCCGGTAGTGCCAGCGCATCTGCCTTACAAGCAGGCAGCCGCGGTAAGATTCTTCTTCCCCTTGCCCCTGACTGGTATGACCGCCCGCGGCAGCAAGTCGATCCGGACCATGGCAAACCCGCCGTCACGGAATACGAAGTACTGGAAGCATCTGAGTCCGGTGAAGCCTTCCTCCGCCTGATTCCCTTCACGGGCCGCACACACCAGCTCCGCGTCCATTGCGCCCACCCGGCCGGTCTGGGACGGCCGATTGTCGGAGACCGTCTCTACGGCGGCGCGCCAGCCAGCCGGCTGATGCTCCACGCCGCCTATCTGTCGTTCCGGCATCCGGAAGACGGCAGGCGCATGCACTTCACTTCTCCAATTTTCCCAGCCGAACCCATTATCTAGATAACCATGCCTGAGGTGCTTCGGACGATGAAAGATACCAGATAATGCGGCTCCCGTGGACATGGTGCGGACGACCTTCCAAGGCCGGATCCGAGAAAGTATCACGGGTCAGCAAGACGCCTTCCGCCGGGACCGGCTCGCCAAAATGGACGACAACGACATCCTGACCCAGATACACATCCATGTTTTCCGGGCGACGGATATCCTCCATCACATAGACCTTTTCTCCGGCCGGCACGTCGCGGCAAATAGCGCCGTAGCCCAGGAATTCATTAGAGGGATGGATTAAAGGTGCAAGGGCCAGGAAACCGACGAAGATCGTGAAGGCCAACGGGCGGATTTCCGGAAAAGCGCCACGCGTGCGGAAAGCGCACAGCAAGACAAACAGCCCGCCGAAGAAAACGAGGACACCCGTAAAACCCATCCAGGGGCTGGCCGCGAAATCATACGGGGCCAGCGACGGAATCTGCTTGTTGAACACCGTTTCCAGAAAGAGGGCCAGGCCAATCAGCATCCCTGCCGCCGCGGCGACAGCCAGCATCGCAAGGGTCCAGCGTTGCCATCCCTTGCGCCGGATATAAAGCGGCAGCAGATACACGGCAAACGGGAAGACGGGCAGCAGATACACGGGTAGTTTGCTGCTCGAAAGGCTGAGCATGAAGAAGGTTGCGAAAAAGGCACAGCGCATCAGTTTCTCAGCCCGGGCGGCCTCCGTCTGCGGAACGGCGGTATTCTCCCGTTTGATCAGTGAGGCCACACAGACAGGGACGGTAAAGAAACCCCACGGCAGCATGACAAGCCAGATGAATTCCAGATAGTACCAGAAGGGTTGCTGATGGTGGGTAGCACGGACGGTCCGGTCCACTGTCTGGTGGAACAAGAGATTCTGGAGATAAGCAGAACCGCCATCCAGCCAGGCGAAGGTAAACCAAACCGCACAGAGACCGCCGACCAGCAACAAGAAGCGCCAACCCAGGAAGCGGCCGAGCCGGTGCCTTGGATCCGGATCCTTTGCCTTTCCCCGGATCCGACACGAAATCCAATAGACCGCAAGGGTCAGTGGCGGCATGAGGATTCCGACCGGTCCTTTGGTAAAAAGGGCCAGGAAGGTATAAAGGGCAAAAAGCCACGGCCGGTTGCGGAACCAGGCGTACAAGGCCAGGACGATGAACATCACCATCAGCATGTCCATCCGGAGGAAGAAAGTCAGGCCCAACCAGTAAATGGTCGAGCAGAGGATCAGGGCCACGCTCATCCGCTCGCGGGACCTGTCCGGACGATTCCTTTCGTCGGCCGGGCAAGCGCCATACACCCAGCGGTCCATCACCCATACGATGACGACGGCCGGAATGAAAGAGAACAGCGATAGGACAAACGGGCAATGCTGACCGAAAAGGGCACGACAGAGCATCACCAGCCAAAGATAGAGCGGCGGTTTGTCGGCATAGGGTTCACCCTGGTTGAAAAACGCGAAGAAATGCCCGTCCCGGAGGGCCTCGTCCACAATACTCAGATAGCGAAGTTCATTGGAAGGGGTAAAGTCGCGCCAGATCATCCACGGCAGGACACAAAGGAACATCAGCACCAGCACGGTGCCGACAGGATACCGGTCCCAAATGGCCTGTCTTTGCTGCATGACCTTACAGATACCTCGTTCTTGCAGGCTCAAAGTTACGGGTTTTCACCTTTTCTGCCAACGCCTGCGCAAAAAAAGTTGGCATATCAAAAAAATTCCCTACCTTTGTAGTCCTATCCATGGTGCCTGGGCCGGGAGGTTAGGCGCTGGTCTGCAAAACCAGTTAGAGCAGTTCAATTCTGCTAGGCACCTCATAATAAAAGCGAAGCCGACGGCTTCGCTTTTATTATGAGGTGCCAGGGGCACCATTTTCTTTTTTTCTGCGGCATCAGCCGCTAGCAGGGTCTTCTGGACGGTTAACGAAATTGCGGTCACCTTGGCAACGCCGGGCAACCTCAGGCCGTTGACCCCTACCAGCTTTTTTTCATCTGGCGAAAAGTGGATGCCTGAAAAATATTTAAAAATAATTTGGTTTATAAAATAAACTTGTTTACCTTTGCACTGTGGTTAAGGCAGACTGCGCAGCTGTACTTGGCCCGGCAAACAAGTTAAACAGTTGATATTATGGAACAAAACAAAGAAATGACGGCTCAGGAGAGCCTTCAGCTCATCCGCGAAACGATGAACAACAGCCGGAAGGCAATCTTACGGAACAGTGCGAAGTACTTCCTCTTATGGGGAACCTTGCTCACTGTGATGTCTCTGGTCATCTACTTCCTGTGGCATGCCACGGGCAAACCACAATGGAACTTCCTGTGGTTTGTATTGCCGGCCATCGGCTACCCGGTCGCAGGCATGATGCGTAAAAACGATGTGGCCGTTCCGCAGAATGAGATCAGCAAGATGTTGAGCAGCGTCTGGTCCGTATTCGGCGCCTTCTCCGTCACGATCAGTGTCATCGCCATTTGCCTGGTTCCCATGAACGTATCCCTGATCATCGTCGTGCTCATGGGCCTGGCCGAATGCTTCTCGGGCGCGCTCCTCAAGAACTGGCCCATCATCATCTGCGGTTTCCTGCTGGGCGTCGGCGGCGCCGTAATCGCCATGCTGGTCAATAGCGAAGCGCAGCTGCTCATCTTCACGCTGGGCGGCGTCCTTCTCGCCTTGACGGGCCTCATCATGAAATTCCAGAACAAGTAGCCTATGTTCCCGAAACTCGACCCGCTTCTGCATTCGGAACTGCGGCTGGCCGTCATGTCCATCCTGGCCGGGGTAGATGAAGCCGATTTCACCTACCTCAGGAAACAGACAGGCGCCACCGCCGGCAACCTGAGCGTGCAGATCGACAAACTCGCCGCCGCGAACTACATCACGGTGGAGAAAGGATTCCAGGGCAAGATGCCCCGCACCACTTGCAGGATCACGCCTGACGGCCAGGAGGCATTCCAACAGTACGTGGACGCACTTCGGGAGTATTTCCCGCAATAGGACAAGTTGGATTCGGGCGGCCGGCCGGTCGCCCGAATCTTATTTTGCTGTTTCAGCATTTTTCTTGTAACTTTGAAGGATTGAAAGCTAATTCTCCGACAAAGTTATGACCTTCACCATGATTATTGAGCTGCTGATCGTCCTGGCAGCACTCTATGTGGGCTCCCGGTATGGTTCGCTGGCACTCGGCGCCATTTCGGGCATCGGACTGGCCATCCTCGTTTTCGGTTTCGGCCTCAAGCCGGGTACACCCCCGACCGACGTCATCTATATCATCATCGCCGCCGTTACTTGCGCGGGTACGCTGCAGGCCTCAGGCGGTATGGACTGGATGATCCAGATTGCCGAAAAGATGCTCCGCAAGCATCCGGAGCATATCACCTTCCTCGGCCCGCTGGTGACGTTCTTCCTCACCGTTCTCGTGGGAACCGGTCACGTGGTTTATACCGTGATGCCGATCATCTGCGACATCGCCCTGAAAAAGAATATCCGGCCGGAACGTCCCTGCGCCGTCTCTTCCATCGCTTCGCAAGTCGGTATCACCTGCTCCCCCATCGCCGCCGCGGTCGTCGCATTCGTCACGATTTCCAACGCCAACGGCTACATGGTCACCATCCCGCAAGTACTGATGGTCACCATCCCAGCCTGCCTCTGCGGCCTGATGTGCGCAGCCCTGGCTTCTTACAAACGGGGTAAGGACCTCGACAAGGATCCGGAGTTCATCCGCCGCAAATCCGATCCCGAGCAGTATGCCTACATGTACGGCAACAGCGCCACAACGCTCGACAAGGTCATCACCAAGGAAGCGAAAGCTTCTGTCTTCGTATTCCTGGGTTCCCTGCTGATCATCGTGGCCTTCGCTTTCTGCCAGATGATCCATTTGGCAGACGGACGCTCCGTAGCCGAATCCATCTCCCTGCCGAAGATGAACATCTGCATCCAGATCATCATGCTGATGGCTGCGGCCGCCAACATTATGTTCTGCAAGGCGTCACCCAAGAAAGCCGTGGCCGGCGCCGTCTGGCAGTCCGGCATGGTGGCCGTTGTGGCCATCTACGGCATCGCCTGGCTGGCCGACACCTATTTCGGCAACTACATGGAAGAGATGAAATCCATGCTGACCGGCCTTGTCACCCACTATCCCTGGGCCATCGCTTTTGTCTTCTTCATCGTCTCCGTGCTCATCAACTCGCAAGGGGCCGTAGTGGTAGCCATGCTGCCGCTGGCTTATGAACTGGGGATTGCCGGGCCCGTGCTGCTCGGCGTGCTTCCCAGCGTGTATGGCTATTTCTTCATCCCGAACTACCCGTCGGATATCGCAACGGTCAACTTCGACCGTTCCGGCACGACCGTCATCGGAAAATACCTGCTCAACCACAGTTTCATGATGCCAGGCCTGATCTGCGTCGCTGTCTCGACGATTATCGGCTATCTGATGACCAACGTCCTGTTTGCCGGCTATTTCGCGAGTTTCATCCACTGATGAATCCTACATAAAACCCATTATATGAAACAAATTGTCGAATGTGTCCCCAACTACAGTGAGGGACGCGATAAATCTGTTATTGACAGCATTGTGGCCGCCATCGCATCAGTCGAGGGCGTCAAAGTACTGGACGTCGATCCGGGCGTAGCCACCCACCGTACTGTCGTCACTTTCGTGGGAGAACCTGCCGCCGTATGCGAAGCCGCTTTCCGCGGCTCGGCCAAGGCCCAGGAGCTCATTGACATGCGACACCATCACGGAGCCCATCCCCGCTCGGGCGCCACGGACGTGCTTCCGCTTATCCCCGTGGCCGGTATCACCCTGGAAGAATGCGCTTCGCTGGCAAGAGAGCTGGCGAAGCGTCTTTATGAAGAGTTGGGCATTCCGTGCTACTGTTATGAAGCCGCTGCCTACAAGCCTGAACGCAAGAACCTGGCCGTGTGCCGGGCCGGTGAATATGAGGCCCTGCCCGAGAAGATGGCCGATCCGGCGCGTCGCCCTGATTTCGGCCCGGATTGCTACAACGACACGGTGGCCCGCTGCGGCGCCACCAATGTGGGCGCCCGCAATTTCCTGGTGGCCGTGAACTACAACCTCAACACTACCTCGACCCGCCGCGCCATGGCCATTGCCTTCGACGTACGTGAAAAAGGCCGCAAGGCCCGCGAAGGCGGATCGCTGACCGGCAAGTTGCTGAAGGACGAAAACGGCGAACAGATCTGGATTCCCGGCACGCTCAAGGGCTGCAAAGCCATCGGCTGGTATATCGATGAATATGGCATCGCCCAGGTATCGATGAACATCACCGACATTGAGGCGACGCCTCTTCATGTGGCCTATGAGGAAGTATCCCGGGCCGCCGCAGCGCGCGGGCTCCGCGTGACCGGCGCCGAAATTGTCGGCCTGGTCCCGAAAAAAGTGCTGCTCGAAGCGGGCAAATTCTATCTGGCCCGTCAGCAGCGTTCGCTGGGTATCGATGAAAGCGAGATCCTGAAGATTGCCGTCAAATCGATGTCGCTCGACGATCTCAAGCCATTCAATCCTAAAGAAAAAGTCATTGAATTCCTGATGCAGGACGAAGCGGAAGAGGCAGCCAAGCATAGGCTCGTCCGGATGACTGCGGAAGGTTTCGCCCGCGAAACGGCGTCCGAATCACCCGCCCCGGGCGGCGGTTCGATTTCCGCGTACATGGGTGCTCTTTCAGCTGCACTCGGTACGATGGTAGCCAATCTCTCTGCCCACAAACGCGGCTGGGATGACCGTTGGAAAGAATTCTCCGATGTGGCTGAGAAAGGCCAGGCCCTGATGCAGGAACTTCTTGACCTTGTGGACGAAGATACAGCCGCTTTCGACCGCATCATGGCCTGCTTCGGCATGCCGAAGGGGACTGAGGAAGAGAAGGCTGCCCGTGCTGCCGCGATTGAAGAGGCCACGCTCTATGCCGCTTCCGTGCCCCTCAAGACTATGGAAGCTTCCCTGAAGGCGCTTCCGCTGGCACTTGAAATGGCCCGCAAGGGCAATCCGGCCTCCGCATCCGACGCCGGGGTAGCCGCCCTGGCCGCCCGCGCTGCCTGCCGTGGTGCCGAACTCAATGTGCGCATCAATGCTTCCGGCTTGAAAGACAAAGCCCCGGCCGCGCCGCTCATCGCCCGTGCCGCCGCCATCCTGAAAGAGGCGGAAGCCCTGGAAGCAGAAGTACTGACCGCTGTTAACGGACACATTGAAAGCTAGCAGCCATGCATTTCAAAGAAGATATCCTGGCGGGGATTCCGGATGTATTGCCGGAGCCCAGGCCCTATGATACAAGTGTCAGCCATGCCCCGCGGCGCAAGGACATCCTTTCGCCGGAAGAGAAAGTGCTGGCCCTGAAAAACGCGTTGCGCTATTTCCCGCAGAAACACCACGCCGTCCTGGCGCCGGAATTTGCGGAAGAGCTTGAAAAGTACGGTCGTATCTACATGTACCGGCTGCGTCCCACCTACGATATGTACGCCCGCCCGATCAGTGCCTATCCGGCCCGATGCCAGCAGGCGGCAGCCATCATGGCGATGATCCAGAACAACCTTGATCCGCGAGTGGCCCAGCATCCGCACGAGCTGATTACCTATGGCGGCAACGGGGCCGTTTTCCAAAACTGGGCCCAATACCGCCTGACGATGCAATACCTGGCCACGATGACGGAAGAGCAGACGCTCGCCATGTATTCGGGATTCCCGATGGGGCTTTTCCCTTCACACAAGGATGCCCCGCGCGTGATCGTCACCAACGGCATGGTCATCCCCAACTATTCCAAACCGGACCACTGGGAAAAATTCAACGCGCTGGGTGTCTCGCAATACGGCCAGATGACGGCCGGATCGTATATGTACATCGGTCCGCAGGGCATCGTGCACGGCACCACCATCACGGTAATGAATGCGGCCCGCATGCAGCTCCGCAAACGGGGGCTCGACGGGGACGACCGCGGCGGCGTACTTTTCGTAACGGCAGGTCTGGGCGGTATGTCGGGTGCTCAGCCCAAGGCGGGCAACATCGCCGGCGTCGTCAGTGTGACAGCCGAGATCAATCCGCTCGCGGCCCGGAAACGTTTCGACCAGGGCTGGGTGGATGAACTCCACGGCAACCTGGATGAGTTGATGGTCCGCATCCGCAAGGCGGTGGCGGCCAAAGAGGTGGTCTCGCTGGCGTATGTCGGCAACGTCGTGGACCTGTGGGAGCGGCTGGCGGCTGAGCAGATGCCCGTTGACCTGGGCTCCGACCAGACTTCGCTGCACAACCCGTGGGCGGGCGGCTACTACCCCGCCGGGTATTCTTTCGAGGAATCGAACCGCATGATGGCTGCCGAGCCGGAACGTTTCAAGGAAGCCGTCCAGGCTTCGCTCCGCCGGCAAGTGGCTGCCATCAACCAACTGGCTGCGCAAGGCATGTATTTCTTCGACTACGGCAATGCCTTCCTGCTGCAGAGTTCGCGGGCCGGAGCCGACATTACCCGGGAAGACGGCAGTTTCCGCTATCCTTCCTACGTGCAGGACATCATGGGGCCGTACTATTTCGACTACGGATTCGGTCCGTTCCGTTGGGTCTGCATGAGCCAGGATCCCAACGACCTGGTCCAGACGGATGCCATGGCCGTGGACGTCCTGCGCCAATGCGCCGCTTCCGCCCCCGATTCCATCCGCGGCCAGATGCTCGACAACATCCGCTGGATTGAAGAGGCAGGCCGCAACCACCTGGTGGTGGGTTCACAGGCTCGCATCCTCTACGCCGACTGTGAAGGCCGCACGAAAATTGCGCTTGCTTTCAACGAAGCTATCCGGCGCGGTGACATCAAAGCGCCGATCGTGCTGGGCCGAGACCACCACGACGTATCAGGCACGGACTCGCCGTTCCGCGAGACTTCGAACATCTATGACGGATCCCAGTTCACGGCCGATATGGCTGTCCAGAATGTCATCGGCGACAGTTTCCGCGGTGCCACCTGGGTTTCGATCCACAACGGTGGCGGCGTCGGCTGGGGCGAGGTCATCAACGGCGGTTTCGGCATGGTGATCGACGGCAGCGAAGATTCTGCCCGCCACATCCGGGAGATGCTCTTCTGGGATGTGAACAACGGCATCGCCCGTCGCAGCTGGGCACGCAACGACGGCGCCATGGAGGCCATCCGCCGTGAGATGGAACGCACCCCGCAACTGCGGGTCACCCTCCCCAACCTCACCGATGACGAGCTCATCCGGCGTGCTTTGAAATGATGATCCAGCCCTTTTTTCCGGGGGATACTTCCTCCAGAACCGTCGCGCTCCGCGCGACCCCTCCCAAAGCCAAGGCTTTGGGCCCCTCCCTCTTACAGTGCCGAGGGTGGCATGGGTTCTGGAGGAAGTATCCCCGGGAAAAAAGGGCGGCAAAACAAAGATAACTAACGATTTTACCCATGCATTATATTTCATCGGAACATCTCTCGCTGGAGCGAGTCCAGCAGATTCTTGAGACGGGCGAACAACTCGCCCTTTCGGACGAAGCGGTAGCGGCGATCGAGAAATGCCGCCACTATCTTGACCAGAAAATGGAAGACATCGGACGGCCGGTCTATGGCATCACTACCGGTTTCGGTTCGCTCTACAATGTCACGATTCCCGCCGAAGACCTGTCGCAACTGCAGCACAACCTCGTAATGTCCCACGCCTGCGGAACGGGCGAAGAAGTACGCCCCGCCATCGTCAAACTGATGCTGTTCCTCAAGGCGCAGTCGCTCTCCTACGGCCATTCCGGCGCCCAGCTGGTCACCGTAAAGCGGATTATCGACATGTACAACAACGACATCCTCCCCGTGGTCTACCAGCAGGGTTCGCTCGGCGCCTCCGGCGATCTCGCGCCCTTGGCGCACCTCTGCCTGCCGATCATCGGGATGGGCGAAGTCCGCTACAAAGGACAGGTACGTCCTGCTTCCGAAGTATGGGCAGACATGGGCTGGGAGCCCATCCGCCTGCAGTCGAAAGAAGGCCTTGCCCTGCTCAACGGCACCCAGTTCATGAGCGCCCACGCCATCTGGTCGCTCATCCAGGCCAAACGCCTCTCCAAATGGGCCGACCTCATCGGCGCCATGTCGCTCGAAGCCTACGATGGCCGTATCGAGCCGTTCCTGCCGCTCAGCCACCGGATCCGTCCCCACAGAGGGCAGCTCGCCACGGCCGAACGATTCCTGAAAGTCTTGGAAGGCAGCGAGTTGATCCGTCGCCCGAAAGAGCATGTACAGGATCCGTACAGTTTCCGCTGCATCCCGCAGGTACACGGCGCCGCCAAGGACAACCTGGCTTATGTGCAGTCCGTCATCGAGAATGAAATCAACGGCGTGACCGACAACCCGAACATTTTCCCCGACGAAGACATGGTAATCTCTGCCGGCAACTTCCACGGCGAGCCCATCGCCATTCCGATGGACACGATGGCGATCGCCCTGTCAGAACTGGCCAGCATCTCGGAACGCCGCGTCTATCTGCTCATCCACGGCTACCGGGGCCTGCCACGCTACCTGGCCCCCAACCCAGGCCTCAACAGCGGCTTTATGATCCCGCAGTATACGGCTGCCTCGATCGTCAGCCAGAACAAGGGTCTTTGCTGGCCCGCTTCCTGCGACTCGGTTCCTTCCTCCAACGGACAGGAAGACCACGTGAGCATGGGGTCCAACTCTGCCACCAAACTCGTGCGCGTCGTGGATAATGTGGAAACCGTGCTGGCCATCGAGTTGTTCAACGCCGCCCAGGCGCTGGACTTCCGTCGCCCGGCCCACTCTTCCCCGCTGATTGAACAGATCCACGCGGATTTCCGCGCCGTGGTCCCGTTCCTCGACGTGGATACCTATATGCACCCGTTGATTATCAGCGCCGCGAAGTTTATCCGCGAAAAACAGTATCTGTAAGATGAGACGCTTGTTCCAGCACATCGGTACGCTTGCGGGCATCGTGCCCGCAAGCGTACGTCGCAAGGAAGGCGCAGACATGGACGAAGTCGGAACGCTTTCCGATGCCTGGCTGCTGGTGGACGGCGGACGCATCGCCGCTTTCGGCGATGCCGCCACGCCTGTCCCGCCCGAAGCCGACGAAGTCATCGACTGCGAAGGCGGCCTGATGATGCCCGCTTTCTGCGACAGTCATACCCACATCGTTTATGCCGGCTGCCGCGACGGGGAATTCCTCGACAAGATCAATGGTCTTTCGTACGAAGAGATCGCCGCCCGGGGCGGCGGGATCCTCAACTCCGCCGACCTGCTGCACAAGACCTCGGAAGACGAACTCTACCGCCAGGCGACGGAACGCGTCAACGAGATGGTCGCCCAAGGAACCGGGGCCATCGAGATCAAGAGCGGCTACGGCCTCAACCCGGTCAATGAGATGAAGATGCTCCGCGTCATCGACCGCATCAAAGCCACCTCCCCTGCCATGATCAAGGTCACCTTCCTGGGCGCCCATGCCGTAGGCCGCGGCTATACCAAGGACGATTATGTGACCGCCGTATGCCGGATGATGCCCGAAGCGGCCCATTATGCCGATTTCGTCGATATCTTCTGCGAAGAGGGTTTCTTCACGGTCGAAGACGCAGCCCGGGTGCTGGAAGCCGGTCTCAGGGCCGGCCTGCGTCCCAAGATACACGCCAACCAACTGGCATTCAGCGGCGGCGTCCAAGTCGGCGTCAAGTACGGCGCCCTGTCGGTCGATCATCTGGAGAAGTCCGGCCCAGCCGAGATCGAAGCGCTGCAGGACAGTGTGACCATGCCCACCTTCCTGCCGGGTTCTTCCTTCTTCCTCCGGATTCCCGATGGACCGGCAAAAGACTATATCGCCGCCGGACTGGGTATCGCCCTGGCTTCCGACTACAATCCCGGCTCATCACCCGCGGGCGATATGCGCTGGATCTGGTCCCTGGGCTGCATCCGCATGCGGCTCACGCCGAACCAGGCCTTCAACGCCGTCACACTCAACAGCGCCTACGCCATGGGCGTCAGCGACCAATGTGGATCGATCACGGCCGGCAAGCGCGCCGACCTGATCCTCACCCGCCCCGGCTGGAATCTCACGAAGATTCCCTATCTCCACCACACGCCGTTTATCCGGCAAGTCTATCTGCAGGGAAAAGCGATATGAAACGGAGGAGGGCCATCTTTCTACTCTGCCTGACACTCCTGACGGCATCCTGCGGCATCATGAAGCCGCGGAATGCCGTCGTCATCACCGACCACGAAGAGATGATGGCCATCCTCCAGGAACACTTTCCCGATCTCTACGTCCTCCACGAACAGGAGCGCATCGAAGTCGATGCCATCTACCTCTACAACGACCGCCAAGGCCGCCCCAACTACAAACTCTCCCTCCGCTACATGCCCCCGCACGTCCACTGAACGATGATACGCAGAATCCTTCTTCTTTCCCTTTGGGCTGTTTTGGGCCTGTCGGCATGCACACCCAAGGCTGAGCCGCTTTCCAGAGCCGCCCAGATCGTGAACATCCTTCACGATCCTTCCTCCGACTATGTCGTAGCGGTCGCCCACCGGGGCGACTGGCGGAACTATCCCGAGAATTCCCTTCCGGCCATCGAATCCTGCATCCGGATGGGTGTGGACGTGGTGGAGATTGACCTCAAACTTACCAAAGACAGCGTACTGGTGCTGAGTCACGACCGCACGTTGAACCGCTGCACGACCGGAAGCGGCCCCATCAGCGACTACACCTACGAGGAAATCCTGCACTTCGACCTCAAGGCAGGCCATGGCATCGGCCGCCCCGGCATCAAGATGCCCACACTTCGGGAAGCCCTGGAAGTCTGCAAGGACAGGATCGTGGTCAACGTGGACCAAGGCTATGACTACTACGACCTGGTCCTACAGGTTACGGAAGAACTGGGCGTCACCGACCAGATCCTGATCAAGAGCGGCAAGCCCCTGTCCGAAGTGAAGGCAAAATTGGAAGAGCACCCGCACAACATGATGTACATGCCGGTAGTGACGGCTGCTCCCGCCGCCCAAATGACCGTTTTCAACGGCTATATCGACGAAGAAAAGCCTCTTCTCGCCTACGAACTCTGTTTCGGAGAACTGAATGACGATGTCCGTACCGCGGCCCACCGGATCCTGACCGACGGCTCCAAACTATGGGTCAATACCATCTGGGCCTCCCTCTGCGGCGGCTATGAAGACGATGCCGCCGACGCGGCCGACGACCCCGGTACAGTCTACGGCCCCATCCTGGACCTCGGCACCTCCATCATCCAGACCGACCGCCCCGAACTGCTGATCCGCTACCTCGATTCCTCAGGCCGGCATACACTGCCGTGAACCGTCACACGCTGCCGTGAACCCGTTTCCTCGCGGCATGCTTCACCGCCCTGCGCATCCGGCGAAGCCGGTAGCTCTGCTCCTCCGCCTCCCCGAAACGGTCGCGATAGTCTTAAACCTTCCGCCACCCCCGGTACAAACGCTTCAACCCCTTGGCCCGCGTCCCATAGGGATGCCTGGCCAACACATCCTTGTCGACCCTCACATTCAACGTCGCAAGCATACTCCCATGCACCGCCGCAACCCGCTCCCGAAACGCCTTCACCTCCTTCACCCGCCGCTTGTATTCTTTCTTCGAATGGTAGGATTTGCTCATGGTAAGTCTATACTTTACGTGCCCCGCCGTACGAAATAACGCAGGCGGGGCACAGAATGAGGGTCCGGAAATTATTTGTACAGGAACCGCTTGATCGACATCTTCGGGGTCTTCTCGAAGGGCTGGGCCTGGAGTTCGACCTTGTAGATCTGGCTGTAGGCCGGGAGCTGGCGGTTGGCGCCGATGCGGATGTTTTCGGGGATGTTGGAGCGGGCCTCCACATCGAGGAGCGCCTTGGCGATCGCCTGCTCGTCCGTGAAGACCAGCGCGACCAGTTTGCCGCCACGGTCCACGACAACACTTTCAATCACATATTCCTGGTTGTTGACCACGGCTTCAATCTCTTCCGGATAGATGTTCTGGCCCGAGGGGCCGAGGATCATGTTCTTCGAGCGGCCGCGGATAAAGATATTGCCCTCGGCATCGACGATGCCCAGGTCGCCCGTCTTGAGCCAACCATCTTCCGTAAAGGCATTCGCCGTCGCTTCCGGATTCTTGTAGTAGCCGATCATGATGTTTTCGCCGCGGGCCTGGATCTCGCCTACCACATGCTGCGGATCTTCCGAATCGATGCGGACTTCCGCCACATCCACGCATTTGCCGCATGAGCCGGCCACGTACTTGGTCCAGTGCTCATAAGCCAGCAACGGGCAAGCCTCCGTCATGCCATAGCCTACCAGATACGGGAACTTGATCCGCTTGAACAAACGTTCGACTTCCGGATTCAACGCCGCACCGCCCATGATGAATTCCTGGACGTTGCCGCCGAAGGCCTGTACCAGGCCTTCTTTCACCTTCTTGTAGATGATGTTGTTGATGCCCGGAACTTTCAGCAGGAACTTGATGAGCGGCTTGTCGAGCGTCGGCTTGACCTTCGACTTGTAGATCTTCTCCATCACGAGCGGGACCGTGATCAGCAGGTAAGGTTTCACGTCCGCAAACGCCTTCATCAAGGCAGCCGGCGTCGGCGTTTTGCCGAGCCAGTAGATGGAAGTACCGTTGCAGAGCGGATAGATGAATTCGATGACCAGGCCGTACATGTGGGCCATCGGCAGCATCGAGACCATTTTGTCACCAGCCGGCACGTTGCGCTGGCTGTAGTCCACGTTCGCCGAGAAATTGCGATAGGTCAGCATGACGCCTTTCGGGTCGCCCGTAGAGCCGGAAGTGTAGTTGATGGTCGAAAGGTCATCCCAGTTGTCCGTCGGGAAGACCACGTCGTCCGGCCCGAAACCATTGGGATATTTCGCGGCAAACAGGGCGTCCATCTGCCCGTAGGTCTCCTTGACAGAAGCATCGGCCGTCCAGAGCGGCTGCCAGGTATCCACATCGACGACCAGTTTCAGCAAAGGCATCTTCGTGATGTCGAGTTTCTTCCATTTGGCTTCGTTGGTGAACAGCATCAGGCTTTCGGAGTGATTGACCAGATGGTTCACACTGTCCGGCGTAAAGTCCACCAGGATCGGCACAATCACCGTCTCATACGTATTGACGGCCAAGTAGGCCATGCCCCAACGCGCCCCGTTCTGGGCACAGATGGCAATCTTGTCGCCCTTCTTGAAACCGAGTTTGTCAAACACGAGATGGAACTTCTCGATCATCGTCGCCATCTGCGCGTAGTTGAAGGTCTCGCCACCGATGTTGTTGAGGGCAGGTTTGTCCCAGAACTTGCGGGTCGCTGCCTGCAACCGTTCGAGGTAGTGCGGGTAATTGCTCATAAAAAGTATTGGTTTTAGTAGATTACTCAGGCCTCGTAGTCCGACTTGAGCGGAGGCATCATCATCGGATTCATCGGAAGGCGGATCTCGCCGAACTGGCTTTCATATTTACGGAGGTTTTCCGTCAGGGCACCCAGCAGGCGTTTGGCATGCTCGGGCGTCATGATGACGCGGCTGGCCACCTGCATCTTCGGCAGGCCGGGCATGTTCTGGACGAAATCGAGGATGAATTCGCTGGAGGAATGTGTGATGATGACCAGGTTGGCGTAGCGTCCCTGCGCGACCTCGGGTTTGATCTCGATATCGATCTTCTTGTTGGGATTGTTGTTGTCCATGCGTCGGTTATTTGGCAAAGGCGACCGCGCGGGTCTCGCGGATCACGGTGATTTTGATCTGTCCCGGATAGGTCATCTCGTCCTGGATCTTCTTGGCGATCTCCGTGGAGAGTTCCTCGCACTGCTGATCGGTCACACTCTCGGCCCCCACGATGACGCGGAGTTCGCGACCCGCCTGGATGGCATAGGTCTTGGTCACGCCCGGATGCGAAAGGGCGATGCCTTCCATGTCTTTCAACCGCTTGATGTACGACTCGATGACCTCGCGGCGGGCACCCGGACGGGCGCCGGAAATGGCGTCGGCCACCAGCACGAGCGGCGCGATGAGCGTGGACATCTCAATCTCCTCATGGTGAGCGCCGATGGCATTGCAGATGTCCGGTTTTTCCTTGTATTTCTCCGCCACCTTCATGCCCAGCAAAGCGTGCGGCAACTCGGGATCCTCCTCGCAGACCTTGCCGATATCGTGCAGCAGGCCGGCGCGCTTGGCCGCTTTGGGATTGAGGCCCAGTTCAGAGGCCATCGTGGCGCAGATATTGGCCACCTCGCGGGAGTGCTGCAGCAGGTTCTGTCCATAGGAACTGCGGTACTTCATGCGTCCGATCAAGCGGATAAGCTCCGCATGCAGGCCATGGATGCCCAAATCGATGCACGTACGTTTACCGGTCTCCATGATCTCATCGTCCAGCTGCTTGCTCACCTTCTCGACCACTTCCTCGATGCGGGCCGGGTGGATACGGCCGTCTGCCACCAGCTGATGCAGGGCCAAACGAGCCACTTCGCGGCGAACCGGATCGAACGAAGAGAGGAGGATTGCTTCGGGCGTATCATCCACCACGATCTCGACGCCGGTTGCGGCTTCGAGCGCACGGATGTTGCGGCCTTCCCGGCCGATGATACGACCCTTGATCTCGTCGTTGTCGATGTTGAACACCGTCACGGCGTTTTCGATGGCCGTTTCAGGCGCCGTACGCTGAATGGTGTTGATCACGATGCGTTTGGCTTCCTTGGCGGCGTTCAGCCGGGCCTCGTCCATCACCTCGTTGACATAAGACATGGCCTGGGTACGGGCCTCGGCCTTCATGTTCTCGACCAACTGGTTCTTGGCATCGGCGGCAGTCATGCCGGCCACCTCTTCCAGTTTCTCGATCACCTTGCCCCGGAGTTTCTCGTACTCTTCCTGTTTCTTGCCGACGATATCCATCTGGGTCTTGAGGTTCTCCCGGATGGCATCAATCTCCTTCTGCTTGCGGCCGATCTCGGAGTTCTGCTGGTTGAGGCTGAGCTCGCGCTGCTTAAGCTTGTTCTCCAGCTGGAGCGCCTGTGCGTTGCGGTCGTTGATATACGCTTCGTGTTCACTTTTGAGCTGAAGGAACTTTTCCTTGGCCTGGAAGATCTTCTCTTTCTTGATGGCCTCGCCTTCGGCTTCGGCATTCTTGAGAATCTCCTCTTTCTTGCCCTTCAGTATGAAGTTTCTGACCAGGATGCAGCCCAGAACGCCCAATCCTGCAGAAATCAATGCGGTTAAAATGTAAGATAACATAATTGCAAAATATATTGAGTGTAGAATTGTCACACAATACCTGCAATTGAAAGAAAAAAGCCGTTAGTCCTGGTCAGACGAAAATCTTGATGACAAGATTTGAGCTCCGGTTGTATCGCAGACTTCCAACGTCCTATAAAAATAGAATCCCCCGAAGGGTCACCCAGGCCTGTCTTTGACGTCCGAGTAGGCTCGGTTTTGTTTAAAGTGTTGATTTTGGCATAGAGCAAAACTAACGGCTCAAATATTCTCCAAGGCTCGCGTCCAGCTCTTCCAGCCGGCGGAGCATCGTGTCGGTTTCTTGGTTGCTTCTGGCTTCCAGCTCCAGGAGTTTGGTCTCCTCCGAAAGGAGGATCATACTCAGGACCTCACTCAAATTCTGGTCCCGGAAATCAAACCGGAGCGCATCGATCTCCCGGTTGATCCGGTCCGCGGCGGCGCGGATGACTTCCTCCCGCTCGGCATCGACCAGATGCTGAGTCTCCTTCCCCGCTATCTTCAATGTAATCCGCTGCTTCATCCTTTCACTCCCCGAGTAAACTCACGCAAGCATCGATCTCCTTGATCAGGCGGGCGACTTTACGCCGTGCCTGCATCCTGTCACCGGATGATCCCAGAAATGCTTCTTTCAATCGCAAGTTGTCTATCTGTTTTTCTAAATCCTTTATTCTGTTGTCCTTTTTGTTGTTATCTGCCTCATAGCGTGCCAGGCTGGCCTTCAGGGAATCATTCTCCCGGTCGAGCGTTTCGCAACGGGCGATGAGCTCCTCGACCTTGGATTTCAACCTTGCTGCCAGATCCTGTGCCATACAAAAACAGTCGCTCAAAGATAAGGATTATTTTACAAATTTCCAATTGGTTGCCACCGACGGGGCGATTTCCCCGCGCTTGGTAATATAATCGCCTATCAATGAGCGGATATCCTTCAACCGATCCACAATCACGAGCTGCGCGGGATCGACTTTGGCGCCATTGCGCAGCAGGTCGCCGCCACCACTGGCCCGGTAGGAAGTCATGGCCACTTTGTACGTTTTGTCCAGCTCGAACGGCTTGCCGTCGCTCAGGGACTGGATCCGGACCCGTTCACCGGCCGGCGAGCTCTTGCTGACTTCATACAGGATGCCGTCCGCAGAATCCCAGTTGTAAGAAGGGCCCTTCCTGTTTACCCAGTTGTCATAGGAGTACTCGAGGTAATCCTTGATCTGCTGACCGGTCATTTCAACCACAAAGAGCTGGTTCTCGAACTTGTAGATCGACACCAGGTCCTGGAACTCAATCACGCCCTTGGGCACGACGCCGCTGCTGGTGAGCGGGGCGGCAAAAGAGATGTCGGCGCCGGTCGAGGCCAGTTGCACGGTCTGGACCAGATTGATATAGGAAGACGGACCGTCGAGGGCATCGGCAAGGAAGATATCTTCGGAAAGCTGTCCGATGGGACGATTGGCGAAGTCCTTGACGGCCTGGAAGTCCGCCTTGAAAGCAGCCACATAATCCGGATCGACGGGATACTTGTCCATCGGGACCAGTTTGTAATCCACGGCTTTCGAGATGACCTTGCCATTCTTGACAGTCAGCGTGAAATCGGCCTGTCCAACGACCATCGCCTTCGTACCGGCATCGAGCAAGACTACGCTGCCTTCCGGATTCTCCACTTCACGCGCCAACGGCCGATGGTCGTGGCCATTGAGGACAAGGTCCACTCCATGGAGGGACGAAGCCAGATAAAGCGCCTCATTCTCGCGGTCCGGCTGCTCTGAACCTGTGCCGGAATGGACGGCCAGGACGACCAGTTGCGGTTTCTCCTTGGCAATGACATGGTCCACAAGGTCTTGGGCGATATCCGAAATGACCTGGAAATCCATGCCGTGCCAGGCGGAGTCCGAAAGCCAGCTTTTCATGTTGCCATTGGTCATGCCGATGATCGCGACCTTCACGCCGCCACGGTCCACCACGCAATACGGCAGGAAATACGAATCCTGCACAGCCTTGTTCTTCGGATCCTCATCCATGTCGGCCTTGCCGTTCTCATCCCGGTCAAAGGCGGCATTGGCCGCCAGATATGGCACCGTCAGTTCGCTGCGGATGCGGTCGTACACATCGTGGCCGGTCTCGATATCGTGATTGCCCACCACGACGGCATCATAACCCAGATAAGAGACGATGCGGGGATAGACATGGGCTTCCTTGTCCGCCACATAGTTGAAATAATAAGCGGCATTGTCGCCCTGGAGGTTATCTCCCACATCGATCAGGACAGGCTGTACGCCACTGGCGCGCAGTTCCTTGAGGTAGGAGGAGACATTGGCCAGCGAGGTCTTGGCGGCCAGGTTGTCCACATAGGACGAGTCGAAATAGGCGCCGTGCACATCGGTCGTCGAACACACGGAGACTGTATAGGTACCGTCGGCAAGCCGCCCTTTCGATGAAATCAGGGAAATGAGGCAGCCGATTCCGAATCCCACGCCGAAAAGGGCGATGAGAATGGCTGCGATATTCAAATAATTCCTTTTCATATTCGGTTGTTTACACTTGGATTTCAAATTTGTCGGCATCTTCGCTCACCGGGAAGCGGTCGCGGTAATGGGCGAGCGGCGCCATCGGCAATTCGGCCGTAAAAAAGCGTACGCCACCCACCCGGCAACTGTGGGCGATGCTGTGGCCTACATAGTCGAGAATCATCGACTTGCCGTCGTAATCGCACAGCGCATCGGTACCGATCCGGTTGCAGAACAGGGCATACGCCGCATTCTCGACAGCCCGGGCCCGGAGCAGGATCTGCGCCGCATCGATCCGGGAAGCCGGCCAGTTGGCAATGTTGACCAGCAGGTCATAGCCGTTGCCTACGTTCCGGCTCCAGACCGGGAAACGCAGGTCATAACACACATTCAATTCGATGTTCCAGCCGCGCCAGGCGACCGTACAGCGCCGGTCTCCGGGGCAAAAAGCCGGACTCTCGCCGGAAGTCTTGAACAGATGCCGTTTGTCATAATGGTACACCGGGCCTTCCGGCGTGATGAACCAGCAGCGGTTGACGCGCCGTTCCCCCTCGGAATCGGACAGCACGGTCGGCACCGAAGCGATCACGCCGACACCGCATTCAGCCGCGATCCGGCGGAGCCAGGTAGCGGAGAAGCCATCCACGGGTTCTGCCACTTCCGGATTCATCGAAAAACCGACCGAAAAAGTCTCGGGCAGGACCAGCAGGTCCGGCTGGTGTCTGGCACAAAAACGCCGGACAGGCGCGTCGAGCCGGGCAATCGTGGCACGGGCGTCCTCCCACACGATATCGTGTTGGCACAGCGCGACTTTAAGCAACGGCGACATCTTTCTGCTTACTCTTTATCTTATTGATTATAAGCGCAATCGCTCCGTCTCCAGTTACATTTCCGGCCGTGCCGAAACTATCCATCGCGATATAGAGGGCAATCATCAGGCCCTGCATGTTCGCGTCAAAGCCCAGCATGGAAGCCAGCAGGCCGAGGGCAGCCATGATGGCACCGCCCGGAACGCCAGGCGCGGCAATCATCGTGATGCCCAGCATCAGGACAAAGCCGGCATAGGTGGCAAAACTGATATCCAGTCCCATGCTCAGCGAGATCGCATACGCACACGCCACAATCTTCAGGATACTGCACGACATGTGGATCGTGGCGCAGAGCGGTACGACAAAGTCGGCCACGTCGGCATCCACCCCGTTCTTGATAGCCTGGGCACGCGTCACGGGAATCGTCGCGGCGGACGACTGGGTGCCAAGCGCCGTCACATAGGCCGGCAGCATGGTCACCAATGCCTTGAAAGGATTCTTCCCGGCTATGGCTCCTGCAATGCAGAACTGGAGCACCAGCACGGTGATATGCATGGCGAAGATGATGAGGATGATCTTGAGGAACATGCCCAGCACGGGACCCACGTTGCCCTCAGCCCCCATTTCCAGGAAAATGCCGAAAATGAAGATGGGCAGGATCGGGATGATGACCTTCTTGATGACCAGGAAGACCACATCGCGGAGTTCCAGCATCACGCCGCGGAAATAGTCGCCCCGGACGGCAATCAGCGACAAGCCGATCACGAAGGCCAGCACCAGGGACGTGGTGACGCTCATCAGCGGAGGCATCTCAATCGTGAAAAAGGGCTTCAGGTCATTGGCATCCATATCGATGCCGCCCAGCGAGGTGATGGAACCACCCAGCAGGGACGGATAGGCCAGCCGGCAGGTCCCATAGGAGAACAGACCGGACAGGATGGTCGAAAGATAGGCGATCGCCGCCGTGATGAGCAGCAGCCGGCCGGCTCCCTTGCCCAGCTCGAAGATGCCCGGCGCGATGAGGCCGAGAATGATGACCGGGATAAAGAGGCCGAGGAAATTGCTGAATATGCTGTTGAACGTAATGAACACGCGCGTCAGCCCGTCCGGGAAAAAGAAAGAACAGACAATACCCAGCGCGATGGCTATCAGAACTTTGGGGAGAAGGCCCCAGTCTTTGAACTTCTTCATACTGTCAGTTTTTCAAAGATTTGACCGCCGCTTCAAGTTGCGTGAGCGCCTGTGTGAGCACGGCCCGCGGCGCGGCGACATTCATCCGCATGTGGCCTTCCCCACCCGGGCCGAAAGCCTCGCCGTCGTTGAGTGCAAGACGGGCTTGGTTGACAAACAGGTCGATGAGCGCATCGTGCCCCAGGCCCAGGCCGCGGCAGTCCAACCAGATCAGGAAAGAGGCTTGCGGGCGGACCGCCCGGATGCCGGGGATGCGCGTTTCGATGAAATGGCATACGTATTCTACATTCTCCTGGACATAGGATAGCATCTCCCGCCGCCAGTCGTCACACTGCGTGAAAGCCGCTTCGGTGGCCACGGTGGAAAGGAACATCGTTGCATTCAATTCATTGGCCTCCAGAAAACCATAGAATTTCAGCCGGATCTCCGGATTCGGAACCACACAGAACGAACTCACGATACCCGGGATATTGAAGGTCTTGCTCGGGGCCGCAAATGTAACGGACACCGTAGCTGCTGTCTCAGAAACCGTCGGAAACGGATGATGGACATGGCCGCCCAGTGTCATATCCGCATGGATTTCATCGGAGATGACCAGTACGCCCTCCTGTTGGCAGATGGCGGCCAGGCGAGCCAAGTCTTCCGCCGGCCAGACGACACCCGCCGGATTGTGCGGATTGGAAAGAATCAGGAGTCTGGGCTTTTCCGTCCGGCACACCTGTGCCAGGTTTTCAAGGTCCATCCGGTAGGTGCCGGCAGTTTCATCGAAAATCAACGGATTGTAAACCAACTGGCGGCCATTGGCCCGCGGCAGGTTGAGGAATGGCATGTAAACGGGCGGCTGCACCACGACCTTGTCGCCGGGATCCGTGAAGCAATGCAGGACGAAGGCAATCCCGCGCACGATACCCGGAATGAATGTGATGGTCTCCCGGGCGATCTCCCAGCCGTGAATCCGGCGTTCCCAGTCAATGAGAGTCTGCCAATAGTGCTCCGCCGTACCGGTATAGCCATATACTTGATGGGCGAGCCGCTTCTCAAGGGCCTCCCGTACGGGAGCGGGCGTCTCAAAATTCATGTCGGCAATCCACAGAGGGATCAAGTCTTCCCGACCATACCGCTCTTTCAGACTGTCAGTCATGTAGGCGCCGGACCCGCGCCTGTCTATGATTTTATCAAAAGAATATCCCATTTTACGAAATGTAGAATTACCTTGTAAAGGTAACAATATATTGACAATTTTATTACTTTTACGAATTAATAATGTTTTTGTGCGGCTTTTTAACAAGTCACCGAAGGATCATCATGGGAAAGATTTACGACCGTCTCGCGCAGGATTACCGGATCAAGGAAGGGCTCAAGGCCTGCATCAGTTGCGGCACCTGCACGGCCATCTGTCCGGCTGCGGAGTTCTACCGCTACAACCCGAAGAAAATCGTCAGCATCGTCCAAAGCCGCGATGATGACGCCATCATCGAATTGCTCAAGGGAGACCAGATCTGGTATTGCGGCGAATGCCTCTCCTGCGTGACCCGCTGTCCGCGCAAGAATGCGCCCGGCCTGGTGGTGATGGCCCTGCGTGCCCTGTCCATCGAACTGGGTTATTTCGCGGAAAGCGAGAAAGGCCGGCAACAGCTGCCCCTGATGCACGCCATGCAGCGCAATGTCCTCAACTACGGCTACTGCGTCTATCCCGAAACCTTCGCCTATGAAAAGCACCCCGAATACGGGACGGTCGGCAAATGGGTCAAGGACAACCAGAAAGCCGTCTATGAGCGCCTGGGCGCACACCTGGGGCAAATCGGTCCCGGCGCCCTGCGCAAAATTCCCCAGGAATCGCTCGACGAACTGAAAGCCATCTTCGACGTGACCGGCGCCACCCGCTGGATGGAGATCGTCGAAGAGAAATCGCAGGAGAAGGCCCGCGAGATGGGCCTGACGATGGAAGAATACGAGGCGCAGGCCTTCAACCAGACCAGCCGCTGCCACCTCAACGACGAAGACTGACAAGCCATGATTTACCAAGGAAAACAACGCATCTGGTCCGAATACCAGAAAGAGATACCCACCGACCACTGGTTCTATGTGCGCAGCTGCATCCGGCAGAGTTTCTTCCCGGCCTCCGAGAAGACCTTCCTGGAGATTCTGCGCGACCGGCTGGGCAAAGACGTTTATGAGACCCCGCACCACACCACCTGCGGCGGCATCGCCTACCACAGCGAAGCCATCCCGCAGGAGACGGTGATGACCATCATCGCCCGGCAGTTCGCCCTGATGACCGAAGCGGGCTACGAGAACTACGTCTGCAGCTGCATCACCAGTTTCGGCCTCTATTCCGAGGTCATCGAAGACTGGCGGGAATTTCCCGAACTGCTCGCCAAAATCCGCGAGAACCTGTGGAAGGCCACCCGGCGCGAATTCAAGATTCCCACCTACCTGGCCCACGCCAGCGACCTGATCTACAAGTTCCGGAACCAGATCGCCGAACAGGCGAAATTCCGGCTTGTGAACAAAGCTACCGGCGAGCCGCTCCGCGTGGTCGAACACATCGGCTGCCACTATTCCAAGATGTTTCCGTCCAAGGGTGTGGGCGGCGCCGAATATCCTTATGTGCTGGCAGGCATGGTGGAATCCTGGGGCGGCGAGGTCATCGACTACCCCGAACGGCGCCACTGCTGCGGCTTCGGTTTCCGCCAGTATCTGGTCAAGGCCAACCGCGGTTACTCGGTCTCCAATACCCACAAGAAATTCGAAAGCATGGAGCCCTTCAAACCCGACATGATTATCACCAACTGTCCGGGATGTCCCTATTTCCTTGACAGATGGCAATACGTCATCGCAGAACAGACCGGAAAAACCTATGGGGAGAACGGCTACGGCATCCCTGTCTTTACCTATGAGGAAGTGGCCGGCCTGGTGCTGGGTTACAATCCGTGGGATCTCGGTCTGCAGACGCACCAGGTAGCCGTCGAGCCGCTCCTCGACAAGATGGGCATCCCCTACAAGCCCGAAGACAAATACAAGGGACCCCGCGGCGAACTCCTGCAGCGGCCGGATTTCCCGATGAACATCAAATGCTGCTAGTATGAGCCAGAACGTCGTCGTCATCGGCGGAGGTCCCGCCGGCATCGAAGCCTCCCGCAGGCTGCGCGACCTGGGTTACACCCCCATCCTGATTGAAAAAACGCCCGTCCTGGGCGGCCACCTGGCCCGCTGGGACCGCCTCTTCCCCGAAGGAATCGAAGCACGCACCGTCCTCGATCCGATGGTCGCAGACCTGGACGGCATCAAATATTTTACGGAAACGGAAGTCTCCTCCATCAACCGGCTCAAGGATACCTGGGTGGTCAAGCTCTCCAATGGGCTCTCCGCGCAGGTGCGCGCCATCCTGCTGACAACCGGATTTGACTTGTTCAAGGCCGAAAAGAAAGAGGAATACGGCTACGGCATCTACGAACGCGTGATTACCAATGCCGACCTGGAAGATTGGTTCAAGAGCGGTGCCGCGCCCCAATTCGATGCGGTCAATGTCATCGGTTTCGTCCACTGCGTGGGCTCGCGCGATGAAAAGGCCGGCAACCGCCAGTGCTCGAAAGTCTGCTGCGTGACAGCCGTCAAGCAAGCTTGCGAAATCAAGGAGAAATTCCCTGATGCGACGGTCTATTGCTTCTACATGGACCTTCGCATGTTCGGACGCAAATACGAGGACCTCTACCTCAAGGCCCAGAAAGATTACGGCATCCGTTTCGTGCGGGGCCGCGTGTCGGAAGTGTCGGAAGACAACGACGGTCACCTCTTCGTCAAGGCCGAAGACACGCTCTTCGGAAAGCCGTTGAAGATCAAGATGGACTTGCTGGTCCTGATGGCCGGCATGGCGCCGGCTGCCGACAACCACCAGCTGGCCCGGATGGTGAACATCCAGACAGGCGAAGACGGCTTCTACCTGCCGCAGAGCATCATCGGCAGCCCCTGCACCTCGTCGCGCGAAGGCATCTTCTTCGCCGGCGCCGCCACCGGCCCCAAGACCCTGCCGGAAACGCTCAGTGAAGCGGCGTCCGCCGCCCTGGCCATCGACCGTTATCTCAAAACGCCGCAGAAGAAATGATCGACTTCGGATACGGCCTGACCCCCAGTTCCACGCTCAAGATCGAGAACGTGGCCAACCCGGCTTTCGAGGAACTCCGCCAGCGCGAGCCCGACGTGGCCAAATGCATAGCCTGCGGCTCCTGTACAGCCAGTTGTTCCGCAGGTGTCTTCACGGAAATGAGCCTGCGGCGCGTGATCCTCTCGCTCCAGCGCGGACGCGAGAAAGAGACCCTGCCGATGCTGCAGCACTGCATGCTGTGCGGAAAGTGCCTGCTCGTATGCCCCCGCGGCATCAACACGCGCCACTTGATCCTGAGCATCGGGAAAGTCTATAAAATGGAGGAAGACCGATGAGAGAACGCATCCTCGCCGCTTACGATCCCTTCGTCCTGCCGTTTGTCTTCGGCATGACCTTCGTGCTGGCCTACTGCCTCATCGCACTGGTCAAGGTCCTGCTGCAACTCAACGCGGCCGACCGCCGCAAATTTGCCCTCTCCCTGATCACGCCCACCACGATCGTCAAGAACATCCGCGACATTTTCTGCGACTGCCTGCTCCATGTGAAGCTGTGGAAGCGCAATCCGGTGCTGGGCTATATGCACTCCAGCATCGCCTTCGGCTGGTTCATGATCATTGTCATCGGACACATCGAAACCATCCTCTACATTCCCGAACGGCTCCACCGGCTCTACTACCCAATCTTTTACCGCTACTTCATGGAAGAGCAGAACACCACGCTGCAAGGTTCGTTCTTCTTCTTCCTGATGGACTTTTTCCTGCTGATCATCCTGAGCGGCATCACGATCGCCATCATCAAGCGTTTCCGCTCACGGATCGTCGGTATGCGGCGCACCACCAAACTGACCCTCACCGACCGCATCGGCCTCTACAGCCTCTGGGCCATCTTCCCGCTGCGCTGGATTGCCGAAGGCTTCACCGCAGGTGTGGCGGGCGGCAGTTTCATGACCGTCCCGATCAACTGGATCCTGCACAATTTCATGAGCAAGCCGGAAAACATCACGGTCGCCTGGTGGCTCTATTCCATTGCCTTGGGCACATTCATGACCGTGCTGCCATTCACGCGCTATATGCACATCCCTTCTGAAATCCTGCTGGTGCCCATGCGGAATGCAGGACTACCCGTCCGGCACACGCGGAAAGGATTTGCGCTCACGATGCTCTATTCCTGCCCGAGCTGCGGCGTGTGCATCGACGCCTGCCCGATGGGCGTACAAAAGAAAAATGTCAAGGACGCTACCGTCTATATGGTCCGCAACCTGAAACGGCGCAACCAGAAGCGCTCGCTGGAGATTGCCGAGAAATGCCTCATGTGCGGCAAATGTGCCGCTTTGTGCCAAGTGCAGATGGATGCCTGCGGACTCCGGCTCGCGTATCGGACGGCGCAGGAGAAGAAGACGAACCAGATTCCGGCCGATTTCAGCTATCTCGCAGCCGTTGAACCCATTGCGCCCGCTGTTGAGCCCGTTGCACTGGACGACGAAAAAGTGCTTTACTACGCCGGCTGCATGAGTTCGCTCACGCCGGTCATTTCCCGCTCCGTGCAGAAAGTGCTGCAAAGTGCAGGCGTCCGCTATGAGTTGATGGACAAGGACGGCAGCATCTGTTGCGGCCGCCCGCTGATGCTGGCGGGCCGCCAGGAGGAGGCACAGCAGCTGATCGCACAGAACCGCAAGCTGATCGAAGCAAGCGGGGCCCGCATCCTGCTGGTCAGCTGTGCCATCTGCTATCGCATCTTCAAGGAGCACTATGCGCTCTCCGGCGTGCAGGTGTGGCACTATACGGAGTATTTCAGCCGGCTGATCCGGGAAGGGAAACTGCAACTCAGGAACAGCCACCAGACCCTGGTCTATCACGACCCGTGCGACCTCGGCCGCGGCTGCGGCATCTACGATGCGCCGCGGGCCGCGCTGCGGACGGTCGGGCAACTGGTTCCCGCGCTCAAGGAACGCAAGGAAAGCATCTGCTGCGGCGGTTCGGTCGGTTCCCTCACGCTCCGCTACGAAGACCGTGAACCAATCACCCGCAATGCCATCGACAACCTCACCGCCAACAATCCCGAAGCCATCGTCACGGCCTGCCCGCTCTGTCTGAAGACCTTCGGACGTTTCGCCCCTGTGCCGGTCTTCGACTTTGCCCAGGTGCTGGCAGACAACCTCGAATAACCAAGCAACCACGATATGAACAGCTTTGAACCTACGAAATACGTGTTGGAGACGGTCGCCACTGGACGCCGTTTCGAAGACACTGGCTGGATGCTGGCCGATCCGCAGTGCAGTGAACCTTCGCTGATCCGTGCCATCTACGACAAGAAACAGATTGAATTCGGGCCGGAGGCCTGGGGCATCTACACCTTCGCCGACTGGATGCCGGTGCGGCGGATGCTGAAGGGGTCGGCGCCGACGGTGACCTATCACAGTGAAAAACTGGGCGCCCGGCTCGGCCTGCCGAACCTGTGGATCGCCTTTTCGGGCTGGTGGCCGGAAAAAGGCGCCGCGATGAGCACGGCCTCTTTCAAGGAGACGGAGGCCTACAGCGTCTGCGCCCATATCCCCGACGGGGAAAAACGGGTCCTGGTGGTCTCCTCGGCCGGCAATACGGCCCGCGCCTTCGCCAAGGTCTGCTCCGAAAACAACATCCCGCTGCTGCTCAGCGTGCCGGAAGAAAACATCGGCGCTCTCTGGTTCGAGAAACCCCTGAACGACTGCGTGAAGCTCATCTGCCCGCCCAAGGGAAGCGACTATTTCGACGCCATCGCCCTGGGCGACGCGGCCTGCACCTCGAAGAAGTTCTTCGCCGAAGGCGGCGCCAAGAACATCGCGCGCCGTGACGGCATGGCCACCACGGTCCTTTCCGCCGCCCGGGCCATCGGCCGGATTCCCGATGCCTATTTCCAGGCCATCGGCTCCGGAACCGGCACCATCGCAGCCTGGGAAGCCAATCTGCGCCTGATCGGGGACGGCCGCTTCGGCAGCCACAAGATGAAACTCTTCCCGTCGCAGAACGTACCGTTCCTGCCGATGCACAATGCCTGGAAAGCCGGCAGCCGCCCGCTCCTGCCGATGGACGACGAGGCCGCCCGCAAACAGGCCCTCCAGATCGATGCGAAAGTGCTCTCGAACCGCCGGCCGCCCTACAGCCTGCGCGGCGGTGTCTTCGACGCCCTCAGCGATGCGGGCGGCGACATCGAGAAAGCCGACAACGACGACATCCGGGCGATGCAGCAACTCTTTCTGGAGACCGAAGGCATCGACATCCATCCGGCAGCAGCCGTAGCCCTGCAAGGCATGATCAATGCCTTCGAGGCAGGAAAAGTCGCGAAAGACGCCGTGGCGATGCTCAACATAACCGGTGGCGGCGAAGCCCGCTTCAAGGCGGAGCACGCCTGCCACTATCTGCAGCCCAGCCTCATCGGCAACGCATCCGATCCGGGTATTGTCGAAAAGATCGAAAAATTATTCTTATGAGAAACTATTTCGTCCCATTTATCCTCGCCATCTTATGTTTGATGACAGGATGCCAAGCGCAGCAAGACCAGAGTCCTGATGCGGCAGCAGCCCGTGCGTTGGCACAGCGCGTCATCCCCGCCCAGGCCGGGCATTTCGTATTCGAGACCCTTCCGGCCGATACCTGTGACTTTTTCACGCTCCGCAGTGAAGGCCGCAAGATTGTGATCGGCGGCAACAACGCCAATTCGATGGCCGTCGGCCTCAACTATTACCTCAAGTATTACTGCCACACCAACATCGGATGGTTTGCCTGGGACAAAGGCACACTTCCTAAACAGCTGCCTGTCCTTGCAGAACCGGTGCGGCGGGATGCCCGCGTACCGGAACGCTTCTTCCTGAACTACTGCACCTACGGCTACACGATGCCCTGGTGGACCTGGAAGGAATGGGAACACTTCATCGACTGGATGGCCCTCAACGGTATCAACCTGCCCCTGGCCATCACCGGGCAGGAGTCCGTGTGGTACCAGGTATGGACAGAACTGGGGCTGACCGATGAGGAGGTCCGCAACTATTTCACGGGCCCGGCCCATCTGCCTTGGCACCGGATGCTGAACATCGACCGCTGGGGCGGCCCGCTGCCGAAATCCTGGCTGGAAGGGCAGGAAGCCCTCCAGAAACAGATTGTAGCGCGCGAGCGCGAACTCAACATGAAACCTGTGCTTCCGGCCTTCGCGGGTCACGTACCGCCGGAACTGCAGCGCGTCTATCCCGATGCCAAAATCGAGCGGATGAGCGACTGGGCGGGCTTTGCCCTGGAAGATTATCCCTGGTTCCTTGATCCGGAAGACAAGCTCTTCCCCGAGATCCAGAAGCGCTTCCTTGAGAAAGAAGTGGCACTCTACGGGACGGACCATGTCTATGGCATCGATATCTTCAACGAAATGATTCCGCGCAGCTGGGAACCCGACTACCTGGCCGGCGTCAGCAAAGGCGTGTATGAATCGCTCGCGGCTGCCGATCCTGAAGCGACTTGGCTCCAGATGACCTGGCTCTTCTACAACGAGCGCAAGTACTGGTTCGAGGATGACAGCGACGCGCGGGTCAAAGCCTTCCTGACCTCCTACCCGGCCGAGAAATCAATCCTGCTGGACTATTACTGCGAACGGATGGAGGTCTGGCGCAAGACCCAGAGCTACTATGGCATCCCGTTCGTCTGGTGCTACCTGGGCAACTTTGGCGGCAACACCTATCTGGCCGGCAATATCAAGGAGATTGATACGCTCATTGAAGGCACCTTTGCGGAAGCAGGACCGAATTTCAAGGGACTCGGCTCGACGCTCGAAGGCTTCGACTGCAATCCGTTCATGTATCAGTTCGTCTTCGAAAAAGCCTGGAATTTCCCCGAACACCAGAACCTCGACAAATACGCCGACCTGCTGTCCTACAGCCGCAGTGGCGTGGACAGTCCGGATGCCCGCGCGGCCTGGGAAGAGCTGTTCGAAGAGATCTATATCCACCGTTCGGTCCCCGGCCACAGCCCGCTGATGAACCTCCGTCCCTCGTTCGGCCGTTCCAGCTCCTACCACTCCAGTTCCAGCGTCCGCTTCACTTATGAGAATGAGAAATTGCGGGAAGTGATCACGGCTTTGCTGGCCGCTGGCGGCCACGGCCCTTCCTATGAATTCGACTTGGTCAACCTGACGCGGCAGTATCTGAGCAATGCCTTCGAGATTCAGTTTACAGCCTATAAAGAAGCCTACGAGGCCGGTGACCGGGCTGCGATGGCTGAGCGCGAAGCCGAAATGATTGCGATTTTCGACACGATGGAGACGTTGCTTTCCTCCCAGGACTATTTCCTTGTCGGCAAATGGATCGCTGACGCCCGCGCCTGGGGCGCGACGCCGGAAGAAGCCGACTATTTCGAAAGCAATGCCCGCAACCTGCTGACTTCGTGGGGCGACCGGGGCAACCTGCTGACTGACTACGCCGACCGTTCCTGGGCCGGTCTCACCGGCACCTACTATAAAGGCCGTTGGGAAATGTTCTTCCAGGCCGTCGAAGAAGCCCTGGCCGCCGGCGAGAAATTCGAAGGCGCGCGGGAAGCGACGTTGCTTGAGCAGTTGAAGGACTTCGAATACGCCTGGTGGCATGACCGCCCGGGCACCTTCGCCGCTACTCCGCAGGGCGATCCCATCGATTTGGTCCGAAAGGTCTTTACCAACTGATTGTTCCGGGGGACTTTGCTTCCCCGGGCACAAAACGGCCTTGTTCCGTGCCCCGATGGCTGAAAAGAGACCTCCCGGGAACAAACAAGGCCGTTTTTGTGCCCCGACCGCCTGGACAGGTACTCCGTTCAGGCAGATTACAGCACTTCGCAGACGACGAAATTGCTGCCGCCGATGAAGATCAGATCTTTGTCGGCGGCTTTGCCGTCAGCCAACTGCAAGGCGTCGGCGACGGAAAAGGTTACTTCGCCGGAAAGACCGCGGTCGTGCATCTCGTTGGCCAGATCGACAGCGGGCAGGGCGCGAGGGCTGGAAGCCTGCGTCCAGATGTAATGGACATTGCGCGGCAGCAGCGGCGCGATGGCGTCGATATCTTTTTCACGGGCCAGGCCCAGGATGAAAAACACTGTTTCGTAGTCACAGGAGATCCGGTCGATCTGTTCGGCCACCCAGCGGAGACCATGGGCGTTGTGGCCGGTGTCACAGATGATTTTCGCTTTGCCGTTCACAGGGTCGGCTTCTCGCAGTGTCTCCCAGCGGCCATGCAGGCCCGTGCGATGGGCCGCCTGCCGGACGCCGTTGCCGAAGGCCGTCAGATCCAGGCCAAGCATCGGCTGCAGAACGCCGACAGCGGCCGAAAGCGTGCAAAGGTTGCGTAGCTGATAGTCACCCGGCAGATCAAGGTCTTCCACTGTAAGGCCCAGGCAGGGCGCCGCTTCGGCCGCAAACGTCAAGGGGCTGCCGCAAGCCGTCGCCTTCGCTTCGAAGACCGGCCGCGTCTCCGGCAGGAACTCGCCTACCACCGACGGCACGCCCGGCTTGATAATGCCGGCCTTCTCGCCTGCGATGGCCTCCAACGTATAGCCCAGATGCTCGCAATGCTCCAGGCCGATGTTGGTGATGATACTCAGGATGGGCGTGATGACGTTGGTCGAATCGAGCCGGCCGCCCAGACCGGTTTCGATAACGGCGATGTCCACCGCTTCGGCCGCGAAAAAGTCGAAGGCCATTGCGGTCGTGATCTCGAAGAAAGACGG
The DNA here is from genome assembly GCA_017509755.1 of Bacteroidales bacterium. Classification (GTDB taxonomy): domain Bacteria; phylum Bacteroidota; class Bacteroidia; order Bacteroidales; family UBA932; genus Cacconaster. Next base: position 88,131 of record JAFWOY010000040.1, read on the forward strand.
CTTTTCCGCCTCGAAGAAGCCTTGCCAGCGGTCGAGGAAAGCCTCGACACGTTCTTTGGAAATCATCCGGAAACGGTCGCCTTCGATGATTTTCATCCGTTCACGAAAGTCCACCAGATGGGGCGACGTATAGAGTCCGACTTTCAACCCGCAGGCGGCCAAGCCGGCAGCCAGCATGTGGCTCGTCGAGCCCTTGCCGTTGGTCCCGGCAATATGGATACTGCGGAAGCGCCGGTGCGGATGCCCGAGCGCTTCGTCAAACGCCGTCATCGTCTCAATCCCCGGCTTATACGCCACCTTCCCTACTTTCTGGTAAGAGGGAAACTGATTGAATAACCAAGCTATCTTTTCTTCGTACGTCTTCATCGTTCTTCTAGGCACAAAAAAGTCATCCTCGTCTTATCCGCTTTGCTCCGCAGTATATGCCTTTGAAAACCACCCTCCCAAGCAAGCTTGGGCCCCTCCCCCTGAGGCGTGGGCGCCATTGTTTTCAAAGGCATATACTGACTCCGCGTAAAGCGGATAGGTACGACGTATTGTTACGCCGAGAACTGTTCGCGCAACGCTGCGTTGCGGGCGTCGGCGTCAGCGCCGCAGGCGCTGAAGTAGAACTTGATCTTCGGTTCCGTGCCGGAAGGACGGACCGTGACCTTGCAGCCGTCTTCGCTGAAGAACTGGAGGACGTTCGACTTGGGGAGACCCGTCTTGTCGGGTTCATTGTAGTCGACGACCTTGACGACCGGCGAGCCGGCGAGCGCCTTCGGCGGGTTGGCCCGGAAGTCCACCATCATCTGCTGGATCTGTTCGATGCCATCCTTGCCCTTCTTCGTGACCGAGAGCAGACTCTCCTTGAAGTAGCCATACTCGGCATAAATCTCCTTCAGGTAGCCATAGAGCGTCTGTCCGCGGTCGGCCAGCCAGGCAGCGCATTCGCAGATCATGCAGCAGGTAACCACCGAGTCCTTGTCGCGGACGAAACTGCCCACGTTGAAACCGTTGCTCTCCTCACCACCACAGATGAAAGTCTTCTTGCCCTCGTACAAGTGCTGCTTGTCGGCAATGTATTTGAAGCCCGTGAGCACATCGAAGATCTCGACACCGTACTTCTCACAGATCTTCTTCAGCAGGTCGGTCGTGACAATGGTCTTGACCACGAACTGGCTGCCGTCCAGTTTGCCCAGTTCATGCCAACGTGTCAGCGCGTAGCTGGTGACCAGGGTGGCGATCTGGTTGCCGGTCAGCAGGATGAGCTTGCCCTCATCGTTGCGGATGGCGCAACCGACGCGGTCGGCATCCGGATCGGTGCCCAAAGCGATGTCAGCCCCGACAGCGTCTGCCCGCTCCATGACCATGCGCATGGCGGTGGGTTCCTCGGGGTTCGGGGAAACGACGGTCGGGAAATTGCCATCGCTCACATCCTGGTCGTCCACATGATAGACATGCGTGAAACCGGCCTGCTTGAGTCCGGCGGGGACCAGGCGGACACCTGTACCGTGGAGCGGCGTGTAGGCGATCTTGATGTCGCGATGGCGGGCGATGCTATCGGGCGAGAGCAGCAGCGAGAGCTGGCTGTCGAGGAAGGCTTTATCGACCTCGGCGCCGATGCCCTGCGGGAAAGCATTCTCGTCGATCTTCACCTGTTCCATCGAAGTAATCTTGCCGACCTCGGCGATGATATTCTTGTCGTGCGGCGCGATGATCTGGGCGCCGTCCTCCCAGAACACCTTGTAACCATTGTATTCCTTCGGGTTGTGCGAAGCCGTGATCATGATGCCGGCCTTGCACTTGAGATGGCGGATGGCGAAGCTCAGTTCCGGCGTAGGCCGGATGTTGTCGAAGATATATACCTGGATGTCGTTGGCAATCAGCACGCCGGCAGACACTCTGGCGAACAGTTGGCTGTTGTTGCGGCTGTCGTAGGAGATGACAACGGAAATCTTCTCACCGACGAAATTCTTCTTCAGATAGTTGGCAAGTCCCTGCGTGGCCATCGCCACCGTGTAGCGGTTCATCCGGTTGGTGCCGGCGCCCATCACGCCGCGCAGACCGCCCGTTCCGAACTCGAGCGTGCGGTAGAATGCATCTTCCAGCACTTTCGGATCGCCTTTCATCATTTCCAATACTTCCCGTTGGGTTTCAACGTCGTAACCGTTACTCAGCCAGGTTTTGGCCACATCAAGATAATTTGCCATGGTTTCGAATTTTAATCTTTCAAAGATAAGAAAAAAGCGGTAACTTTGTTGATATGTCGGAAGAAAATTTCATCCGTTTTCTGCTGGAACACGAAGGCGACGATCCCGACCGGTTGCTGCTGTCGGCCCGGCGCTGGCCGGACATCGATGTGCGGCGTGCGGCCCGGGTCATCGAGGCACGGCAGAAGATCCGGGAGAAACTGCCGTCCTGGTATGCCCGCCCGGAACTCGACTATCCGGACAGCCTGCCGTTGGAGCAGTGCAGCAGCGAGACAACAGCCCGTTACAAACAACAATTCGTCCCGGAAGGCGGCCGGATTGCCGACCTGACGGGCGGCCTGGGCGTGGACTGCTGGTTCCTCAGCCGCAAGGCGGGCGAGGTCCATTACTGCGAACGGAACGAATCGCTCTGCACGACGGCCCGGCACAATTTCGACATCCTGGAAGACAGGCCCGGTTTCCGCATCGAAATCCATCCCGGCGACGGGCTGCAATGGCTGCGCGAGTCAGCCGGGCACTTCGACCTGATCTATCTCGACCCGGCCCGGCGCGACAAGAGCGCCCGGCGCGTTTACGACATTTCCGACTGTGAGCCCGACCTGAAGGCCTGCAAGAGCTTTTTGCTGCAGCATGCCGACCGGGTCCTGGTCAAAATATCCCCGATGGCCGACATCAGCCGCACGTTGGCGGAGATTCCCGAAATCCGGGAACTGCACATTGTGGCGGTGGGCGGTGAGGTCAAGGAGTTGCTGCTTCTGTTACAGCCGGGAAACGCCCCTGCCCCGCGCATCCTGGCTGCTGACGGCGTCAACCGTTTCGCTTTCTATCCAGAAGAAGAGCCGGAGGCAGAGGTCCGCTATGCGGATCAAGTCGGTTCTTGTCTTTTCCAACCGTCCAAGGCCCTGCGCAAGGCCGGGGCCTTCCGCCTGCTCTCCGCCCGCTTCGGCCTGGCCAAGCTGGCACCCAGTACGCATCTGTATACCGCCGACGGGCCCGTCACAGGCTTTCCCGGAAAAACTTTTGAAGTGGAAGAAGTGCTCGATTGGGGCAAACACGCGCAGCGGCAGTTGCGGCAGCGCTTCAACCAGTTGGAGATGACCGCCCTCAATTTTCCGCTCGACACCGAGGCCCTGCGCCGCCGCCTGGGCATCGCCGGCGGCGGCAGCCGCCACCTGTTCGCCACTACCCTTTCCGACAAAAGTAAAATCTTGATAATCTGCAAACAATGAGAGAGAACTACACCGAAATCGAAGAATTGTACGACCTGCGTCAGCTGCTTTCCCAGAACGAAACCATCCGTCACTGCGCCTTTCAGGCCGTCAATTTTGAAAAATGCGGTTTCCCGCTGGAAAACTACCGTTTCGAGGACTGCCTCTTCATGGGCTGCCATTTCCCGGTGCGGATGTACTATGCCATGGACGAGAACTGTATCGTGCTGCCCCGCGTGAAGATGCCGTTCAAAGTGTTTCCCAAGCGGCTTTACGATGCCAAATCCCTCTACCTGCACTACAAACCGGGCTATCACGAGACCTGGTACACCTGCTACGACACCATCAATTACGAGCGCTACATGGCCATGGGCAAGCAGACCGATGACATCAAGGAAACGCTCTGCCGCGTCCTCCACGACCATTCCATCGGCAACGCCCTGGAACAGTTCATCAAGGACTACGACGAGAAGGATATCGTCGCCGTCATGGGCGGCCACGCCGTCAAGCGCACCGACCCGAACTACCGCCAGATCGTCGAGATCAGCAAACGACTCACCGAGATTGGCAAACTGATGGTCAGCGGCGGCGGCCCCGGCGCTATGGAAGCCGTCCATCTGGGCGCCTGGCTGGCGGGGCGCAGCGACGCGGAAGTGGAAGACGCGCTCGCCACGATCGGTGTCTCCCCCACTTTCCGGGATCCGGGCTGGCTGACGCACGCCTTCGAGGTGATGGAGAAATACCCGCACGACCCGCAGTTCCACAGCCTGGGCATCCCCACCTGGTTCTACGGCCACGAACCCGCCACGCCCTTCGCCACGGAAATCGCCAAGTTCTTCGACAACAGCGTCCGGGAAAATTACATCATCTCCATCCCGAAGGGCGGTATCATCTACACGCCGGGCAGCGCCGGCACCTTCCAGGAAATCTTCCAGGACGCCGCCCAGAACCACTACGAAACGCTGGGCTACGCCAGTCCGATGATCTTCCTGGGAAAGAAATACTATACCGAGGAAACCCCCATCTACAACCTGCTGGAAGACCTGCACGAGCGGGGCAAGTACCAGAACCTGATCCTCAAGATTACGGACGAGCCCGAAGACGTCATCCGTTTCCTGATGGACTTCCATCGTCCGTACCACCAATGGTCCGGACAATCTTTTGATTATTGAGGCTGCGGGCGTTGAGGCTCAGATTTATGCACCGTCTTCACCGGTGAAACAACCGGCGAACAAAACCAGTCCTGAACTGTTCTCACGAATCATGTAGAAAAAGGGATGATCTGCATGATAGACTTCGAAATCGGATAATCCAATGCCAATAGCCTGTGTAATGGCTGCCGCTTCTGTTCCTTCTTCCGTTACGGATATGGCCGTATTTTGCTGAATGAGGCTGAACGCTTCCAACCTTTCCGAAATAAGGTTGAAATCTCCGCCATGGAAAAGAAGCGGCATACCCATATCGGATAAGATTTCATTGAACCCAAAACTCTTGTCGCCACTTCTATTAAAACGAGGAATCCACAGCTCAACCATACCCGGATGACGCATAGCCATGCAGGCCTGATTAAAACGGGCAAAATCTAATTCTTGGATGATGGAATGAATAGAGTAGCCTTTCTTGGGAAGCAATACATACATGGAAAAAGCGCCATTTCCATAGGGCAGGCTGATAAGTTGATAATGGGCTTGTTCACTCAACAAAAAGAAGCGTCCCTCTCCTTCCATTTTCATCATTTTCACCTTACGTGGTGCCGCGGACTCAGGGTAGAATAATTCCTCTGTAGTGTTGGATTTCGGGAAGGCACAGGTCCACGGAGCATTGAAATAGAGTGCATTCAAAGCAATGATACTGGCGTTGTTGTCTTCTTTTAAGATTGTAGGAATCAAACCGTTTGTATGGTTTCTGCACCAGGCATTGATTGTTTTTGTCCAGGCTCTCTCCGACTCGATATTCTCTACTTCCGCTTGAAAATAAGATTTCATTCTGTCTTTGAATGGAGCTTTTATTGGATAAGCCTGCTTGGCAAACAGAGCATTCGCGATGAGCAGATTTGAAGTATTGTCCAAGGTCGGCAACTGCTGGAAAATGGATTGATAATAGATATTGACATCCGCTGATTCATCGGTGCCATATCCCAGCGCTTGACAGATCTGGTGAGAAGTCTCTCCCTGTGCTCCATTCAATAACATACCCAGCAGACACTGCATACTGAAAGGAGAAATGAGCCAGTCTCCCTGCGCATGTATATCCGTTTGTTTTATCAGGTTGAAATTGAAATTCTGGCCTGCTGAATTGAATTCCCCCTGTTTGGTGGTCAGTGACAAAGAGCGACGGGGATTGTCTATGGATGGGTCATTCCAGTCAGAACAGGAAACAGCGCCCAGCAAGATTAACAATAGAATGCATTTTCTTTTCATCGGATAGATTCTTTCATTTTACTTTCATAAACCTGCTTATGCACATTCCTTGCGTACAAATGGCAATTTCCAACAATCTTCGAAAATTCGCGCAAGGATTAGGCAGATTGCGGTTTAAATTAGAACATAGGAAATATTCGCTTACCTTTAAAATTGCAAAAAACGCATATAACGACATGATTCTGGTTTCGTCTGATTTGGAGAAATCGTTTCTTGAAGGGTTGCTTCATCATGACGAAGCGATCATGCGTGCATTTTATTCGACGTATTACAAGTATCTGGCAGCAACGGTCATGCTCTATGTGCCCAGACAGCAGGATATGCAAGACGTCCTACAAGACATTTTTATCAAAATATTCACAAAAATCAATAAGTTCACCTATAAAGGGTACGGAAGCCTCCAGGCCTGGATCCATAAAATCGCCGTCAACGAGTCGTTAAAGTTCGTTCAATCCAGAAAAAGGCGATTCCATTATCCGATAGACCAGTATGATAAAGAAGAAGATGGCGGAAATGACCCAGAACAATTCACGATTGATGACATTCCCCAGCAAGTCCTGCTGGAGATGATAAGGACCTTGCCCGAACGATACAGGTTGGTCTTCAATCTGTTCGTCTTTGAAGAAAAGAGTCATAAAGAGATAGGCGTTTTGCTTAAAATCAAAGAAAGCACATCGGCGTCGAACCTGCACCGGGCAAGAGCTTTGCTTTGCAAAAAGATTGTTGAGTATCGAAAAACAAGTGATCATGAAAAGTGACTGGACACAAGAATTCAGGGAAAAATTCGAAGGCTATCGGCCGGACATACCGATTCCTCCCTTCGCCATTAGAACACGAAGGAGCCGAAAGACAGTGTATTGGATTGCCACTGCAGCTGTGGCAGCCACGGTCACTGCGGTCTTTTATTTGGCTGGCAGTTACACGTATAACAAAGGGCAAATACAGGCCGGTCACTTGATAGGAGAAGCCTCACCGGTTATACGTAGCGCCTTTGAGTGGAAGGCTTTGCCAATTAAAGACATAAAGCTCTTTGATAGCCCAAAAAGATTACCCGTTTCCAGCTCTTACGAAACAATACCAATCAGTGAATTGTCGCTCGATTGTGTAACCGATACTATATCTGACACATTACAGCGCCCTACAGATGGTCAGGATTTGGGGCAGATACCAGGCAGGGATAACGGGCCTCATTTTGACGACACAAACGGTGATAATCCTGAACTTCCTTCAACTCCGTTGAATAAAACGATAAAACGTTTTTCTACGCGCGTTATGATAGCCCCTCAATCTTTAATGTCCTCGTATGAAAAAACACAGGGACTGGGCATTGCAGATGTCATTTCAGATGAGGACATTTCTTCCAAATGGTCTTTCAAAGCGGGTATTTCCTTTGGCTATGAGATCCTTCCCAGTTTGGTTATCGAGAGTGGTCTAGTCTATAGTAATCATTCTATTCATATGCGTTTTATTGATGCGGATAATAACGTATTTGAGACTGGGTTTTTGCAATTGCAATACTTGGGGCTGCCCCTGAAATTGAATGTAAAGATGCTGAATACAAATAAGATATCCATTTATGGTTCTGCTGGGGGAGAAGCTTCATGGTTGATGGCTAGCCGTGTGAAAGAAGCCTATGGCCACGCTGGATATAATCAAGCATTACAAGGAAAACCATTACTGTTGTCTTTGATAGGGGGAGTTGGCCTGGGTTATGATTTGTCATCAACATGGTCTGTCTATTTGGAGCCCTGCGTAACATATAGCTACATGCCTTCTGGACAAGTCGCTTACTACGCAAGCCATCCATTTGGTTTTGACATTGCATTGGGTATCCGTTTTGTTTTTTGAGGTAGCATCCGAAACGCAACATTGGAGCGACTTGATGCATCTTATTATTAAACCTTCTAATTTCCTTTAACCGATCATAATGAAAAAAACAACACTTGTTCTCCTGCTGCTGGGCTGCCTCCTCTTCGTCTGCAGCTGCAAATCCCAAGATGAATGCCATTGTTCCCGTATCAATGAAATAGACGGCACAACGATAGAGCAGGACTACCCGCTCGACCGCTTTACCACTTGCCAGGAATTGGCCGATGACCTGGGAAGATTGTTGGGCAAAGACGTCAATTGTTTCTAATTTGTACCACCAATGGTCCGGGCAATCTTTTGAATATTGAGGCTGCGGGCCGAGGCGTCGATGATGTCCTTGTAGATACCGCCTTTCTTGTAGGCTTCGTCCGGGTGGCCGGATTCTTCCACGCGGCCGGTCTGGAGGGCATAGACCATCTCGCTGTCGATGATCTGCGAGATGCTGTGCGAGATGATGATCACGGTGCGGTCCTTCTTGATGGCATCGATCGAATTCTTGATCTGCTCGGTGGCGATGGCGTCGAGGCTGGCCGTGGGCTCGTCGAGGAAGATGATCGGCGGATTCTTGAGGAACATGCGCGCAATGGCCACCCGCTGCTGCTGGCCTCCTGACAGGTCGGTCGCTTTGTTCTTGAACTGCAGGGGCAGTTCCATGATCTGGTCATACAGATGGGATTTCTTCGCGGCTTCGACGACTTGTTCGTGCGTGGCGTTCGGGTTGCCGTAGAGAATGTTCTCCTCGATGGTGCCGTCGAAAATGTGGTTCTTCTGCAGCACGAGCCCGATGTGGTCGCGCAGGTATTGTGTGTCATACTCCTGCAGGTCCACGCCATCGAGCAGGATCTGGCCGGTCTGCGGCGCATAGAATTTGTCGAGCAGGTTGACCACGGTGCTCTTGCCGGCGCCGGACAAGCCCACCAGGGCCGTGATCTTGCCCGGTTCGATGGTCATGTTCACGTCAAAGAGGGCCTGGGTCCCGTTGGGGTATGTGAAGTTCACGTCCTTGAGTTCGAACTTGCCACGGATCTTCTCGGGCCGGTAGCTGCCCGACGGCTCGATCTCCTTGTCCGAATGGAGGATGCCGAAGAAACCTTCCGCATAGATGAGCGCATCGTTCACGTCGTCGAAAATACGCTGCAACTGCGTAATCGGGGCGATGACATTGCTGAAGAGCATCACATGGTACATGATCTTACCGATGGTCATGCCCGGATACTCCTTCAGGACCAGATATGCCGTCAGGATAATGACCAGCACGGTTCCCACCTGCCGGACGAAACTCTTCAAGCCATTGTAGTAGAACGCCACCTTGCGCGTCTTGATCTGGTTGTCCGTCACCTGGTTCTGGATGTCCAGCTGCTTGGCCGCCTCAATCTTCTCCCGATTGAAACTCTTGATGACATTGATGGAATCGATGATGTTCTTGATGCCCTGGCTCTTGGTCTCCAGATGGGAACGCATCTCCCGCCGCCAGCCCTTGAGCCGCTTCGCCTGCCGGTAGGTGATCCAGAAATACACCGGGACGATTCCCAGCGCGACCAAACCCACATAGACATTGGCGGCAAACATCAGGATCAAGGCCAGCAGGGCACTGGTAAACAGCGGCAGCAAATCGATGAAGAAATTCTGCACCGTACGGGACAGGCTGCTTACGCCCTGGTCGATACGGGCCTGCAGCTTGCCGGTCGCGTTGTCGGAGGAATTGAAATAGGCCATCCGGAAAGTAAGCACCTTCTCGATCACGCTCTGCGAGAGGTCGCGTGAAACGAAGATGCGCATCCGCTCGCCATAGTAGTTCTGCGCAAAGGTGATCAGGGCAGACAGGATCTCCTTGCCCAGCAGGACGATGGAGATGATGGTCATGATCCGGGCTGCCTGGGCCCAACTGAAGTCGGTACCGATCAAGGCATTGATGGCATCCACTGTCCGGTCGAGCACGATGGCGTTGACCTGTGCCATCAACGAGCCGATGAGCGTCAGGATGAGCGTGATGGCTACCAGCCAGCGATACGGCCTGACAAACGGCCGTATGTTCTTAAAAAGTTGGAACAGGTTCATTTGTAGAAGATACTTGTCTGGTCATCGTAGTAGAAGGTGGCGATGGTCTGTCCCGTCTTCAACCAGACCTCTTCCAGGTAGAAGTCTCCGGAACAATCAAGCAGGACCAAAGCCGGGTTGTTGCTCACATCCAGGGTCGTCAAGGGATTATCGGTGATGATCAACTCGGTGAGCCTTGTATTGTGCGAAACGTCCAACGAAAGGAGGCGTCCGGTCACCCGGCCGTAGTCCGCAGAGGGTTGTTCGATATCATCGTAGTTCCAATACGAGGGATCGTCGGGATCGCCGTAGCCGTCGCAAACCAGGCGGGTCAGATTCGGAAAATAGGCGATGCCTTCCAGCGACGTGATGCTGCGGGTAACCACCTCGATTTCCCGGACATCCAAAACTTCGGCAATGGAGATGGAACCGTCACCGTTGGTATCGAAGTGATCGGCCATGTACTGGCGGAAAACGGCATCGGATATTGGTACAAGGTCGCACTGCAGTTCGGTCAGCCGGGTATTCCGGCTCACGTCCAGAACGGTCATCTGGTTGGACGTACAATACAGCTCCTTAAGCTTTGTATTGCGACTGACATCCAGGTTCGTCAACCGGTTGTCGGAGCAATTCAGCGACGTGAGGTCCGTATTCCGGCTGATCGTCAATGCCGTCAACTGATTCCAGCGGCAATTCAATTCCTCCAGGGATGTGAGGGCGCTCACGTTCAGGCTGGTCAACCGGTTGCAGGAACAATCCAGATAACGAAGTTTCGGGTTCTTGGACAGATTCAAGCTGGTCAGTCGTCCAAGGGCGTTGGGTGTACCGTAACAAGCCAGATACCACAGATTCGGGAAATACTCGATACCCGCTACGGAAGAGATATTCTCGGTCGAGACGTCAATCCGGTCAATGGCTGGCGCTTCGACAATCGAAATCTCTCCGTCGCCATTCGAATCGAAGTCCGCGCAGACGCTTTTCTTGAAGTTGGCATCGGGTATCCGGACATTGTCGCAGCGCAGATCGCGGATGCGCTGACTATGGGAGACGTCGAGGCCCGTCAGCTGGTTGTTGAAGCACCAGAGCGTATCCAGCCGCTCATTCCATAGCGCCAGGTCACTGAGGCGGTTGTCGGGGCAACGCAGGACCGCCAGGTCCTGGTTCAACGTCACATCGAGTCCCGAAAGGCGGTTTCCTGTGCAAAGTAGGGTCTGCAGATAGGGATTCCCGGAGACATCGAGCATCGCGAGCGCATTGTACGAACAGTTGAGATAGACAAGCCGGAAGAGATCGGACACATCCAGGCTGGTCAACCCGTTGTAGCTGACATCCAGCCAGGTGAGATCCGTGTTAGCGGACACGTCCACCGCGGTCAGCTCGTTGCCCGGACAGGACAGCGTCTGCAGGTCGGGCAGCGAAGAGACATCCAGGGCATCCAACTGGTTGTTGTCACAATACAGCGTCGTAATCTTTGGATTGTGGCTCAGGTCCAGGGAGGTAAGTTTTCCCGAACCGGGAGAGGTACCTCGGCAGCCCACCCAAACCAGGTCAGGCATCATTTCGATGCCTTCCAGCGAGGAAATGTTGTCGGTGTTGACATCGATGGAAGTAATGGCAGGAACCTCTTTCAGGGAAAGGACCCCATCCCGGTTGGTATCGAAATTCTGGGTCAGATAGCGGGAGAATTCCGGATCGGGAATGGTAACCGGAATCTCGTCACTTACCACAATCTGCAGCGGCGTGCGGCTGTAGCCGAAAACCTGGCCTGAAGTAGATGCATTTTCTGCATACGCGAGGATATAATATGTCCCGGCCTCGAAAGCAGCCAATTCCAAGGAGAAAGAGCCGTCACTCTCCACCGTGGCCGGAATACGGTGTTTCCGGATGGTCTTGGGGTCCGGAACCTCAGCCCAGCAGAAACCGGCTTCCCGGACAGGCCGGCCGCCATCGTCGCGGATGGAAGCGGAAAGCCGGCCGTTCGCGTTGGTCACTTCGGTCAGGGTGGCGGCCGAAGTCAGCGGCGCCGTGATCGTAAGCGGCTGGGAACTTTTGCGATATTGGCCATTCGAGAAATAAGAGCGGACGACATACACGGCCCCCGGACGGATATCCGCCACACAGGTGACATGACCTTCCGCATCTTTACCGGGCTGGGCGAACACTTGGTCCGGGCCACCCGCGAAGCTGTTTTCCGCCAGTTCGAAGCCATAATCCATGGACAGTGCATCATCCGGAAAGGTTCCCGCAATCGTCAGGGAGACACGGGTCAGCGTTTCGCTGTCATAGCGGACCTCCGGCACGGCAGGATCGTTGGACGGTGCCTCCGCATCGCTGAGGCAGGCCACGGCCGCGAACAAAGGCACAAGCAAGAGAAAGAATGAAAACCGTTTCATGATCACTTGTAATTGAGCGTGGACACGGAACTGTCATATAGGAAATCGCCGATGGTCTGCCCGGTTTTCAACCAAATCTTCGCGAGCGAAGGATTTCCATAGCAGTGAAGGACTTCCAAAAGCGGATTGCCGGAGACATCCAGGCTCTCCAGCCGGCCGGAACCGGATTCCGAACCGCAGCAGCGCAATTCCTTCAGATTTTCAAGAAACTCGATACCGGACAGTGACACGACATGATCCGTGCATACATCGATACGGGTGATGACGGCGGATTCGACAACCGAGATCTGGTTGTCGCCGTCCTTGTCGAACTGTTCGACGAGGTAGCGGCGCAAATTGGCATCGGGAAAAGGAACCGGGGCCTCGGGCGCCAACGCATACGACGCGGTACGCTCCAACTTGAATCCGGTGTGTGCCTGGCGGGTAAACGCAGGGGCCACATAGATCGTAGCCAGTTGCGTACACCGCAGCGCTGTGAGCGTCATCAAGTCAGGACAGCGGGAAATATCCAGTTCGCTGAGGGGATTGCCGTCGATCGCCACTTGCGTCAGGCGTGGATTGCCCGACAAGTCGAGCGATGCAATCCGGTTGTTGCCACAGCGCAAAATGGTCAGGGCACCATTCCTGCTCAAGTCCAGCGCTTCGAGCTGGCCCGATCCGGACGAAGAGCCCGTACAGGTAAGGGAACTCAACTTGGGCATCATCCCGATCCCTTTCAAGGAGTGAATCTGGTCGGTGGATACCTGGATAGTGGTAATGACAGAAATTTCCCGGTAAGACAGCACGCCATCCCGGTCCCGGTCGAATTTGGACACAAGATAACCGGCAAAAGCAGGATCCTCGATGGGGACAGGAATGTCATCCGTCAGCTCAAGCCGGAACGGGTTGTCGCTGTATCCATACGCCTCCGCCGCATCATCGGAATTCTCCGCATAGGCCACGATATAGTAGGTCTTTCCCATCTCCAGTTCCATCACATTCAGGGAGAAAGAGCCGGAAGCATCCCGCGTCGCCGCAATCCTGTTCCGCCGGATTACGCTCGGATAGGGATTTTCTCCCCAGCAAAAACCCACTTCATGGACAGGCAGCCCGCCGTCATCGAGTACACGAGCCTGCAGCAACCCGTCAGCAAAAGTCACCTCCGACACGGTTGCGAGCGCCGTAGCGGGGGCCTTCAGGGTAATCTCGGGTGAATACTTTTTCAGCGCGCCATTCGAAACATAAGCACGCAGTACATAAAAAGCACCGGGCTTCAGGGACACGGAAAGCGAGAAGCTGTTGTCTGCGTCTTTCGGAGGATTGGCGAAAACAGCGAAGTCGCCGCCGGAGAAGCTGGTCTCCGCCAGTTCAAAGCCGTACTCGGCCACGGGCGTCGCATCTTTCAACGATCCCGTCAGGGTCACGGATGTCCGGGTCAGACTCTCCGCGTCATAGCCGACAGTCGGCGCTTGCGGCTCATTGTCAAGCGCAACAGGATCTTGCATGCAGGCTGCAGGCAGAAGACCGGCCAAAAGGATCAGAAGAATCCGTGTTTTCATCGCTAAAACATCAAGCCGATGCCGGCATTGGCTTCATAATACTTGAACTGGTTGGTCTGGACGCCTGCGGAGAAGGCGACGATACCCGCACGGACGATCAAGCCGAGTTCGGCCTCATAGCCTGCGAACGACTGGGGTTCAACCCGCGCATAGTCATACTGGCCGTTGTCCACATACATTTCCCAAGCCAGCGTCCGGGTCCCATAACCGCCCCCGACATACAAGTAGAAGGCATCGCTGAGTTTGCGGAGGTAGCCCCCGGTCAGGGCCAGGCGGCTCTTCTTCGCATTCCCGGTGAACCAGGCCTGGACGCCGTCCACCTTTCCAGCGTCATCACAGGAAAGCGTCGGATCCAAGCCGAAATTGAAATCGCTCTTGGCGTGGATATAACCGCCGTTCCGCTTGCCGATGCCAAGCATCAACCCATAGGAATAGTGCGACTGGTTGTAGCTGAACGAAGGCATGATCAGGGCACGGAGCGGATTCGTGTGCAGGACGCCCAGGTTGAGCGTATAGCCATAGGCTGAAAGAAGCGGCTTGTCGGTGGGGAAATCGAAATGGAGCGGATCGTGCCCCTCCGCCGCGACCTCAACCCATTCGGAGCCGGCGGGAATATAAAGGATCCATTCCCCCGGACCGGGGTGAAGCTGCCCGAGGATATTCCCCTTGAAAGAGAGGGAATCCACCGAGGCCAGGAAAACGCTGACCATGGCAGCGGGCTGGTTGTTCCTGTCATAGACAGGGTCCGTCTTGGCGCGCAGCTCCAGGATATCAGGATCGAAACTCCGGGAATAGATGCGTTTGTCCTGGGCCGCCAACCGGCACGGACAGAGCATGAGCACGAGGAAAAGGGCTGGCAGGAATCGTTTCATTTTGTGATCTTGAAGCTGTTGATGTTGATAATCTGGTCTTCCGCAATGGTCTGTGTCCTGGCTTCATCCAGCCAATACGGCTGCCAGGTGCGGACATGGATCTGCGGCCGGTTCTCATCCCGGAAATCCCACAGCATGAACAGATAGCCGTCGTCTTCATAGATGGCGCCGCTTTTGTACATCGACTTATACCCTTGCCGGACCTTCACGCCGTAATAGCCTTCGATCGTAGGATGTTTGACCAGTTCAACGACCCCGAAGGTGACTTCGATATACTTCGTATTGGGGAATACGTGATTGCGGAGCTTGTCGAGATACTCTTTCTTCGAATACTTGGAATAGACGATGCCGGGCCGGACCTGGACGCTGCCATCGCCTTTCTTGCGCTGGACAACCTTGCCGGTGATGATCAGGGCGTCGTCGCTGAACACCATATCCAGGAAATCGATGTCCTTCTTGTCATAGGCCGTCCGGAAATCTTCCACATAATTGAGAATGATCTCGCGCTGCCGGAGATCGGTCACCTGGGAGCCGTCCGCCATGATGCGGCGATACAGGTGGGCTTCCAGGGCGCGGTTGATACGGGTGATCTGCCCCGTGCGATCGAGATCGATGACCATCTCGCGGTACACGGGCTCCCCTTTCTCATTGAGGGATTCCAAGGGAATGTTCCGGATCTGGTAGTTCCCGTCATACGTTCCGAGGACGGGTTCGACAAGATCGGTTTCATCACAATGGAACGGACTGTTCCGCCACAACATGCGTACGGAGGCGGCAGCGCCGTCTGCGATGGGGATTCCGGAAAAGCTGGGATCGGCCTTGGCATCAAAAGCCCGGTTGAACTCCGTAAGCAGCGCGGAAACGGTCGATTCGACCTTCCGCCTGAAGGCAGGATCATTCACGCCCGAACTGACGGAGAAAGTGACTTCCTGGGCATCGACAGCGAACCATGCAAAGAGGGCGATCAAAAGGAGGGCGTGTTTTTTCATCGTTGTAAACCTTGGTTTTGTCCTTCAATGTAAATCCATAGAATCGGGAGGCGCTTGTACTTCATCGAACTGGTAAGGGCGCCCGTCCGTGCATTGTGACGCCGACCGGCCCCGTCCCGCGGCGTCATCATTTCCAGAATCCGGCCTGATTTCCTATCGATGTAGGCCAGGAAGCCTTCGTCCACATAGGCTTGTTTCGTGTCGGGGGCCACGGAACCGTAATGGACGTATGCCCCGGCCTCGCACGCATCTATCAGCGGTGCGATACCATCCGGGTTGTCGAGGCGTGCGAGCTTGTCGATGAAATCGGCGAGGATGTCTTTGCCGGTCTCTTCGAAAAGGGCCACCTGCTGCCGGTCCTGTTCGGTCAGCCCGGTTTTATCGAGGTAGGCCATCACCCGGAACTGGCCGGGCCGTTTGGAATAAGTGATGTACTGGATGGCTCCCTCCGGGACGCTTTCCAAATCCTTGACGAACGAGAGCGGCCTTCCGCTGAGGAAAAGCTTGAGCTGGTCCGAGAGGGCAAGAATGGCCTCGTTCCGGGCTTCGGCTTCGGTCGCCATATTGCCGATTCCGTACAGGAAGGTCGCCGTATCCCGTTTGACGGCATTCATCCGGGCCAGCGGGTCCGTCTGCGCCTGGGCAGTAGCAGTAGCGGCCAGCAGAAGAAGAAAAAAGAACACGGATCTTCGTTTCATCGGTGCGGGTGGTTGAACGGTGTATAAAGATAGGCTTTCGCTTGCAGCACGCCGCTCCGTCTGTCGAGGAGGGCCGTATCAAGGGTAAAGCGGAACGTATGGCAATAGCCCAGTTGCCCGTTGACCAGAAAAAGGGTCGCGACAACTGTGCTGCCTTTGAGGGACTCCATGCCCGCATACGGCGTGCAGCCGTCTTCGAGGCATTGGTCGAGCAGTCGGGTCAGCGGTATCACCACTTCCCGTTGTTTGTAACCGTATTGATGAAAAGTAGCTTTGACGGAATAGTCCCGGTCGCGCACGTAACCCGTCAGCAGGGTCAGGACCGATTCGGCAGGATGCGCCGACTCGCAAAGCGGCTGATAGGCGGATCCGGCTTTCGTGAACCAGGCCGTATGCTGGGCCGGCTCGATCTGCCAGAAACCATTCTCCGAAACATACAGGTTGCGGTCGACCCGCTTAAGGTTGCCGGGAACCGGTCTTTCCCGCGGCGGGCGGGCGGCACAGACGTCGCGCAGGAACGCATTCTCCAGTTCGTCTTTGTCTTTGCCCGTGAGCACTTTCAGTTTCGTCGGGAATGAAAGGCTGCAGACAGGAAGGTCCGCCTCATAGAAAAGATCCATCCGGGCACCGGATCCTTCTGCATACGAGCAGGAGAAAGACAAGCCTTCCCTGCCCTTCTCCACGACTTCTTCCCAATTGCCGGACAGAGACACGCCGGCTGGCTTGAAGCCGTAACCCGGATCCGGCGTGCAGCGGTCCAACAAGGTCTCCAGGAAATACCGTTCCACGAAATCGCACGCCAGCCGGTTTCCTTCCTTCAGGTCATGGCCGAAGATATCCAGACCGATATGGTCGACGAAGCCGTTCCGGTATTCGATGATGACAGGATACGGCTTGCCCTGGCAGAAATACACGAAACGGTCGCTATCCCGCCCCTGACCCGCATCCGCAGGTGCCGACCAGCCGATGGCAACGGCAATCCGTGCCATCCTGTCCGCAGCGAAGGGAGCCTGCCGGGCCAAACCGGGCAGGGAGAAGCCAAGCAACAGCATCCATATCGTCAGGGTTTTACGCATTTCTTGAAAACATGGTCCGCTTGAACATCCGGATAGTCTCCCAGTTCGATGAATTCTTTCTTGACACCATTGGCTCCATACCATTCCCCGAAATTGAGATGGCCATTCGTCCAGGTGCCTTCAATGTAATCGCCCTTTTCGGCGAAGCGCTGCTTCTCGTCGTGCATGTCGATGCGCCGCCGCTGCTTGAACGTATAAACACCGTAACCGTCGGGATAGCCGTTCTTGATTGTACCCGTAAACGTGTCGGCATTCGTGTCCACGGCCGGCGTCGGCGTCTGCTGCTTTTGGTCCTTATGCTGCTGATCCTTGTTTTGTTTCTGGCCCGAATCCTTCGTTTGCTCGTCCGGATCGGGTTTCGTCTTCCCATCGGGAATGAGGGTGGAATCTCTGGGGGCAAGGAGCGAATCGACCGTTTCGGCCACATCGGGCGATACGGGGGGCGTCGGCCGATTCCGGAGCATCAGGAACAAACCGAGACCGGCGAACAGGAGCACGGCGCAAACAAGGGGAATGAGGAAGCGATTGCGCTTCGGGGGCGTTTCCGGCTTGCCGGTAGCCGGTGCGGCCGGCGGCGTCACGGTTTCGGGATGATGGGGCGCCAGGGCATGCCGGATTAGGGCGAAATCCTTGGAGATATCGCCATAGGAAACGATCTTCTGCCGGGAGGAAAGGTAATATTCGAGGTCATCATCATACGGGCTGTTGTCGATGCAATAAGGCAGGATCGACTTGGCGTTGTTGATGGCCAGGTTGATCTCGTTCTTCACATGCACGGACTTGCTGGAATCTTTGGAATAGACGAGCAGGACATCGTCGGCCGCCTTGATGGCCCGCGTGATCTCGCCGGCATAATTGGACGCCGAGGGGATATCGCGCGGAGCGATCCAACAAGGGACCCCCGTCTGCTCAAGATACGCGCAAAGCTCGTTGGCCAGCTTCTGGTTCTTGACCGAGTAACTGATGAAAACCTTTCCCATGGCCCAGGCCCCTATTTTTTCTTAAAATAGTTGAACAGGATCTCCGGCAGGGGCTGCTCCAGAAGATAACGGTACCAGAACTTGTAGTCCTGGAGCGAGGAGTGGACGCCCTGGTCGCCCCGGTAGCCATGCATGCCGTCAGGGTAGATCATCAGCTCGAAATCCTTGTGGTCTTTCTCCAGTTGGTCGATCAGCTGCAACGAGTTCTGGAAGTGCACATTGTCGTCGCCTGTGCCGTGGGTGATGCGGAGCATGTTGGTCGCATCGCCTTTGTAGTTGCCGACGCGGTCGATGACCCGGGATTTGGCGTAGCCGTCGGGGTTATCCTGCGGACGGTCCATGTAGCGTTCCCCATAGTGGGTGTCATAAAGCGCCCAGTCATACACACCGCCGCCGGCGATTCCGTACTGGAAGTGCTCGTTGCCTTCGGTTACGCAGAGCGTGGTCATCGTGCCGCCAAACGAGAAACCTTCCACCCCGATCTTATTCTCATCGACGAAAGGCATCTTGCGGAAATGGTCGATACCGTCACAGAAATCCTGCAGTTCCAGCACGCCCAGATAGCGATAGACCGCCTCAACGCCCTTCTTGCCGTAATGGCCGCCCGCCCGATTGTCGAGCGTTACCTGGATGACCCCGTGATTGGCCCACCACTGGTTGTTCATGGAAAGGCTCCGCCAGCCCTCGCGCACCTGCGGATTGTCCGGTCCGCCGTAGATGTTGACCTTTACCGGATAGCGTTTGTTCCGGTCGAAATCGACCGGCCAGGTGACCGCCGCCGGAATCCGCATCCCGTCGCGCGTGGTGACAAACACCAATTCCGGCAATGCGATGGCATACTGGTCAAACTTGTCCCCTTTGGAATCATAAATCACTTTCACATGCTTGGCCGGGTCCACATTGCCCTTGGACGGGACGGTTATGTTGACCAGCTGCGTGGGCGTGCGGTAGTTCGAGAGCAGGGCCGCCACGTTCTTGCCGTCTGCTGACACGGTCACACCCGCAAAATTGTACGGGCCATAGGAGATACGCTGCAGATTCTTGGAACGCAGGTCGATCCGGTAGATATCGACACGCGTGGTCGCTTCCCGCTTCGCCGTAAAGAAAAGATACTTCTTGTCCACCTGGAGCAGGTTCACGCTCCAGTTCTGGCCGGACGTCAGCTGTTCGAACTTCGCGCCGTCATAGGTCAGGAAATAGACCTGCTGCCAGCCCGTGAAATCACGCACGATGTAGATGCCTTCTTTCGTGAAGAGCATGTCGTCCATCCAGTCGATCCAGCTGTTCTGGTGTTCCGTGTAAACCAGCACCTTGGCACCGGTCTGCGGCGTAACGGAATAGAGGCGGAAGTTATCCTGGGCACGGTCCATCCAGCTGACCATCAGCTTGGTGCCGTCTCCGCTCCAGAAGGGTGTCCCGAAGTACTGGTCCACCTTCGGATCGAAATCCGCCCACACGGTCTCGCCGCCCGCGACCGAAACGAAACCCAATTTCACTTCGGGGTTCGGGTCGCCGGTCTTGGGGTAACGGGTCTGGTTGAGCGTCCCATGCTTGCCTTTCGGGGAATAGATGGGGAACATGGGCACTTGGGAATTGTCGAAGCGGTAATACGCGATCACCTTGCTGTCGGGCGACCACCAGAAGGCCCGGTACTGCGACGGACGGCCGAGGATTTCCTCATAATAGACCCAGGATGCATAGCCATTCAGGATCAGGTTGCTGCCGTCATACGTATGCCGTACGATCTGCCGGGAATGCACATCAATGGAATACAGGTCATTGTTCAACGTATAGGCAATCTTCGTCGAGTCCGGCGACCATGTGGGATTGACCCAGCCAGGCACCAGATTCTCGACATTGGCCGCTTTCAAACGCGGCTTCGGAGGAACGGGGGTCGAAACACCCGTTTTGGCCGACCAGGTGAAACGGTCGCGGCCGACGGAGTAAACCAGATCGTTCCCATTGAATTCCACCGGGAAAGGAGCCGGCTTGACAAGGCCTTCGGGAAAGGCGTTCAACAATTCCGCTTCGGTAAAGCGTTTGCCGGAAAGGGCACTTTGTCCCTGTACCGTAAGGGCTGTCAGCAAGGCCAGCGAGACGAGCAGGATGCGTTTCATGGCAAAAATCAGTTTCTGCGTCCGGAGAAGATGGAAAGATAATAAACGAGCGTGGCCAGGGCGCTGAGGGCCGCC
The DNA here is from genome assembly GCA_017509755.1 of Bacteroidales bacterium. Classification (GTDB taxonomy): domain Bacteria; phylum Bacteroidota; class Bacteroidia; order Bacteroidales; family UBA932; genus Cacconaster. Next base: position 108,595 of record JAFWOY010000040.1, read on the forward strand.
ACGACATACGTGTAGGCTGCGGCACGAAGGGCGCCGCGGGCCTCGTCCTGATTGGAAAGATCCACGATATCCGCCTGGTTGAGCCAGGCAAGGGCCCGGCGGCTGGCATCGATCTCGACCGGCAGTGTCACGAAACTGAACAGGGTCGAGAATCCGAAGAGGATGATGCCCAGCCACATCACTTGCGGGAACACATTGATCAGCAGCATACCGCCCAGCAGGACGAAAGGCACGATCCGGGATGTGATCGAAACGACCGGGACCAGGGCCGAACGGACTTTGACCGGGAAATAGCCTTGCGCATGCTGCACGGCATGCCCGCATTCGTGGGCCGCCACAGCCGCCGCAGCCACATTCGTCTGGGCGTACACAGCCTGGCTCAGGTTCACCGTCTTGTTGGTAGGATTGAAATTGTCGGTCAGCTGGCCCGGCGTGGAAGTTACCTTCACGTCCCGGATGCCATGGTCAGCCAGCATCCGCACCGCCACCTCGCGGCCGGCCATTCCGTTCAGAAGCGGGCATTCCGATGCTTTCTGGAACTTCTTTTGAAACGACGCCTGCACCACATAGCTCAGCACAGTCACGCCAATGAATAAAATCCAATACATCATACTTCGAAAAATTCGTCCCTAAAGTTAACAAAAAAAATCGATTCCACCCCACGGGTAATCGCTGTGTAGAGCCATTTTAGGTCGTCCATGGTCAATTCTTTCCAGAATGGATTGTCGATAAAGACGCAGCGCCACTGGCCACCCTGGGACTTGTGGCCGGTAATGGCGGTGGCATATTTGATCTGCAGGGCGTTGAAATACGGATCCTCGCGGACTTTTTCATAGCGTTTGCGGGCGCCGCGGACATCCGCATAATCGGCGTTCACGCCTTCGTAGAGCATACGCTGCTGTTCAGCTGAGAGCGAGGGCTGTTCTGAATCCAGCGTGTCGAGAATGATCTTCGCCCGCACTTCCACATCATTGTAGTCGGGGAACGCCAGCACGGCGTCGGCGAAGTGCAAGCCGTAACGCTCTTCGTAGTGCGAGACCTTGACGAGCTGCGCTACGTCGCCGTTGGCGATGAAATCCAGTTCGGGGATGTCATCGAGGAACTGATAACAGTTCTTGACGACCATCAGCTTGTCGTCTCGAGTCAAGCGTTCTTCACGGTAGAGCACGGCGCTCCGGATACCGGCATTGTAACGGTTAGCCCGTTTGTTCGAACGGCAGAGCACCACGATGTCATCCAGCCCGTAGCGCCCCACGGCATCGCCGATCTTCTCGATCAGGTCACTGCCATTGATCCGTTCCACGTCGTCGAAGCCGGCCAGGCGGAGCTTGGGCGTCCGGACATCCCCGGTCTCGATGAGCCGACGGACGATCGTGGCGTTGGTCAGGATGCCGGAATCGGCCGCCTGGCGGACAACCGTCGTGAGTTCGGCCGTCATCACATTGCCATAGCGCCGCAGCCAGTCTGCATCGAGCGCCGGACTGCGGTCCAGCCCGATCGGCGGCAGCTGCCCCCGGTCACCGATGATGATCAGTTTGTCGTCCACGCCGCTGCGCACGAAACGGATCAGGTCGTCGAGCAGGTCGCCGGAGCCGAATACGCTGCCGGAAGAGCCTGTTTCAACCGAGATCAGCGAAGCTTCGTCCACGATGAAGAACGTGTCCTTGGCTTTGTTGAAGTCGAGCTGGAACTCCCCCACGCCGTCCCGGACGGCTTTCTGGCGGTAGATGTGTTTGTGGATGGTATAGGCCTTCTCCCCTGTGAAACCGGACAAGACTTTGGCTGCCCGGCCTGTCGGGGCCAGCAGCACATATTTATACTGCAATTCCTTGAGTGTGCGGACGAATGCGGCGACAGCCGAGGTCTTGCCCGTACCGGCGTAGCCGCTCACCAGCAGCAGGTCGCAGGTATCATACTGCACGGCGAATTCCGCGAGCGTGTCGAAAAGCCGCTCCTGGCAAGGCGTAGGAGGACAGCCCAGATGGTGTCGCAGGCGCTCGGAGAAAAACTGTGCGATTCCCATTACGCACGCTTTCTATAGAGGACGAAAACGAGCAGGATGGAGTAGATGCCGAGACGGCCGATGATCATCTGGATGCCCATCAGGATTTTGGCCAGTTCAGGCGCCGCGGCGAAATTGCTCATGGAAGAGCCGAAGGTACCAAAGCACGGGCCCACATTGCTCATCATCGAGACAGACGCGCTGACCGACGTAAGCATGTCCAGGCCGAAGGCTGCATACACGATGGACATGACCAGCGTAATGAGCAAATACAAGAGTACATACAGCGATACGCTCGTAATCATGTCCCGGTCGATGGACTGCCCGTCCGACTTGACTTGTACCACCGCATTGGGCCAGGCAATCTTGATCAACTGCGCCCGTGCGGCCTTGACCGTCAGATACACGCGGTCGGACCGGAGGCCGGACGTGGTGGATCCGGAACAACCGCACTGGATGGCCGCGTAGATCAGGATCAGGATCGAGAAGATGGGCCAGACATTCGTGTCGGTCGATCCAAAGCCTGTCGTCGAAATGGTGGAGACAACTGTGAAGAAACTATGCCTGAGCGCCTCCCATACATTGGGAATCGTACCGCTGGTCACCAGGTTCAACGCCACCAGCAGGCCGGAAATCAGGATCGTCATCAGGTAGAATTTCGTGATTGGATTCTTGAGCACTTTGAAGGTACGCGTGGCGAACGAAGCGTAGATCAGGCCGAAATGGAGACTGGCCACGATCATGAAGAAGATCAGGAGTATCTCGATCAACGGGGAATCATAGGCCCCGATCGAAGCGTTCTTGATGCTGAAACCGCCGGTAGCCGTGACGCTGAGCGCGTGGTTGGCCGCATCAAAGAGCGGCATTCCGGCCAGCAGGAGCGACACGAATGAACAAATCGTGATTCCCGCATACACGGTAACAACCACATGGATGAATTTGTTCGATTTGTACTGGTAGTTGTTCTTGGAAATGTCCTCGACATCCATCTTGCTCATCTTGAAGCGTACCGTGCCGAAGGACGGCAGGATCATCATGATGAAGACCACGACGCCCAGACCCCCGATGTAATGTGTGGAAGAGCGCCAGAACAGCAGGCCTTTGGGCAGCGCCTCGATATCGTTCAGGATCGTCGCACCGGTCGTGGTGATGCCCGATGCACTCTCGAACCAGGCATTGACCAGTGTGAATTCTCCGCCCCAGAGCACATAGGGCAGCATGGCGAAAATGCAGCAGAGGAACCACGCAATCAACAGGATGGCCAGACCTTCCCGGGTATTGATGTCCTTGTGGCGCCGGACAAAGATGAGCGGGAAAAGACCGACCATCATCGTCAGGATGGCACTCAGCAGCAGCGGGGAGAAAGAGGAGTCGAAGCCGTCGAGCGCCGCGACCAGCGCAGACAGGAACATGAACACCGCACAACAGATCAGTGCGATGCCGACATTCCGCGATATGACGCCCAGATTCATCGTTCGAGCTCCCGTTTGAAGACCTGGTTCTGTTCGACGACGTCCCCCACGGCTTCGTTCAGTTCCTCCAGTTCGTCGTCGTTGTCAAGTTTTACATCGTAGCTGCGTCCATGATAGCGGTAGCCTTTGATGCCGCCTGTCACCTTGAGCAGCGGATTGATGAGGTAATAGTTCAGGAAATAATTGAACAGCAGCACCATGATCAGACCGACGAGCACCGATACCACACCCGGCATCAGGCTGCGGTACGTGCCTTCCCGGATATCCTGCGAACTCTCGATCAACGCATCCTGGCAGGTCGAAGTAAGCTGCATCATATAACCGCGGAACTTCAGATAGACCGGCTGCAAGCGGTTGAAGAACCAGTGCTGCCGCTCGGCATAGCCGAATTCCCACATCTTGTCGGCCTCGGCAACTACCTGCATATACGCCGCATAGGCATAGAGCACCGAGTCGGCGTAGGCCTGTTCTTCCGTCGTCACGAAACTTTTGCTCAGATTCTCAAACGAATTGACCAGTTCCTCTTCCCGCTCGATCGGCACATCGTCCGGCCGGTCCGCCCCCTCGAGCACCAGTCCGTTCATCAGGCTGATATTGTATTGTTCCGACACGGAGAGCAGTTCGCGTGCCGCGTTGATGCTGCGGATGTTGTCGGCGATCACGCCCGACACATAGCGGTTCATCTTGCTGAACTCGAAGATGGAGATGACGCTGGAGAAGAAGAGTATGATCGCCAGCACGATGCATCCGAGGAGCACCTTCCGCTTGATTCCCAGTTTCTTGAATTTCAACATAACTCGATATCGGTTTCAAACACCCGGGTCGCGGGGCCGGTCAGCCACACATCGTGGAAAGAACCGTCCTTTTCCGCGATGAAATCGACCGCCAGGTTTCCGCCCGGGGCACGAAGGGCAAATTTAATACGTTCCCGGCCATTTTCAATGCTTCGGGTGAAACATTTTTCACCATGGAGGTAAGAAGCCAGCGCCGCGGCGGTCGCGCCTGTACCGCAAGCCCAGGTCTCCGCCTCCACGCCGCGCTCATAGGTACGGATGGCCAGATGGTCGGCGAAGGGTTCCACAAAATTCACGTTTGCGCCGCGGGGAAAACGGGCGTCCCAGCGCAGGCGCTTTCCCTCAACATCCACGGGGAAAGAAGCCAAATCCTTCACCCACTGCACAAAATGGGTAGAGCCCGTCTCCAGGTGCCAGCCATCCGGATAACGGACGGGCGGCTCCACGTCGCGCATTTTCAGCCGGACGATGCTGCAGTCGCCGTGCTGTTCCAGCAGCGCGGCCCGGTGCGGGCCGTCGCAGGCCTGGAAATCAAAATGGGTAATACCCATCCGCGCGGCAAAAGCCACCAGACAGCGGCCGCCGTTGCCGCACATCGTCCCTTCTGGGCCGTCGGCATTGTAATAGTGCATCTCAAAATCGGCGCTATCGCTCGCACAGAGCGTCATCAGGCCGTCGGCACCGATGCCGAAACGCCTGTCACAGAGCCAGTGCACCTGCTCCGGCGTCAGGGTAACCACCCCCTGGCGATTGTCGATAATGACGAAATCGTTGCCGGCACCCTGGTACTTATACACGTGTAGTTTCATGGTACATATCTTGGGCTATGCGCCCGGAAGCCCCTTCGCTTCCAAGCACTTTGCGTAATTCTTCATAATCGGTCCGCATCCGGGCCGCTGTCTGCCCGTCCAGCAGGATGCGCTCCAGTTCCCGGAAAATCGCGGCAGGGGTTGCGAACTCCTGCAGCAGTTCCGGAAAGATGCGCCGGTCAAGCGTCAGGTTGGCCAGGCTGACATGGGGCACGCGCACCGTCAGGCGGGCAATAAACCAGGAAAACGGATCGGACCCATAACACACCACCTGCGGCGTGCCGAGCAAGGCCGCTTCCAGCGAGGCCGTACCGGAACTGATGACCGCAGCCTCGGATGCAGCCAGGATATCATAGGTCCGGCCAAAAACAACCTCGATCTTCGAATCGGGCGGAAGGTATTGCTGGTAATCCGCCTTATCCAGGGAAGGTGCGCCGGCCAGGGTAAGCCGGTACGATGCGAAACGGGTATCGGCAGACAGCAATCGTTCCAGTTCCACCAGGCGGGGCATCAGGAATTTCAGTTCCATTTTCCGGCTCCCCGGGAGCAACGCGATCCGCGGTCCGTCCATCGGCTGCAAAGGTACCTGCGCGATCCGGTCCAGAAGCGGATTCCCGAAATACCGGGGCTCAATCCCCCGTTCCCGGAACCATTCCAGTTCAAAGGGGAAGATACTGTAGAGCACATCCACGTCGCGGCGGAGCTTTTTCACCCGGCCTGCGAAATGCGCCCATACTTTCGGGGCGATGTACCAGAACACCTTGAAGCCCTGCTGATGCGCAAAATGCGCTACCTTCAGGTTGAAACCCGGATAATCGACCAGCACCACCGCATCGGGATGCCAGTCGAGAATGTCTTTCTTGCAGAAAGCCAGTCCGCCCAGCACTTTGCGTGCCTTGCGGAGCACATCTGTGTAACCCATCATAGCCGTGTCGCGATAGGACCGCACCTGCGTGCCGCCCACCGCCGCCATTGCATCACCGCCCCAGAAGCGGATCTCGCAGGCCGGATCGCAGGCCTGCAGGCCCCGCATCAGGTTGGAGGCATGCAGGTCGCCCGAGGCTTCGCCGGCTATGAGGTAGTATTTCATCTATCGGTCGAGTTTCCAGTTGTCGCGAAGCCGCTCCAGTTCCTCATAGTCCGTCGTATCGACCCGGTGCGGAACGATCGACACATAGCCGCTGTCCACCAGATGATGGTCTGCATCGGGCGAGCCGACCGGCTCTTCATCTTCGAAATCGCCCACCATCCAGAAATAGTGCTTGCCGCGAAGCGTGACACGATGGTCGAATTCCCGCACCCAGCGGCCGAGGCCCTGCCGGGCCATCCGGATGCCGCGGATCTGGTCTATCGGGATAGCCGGGACGTTCACGTTCAGGTAAATGCCCCGCTTGAGCCCGTCTGCGAGCACCCAGTCAATGACCTTGCGCCCATAGAAAAGCGTCCCTTCGAAATCCGGATTTTCCGCATGGGTATTGATCGACAGGCCGACCGAGGGAATGTCGTAGAGCGTGCCCTCCGCCGTCGCACCCAGCGTCCCGCTGTAAATGGAAGCGGCAGAGGCATTGGACCCGTGGTTGATGCCCGAAACCAGCAAATCGGGCAGACGGCCCTCATGCAGATAGATGTTGATACCCAGTTTGGCGCAGTCAGCCGGGGTTCCCGTCAAAGTATAGACGCGCAGCGAGCCCTTTTCTCCGTCCGCCTCTTCTTTTTCCACAAGGTCGATCATCAGCGGCTTGTCGAGGGTCAGCGAAACCGACTTGCCGGACTGCGGTTCACGCGGTGCCACGACAGTGACATTCCCGAGGCCGCGCAGCATCTCCGCAAGGACGTGGATCCCGCGGGCCATGTAGCCGTCATCATTGGTTACCAGTATTTCCCGTGTTTTGTCCATTTTTTTTGGTTCGAATTACAAAGATACGAATATTACAAAAAAATATTGCTACATTTGCACGCTTGAAATCGAATCTATGTATTATAAACCAATAGGAAAACAATGGAAAAAATCAAAGTAGGCATCAACGGCTTCGGACGTATCGGCCGTTTGGTCTTCAGGGCCGCCCAGAAAAGAGACGACATCGTAGTCGTCGGTATCAACGACCTCATCGACGTGGAGTACATGGCTTATATGCTCAAGTATGACACGGTCCACGGCAAGTTCGACGGTACGGTTGAAGTGAAAGACGGAAACCTGGTCGTCAACGGCAACTGCATCCGCGTCACCGCCGAGAAGGATCCCGCCAACCTCCGTTGGGACGAAGTCGGCGCTGAGTACATCGTCGAATCCACCGGTCTGTTCCTGACCAAGGAGAAGGCCGAGGCCCATCTGAAAGCCGGTGCCAAGCGCGTCATCATGAGCGCTCCCTCGAAAGACGACACTCCGATGTTCGTCTATGGCGTGAACCACACCACCTATAAGGGTCAGGCCATCATCTCCAACGCTTCCTGCACCACCAACTGCCTGGCTCCGCTCACCAAGGTCCTCAACGACAAGTTCGGCGTCGTCAACGGCCTGATGACCACTGTCCACGCTACCACCGCTACCCAGAAGACCGTCGACGGTCCGTCCGCGAAGGACTGGCGTGGCGGCCGCGCCGCTGCCGGCAACATCATCCCGTCCACCACGGGTGCCGCCAAGGCTGTCGGCAAGGTGATCCCCGAACTCAACGGCAAACTCACCGGTATCTCGATGCGCGTCCCCACCCTCGACGTTTCCGTAGTCGACCTGACCGTCAACCTTGCGAAGCCCGCCACGAAAGCGGACATCTGCCAGGCCATGAAGGAAGCTTCCGAAGGCGAACTGAAGGGCATCCTGGGTTACACCGAAGATGCTGTCGTCTCCAGCGACTTCATCGGCGACGCCCGCACCTCGATCTTCGATGCGAACGCCGGCGTGTACCTCACCGACAACTTCGTGAAGGTGATTTCCTGGTACGACAACGAATGGGGCTATTCCAACAAGCTCCTCGAAATGCTCGTTTACACGGCGAACAAATAAGTTTCAGACCGTTTTTGAAAAAAGCGCAGGTCCGTTGGGATTTGCGCTTTTTTTCGTATATTTGTGAGAATCTGTAGCAATCCTATGACTATGAAACGTTTCCTTCTTCCCCTGCTGACTCTCGCGCTGATCGTTGCCTGCAGCCCGAAGACGGCGCCTGCCGGCGGTACCGGCAAGGCCGCCCAAGATATCATCATCCTCTATGAGAACGATGTCCATTGTTCCGTGGACGGCTATGCCGAAATGGGAGCGCTCAAAGCTGAGATGAAACAGCGGACCCCGTACGTCGCGCTTGTTTCCGCCGGTGATTTCGTGCAGGGAGGCTCGCTCGGGGCCATCTCGAAAGGCGGCTACATCATCGATATCATGAATACGGTGGGCTACGATTTCGTGACCCTCGGCAACCACGAATTCGACTATGCGATCCCCCGGATGAAGGAACTGATGAACACGCTGAAGGCCACGGTCGTCTGCTGCAACCTCATCGACCTGAAGACCGACCAGCGCTTGTTCAAGCCCTACGGCATTCTCGACTTCGGCGGCACAAAGGTGGCTTTTGTCGGCGCGGCCACGCCCTATAGTTTCAATTCATCCACACCTGCCTATTTCCAGGATGAAAAAGGCAACTATGTCTATTCGCTCTGCGCCGATACCTATTACGATACGTTCCAGAACTTCGTGAACGATGCCCGGCTCCAGGGCGCTGACTATGTCATCGCCCTTACGCATCTGGGCGAAGACGTTGAATACGACCCTATCAACTCCCAGACGCTGGCGGCCAACACCTATGGGATCGACGTCATCATCGACGGCCATTCCCATACCATCGCCCCCTGCCGCTCCCTGACCAATAAGATCGGGCAAACGGTCCTTTACACCCAGACCGGCGCCCACTTTGAGAACCTCGGCGTCCTGACCATTGCGCCCGACGGCAAGATCAAGACCGAACTGATTTCGACCAAGGGCTACGGCAAGAAGGACCCGGCTGTCGAAGCGACCATTGACCGTGTCAAAAATGAATACGCCCAGATGGGTGCCCGCAAGATCGCCCACTCGGAAGTGATGCTGCCGGCCAAGAATGAGCAAGGCGACTGGCTGGTCCGCAAATACGAGACCTCGCTCGGCGACCTTTGCGCCGACGCCTTCCGGGTCATGTTGGGAACCGATATCGCGATGGTCGGCGGCGGTTCGATCCGCAAGGACCTGCCCGCCGGCGACATCTGCTACGATGACATCTTCAACGTTTTTCCGTTCAACAACACCACCTGCATCGCTACGCTTACCGGCCAGCAGATCCTCGACGCCCTGGAGTTCGGCGTCGGCGCCTGGCCTACCGATTTCGGTGGCTTCCCGCATGTATCCGGCATGACCTACGAATTTGACGGATCCATCGAAAGTCCGGTGGTCTATGATGTCAACAAAGCATTCGTGCGGATTGACGCCGGTGAACGCCGCATCTTCAACGTCCGCGTCCTTGACCCGCAAACAGGCAGCTACGACCCGATCGATCCGAAACGCGAATACACGGTCGGCGGCACGACCTATCTGCTGCGCGATGCCGGCGACGGCTACGAAATGCTCAAAGGCCTCGGCCGCGACACCGGCACCGCCGACGTCGAAATCCTTGAGAAATACATCACCGACGCCCTCCAGGGCGACATCCGCACCTCCCAATACGGCGCTTCCCAAGAACGCGTCAAGCACAAGTAGAGCCGCTGGCATATTCCCTTGCATTCCGGATGCTTCTTTGCCTTTGCCCATTTAATACTCCAGAGGTGGATAGACGATTCCCCCATACCACGAGTAATATGTTGACAGCAGGCTGGGCGCCTCGAGATTGTCGGAAGCAAGGACAGGGTGGCCATAAGAGTCATCCACAACATTCTGTTATTCCATCGCCCTCGCCCACACCTCTTGCTTAGTTCCTTTTTTCCCATTTTTCGCCGCAATGTACGCATTTGATTATCAGTCGATTATCGAGTTTAATCCTTCCTTATCGTGGGGGCATCAACTTCCGTAACGATCTGATTTACTGTTGCGTCCGTTGCAGCGGACAATTTAGCTTCGGGCTGCGAATGATTCATGTCTCACTTGGGATCAAAACCAATAGACTCATTTCGGATTCGCGAATCAAAAACCCCTTTCGGCCGAACGGTTATCCTCGGCCGGGCCCGGGGGCCCCTTCTCAGGCTCCTGTGGGCCCGGACGGGAGATAACCGTTTTCAGTACTGTCGGTTTCCATCCGCATGAGCATCCACCCGGTTTCGCCAAAGTGTGCGCACAGGACCGGTCATAGACTACGTATGGAACGGTTCGGCTGCGCGCACTATCCTTCCTGAGGTGAGTGCGCGCGGCAGTCATGCAATAGAAAGCATCTGGACGACTTTATGCGCGCGCACTTTGGCGAAAAGCATATCTGATCCTCAGCGTCTCGCCGGGAATCGCAGATTGAAGCGCCGAGGAGTTTACTCGGACTCGGGAAAAGCGTCGCTAACGATGTATTTATTCACCGGAAACAGAGGGCGGTTATCTCCTGCCAGCCTTACGGGACTCCGGGCTGGGCCCGGGTCCCCAATTGGCACGGCTGTCAAGGATAACCGCGATGACCGTCAGTTGAGGCCGAAAAGAGTAAGCGAGGGGGTAAGCCGGGTGGGGCTGAAGCGGGATTTCTCCCGTCCCGGCCCGCAGGAGCCGAAAAAGGGGCTCCCGGGCCAGACCTGGGAAAACCCAGCAGCCGCTCGTGCAACTATGAGTCAAGTAAACCGGTAGCCCACCCGTTATTTTTCGCTGATCCGGTTTCTCTGCGCTTGGGGATAATGTATTTGATCGCAGCGGAGTGAGCGACAGGTCAGCTATCGCCAATGATATGCGAAGAAAACGTAAACGATGGACGAGATGCCCGGTCGGAGCCGGGCATGACGAAAGAAAGTCGCTCCGTGCATGACGGAGAAAGGACAAGCCCGGCATGACGAAACCAAGAGCGCAACACACTAGGAGTTGGCCATAGAATGCGTATATACGATCTAAGACGCATTCTGTGTCCAAACAAATGGCGATATGACTTGATTCGTGGACACAGAATGCGTGTAGACCGCAATAAACGCATTCTGTGGTCAACTTCGAAAATGGATCTGTCGGTAAGAGTAAGGGTAAGGGTATGTGTGGGTATGTGAGTGATCATTGAAGACGCGACAGGATTCGGAGTGCCTGGGGGATCCTGTCGCGGCAGAAAAACGGCCAGTTTCGCCCGATAAACAGCCGCGACAGGACCAGACGACGACCCAGAATCCTGTCGCGGCAAAAGTTAATACTAGCCTGCCCCTCACAGCCTACGTTATCGCCCGATTGTGCTTTAAGCGCAGCGGAGAAGGGTATATGCTTGGAAAACCTTAGCCACCCTCGAATGATGATGATGTGGGCGCTGCCCCACCCGAGCCGTAGGCGAAAGCACGACCTACGGGAGTAAACCCTGCCGCTACGGTCTGCTATCCCACAAAGCCTTGCAACGACCTTCGCTATCGCCCGATGGCGCTAAGCGCAGCGGAGCGTCGAAGGCGATTATTTCAGGAGTTCGGGACGGAGGAGACGGGTACGGGCGAGGGCTTGTTCGTCTTGCCAGGCGGCGATTTTTTTCGGATCACCGGAGAGAAGGATTTCGGGAACCTTCCAGCCATTGAATTCGGCCGGTCGTGTATAGACAGGCGGAGCGAGCAGCCCGTCCTGGAAGGAGTCGGACAAAGCGGATGTCTCGTCGCCGAGAGCGCCGGGCAACAGCCGCACGATGGCGTCGGTCATGATAGCCGCCGGGAGTTCGCCGCCGCTGAGGACATAGTCCCCTACCGTGATTTCCCGCGTAATCAGATGCTCGCGGATGCGATGGTCCACGCCTTTGTAATGGCCGCAGAGAATCATCAGGTTTTCCTTGCAGGAAAGTTCGTTGGCCACTTGCTGCGTAAACGGCTCGCCGTCCGGGGAGGTAAAGATGATCTCATCGTAGGTCCGTTCCGCCTTGAGTTTCGCCATCAGGTTGAAGACCGGCTCGATCATCATCACCATGCCGGCATCGCCGCCAAAGCTGTAATCGTCCACCTGGCGCCAGCGCCCCTTTCCGTATTCACGGATGTTGTGGACATGGATTTCCACGAGCCCTTTGTCGCAGGCCCGCTTGACGATGGAGTAGCCGAGCGGACTCTCGAGCAGCTCCGGAACGACGGTCAGGATATCGATTCTCATAAGCGGTGCAAAAATAGCGATTATTTCCAAAAAAAGACTATATTTGCGAGTTACAACAAAAACTGTAAAACAATGAGTGAAGATCTTAACCCGGTTGTTCCCGCTGAGGAGCAGCCTGTAGAAATCAAGGAAGAAGCAGTCGTCGAAACGGCCGCCGAATCCGTCCCGGAGACCGAACCGGAGAACACCAAAACGGATTTTTCGAACAAAGGTCTCAAAGAGATTGTCGACATTTTCAAGGAACTCCTTGACGGCGAAAACATGCAGCAGCTCTACAAGCACGCCGAAGCCCTCAAGGCGGCGTTCTACAAGAACCTGCGCAAGGAGAAAATCGCCTCGGGCCTCGAACAGCCGGTCGAAACAGAAGTGACGGCGGAGGAAGCCCCGGAAGGCGAACAGCCGGCCGAAGAGACAGTTTCCTACAACCCCTTTGCCGAAATCGAACGCGGGTTCAAGGATCTTTACAGCCAATACCGTACACGGCGCGCCGCTTTCAACCAGGAGATCGAGAAGCAGAAAGAGGAGAACCTACAGACCAAGCTCGGCCTCATCGACGAGCTCAAGGCCCTGGTCGAAGCCAGCGAAGACCTCAAGGAGACCTTCCCCAAATTCCGCGACATCCAGGGCCGTTGGCGTGCCGCGGGCCCCGTGCCGCAGAACAAGGTGAAGGACCTCTACGACACCTACCAGCACTACGTCGAGAAATTCTACGACTACGTGAAGATCAACAAGGAGTTCCGCGACCTCGACTTCAAGAAGAACCTCGAGGCGAAAGAGAAACTCTGCGCACGCGCCGAAGCCCTCGCGGAAGAAGAAGATGTGGTGGGTGCCTTCCGGACCCTCCAGAAACTGCATGAGCAGTGGAAGGAACTCGGCCCGGTCAGCAAGGAATTCCGCGATTCCATCTGGGACCGCTTCCGTGCCGCGACTGCCGTCATCAACAAGAAACACCAGGCCTTCTTCGAAAGCCAGAAAGGCAACCAGAAAGAGAATTTCGATGCCAAGACGGCCCTTTGCGAAAAGGTGGAGGAGATCGCCAAGACCGAGATTACCGATTCCACCCTCTGGAACAAGCTGACCAAGGAAATCGAAGCCATCCAGAAAGAATGGAAGAAGATCGGTTTCGCCTCCAAGAAGGAGAACCAGAAAGTCTATGACCGCTTCCGCGCAGCTTGCGATGCCTTCTTCGCCCGCAAGCGCGACTATTATGCCGATTTCAAGAATCAGATGCAGGACAACCTGTCCCGCAAGATCGAACTCTGCGAGAAAGCCGAAGCCTTGAAAGACAGCACCGACTGGAAGAAGACCTCCGAAGCCTTCATCGAACTCCAGAAAAAGTGGAAAGAGATCGGCCCCGTCTCCCGCAAGAAATCGGAACAGGTCTGGAAACGCTTCCGCGCCGCCTGCGACGCTTTCTTCGACAGCCGCGACAAGAACGCCGGCGGACAGAACGCCGAGCAAGCCGCCAACCTGGAGAAGAAACGCCAGCTGATCGACGAGATCCGCGCATTTGCCGTAGAAGGCAAAGAAGAGGCCCGCGAGGCACTCCGCGACTTCCAGGAGCGCTGGAACGCCATCGGATTCGTTCCCTTCAAGGAAAAGGCCCGCATCCAGGACGCCTTCCGCAAAGCCATCAGCGAGAAATTCGGTGAATTCCGCGACGGCGCCAGCCGTTATGCAGGAAAGGCCGAGCGCGCTGTCCGCAGCGAGCGCGACCGCCTCGTGCAGAAGTTCATGAAGAAGGAACAGGAGATCGCTACCTGGGAGAACAACATGGGCTTCTTCTCGCAGTCGAAGAATGCCGAAGCGCTCCTCGAAGAACTGAACAAGAAGATCGACATCGCCCGTGAGGAACTTGCCCGTCTCGAAGAAGAAATCAAGGAATTCGACCGCCAGCACGAGCAGGAGTAAACCGAGCAGGAGACAAGGATGAACGAAAAGAGAAGCAGCATCGTCGGGTTCGCCCTGATCGGTATCATTCTGCTGGTGTTCAGCTGGTACAACACCAAGCAAGCAGCCAAGAGACAACAGGAAGCCATGGTCCGCGATTCGCTGGCCACGGCGGCTGCCATTGCGCGCGGGGAAGTGCAGGAACCGGAAACGGTTGCCGCCGATACGCTCGTCGCGCAGGATGATACGCTTGAGATGGAGGCGTACCGTCACCAGTATCTCCAGGAAGCCAGCCGTGGCGAGACCGCCTACTATACGCTGGAAAACGACAGGCTCCGGGTCCGCATCAGTTCGCTGGGCGCCCAGCCCTATGAGGTACTCATCAAAGATTACTACACCCACGACAGCACCGACCTGTTCCTGATCCGGCCCGACAAGAGCTTGTTCGACCTGGAGATGAATACGGACCAGTGGCTCAACACCAGCGACCTGCATTTCCGCCCGGTCGAATCTTCCGACAGCACCCTGACCCTGCGCCTCCAGTTTGAGGAAGGATCTTGGGTGGATGCCGTCTATTCCCTGGCATACGACAGCTATATGCTGGGCTATCAGCTCCATTTCGTGGGCATGGACCAGGTGCTCGACCGCCGTACCGGTCAGTTGAACCTCAAGTGGGTCCTGGATGTCCCCCGGCTCGAAAAAGGTTACCAGAACGAGCGCAACTACTCCGGGGTCGCCTACAAGTACATGGCCAACAACGAGGTCAAGACCCTGGGCAAACGCCGGGACACGGCGGAAGAGAGTTTCAACTCCACCCTTCGCTGGGTTGGGTTCCAGCAGCAGTTCTTCTCGGCCATCCTCGTGGCGGAGAACGGTTTCCCGGCCGGAAAACTGGTCAATAAGTTCTATCCGGAAGACCAGGCGGACGGCAGCCTGATGCAGTCGGGCGCCAACCTGTCCGTTGCCCTCGACACCCGCAGCGCCGATTTCGCCATTCCGTTCCAGTTCTATTTCGGGCCGAACCACTTCTATACGCTGAAAGGCTATGACGAAGGCTTCGAGAAGATCATCCCGTTGGGCGGCCGCGTGATCGGCACCATCAGCCGTTTCATCATCATCCCGACCTTCAACTGGCTGAGCCGCTTTATCCGGAGCTACGGCCTGATCATCCTGATCCTGACCATTATGATCAAGCTGGTCATCTCGCCGCTCACCTGGAAATCCTATTCCTCCTCCGCCAAGATGCGCGTGCTCAAGCCGGAGATCGACAAGATCAACGAGAAGTATCCCCGGCAGGAAGATGCCATGAAGAAACAGCAGGCCACGATGGACCTCTACCGAAGGGCCGGCGTGAGCATGTGGGGCGGCTGCCTGCCAATCCTGCTCCAGTTCCCGATCCTGTGGGCCATGTTCCGTTTCTTCCCGGCTTCCATCGAGTTGCGTCAGCAGGGTTTCCTCTGGTGCCACGACTTGAGCGCCTACGATTCGATCCTGGACTTCGGCTTCAAGATTCCGCTTTATGGAGACCATATGTCGCTCTTCGCCCTGCTGATGGGTATTTCGATGTGGGGCTATTCGAAGATGACGATGGCCCAGCAGCCGAGCACCCAGACCATGCCGGGCATGGAATTCATGCAGGTGTGGCTGATGCCGATCATGATGGTCTTCATCTGCAACAACCTGTCGGCCGGTCTGAGCTACTACTACCTGCTCTCCAACATCATCACCATCGGCCAGAACTGGGCCATCCGCAAGTGGTTCGTGGACGAGGACAAGATCTATGCGGACCTGAAGAAGAAAGCCAACTCCAAGGAACCGCCGAAAAAATCGAAGTTCCAGCAGCGGCTCGATGCAGCCTACAAGGCCCAGCAGGAACAGATGAAGCAACAGTATAAGAAAAAATAGGAAATGTCTGTCACCTCTGCAATCCTACAATTGAGAAACGAGCTGCCATCAACCGTCCAGTTGGTGGCAGTTTCCAAATTCAAACCCATTTCAGACATACTGGAAGCCTATGCGGCGGGGCAGCGCGCCTTTGGGGAAAACAGGCCCCAGGAACTGGCCGCCAAGGCGCAGCAGCTGCCTGCCGACATCCAATGGCATTTCATCGGCCATCTGCAGACCAATAAGGTCAAGCAGGTTGTCCCCTACGCGACCCTGATCCACTCCGTGGATTCCGAGCGTCTGCTGGCCGAAATCGACAAAACCGCCCGCGCCATGGGTAAAACCGTCGATATCCTGCTGGAGATCCATATTGCAGAAGAACTTACCAAACAGGGTCTTTCGGCAGAAGAAGCCCGGGCCTTGGCCGGACGGATGGCCGAATTTCCGAACGTCCGGCTCCGCGGCGTGATGGGCATGGCCACCTTTACGGACGACATGGCCCAGGTGCGCCGGGAATTCCGCGCGTTGAAAGCCCTTTCGAACGAATTGTCCGTCATCCCGGGTTGCGACCAGGTGTCGATGGGCATGTCGGAAGACTGGCCGGTCGCCGTCGAAGAAGGCACGACTCTTGTTAGAATCGGTACGTCCATTTTTGGAAAAAGAAATTGAACCCCATGAAAAGATTTACGCTCATTCTCCTGACGGTCCTGATGGCCGCCGCCTGCCGCAAGGTTTCTCCCGACCAGCGGATTGCCCAGATCAGCAAGTATTTTGACAAGACAGATAACACCTATGTCGAAGACCTGCAGCGCTTCGACAACGAAAAACGGCTGGATTATCTCACGCTGACGATTGCCAAAGAACTCAATGCCGCCGATATCTTTACCATCGAACATGCGGACGCCCAGTCGCTGGTTGCCCAGTTCCCGGGTCGTGAAAAGAAACAGATGCGTTATTCCATTCTCTCCGCTTCGCTCGACGATCCCGAAGCCTGCGCAGTGGCACTCAGCACGCTCAAGGCGCTCAAAGACCTGAAGCTCAAGCCGAATGGAACCATCCACGCGCTTTTCTACAGCAACGCGGTGGATACGGCCGGTGTTTCCGGACTGGACGCGGTCTTCCAGGATATCCGTGATTCGGAGGAGCAGATCACTTTCGAATTGGAGCTCACTACGCGCGACAGCCTGGCCCGTCACACGTTTGTCATCGAGGACAAGGAATTCTTTGCCGACCAGCTTATCGAAGTCGTTCCGCCGTATATGGCAAAGTTGGGGACCTTCCAGTTCAGGAAAGGTCGTTATCCCAACCGCGAATGGCCCATCAAGGCTCCGGTTTACCGGTACAGCACCGATCCGACCGACCTCCGGAAGGAAGCGGCCGCCATCACGCTCTTCTCGCTGCTGCTCAACTAGATTAGAAAGGATAGCCGATACCGAAGTGGAGGGCGCTCTTTCCTGTGAACCAGTCGTTCATGCCCATCCACTCCTGCACACTCGGATCGTAGAGTTGCAGGCCCAGATCGAAACGCACCAGGATCAAGTCGAAATCGAGCCGCAGGCCTAGGCCGAAGTCCAGGGCCGTACTCTTGGTCAGGTTGCGGAATGAGAAAAGACCGCGCGGATCGCGCGATTCGCCGTCCACGTCAGCTCCGCCGATATTCCACACATTGCCGGCATCCATAAACACGGCGCCTTGCAGTTTTGAGAACATCGGAAAGCGGAACTCCACGTTCGCTTCCAGATGCATGTCCCCGGACTGGTTGATAATGGTAAAACTCGTGTCACGCGGCGCCATGCCCGGTCCCACGGCACGCGCCCGCCAGCCTCGCATGCTGCCCGCACCGCCCGCATAGAACAATTTTTCGAAAGGCAGGGAAATGGAATTGCCGTAGGCATATCCGATTCCGGCCAGTCCCCGCACGGCCAGCGCATATTGTTTTTCCAGCCCAAGCCGCACGGTTTCCACACTCTGGATCTCGCCGCGGACATACTGCGCATAGGGGAGGCCGAAGATAGGCCGGTCTTTCTGATTGCGGCTGTCAGCGTTGAAAGCGCCGGCAATCAGGGATGGCAAGTTGCCCGAAACATCCATCTGGACGCGGGTATAAAAATAAGTTACCTTCGGATTGACGGTTGAGTTGGTCGTATAATAGAACATGGCGCCGCCACCCAGATCAAGGTGCGTCCGGAAGGAATTCTTCAGGTAAGGGTCGGTCATTCCCCGATAGAAATCTTCGTCGATGCGGGAAGCCTGCACGGCGCTCAACTGGAGCGGATAGACCTGATAATAGAAACGCTTGTCGATATTCCAGCTGAAACCGTAGGAGCCGGTCAAGATATTCCGGGTGTATTCGGGGCGGTTCTGGTAGCTGTAGGAGAAATTGATGTCCATCTGCGGCAGGTTGATGCGGGGCATCTGCCAGACAAAGGACGGGTACCAGGGAATGCGGAGGCCGGTCGAAACGGAAAACTCATTGGACCGGATCGGGGATTTGAGCATGAATTGGAAATTGCCGCGGAAGCCCAGGGACAGGACTTCCCCACCTCCGAAAAGATTCTTATGGCTGTAGGAAATGGACGGGGTCACCCCGAACAGGCCTGTGGAGTTGAAGGAACCTTCCAAATTGAGTTTGACTGCCTGGAGACGTGCTTGTTGCAGTATGATCCGGCAATCGACCGCGTCAGAATCGACCTCGGACTGGCGGAGCATCATGTTGACGCTGCTGAACATCGGGATGCTGGCGAAGCGGTCATAGGTCCGGTTGATGCGTTCCTCGCTATACATCTCGCCAGGCTGCAGCTGGTTCAGGTTGTGCAGGAAATTCTGCCGCACCCGCATACCGCGCTGGGGAATCAGGGCGATATTTCCGAGATGGTAACGGATATGGGGCCGGGCATCTTCTTCGCTCTCGTTGCGGGTAAAGTTCTGGATCTCCACAATCAGGTCGGCCGTATCCCGGACCGTTGAAGTGTCGGCAAAGAAGAAGAAATAGTTTTTGGAGAATCCCCAATAGCCGTTGTTCCTGAAATACTGGGACAGGCGTTCGCTCTCTTTTTCCAGGGTACTTTCAGCCAGTTTGTCGCCGGGATGGATGTTGAAATGGGTGGTATCTGCCATCCTGAGCGAATCAAGGACTGCATCCCGCACACGATACTCGATATCGGCGATCGGAAACCGTTTACCGAGTGCCACACGGTACTCGACTTTGGCTTTTTTCTTTTTGACGGTGACGACGGGCTCGATATGGGAATTATACCAGCCGTCGTATTCCAGGTGGTCTTCCATACTCGGAACGGAAGCGTTCATCAAGTCGGGATCGAAAACGACGGGCGGCTGTCCGATGCGCTGGCAGAAGCGGTCCCACCATCCGCCTTTTCCGTTCTGCCAGTTGTAAAAATAGAGCGACGGGCTATACAGGCCTAAAAAGGAACTGTTGGGTTTCTGCTTGATGTAGGGCTCGAGGGAGGACGCTTTATAGGGATCGTCTTTACGGGCGCCTTCGACGACCACGACTTTGTTATCGACAAGCTGGGCTTCGTCGGCGGCCAGGATACGGGTAACGGAGCAGCCATTCAACAGGAAACTGCCGAAGGCCAGCACTAGTCCGATCCATAGCGTTATTCGCCTCATATCTTGCAAATATACAAAATATTCAAATCGCATACGCCATGCTGCGCTTACCGGCGACGAAATTCACTGCAGGCGATGGCGGTAGCGACTGCTACGTTGAGGGACTCGCTGGTGTGGGCCCCCGCCGGGTAAGGCGGGATGTAGAGTTTTTGGGTGACGGTTGCCGCCACTTCCGGGGATATGCCGTTGGCTTCGGAGCCCATGACGAGGATGCCGCCTTTTGTCAGCGGAGTCTGATAGATCGTATCGCCCTCGAGAAAAGTCCCATACACGGCTGTCATCCTGAGCGAAGCGAAAGATCTGGTCAAGTCGCCATAATACACCTGTACCCGGAAAATAGCGCCCATCGTAGCCTGGACGACTTTCGGATTGTAGAGTTCGACCGTGTCGGCGGATGCAAGCACATGCCGGATGCCGAACCAGTCGGCGATACGCAGGATGGTCCCGAGGTTGCCGGGATCCCGGATTCCGTCAAGAGCTAAAACGAGTTCATCGGGCTCGACGGACGGCAAGGCTGGCTGGCTGGGTTGGCGGACGACGGCCAGTACCGGCGAAGGATGGGTCAACTGGCTGATGCGCGCCATCGTCTCTTCGCCGATCTCTTCCATCCGATAGTGACCGACGATGTCGAAACCCGACCGCATTGCCTCTTCAACCAGTTTTTCGCCTTCGACCACGAACAAGCCCCGCTCATCGCGGAACTTCTTCTGTCCCAACGCCCTAATCTCCTTTATTTCATTTTTCGAAAGCATTGATTACACTACACTCCGTGCTGGTATTTACCCCAGAACCGTCTCGCTTCGCTCGACCCCTCCCACCGCTTCGCGGCGGGCCCCTCCCTCTTACAGTGCCGAGGGTGGCATGGGTTCTGGCGCAAACACCAGCACTCCGTTATATCAATTATTATTGAGTTGATTATCGATTCTTGTACATATCATCATAGTACTTCTGGTAGTCGCCGCTGGTGACGTTGTCCATCCAGGCTTGGTTGTCGAGATACCAGCGGACGGTCTTTTCGATGCCTTCTTCGAACTGGAGCGACGGTTCCCAGCCCAGCTCACGCTGGAGTTTGGTCGAATCGATGGCGTAGCGCAGGTCATGGCCGGCACGGTCGGTCACATAAGTGATCAAGTCGAGGTCTGCCCCTTCGGGACGGCCCAGGAGACGGTCGACAGTGGCGATCAGGACCTTGATCAACTCGATGTTCTTCCACTCATTGAAGCCGCCGATATTGTAGGTTTCCGCAATCTTCCCTTCGTGGAAGATCAGGTCGATGGCACGGGCGTGGTCTTCCACATACAGCCAGTCGCGTACGTTCTCACCCTTGCCATAGACCGGCAGGGGTTTGCGGTGACGGATGTTGTTGATGAACAACGGGATCAATTTCTCCGGGAACTGGTACGGGCCATAATTGTTCGAGCAGTTGGTCACGACGGTCGGCATTCCATACGTATCGTGGTAGGCCCGGACGAAATGGTCGGACGAGGCCTTCGCAGCACTGTACGGACTGTGGGGCTGATATTTCAAATCTTCGGTAAAGAACGATGTACCGTAGGCCAGATGGTGTTTCCCGCTGCTGGCTTTGGTCGTAAACGGCGGCTCGACGCCTTCGGGATCGGTAATCTCCAAGGCGCCATACACTTCATCCGTCGATATGTGATAGAACCGACAGGCGACGCCCGTTGTGGGGGGGACTCCCTCTGAAACCGTCTCGCTTCGCTCGACCCCTCCCATCGCAAGCGATGGGCCCCTCCCTCTTACAGTGCCGAGGGTGGCATGTATTTCAGAGGGAGTCCCCCCCACAACGGGCATGACATAGCCCACTGGCTGCCAGCAACGGCGAGCAGCCTCGAGGAGGGAGAGCGTCCCCATCACGTTCGTGCGAGCGAATGTGAACGGATCCTTGATGCTGCGGTCCACGTGACTTTCCGCAGCGAGATGGATGATGCCGTCGATCTTCTCATCCTGCATCAGCTTCAGCACGGCGTCGAAATCGCAGATGTCCAGCCGCACGAACCGGTAGTTCGGCTTGTCTTCGACATCCTTGAGATTGGCCAGATTGCCCGCATAGGTCAACTTGTCGAGATTGACGATCCTGTAATCGGGGTATTTGTTCACGAAATGACGGACTACGTGGCTTCCGATGAAGCCGGCGCCGCCGGTGATGAGAAGGGTGCGCTTCATAAGCGGTTGCGGTTAATTACTGAAGAAGAAATAGAAGGCGGCCCATTGCATCGGGATGCCCTTGGCGTGGCCGATGGTCTTGTAGGAACTGTCCTGGACCGTGCCGTCACTTTTGACATGGCCGATGGTCCGGTAGGAACTGTCCTGGATCGTACCGTCGCTCTTGATATGGCCGACCGTACGATAGGATGAATCCTGCACCGTGCCATCGCTTTTCAAGTGTCCGATCGTGCGGTAAGAGGCATCCTGGATCGTACCGTCCGACTTGATATGGCCGACCGTACGATACGAGGCGTCCTGAATGGTTCCGTCCGACTTGATGTTGGCGACCGTCCGGTAACTGCTGTCCGTCACCCGCTGTGCCGTGGCCGAATAAGCCGTTCCGCACACCAGGAAAAGGGTCATCAGGAGATAAAAAACCTTATTCATCGAAAAAAACTCTTTCTTACAAATATACTGTTTTTTTGCCATCTTTGCATGACGTTAGCCTTTTCCCATGAAAAAAACCCTCCTCCTTCTCATCATCCTGCTTACGGGAAGCGTTGCACTCCGGGGCCAGGATGTCCAACTCTATCTGACGGAACACGAACTGCCTAACCTGGTGAAATGCCTGCCGCCTCCACCCGATACCATCGGCGAGGCCTTCACGCACGACATCATGCGCTATATGTGGGGAAAGACCCAGCGGCTGGACAGCGCCCGGCTAGCCCAGGCCAAACTCGATGCGGTCTGGAACCTCGACACCACACGGGCCATCTACAGCATTCCCTTCGGGCTCGAGATCGACCCGGTCCGGACGCCCGAAATCTATAAACTCTTCGTCAACGGCATCTCTAGCATCGAACAGATCCGCTTCCGGCCCAAAGCCCATTATTTCCGGATGCGGCCCTATGCCCGTTTCCACGAGAGTTCCATTTTCCCGCAGGACGATGCCTGGCTGGCCACGGAAGGCTCCTACCCTTCCGGCCATACCATTCGCGCATGGAGTGCGGCCCTGATTCTGACGGAAGTGAATCCTGCCGCGGCAGAAGCGCTCTTCCAACGGGCCGTTGAGAGCGGTGAGAGCCGCGTGATTGCCGGCTGTCACTGGCAGAGCGACGTGGATGCCAGTTCTGCCGCCGCCTGTATAGGCTACGCTGCCCTGCAATCCATTCCGGAATACCGTGCCCAGGCCGAACGGGCCCGTGCGGAATTCCGCCGGGTCAGCGGCATCCCGCCTTTGAAACCGGAATTTGTCTGCGACTTCGCCGACTGGACGCCGCTCGACGAAGAAGTCACCGGATCGACGCAAGGCTTTGCCATGCACGGCAACTATGCCTTCGTGCTGCACGACAAAGGCCGCCTCTGCATCTTCGACATGAAAAAGAAGAAGATGGTGGCCAATTACCTGATGGAGGGCAATACCTCCCACTGCAACAATGCCTGCTTCGGCGTGGAGAAAGCCTCGCGCCGCTCGCAGTTTCCGCTGCTGTACGTCGCCTCGTGCGGCGGTGAAAACTGCTGCTATGTGACCGACGTGACGTTACAGGGCAGCCGCGTCGTCCAGAAGATCTTCTACACAGGGACAGACTACGCCGGTACGATAGACTGGTGCCTGGATGCAGAGAATGGTTTCATCTACACCTACGGCGGCCGCAACGGCGGTTACAAGCTGCTGAAGAAGTTCCGTCTGCCGCGCCTGGCCGATTCCGATGCGAACGGAGAAATCCATCTGACCGACGACGACGTTTTGGACGTCACCCGCCTGGACAGCGGCATCAATATCTGGCAAGGAAGCATCGTCCGGGGACGGTACGCATATCTTCCGGACGGCTACGCGCCGCACGAGCTGTTCATCCACGTGGTGGACCTTG
Organism: Bacteroidales bacterium; assembly: GCA_017509755.1. Taxonomy (GTDB): domain Bacteria; phylum Bacteroidota; class Bacteroidia; order Bacteroidales; family UBA932; genus Cacconaster. The sequence goes on from JAFWOY010000040.1 coordinate 132,347, forward strand.
ACAAAAAGAAGATTGTCCTGAGCAAGAACATCACCGACCTCGTGGACGAACCGGAAGGCATCTGCCTGGCCGACGGCTACGCCTACGTCGTCTTCCACACCGCCCGCGAATCCCGCCACTCCAAACTCTGGCGTTTCAGCCTGCAGTAATCCGGCGTAGCCATGGCTCAACCTAGATGCGAGACGTCGATACGGGTATAGTCGTGGGCTCCGACGTGGAAATGGACGGTGCGCATGACTGGCGGTAGACCAAGGTAGTCGAAGGCTTCCCGCGGAATCATGACCTCGACATCGACCGGATGGTCGGCGAAATTGGCGACGATCGCCATGGCACTGCCATCGTAACCCCGCATCCAGGCGAACTGGCGGTTGGGATCGAAGTGCGCGGAGGCAGGATTGACGTACATCAGGTCAAAGGTCTTTCCTTTGGAGAAGATGGCATCAGCCGCTGCGATGCGCAGCAGGCGGCAGTATTCCTTGTAGAGAATGCTCTCCTCCATGGTCAGATGGCCCTGAAGGAAACGTACCACCGAAGGGACGGTGCAATAATCGAAGATGGACGTGCGGCCGTCGCGGCCGCTGAAGCCTTCGGCTTCCATGCCCCGCTCCCCGAATTCCTGCCCGAAATAGAGCATGAACGGGGCCGTGTTGAACAAGAGCGACACGGCGAGGGCTGCGAGGGAGGCCTTGCCGCTGCCCGCGAAGAAATCAGAGGCTACACGCTGTTCATCGTGGTTTTCAAGGAAATGAAGCATCCGCGGCTGCAAGTCGCCCTGGAACTGCCATTCCTGCGTGAGCGAAGATGCCGGGCGGCCGTCGCAGACAATGCCGCGAAGGGCATCGTAAAACCCGGACTTGTCGTAGAGCAGGTCGAAACCGGCGTCAGCATACTTCCGGTAGTTCTCTTTGCCATAGACTTCGGCAATGAACAACAGGCCCGGGTGGTCGGCCCGGAGCGCACGGAAGGCCCATTCGAAAAAGGCAGCCGGCACCATCTCCACCATATCGCAGCGGAACCCGTCAACGCCCTTCCCCACCCAGAATTTCAGGATTTGGAGCATTTTGCTCCAAGTGCCACGGTTTTCGTAGTTGAGTTTGATGGTGTCATACCAATCGTTCTTCGAGGGCCAGGCGTGGAAAATGTCATTGCCGGTGGCATAGGCGGGATTCTCCTCATAGCGGCTGTGCAGTTCTTCCGGCAGATGGAGCGGTTCGCCGAGGGGATAGAAATTCTCCTCGGTAAAATAACTGCGGTATTCGCGGTACACGTGGTTCGGGACGAAATCGATGATGACTTTCATTCCTGCCTTGTGGGTCCGTTCTACCAGGGCCTCGAATTCAGCCATCCGGTTGTCGAGGTTCACGGCCAAAGCGGGATCGACGTCGAAATAGTTCCGGATGGCATACGGCGATCCGGCCTCGCCTTTGACAAGCGAGGGATCGCAATCGGGAATGGTCCGGAAATGGGTGCGGGTCGCGTGGGAAATCACGCCGGTGTACCACACGGCACCGATGGAAAGCTTCTTGAACTTGGCAAGCACCTCATCGGTCACGTCGTTGAATTTGCCCGAGCCATTCCTGGCATAAGAGCCTCCGGGTACACAGGTTCGGTTCCCAAAGGCTCTCAATAACAATTGATAGATGATCATCTATCGCTCCCAGTTCAGGATCTGGTAGAAGTCGTAGTCTTCCGGATTGGGAACATACTGCCGGGCGCCTTCGTAGTCACGCGGCGTAATGTAGTTGAGCAGGTGCTTGAAAACCACCTGGGCCTGGTCGCCGTCGATGTCGACGAGGCGCGGCGGAATCTTGCCCGTCTCGGGATCCTGGAGCTCTTCAAGATAGAGCGGACGGATGGTGCCGATCTGGTCGACGAACACCATACAGCCGGTCTCGCCCTTCTGGAAAAGTTCGTACACGCCGGCACCGAGCTGCGAGCAGTAGAAAAGGTCGTAGGCGATCGGCTGCTGGCAGCGGATGTCATAGCCGATCTCAACCGGACGGGTCTTGACCTTCATGCCGATCTCCTTGAGCTTGATCTCGAGCATATCGTTGAACAACTGGGCCTTGGAAATCTTGCCCAATTCCGGATGGCCGTGGTCGTCAAAGGTGAACTTGATGCCGGTTTCCTTCAGCTGCTCATCGCTGAGCATATGGAACACGCCTTCGGAGACGATGATGCCGCCATAGGCGATTCCGCGCAGCTTGCGTTTGATGATGGCGCTGATGGACAGGCGGACGATCTTGTCGACCGTGATCTCGGTCTTGTTGAACATCTCGGGGATGATGATCATCGGATAGTGGCAGGAAGCGCCGATACCCATGGCCAGGTGGCCGGCGCTGCGGCCCATCGCGGAGACGATGAACCAGTTGCCGGAAGTACGGGCATCCTCATACACCGTCGTGGCGATACGGGCGCCTTCCGCTTTGGCCGAGTTGTAACCGAAGGTCGGGGCATTCATCGGCAACGGGAGGTCGTTGTCGATGGTCTTGGGCACGTGGATGTTCTGGACGGGATAGTGTCTCTCGCGCATGAACTTGGAGATACGGTTGGCCGTCGAAGCAGTGTCGTCGCCGCCGATAGTCACCAGCAGCCGGATATTGTTTTCCTGGAAGAATTTCAGGTTGAAATAGCGGTCGAAGTCTTCCTGCGTCGGCTTGTAGCGGCTCATCTGCAGGTACGATCCGCCACGGTTGAAGATGGAGTCAGCAAGGGCGAAATTGAATTCGATGAAATTCGGCGATGCAGAGAAAAGGCCGGAATAGCCCCCGTGCAGACCGAGGACACGGTACCCTTCGGCCATGAATGCCTTGGCGATCGTTCCCTCCACGGTATTGATACCGGGAGCGGGGCCACCGCCTGCCAAAATGATAATGGACTCTTTCATAATATCGGAAATAATATCTCTCGGTTTTGACCTCGCAAAGATATTACTTTTTGACAAATATTCGTTAATTTTGTAGTTTATTGCAGGGTTATGGCCAGAATAACGAAAGAAGCGGCAAAACAACGGATCGATTTCCTGAAGAAGGAACTCGAACGGCAGAACTACAACTACTACGTCCTCAACCAGCCCGTCATCACGGATTTCGAATTCGACCTGCTGATGGGCGAATTGCAGGGCCTTGAGAAGATGTACCCTGAATTTGCCACGGAAGACAGCCCCACCCGCCACGTAGGCAGCGACCTGGCCGGCGCGGCGGGCAGCGAATTCGTCCAGGTGCCCCACCGCTATCCCATGCTGTCCCTGGGCAACACCTATGCGAAAGACGAGCTTCTCGATTTCGACAACCGGATCCGGAAAGCCGTCAGCGCGCCTTACAGTTTTTCCTGTGAACTGAAGTTCGACGGTACGGCCATCTGCCTGACCTACCGCGGCGGACGACTGCTGCGCGCCCTTACCCGCGGCGACGGGCAGAAAGGCGATGACGTGACCCGCAATGTCATCCACATCGCCTCCATTCCCCGGGAAATCCACGGCGAGAACATCCCCGATGAATTCGAAATCCGGGGAGAAATCTACATGCCCTATGCGGCCTTCGACCGCCTCAACGCCGAACGCACGGAAGCAGAACTCGAGCCCTTCGCCAATCCCCGCAACGCTGCCTCAGGCAGCCTGAAACTGCAGAATCCTGCCGAGATGCGCACCCGCGGCCTCGACTGCGTCCTCTACCACGTCCTCGGCGAAAACCTGCCCTTCAAGACCCACATCGAAGCCCTCGAAGCTGCCCGCAGCTGGGGGCTTCCGATTTCTGCCTACAGCCAGCGCGCCGACAGCATCGAAGAGGCCATCGCCTACATCGATGCCTGGGATACGCGGCGCAAGACCCTTCCCTTCGCCACCGACGGCATCGTCATCAAGGTCAACGAACTGGACCTGCAAAGGCAACTCGGCTTCACCGCCAAGTCACCCCGTTGGGCGACGGCCTGGAAGTTCAAACCTGAGCAGGCGCTCACACCACTCCTCTCAGTCGACTATCAGGTCGGCCGCACGGGCGCAGTCACGCCCGTGGCCAATCTGGAACCCGTGCAACTTTCCGGCACTGTGGTCAAGCGGGCCTCGCTCCACAACAAGGACCAGATGGACCTGCTCGACATCCATATCGGCGATTATGTCTATGTCGAGAAAGGCGGCGAGATCATTCCGAAGATTACCGGCGTGGAATTGTCGAAACGGCCGGCCGACGCCCAACGGCCAGCTTTCCCTTCCTGCTGTCCGGACTGCGGTACACCGCTCGTGCGGGATGAAGACGAGGCCCGGCACTACTGCCCCAACCGGGAATCCTGCCCCGTCCAGATCAAGGGCCGTTTCATCCATTTCGCCGGACGCAAAGCCATGGACATCCTGGCCGGTGACGCAACGGTTGAACAACTGTATAACAAAGGCTACATCCACACGCTGCCCGACCTTTATACCCTGTCCCGTGCCCAACTGATCGACCTGGACGGCTGGCAGGAGAAATCGGCCGACAACTTCCTATCCAGCCTCGAAGCCAGCCGCAACGTCCCGTTTGAACGCGTGCTCTATGCGTTGGGCATCCGCCATGTCGGTGAACAGACCGCCAAGACCCTGGCACGCCACTTCGGCTCGATCGACGCGCTGGCTGCCGCCACCCGGGAAGACCTGGTGCAAATCGAGGACATCGGCGATACGGTAGCCGATTCCATCCTGGCTTATTTCGCTTCCGAAGCCGGGCAGGAGACCGTCCGTCGGCTGCGGGAAGCGGGGCTGCAGATGGCCGTCAACGCGGAGGCAAACCAGCCGCTGTCCGACACCCTTTCTGGAAAGACCCTTGTCATCTCCGGCAATTTCTCCATCTCCCGCGAAGCGATGAAGAGCCTCATCGAAGCGCATGGCGGCAAGAATGCCGGCTCACTGAGCGGCAAGACCGCCTGGCTCCTGGCGGGCGAAAAAGCCGGCCCGGAGAAACTCCGGAAAGCCGAGAAACTCGGTATTCCCGTGATCGATGAATCCCAGTTCTATACACTGATTGGAAAGGAATAAGCCATGCGACTGTTCTGGGCCAGAATCAAGGATTTCATCAAGATGCTCGTCAAGTTCCTGACGAAGGACATCTGGGCACTCGATTTCAGCGAATTGAGCAATGCCCGGAAACGCTTGTTCAAGAGCATCCAGGCCTTCATCCTGACCGCCCGCGGCTTCGCCAAGGAGCGCGTCGGCCGTGAAGCTGTGGCCCTGAGCCAGTTCACCATCCTGGCCTTCATCCCGATGATTGCCGTCATCCTGTTCGTCTCGCACGGGTTCGGACTGGACCGCCTGCTTTCCGACTCGCTGATGGAGTCATTCCCCACCAGCACCCAGCTCATCCAGGTGATCATGGACTACGCCATGAACCTCATCAAGGCCACGGAGAACGGCGTCTTCGGATGGATCTCATTCCTGAGCTTTGTCTGGACCGTACTTTGGCTGATGATCAATGTCGAAGTCTCTTTCAACCGGATCTGGCAGGTCCCGGTTCCCCGGAAACTCTGGCAGCGGATCGCCGTCTATTTCGCCATCATGCTGGTCACGCCGTTCGTGCTCCTGCTGCTCTTCTCGGGCTGGACCTGGTACGCCCGGTTCATCGGCCTGCTCGAAGGCAACCTGGGACCGTTCAATTTCATCACGACCAACTTGTTCTGGCTCGCTTTCTACGGGATCGTCGTCCTGGCGCTCTCGGTGATGTACAAATTCATTCCGCACACGAAAGTCCGCTACGGCTCGGCCCTCAAGGCCGCCCTGATCGTCGGCGTCGCCTTCGTGGCCATCCAATATCTCTATATGGGAACCCAGGTGATGGTGACGCGCCTCGGTGCCGTGTACGGCGCCCTGGCTTTCATCCCCCTCTTCATCGTCTGGCTCAACCTGTGCTGGCAGATCATCCTGTTCGGTGCAGAACTTTCGCGGGGATACCATACGGTGGACTGCCAGGAGGCGCAGGAACGCGGACTGGCCGGACGCCCCAGCTAACGCAATAAACCTATGTTTACAGAAGAGGATTATAAACTGATTGAACGGGAGTTCGCCGGGTTGCGGGAATCCAGCCGGAAACGCTGTGCAGACGAGCAGCAGTACCAGTTGGTGCTCAAAGCCTTCGAGTTCGCCAATGAAGCCCATAAGGGAGTCCGGCGCCGCTCGGGAGAGCCTTACATCCTGCATCCGATTGCCGTGGCCAAGATCGTCGTCGATGAGATCGGGCTCGGCTGCAAGTCGATCTGCGCCGCCCTGCTGCACGACGTGGTGGAGGACACCGATTTCACGGTCGAGGACATCCAGCGGCTCTTCGGCGACAAAATCGCCTCGCTGGTGGACGGCCTGACCAAGATCAAGACGGCCCTCGACAATGACAACAAGAACAAAGGGCAGGCAGCCCGCGTCAGTCTGCAGGCTGAGAATTTCCGCCGCATCCTGGTAACCCTCAACGACGACGTGCGCATCGTGCTCATCAAACTGGCAGACCGGCTCCACAACGTGCGGACCATCCAGTTCATGCCTGAATACAAGCGCGACAAGATCCTCAGCGAGACCATGTTCCTCTTCATCCCCCTCGCCCACCGGCTCGGCCTTTACAGCATCAAGTCGGAGATGGAGAACATCTGGCTCAAATACCGTGAACCGGCGGCCTATGCGTCCATCGAGCAACAGCTCAACCGGATCATGGAGGAACGGGGAATACAGATCGACACCTTCATCGATCCCATCCGGCAGGAACTCGACAAAGCAGGCTACAAATACACGATCCTGAAACGCCTCAAAACACCCTACTCCATCTGGAAGAAGATGAATTCGAAGAATATTCCCTTCGAACAGATCTACGACATCTACGCCGTGCGCATCATCTTCGAACCACGGACGGATTTCACGGAGCGGGAACAATGCTGGTTTATTTTCTCCGTCATCACCGGCCTGTACCAATACAAGCCCGACCGGACCCGTGACTGGGTGGACAAGCCTAAGGCCAATGGCTATGAAGCCTTGCACCTGACCGTTATGAGCCATACCGGCAACTGGGTGGAAGTGCAGATCCGTTCCCACAGGATGAATGCCATCGCGGAACGCGGCATCGCCGCCCACTGGCTTTACAAGGACGCGGAAGGCGGAAGCGGCGACAATGAGATCGAACTCTGGCTCCAGCAGGTCCGGGAAATTCTCGAGAACCCCGACATCGATGCGATGCAGTTCCTCGACGAGTTCCACCAGGAACTGGTCACTTCTTCCATCTACGTGTTTACGCCGATGGGGGAATCGAAAAACCTGGCCAAGGGAGCCACCGCCCTCGATTTCGCCTACAGCATCCATACCCAGGTCGGCAACCATGCGATTGCCGCCAAGGTGAACCAGCGGCTCGTCCCCCTCTCCCAGGTCCTGACCAACGGCGACCAGGTGGAGATCATCACTTCGGAAAGCGGCAAGCCCAAGCGCGAGTGGCTGAATTTCCTCCAGACCAACCGGGCCAAGAACCTGGTGATGGACTTCCTCAAGTCCGACAAGAAGAACAGCATCAAGGAAGGCATGGCCATCCTCGACCGGGAACTCGACGCGCGGGGCATCTCCGAACGCAGCCGCGTCATCAAGAAACTCATCGACTACTACAAACTCGCCAGCGGCAAGGACGAGCTTTACAACAAGATCGGCATCGGCGTCATCGACTTGAGCGACCTTGACAAAGCCCTGAAGACCAATGCAGAGCGTCGCAGCGTCCAGATGTGGGGCGTCAAGCTGCTCAGCCCGTTACGCAACAGTTCCATCAACAAGAAGAACGAATTCCTGCTGCAGGAAGACATCGACCAGGGAACCATCTCCTTCAATATCGCCGAGTGCTGCTCCCCGATTCCGGGTGACAGCGTGGTCGCCTTCATCGAGGACGACGGAACGGTCACCATCCACAAGAAAAGTTGTCCCGTGGCAGGCAACCTGGCCTCCAAGGAAGGGCATCGGATCGTCTCGGCCAAGTGGAGCAAGCATTTCATGATGTCGTATCTGGCAAGGATTTCGCTGGAGGGCATCGACCGGGTCGGCGTCCTCAGCGATTTGACCCGTGTGATCTCGCTGGTGCTCGGTGTCAACATGCGCAAGCTCCATATCGAGACGCACGATGAGATCTTCGAAGGGCAGATAGACCTCTACGTACACAGTACCGACGACCTTGACAGGCTGATTGCCGCCATTTCGAAAGTCAAGGGCATCGAGCGGGTCAAACGAGTAGATATCAATTGATTATGAGAAGAATTACAGCTACGGTACTCCTATTGGTGTTGTTTGCGGCGTGCTGCATCTTCAGCCATTCCTGCGCCAACACCACCACCGCCCCGAGCGGCGGACCCAAAGACACGCTCCCGCCCGTGCTGCTCAAGATCACCCCGGAACCGGGGAATACGGAGTTTCCACTCACCGAGGGGAAGATCACCTTGCTCTACAACGAATATACGGTTGTCAAGACCCCTGCAGACATTCTGCTGTCCCCGCCTACCAAACGCAAACCGACCGCGAAGGTCAAAGGCAAGAACATCGTCGTCACCCTCCCGGATACCTTGAAATCAGACCAGACCTACACGATTGATTTCGGACAGGCCCTGGCCGACAACAATGAAGGCAACCTGGCCCCGCGCCTGGTCTATGCCTTTTCCACCGGTGATTCGGTCGATTCCCTGTATTTCACGGGAAAAGTCCTGGACAGCAAGAACCTGGCACCCGTCAACAAGGCCCTGGTGGCCGCGTATATCGACCAATCCGACTCGGCTTGCTTCAAGTCCCTGCCAGATGCTGTCGTAAAAACGGACGACTGGGGCTATTTCGTCCTGCGCAACCTGCGCGACACCACGTACCGCGTGTATGTGTATACCGATACCGACGGGGATTTCAAATACAACCCGGACGAAGACGAAGTCGGCTTCCTGGACGACCCTTTCAAGCCTGTCACGGTCATGACAGACACAACGTACGAACTACGCTCCTTCAACATGGCGGACACGGCTCTGTGCATGGCCCGTCTCTCCATGATGGAGTTATATACTTTCAAGGAACTTCAGACGGTCCAGTACCTCCAGAACAGCGGCCGGACCAGCGAGCGGCAAGGCTTCCTCAAGTTCAGCGCGGCCGAAGTCCAGATTGACGAACTGGAATTCGTGGGCATCCCCGACACGTCCGTGATCCTGCAATACAACCCTTCCCGCGACAGCATCGATTTCTGGATCAACACCGACTACCGGCTCGACGACAGCCTGCTGATCCGGCTCAAATATCTGAAAACCGATTCTACGGGCGTGCTGGCTCCCGCCGAAGAGCGACTGTCCCTGGCTGTCCAGAAACAGGAGCAGGAGCAGCAACCTGCGGGCGGCCGACGCCTGGCCGGGGAGCAACAGGAGAAACAAGGCCCCGATACGACCTTCCAACTGAAAATCAAAGCCCAGGACGAGACGGTCGAACAGTTGGGTGTCCAGATTGAATCCGACCTGCCCATTACCCGCATCGTCCGCGACTCCATCCGCCTGACCGAGACAAACCCGAAAGGGCAGCAAAGTGCCAAGTCGTTCACTTTCAAACAGGACACGGCGGATATCCGCCGGTATATCATCACACCGGCCGAGGCGCTGATCAAAGGGTATGACTACGAATTGACCTTGCCCCAGGGAACTTTCTTCAACCTTGACAAACTGCCCAATGCTGCTTCCTCGGCCAAATTCAAAGTGCCGCAGGCCGAAGAACTGAGTACCCTCGACCTGGTCATGACGGATGTGGAAGACCGCTACATCGTGGAATTGACCGATGAGAAAGGATCGAATGTCATCCGGACTTACCAGATCGACCAGTCGCAGACGCTCCGTTTCCCCTACCTCAAGGCCGGCAAGTATATGATCCGCATCACTTGCGACAAAAACCGGAACGGTTTTGCCGACACCGGCAACCTGCTGGAACACAAGCAGCCTGAAACGGTGCGTTTCTATGAGAACGCACCGGGCGTCAAGGTGCTGGAGATTCTCGAATCGGCCGAAATCGAACAGACCATAAATTTGAAGGAGATGTTCCGATGAAGAAGCTGCTGCTCTCCCTGCTCACCGTCCTGATCGGGCTGTCGGCGTATGCCCAGAATGAGAATTTCATCTTCGAGATGCCCGATGACTTTGCCCAGCTCGACACCATCGTCCATCCGGCCAAGTTCAAGAGCATCCACATGATCGGTGTTTCGTACGGCGTCAACCTGAGTGGCGTGACTTCATCACCCGGACTCAGCCAGGAACGGATCCTGACCTACAACAATATCGGGGTCCACTACACCTATTATCATGCGCTCTGGGACCAGTTGTTCAACTTCGGGCTGCAAGTGGGCGCCAAACACGGCTATGAGGGGTACACGTCCCCCATAGAAGGCTATGGGGAAACCTGTGAGGTCATCGAAGTTCCGCTGCTGGCGCAGTTCAAGATCGATTTCTCCATCTTCCGGCTGTTGATCAACATCGGAACCTACGGCGGCTACCGCCTTTCTACCGACCGGGAGGGCGGTTTTGACAAATATGACCAGCGCTACGATTACGGCGTGATCGGCGGCCTCGGGCTGGCCGTCGTGTTCAAGCCTTTCGAACTGCACATCGAAGGCAACTACAAACATGCGTTCGCCAGCATGTACCACACCAACAAATACAGTGACATCTACTGGATGTTTACCTATCCGCAAAACATCATGATGAGCGCCTCGCTCCATTTCCATTTATGGTAGTACGCGATATCTCTTTCTCCATTGCAGGACGGCTGCCGATCGGGGGCGATGCCCCGGTCATCATCCAGACGATGTGCAATACCTCAACCGACGACATCGCGGCTTCTGTCGCCCAGTGCCGTGCGATGGCCGCCGCCGGAGCCGGCCTCATCCGCCTCACGACACAAGGTCTCAAACAGGTGGAATCGCTGCGCCTGATCAAGCAGCAACTGCGCGCAGAGGGTATCCTGACCCCCTTGGTGGCTGACATCCATTTCCTGGCGGACGCCGCGTTGGCCGCCGCATCGGTAGCAGACAAGGTCCGCATCAACCCTGGTAATTTCGCCAAGCAGCACGAAGTCGCCTGCACCAAATTCCGGGAACTGATCGGCCTGTGCCGGCAATACGGCACGACGATCCGGATCGGCCTCAACCACGGATCGCTGGGAGAACGCATCACATCCCGCTTCGGCAACACGCCGCTGGCCATGAAAGAAGCCGTCATGGAATGGCTGCGGATGTGCATCGAAGAAGATTTCTACCAGGTTGTCGTTTCGCTCAAGGCAAGTAACCCGCTTGTGATGGTGGAGGCTTACCGCCTGCTCGACAAGGCGATGCGTGAAGAACTGGGCTGTCGCTTTCCGCTGCATCTCGGCGTTACCGAGGCCGGCGGCGGCGACGAAGGCCGTATCAAATCTGCAGTGGGGATTGGAACCCTGCTGGCCGAGGGAATCGGCAACACCATCCGGGTCTCTTTGACGGAAGATCCCGTACACGAGATTCCGGCCGGCGAGCAGATCGTAGCAGCTATTGACGCAGGCTATACTCCCCAAGGCAGGCGCACCACCGTCGAAGCGCTGGACTGGAACGATTTCATCATCAAGGCATCCTGCCTCTGGGGCCCTTCCCTGCTCGACAAGAATATCGATGACTTCTCGCTGGAAGGATCGACCATCGGCGGCAAACCGGTCAGCGCCGAAGCGGCAGCCCGTTTCCGTGACATGCTGTTGCAAGCCTGCCGGCGCCGTTTCACCGCGCCGGAATACATCGCCTGCCCCGGCTGCGGCCGCACCTTGTACGACTTGGAATCCACTTTCCAAGAAGTGAAACGGCGTACGGCGCATTTAGCCCCGGGCATCAAGATTGCCGTCATGGGCTGCGTCGTCAATGGCCCCGGCGAAATGGCCGATGCCGACTATGGCTATGTCGGCGAAGGTCGTGGCCATGTGACCCTCTACCGAGGCAAGGAGCCTGTCGTACGCTACATTCCGCAAGAAGAAGCTATCGACCGGCTGCTCGCACTCATCGAAGCCGACCAGCAAGAGACGACCTTCTGTGTGGCCGGGCATCGTTTCGCGATCCAGCTGGCGGAAGGACTGGAACTGCGCGATGCGTTGAAACCTTACGCCCCGTTTGCCGTTCCGACGGAATTGTCGAAACAACCTGTTTTCCGCCTCCAGGTTGTGCCGCAGGACGCCCTCCCTCAACCTGACGGGCTGACCGAGGAGTTCAACCAGGACGATGACGGTTCCCAAATCCAGGTATGCCGGGCGCCGGATGGATCATCCTGGTTTGCGTTCAGTCTCTGGGGGAAACTGAGCGGGGCCATGCTGGCGCGGCCCGGCTTCGACCAGGCCACGCTGGCGGTAGCCACCCATCCCGAATTCGCACTCAGCAATGCGCTGATGGTCCTCTATGCCTTGCGCACGGCTTCCCTTCAGACGGCACTCTTTCATGCAGCGGTCATAGGCCATGGCGGACGCGGCTACCTGTTCCTGGGCCGCAGCGGCACAGGCAAAAGTACCCATGCGCGCCTGTGGCTGAAACATATTCCGGGATCCGAACTGGTCAATGATGACAATCCGGTCGTCCGCGTCGATGCGGACGGTATCATCCGGGTCTATGGCTCTCCCTGGAGCGGCAAGACTCCTTGCTATAAGAATATGAGCCTGCCGGTCGGCGGCTTTCTCCAGTTAGCGCAGGCTCCATACAACAAAATCCGCCGGCTGCGGGGCATTGAAGCCTATGCCGTGCTGGTTCCGAGCATATCGGGCAAGCGCTGGGACCGTGCCATCGCTGACGGCCTTCACTGGACTGAAAACGCCCTGGTCTCGCGGGTACCGGTCTGGTATCTGGACTGTCTCCCGGACGAGGCAGCGGCCCGGCTCAGCGCAGAAACTTTGACAGCATCAGCAGAATGACCGGCATCAGCGACGAACAGATAATCCGCGAAGCCGTCCGACTGGTCGACGAAGGGCTGGCTGTCACGATGCTCGTGAAGGGACGCAGCATGCTCCCTTTCATCCTGGGCGGACAAGAAAGCGCAGTCCTGACCCAGCCCGGCGACATCCGGCCCGGCGACGTAGTGCTGGCGCGGATTGACGGATGCCGCTATGTGCTCCATCGCGTGATGGAAGTCTCTGCCGACAAAGTTGTGCTGATGGGAGATGGAAACATCCGCGGCCAGGAAATCTGCCGGCCGTCCGATGTACTGGCCCGGGCGGACGAAGTTGTCGGTGCCGACGGACGCCATCGCCGGCTCGACACGCCAAAAGCACGGCGGCAGGCCCGAGTCTGGCGCAGGTTGCTCCCGCTACGCCGCTACCTGCTTGCCATTTACAAACGAACCATCCTACGGAATATCAAAATACGATAATACGATGAAACGAAAAGACGGATTTGTGCTGCGCGAAGTGTGCGGCGAAAAAGTCATTGTCGGGGAAGGTCTGGGCGCCATCGACTTCGGCAAACTCATCAGCCTCAACGACACGGCTGCCTGGATCTGGGAAAAAGCCGGTGAACTGGGCGAATTCAACGAAGACGCCATTGTCGACGCTCTCTGCGAGACCTATGAAGTGTCCGCAGAAAGGGCCCGCACCGATGTGCAGGCCCTCCTGGCTCAATGGCTTGAGCTAGGAATTATCCAATAACGCGGATCACCTCCTGCGCCAGCGATTCGGCCACCGCTTCGGTGGGCGCTTCGGCGTAGATACGGATGATCGGTTCCGTGTTGGATTTGCGCAGGACGAACCATTTGCGTTCGGCTTCAAAATCAATGCGCAGACCATCCAGCTTGTTGATGGTGGCACCGGCGAAATGCTGTTCCACTGCCTCGAGCGCCGCCTCAATCTGCGCCGGATCGCTCATCTCAATGCGGTTTTTCGATACGAAATAGTCCGGATAGGTCGCCCGCAGCTGCGTGGCACTGAGTTTTTTGTGGGCAAGGTTGCTGAGGAACAAGGCAACGCCGATGAGCGCATCGCGGCCATAGTGCAGGTCGGGTACGATCACGCCGCCATTGCCTTCGCCGCCGATGACAGCTCCGACTTCCTGCATCATCGTCGAGGCATTGACCTCGCCGACCTTGCAGCTGTAGTAGCGGCAACCCTGCGCCTCGGTCACATCGCGGAGCGCCCGGGAAGACGAGATGTTCGACACCGTCGGTCCCTGTCTGACAGACAGCACATAGTCCGCCACCGCCACCAGCGTGTATTCCTCGCCGAAAGGTACGCCATTCTCGCAGATGAACGCCAGCCGGTCCACATCCGGGTCAACTGAGACACCCAAATCGGCTTTTTCCCGGACCACCGCTTCCGAAAGACCCACCAGATTGGCGGGCAGCGGCTCGGGATTGTGGGCGAAACGGCCGTTCGGTTCGCCGTTGATGGTGACGCATTCCACGCCCAACTGCTCGAACAGGGCGGGCATGCAGATGCCGCCGACGGAATTGATGGAATCGAGGACCACCTTGAAGCCGGCTGCCCGGATGGCCGCCAGGTCCACCAGCGGATAATTCTTGACCGCATCGATATGCGCCTGCGTAAAGTCTTTCCGGACCATCGTCCCGATCCGGTCCACGTCGCGGAATTCGAAATCCTCCGCCTCGGCCACCTGCTGGAGCGCCTTCCCTTCGGCATCGGTCAGAAACTCGCCTTTTTCGTTGAGCAACTTGAGGGCATTCCATTGCTTGGGATTGTGGGAAGCCGTCAGGATGATGCCGCCGTCCGCCTTTTCGAAGAGAACGGCCATTTCAGTGGTCGGCGTAGAGGCCAGCCCGGCGTTCACCACGTCCACGCCACAGGCGAGCAGAGTGCCGGATACGATGCTGTCCACCATTTCGCCCGAGATGCGGGCGTCCCGTCCTACGACCACCTTGCAGTGTTCCTTACCCGGGAATTTCTGCTGCAGCTGGCGTGCGTAAGCCGCCGTAAACTTGACAATGTCAATGGGAGTGAGCGAGTCGCCGATGGTGCCGCCAATGGTTCCGCGAATGCCGGAGATAGATTTGATGAGGGTCATATTTTGAACTATTTACGTTTTTTCTTGCAAAAAATTTACTACCTTGCAAAGTTAAAAAAAATCACAGGGGAAATAAACACAAAAAAGAGAATACCATGAAAAGATTTACACTCATCGCAGCTGCCATCCTGATGGTGACGGTTTCTGCCAACGCCCAGGGCCTCGGCGGCCTGCTCGGCAAACTTACCGGGAGCGGCGACACCAATGCCGGCTCCATCGTTTCCAGCATCACTGACCTGCTCTCGGGCAAGAGCGCCCTTTCGCCCGAAACGATTGCCGGCAACTGGAACTACACCGGCAGCGCCATCAGTTTCAAGTCCGACAACAATCCGCTGTCGAACATCGCAAGCACCGCCGCGCAGAGCACGATTGAAAAGAAGCTTGACGGCTATCTCCAGAAAGTAGGTATCTCGCAGGGACTCTTCGGGTTCACCTTCAACGAAGACGGGACGATGGCCATCAAATATGGCTCGAAGTCCTTCCCCGGCACCTGGACCCTCGACCAGCAGAACGCCACCCTCAACATGAAAGTGGCCTCCCTCATCAACATGAAGGGCTACGTTGCCGTCAAGAACGGCAAGATGGAACTGCTGTTCGACGCCACGACGATGATGAAGATCATCAAGTCGCTCACGTCGGTCTATAAGAATTCGACCCTGCAGACCATCAATTCCGTACTCAACCAGTACGACAAGATGTATGCGGGCTTCAATCTTACAAAATAATTTTGTGGTTCAGCAAATTATTTCTACTTTTGCGCTCCGTTTTGGAAACTGTTTAATAACGATACGACCATGAAAAAAGGAATCCATCCCGAATCCTACCGTCTTGTAGCATTCAAGGATATGTCCAATGAGCACGTCTTCATCACCCGCTCCTGCGTCAACACGAAGGAGACGATCGATATCGACGGCCATACCTTCCCGCTGGTGAAGGTCGAGATCTCCAACACGTCGCACCCGTTCTACACGGGCAAGATGAAGCTCGTCGACACCGCCGGCCGCGTGGACAAATTCTACTCAAGATACGGACAGAAGAAGAAATAATCGCTTCTTTGTTTTCATTCCGAACCACACCGCTACTTGCACAGGAAGACCAGGTGCTCCGAAAGGGGCGCCTGGGTTTGCTTTGCAACCAGGTGGCCTGGCACCCCGATACAGGCGAATATCTCTTCGAGAGCCTGGCACGGCGCGGCAACCTGGTGCGCATTTTCACGCCGGAGCACGCGCTTTACGGGCCGATGGTCCCGGGTGTGGAAACCATCGAAGTGACCACGTCCATCGACGAAGCCAGCCTGCTGGATCTCGATGCGCTGGTCATCGAACTGCAGGACGTGGGCGCCCGCTACAGCAACTACACATCCCTGCTGTTCAATCTGTTCAAACGGCTCAAAGCCGCTGATGCCGCCTTGTCCGTCTTCCTGGTGGACCGCATCAATCCGGCCGGACGGCAGATCGAAGGAACCTTGGGCATCATCGGTCTCCCCCATCGGCACGGCCTCACGCTGGGTGAAACAGCCAACCTGTTCTACAGTGAATTGGGCGCGCGTTTCCCGCTCCACATCATCGCAACAGCCGCCGAAGCCGTGAACCGGGAGCTGATGGCCTGGACCATCCCTCCTTTCTCCGATTTCTCGGGACTGTTTACCTCCAACTTTTACAGCGGGCAGTGCCTGTGGATGGGTACCAACGTCAGTTACGGCCACGGGACGAACCGTCCCTTCGAACAATTCGGCGCCCCGTGGATGGAGCGGCTTTCCGGCTACCTGCCGGTGCACGGTCTGCGTACCTGGAACGATCCCGGAAGTCCGGTGGCGCACCCGGGCCTGCATGTACGCTGGACCCGTTTCGAGCCTTCCTACGGCATCTACCGCGACCAGACCTGCTTCGGATTCCAGTTGATGTTCATTCCGGGCGTCGCGTACCACGCCCTCAACCACGCGCTGCAACTGCTGCGTTTCATCCATGACACCTGTCCTGAATTTACAGACGAAGGGCTGGGGCGCTATCTGGAAGATGCCACGTTGCTGAGCTATGTGGAAGGCCGCCTCGACTGGGAGGATACCCGCGAATACATCAAGGCCGAGGAGCAGAAATGGCTCCGCAAATCGAAGAAGTTCACCCTCTACGGCGACGACCCTTTCCGAATCAAGTAAATTGCTTATCTTTGTAGGGCGATGGCGCGGCTCTACATCATCTCGGGTTGCAACGGTGCGGGGAAAACGACCGCATCCTATACGGTGCTGCCCGACCTGCTGAACCTTCATACTTTCGTCAACGCCGACGAGATCGCCGACGAACTCTCGCCCCAGAACCCGGAGCGGGAGATGATCCGGGCCTCCCGCCTGATGCGCGAGCGGATGGACCAGCTGATCGAGCGGAACGAGGACTTTGCGGTAGAGACAACGCTTGCCACGAAAAGCCTCGCCGGCACGATTTCCCGGGCCCAGCACAAAGGTTACATGGTGGGCATCTTCTACTTCTGGCTCAAGAGCCCGGAGCTGGCTGTCAAAAGGGTGGCGATGCGGGTCGCGGCAGGCGGGCACAATGTCCCGACGGAGACCATCATCCGCCGCTACTGGCACGGCATCGAGAACCTGCGCAAGATCTACCAGCCCCTGTGCAACTACTGGGTCCTGATCGACAATAGTGACAAGCAGGGAAAATGGATTGCCGAAGGCGGCCTGAGCACCGTCACGCGCATTTACAACAAACGCAAATACAATCTGATATTGAACATAGAAACCCCTCAACAGACATGAAAATCCAAGATGAGAAAGTCGTCTCCCTGACCTACACGCTGGTGGTGGACGGCAAAGTGGAAGACCAGGCCACGGAAGAAAACCCGCTCGAATACATCCACGGGCTGGGCTACCTGCTCCCCAAGTTTGAAGAATACCTGTCCGGCAAAACCGTCGGCGACTCGTTCGAATTCGTCCTCAGCCCCGAAGAGGGATATGGCGTTTACGACGCCCAGGCGGTCGTTGAACTGCCCAAGCATATTTTCGAGATCGACGGCAAGATCCAGGAACAACTGCTTGTGGTCGGTCAGGTAATCCCGATGATGAACCAGGCCGGCGGCGTGATTCCAGGCAAAGTAATAGAAGTCCAGTCCGAAAGCGTGAAGATGGATTTCAACCACGCGTTGGCCGGCAAGGAACTGCATTTCAGCGGCAAAGTGACAGGTGTCCGCGACGCGACGGAAAAAGAGCTGACCGACGGACTCCACGGCGAGCGGGCTGCCCAGTGCAACCACGACTGCTCATCGTGTGGCGGCGGCTGCGGCAACTAGAATGCCGTCCAGGGCGCTGGAGGTAATGCCGCCGGCATACCCGGCTCCCTCCCCGCAAGGATACAGGCCTTCCAGGCCCGGCACACACATCGTCTCCGGATCACGTGGAATACGTACCGGGGACGATGTCCGTGATTCGACGCCCAGGACAAGGGCGTCGTTTGTATAATAGCCCTTCATCTTACGGTCGAACGCGGCAAAGGCAACCCGCAGGCGTTCAAAGACAAAAGCCGGCAACAAGTCATACAGCGGGGCGTTCACCACGCCGGGCTGATAGGAACTGCGCGGCAATCCCTGGGAATCTTTTTTCCGGCAGAAATCCACGAGCCGCTGGGCAGGCGCCTGAAGGGTCCGGGTGAAATCGAACATGGTGCGCTCCACGGCTTGCTGGAATTCCAACAGGGCGAATACCCCATAGCGGTCATACGCGGGTACGTCTCCCGGATTGACGGCACAGACGATGCCGGCATTGGCCCAGGGAGAATTGCGCATCGAATTGGACATGCCGTTGAGCACGACTTCGCCCGGTGCTGTGACGGAAGGGACCAGGATACCGCCCGGGCACATGCAGAACGAGAACACGCCGCGATCTTCCACTTGCTCCACCAGCGCATATTCCGCGGCGGGCATACCCGGCTGGAACCGGCCGTGGTACTGGATGCGGTTGATGATCGACTGCGGATGCTCGGCCCGCACGCCCAGTGCAAATCCCTTGGCTTCCAGGGGCCAGCCTTGGGAAGCGAAATAGTGGTACATGTCGCGGGCCGAATGGCCTGTGGCCAGGATGACATGGCGGGCCGTATAGCTGGCGCCGCCCTCGCACAGCACCTTCCAATGGGTATGCTGACCGTCACGGCTGGCCTTCAAACCGATCACTTTTTCGCCGAAATGGTATTCTCCTCCGTGTTCCACGATGCAGTGGCGGATGCGTTCCACAATGCGGGGCAATGCATCACTGCCGATGTGAGGATGAGCATCCACGAGGATACTTTCAGAAGCGCCGAACGCCACCAGCTGGTGCAGCACTTCCCGCAGATCGCCACGCTTGCTGGAGCGGGTGAAGAGTTTCCCGTCGGAGAAGGTGCCGGCGCCGCCTTCTCCGAAGCAGTAGTTCGATTCGCCATTGACGCGCTGCTGCTGATTGAGGGCGGCCACGTCGAATTTGCGGGCATGGACATCTTTGCCCCGCTCGAGCAGCACGGGTTTTCGACCGGCCATCAGGAGATGGAGTGCCGCGAACATGCCGGCCGGGCCGCCGCCGATCACCACCACGGGCTCGGCGTGACTGACGTCCTGATAGGGAGGCAAAGTGTAGGTTTCCAATGCCTCGCCGGCAGCAGCCGCCTGAATGCGATAGCGGTAGAGGATATCGCCGCGGGCGTCCAGCGAGCGGCGTACAATGCGCACCGCAGCCACCCGCTCCGGCTTGACGCCGAGCGCACGCCCCGCGGCCTGCCGCAGTTCCTCCTCCGTCGGCGTATGCCGGATGGGAAAAGCTATGTCGAATTCTTTCATGTCTTTTGTCTTTCGTCTGCCGTCTCCTGTCTGCCGTCGTGTTGCGGGAGGTTTCTCTTTGAAAACCGTCTCGCTCCGCTCGACCCCTCCCAAGCAGAGCTTGGGCCCCTCCCTCTAATAGCCGAGGGTGGCTAAGGTTTTCAAAGAGAAACCTCCCGCAACACGACTAGTCGCCATACTCGGCAGCGCGGGAAAGGGGCGCGATGTCGAGCGGAGCGAATTGGCCGGCCTGGTATTTATAATAGCCCGTGATGGCAATCATCGCAGCATTGTCGGTAGTGAAACGGAGTTCAGGCAGGAACGTGGTCCAGCCCCGTTTTTGGCCTTCCGCCACGATACGGCTGCGCAAACCGCTGTTGGCCGAAACGCCCCCGGCGATGGCTACTTGCCGGATGCCGGTCTGTTTCGTAGCCAGGATCAGTTTTTTCAGCAGGATGTCGATCAAGTCTTTCTGGAACGAGGCGCACAGATCCGCCTTGTTCTTCTCTACGAAATCCGGATCCACGGCGACCTGGTCGCGCAGGAAATACAGGATCGAAGTCTTGATGCCGCTGAAACTGTAGTCCAGCCCGGGAATATTGGGCTTGGCAAAACGGAAACGGTTCTCATTCCCCTCTTTCGCCAGCCGGTCGACGACCGGGCCGCCGGGATAGCCCAGGCCCATCAGTTTGGCACATTTGTCAAACGCTTCCCCCACCGCGTCATCGATGGTGTGACCCAGGATCTCGAAATGCAAAGGGTCGTCCACCCGTACGATCTGCGTGTGACCGCCCGACACAAGCAGGCAGAGGAACGGGAACTCCGGGCAGCGGTTGTCACGGCCTTCCACTTTCACGAAGTGGGAGAGAATATGCCCCTGCAGGTGGTTGACCTCGATGATGGGTTTGTCGGCGGCGACAGCCAGGCCTTTGGTGAACGAAGTACCGACCAACAGCGAGCCCAGCAGGCCCGGACCGCGCGTAAAGGCGATGGCATCGACATCGGCCAGCGTCACGCCAGCTTGTTTCAGCGCTTCGGACACGACCGGCAAGATGTTCTGCTGGTGGGCCCGGGATGCCAGTTCGGGAATGACGCCGCCATAGCGCCGATGGACATCCTGTGAGGCCATCACGTTGGAAAGGAGATACTCGTCACGCAACACGGCGGCGGATGTATCGTCGCAGGAAGATTCTATACCCAGAAGAATGATTGACATAGCCTGTATTTTGCGCAAAAGTAGCAATTATTTCCTATATTTGTAGGTTATACGTACCCATGAAGACCTGGAAGAAGATCGTCCGCATACTCGTCCTGGTGCTGCTTATCATCCCGGCAGCGGCCATGATTGCCGTGCAGATACCGGCTGTGCAGACCGCTTTGGTCGGCAAGGTCACCGAGACCCTGTCCAAGGATCTCGATGGGGACGTTCGGGTGGGCAGGGTCATGCTCTCTTTCCCGAACAACTTGATTTTGAAAGATGTAGATGTCATTCAAGGAGCGGATGACACCTTGGCGCATCTGGGCAAGGTGCTGGCCAGCGTCAAGACCACTTCCCTGCTCTTCTCCCAGGAAGCCCGGATCCGGCGCGTCAGCATCGAAAACGGCCGCATTTCCATCCACCACATCAACGACAGCACCACCAATCTGGCCGCCCTTATCGCCCCGCTGAAAAACCGGCCTCCTAAAGAGACAACTGGCGGACTGCCCTGGGAAACCATCCAAGCCGGCCGGTTGACGCTCAAGGACATCGATTTTTCAACCGACAGCCTGCACCTCCAGGATATCCATCTTTACGCACGCAACATCCGTTACAGTGAAACCGTCTCCGCCAGGATCGACCGGCTTACGCTGCGGGAAGAAAACCTTGGCCTCGACGTCCAGGCCTGCAGTCTGGATGCTTTCATGGACAGTACCGGCATCCGGGCCGACAACCTCATCTTCAACGACGGTCACTCCGATCTTCAGGCCGATGTCAAACTCGGATTCAATGACTTTTCGGATTTCTCCGATTTCCTGGACAAAGTGCAGCTCGATGCCACATTCCGGGACGCCTATTTCAATTTTGAGTCCCTGCGGCCTGTCGTTCCCAAAGGCTTGCCTGCTCTCGGACTGAATCTGAACGGGCAGGTGCAAGGCCCCGTCAGTGATTTGCGGAGCGAAATGCTGCACGTCGAATCGGATTCGAAAAAGACGGTTGCGGACCTCCGTTTCCGCCTCAAAGGTCTTCCTGACATCAATGCCACCCGGTTTGATGCTGAAGTCCTACACGGGGTTACCAGTACATCCGATCTGGCAGACATCCTCGCAACGGCTCAACCCGGCTTCCAACGCACCAAGATTTCCCGCTATGCACCCGGCGAAACCATTTCCCTGGCTGCCAAGGCAAATGGCCTTCTTTCCAACCTCAAGACGACGGGACGGGTAACAGTCGGCTCTATGGGCACTGCCGCCGTTGATGCGACGCTGGGAGTCTTACGCGGCTTCCACGCAGAAGGAAACCTTACTACCGAGTCGCTCCAGTTGGGCCACCTGCTCGGCAACAAATCCCTTGGCGCCCTGACTTGCCAGACCGACGTCCGTTTTGCCACTTCGAAGAAAGGACTGTCCGCCACCGTGGAACCGCTTCTGATCGATCATTTCACCTTCAACGGCTACGATTACCACGACATCGTCGCTTCTGCCGTGATGCAGGACGGAATGCTGCAAGCCGACGTGGTGAGCGGCGACCCGAATCTCCAGCTCGTCCTCCATGGCGACGTCGAACTGGGCGGCAAAGGGAAGGACAACCATTACATGATCGACATGGACCTGGACTATGCTGATCTGGATGCCTTGCATTTCGACAAGCGTGAGAATGCGTCCCTGCAACTCGCTCTCGACGCCGATATCACACAGACGCCCCAGGGCGCCTTCTTGGGCCATGCCAACTTCCGGTCCCTGCAAGCCATGCTGGAAGACCAGGTCTTCGATATCGGCGATATGGCACTCACCTCGCAACTGGAAGACCAGTTGTACAATGTGACCCTTGAATCGACCGTAGCCCGCGCCGCGTACGACGGCAATCTCTTCATCACGGACTTCATCGGCCGGGCCGTACACCTGATCAAGGAAAAGCACCTGTCGCCTCTTTTCGACAAGACCCGTTTCAACCGCGAGGAAGGCACCCATCCCGACGATTTCGGCCACTTCCACCTCCAGACGCTCGAACTGCAACCGTTGCTTGATTTCTTTGCCCCCGGTCTCTATGTGGCCCGCGAGAGCCATGTCGGCATCAACCTGGAAGGCGACGAAATGACCGGCACGGTTACTTCCGAACTGGCAGCTTTCGGCAAGAGTATCCTGCGGAACATCCAAGGGCGCATCGTCACTGAAGATGAGCAGTTCCTGGCTGACTTTGACGTCGAGCAGTTGCAGTCCGGCAGCCTCACCGCTGAAAACCTGACCCTTGACGCTACGGCCGACAGCACGATGATCGACCTGCGCGCCGGATTCCACAACGAGGATGGTTCGGGCAACCGGGCCGCCCTGCACACCCGTGCCTTCTTCCTGGATCCAGAGACGGACGGTTACCTGTTGCGGGCGGACATCCTCCCCTCTACCCTGGCTGTCGCGGACAACGAATGGGAGATCAATCCGGCTTCCGTCTATTACCGGGACAAGCACATCCGTATCGACAATTTCGCCCTGGTCAACGGCGAACAGGGATTGCTGGTCGATGGGGTCATCGGCGACCAGCCGGAAGACAAGATCCGGGTCCGGCTCAACTATTTCGATCTGGGCCTGGCCAATTCGTTCCTGTCCACCCCGCTGAACTTGCAAGGCCTGCTGACCGGGGATGGCGAAGCGTTCGCTTTGCTAGGGCCGGAAAAAGGCCTCCTGCTGGATCTGCAAGGTCGGCAGATTTCCGCCGACGACATTGATGTGGGCGACCTGCGGATTGCCAGCAGCTGGGACGATGATACGAAACGCTTCAATTTTCTGGTTGACAATACAAGAAACGGCCTGAACCCGCTTTCCGCGACAGCCTGGTACCGGCCTAAAGACAAACAAGCGGACCTGGACCTGCAGTTGGATGATTTTCAAGTCGGTGTATTTGAGCCCATCCTGTCCAGCCTGTTTTCCGACATGAGCGGCACCGCCTCGGGTCACATCACAGCCAATGGCCCTCTCGACAAACTCTCGATCAAGAGTGAAGGGACGAAGTTCAATGATTTCAAATTCAAACTCGATTTCACCCAGGTCGAATATACGGCCAACGGTCCTTTCACCGTCAGCGACTCGGGGGTCACGTTCGACGACATAAGCCTGCAGGATATCTACGGCCGTACCGGACGGCTGTCCGGCGGCATCCCCTACAATCATTTCCAGGACATCCGGCTCAATGTCCGCATCGACCTCAACAACAACCTGGTCCTCAATACCAACAGCCGTGACAACGATTCGTTCTACGGGAAAGCTTTCGCCGATGGCAATATCCGGGTCACCGGCACGCTCGACAAGGTCCGGCTCGGCCTGAACATCACACCGCAGCGCTACACGGTCATCCACATCCCGCTCGGCAAGTCGGCCAAGAGCGGAAAGTCGCTGCTGACCTTCATCAACCAGGAAGAAAAGAAGATCGCCGCTTTCGACTCCCTGCTCATCGCCAAGCAGATGGTCAAGGGCAAGAAAGCCGGCAAAGGCACTGATGTCAATGTCAACCTGCGCCTCAACGCCACGCCCGACGCTGAAATCCAGCTGGAGATCGACAAGACTACCGGCGACATCCTCAAGGCCCGTGGCAACGGCCAGATCGGCATCACCGTGGAAGGCGAAAAGTTCGACATCAAAGGTGATTACCGGGTGGACAGCGGCAACTATCATTTCGGCATGCTGGGATTCACGGCCCGCGATTTCTCCATCAACCCGGGCGGCACCATCGCCTTCGTGGGTGACGTGATGCAGTCGGATCTCGACCTGACAGCCACGTACCGCACCAAGGCGTCCATCAGTCCGCTGATTGCGGACTCCACCGCCGTCAGTATGCGCCGGACCGTGGACTGCGGCATCAGTTTGTCGGGCAAACTGGCCAATCCGGATATCAAGTTCAACATTGACATCCCCGATCTGGACCCGACGACGCAGAGCCGGGTACAGAGTGCGCTCAACACCGAGGACAAACGGATGAAACAGGCACTGGCCCTGTTGATTTCGGGCGGTTTCGTCCCTGACGAGCAGTCGGGCATCGTCAACAATACGACCTTACTCTACGCCAATGCTTCCGAGATGATGGCGAGCCAGCTCAACAACATCTTCCGACAATTGGATATTCCACTCGACTTGGGCTTCAACTACCAGCCGTCCGAAAACGGCCGGAACATCTTTGATGTAGCCGTTTCTACGCAGTTGTTCAACAACCGCGTGATCATCAACGGCAATATCGGCAACCGGCAATACCTGTCCTCGAGCGCCAGCGACATCGTGGGTGACCTCGATATCGAAATCAAGCTCAACCGCCAGGGCCAACTGCGCCTGACGCTCTTCTCCCATTCGGCCGACCAGTACAGCAACTATCTCGATTTGAGCCAGCGCAACGGCGCCGGTATCGTCTATCAAGAGGATTTCAACTCGGTCGCGGACCTCTGGCGAAAGATTTTCCGCAGAAAGAACAACGATGAACAGCAGACTTTTCCTGATCCCGACGCCCCTCGGCGACCACGCCCCGAATAACGCGCTTCCCGCTCCCACCCTGGCGTTGATTCCGACCATCCGGCTCTGGTTCGTAGAGGAGTTGCGGACCGCGCGGCGTTTTCTCTCCGCGGCCGGTCTCAAGGGACATATCGATGAACTGGAACTGCTGGAAATCAATGAACATACCTCGCGCGAGCAGATTGAAGCCTACGCGCAACGCCTGGGAGAGCAGGATGCCGGCCTGATCTCGGAAGCCGGCCTTCCGGCTGTTGCCGATCCGGGCGCATTGCTGGTTGCTTTGGCGCATGAGCGCGGCATCGAGGTCGTACCGCAGATCGGTCCTTCCTCCTTGATGATGGCTTTGATGGCCTCGGGGCTGAACGGCCAATGCTTCGCCTTCACCGGCTATCTCCCGGTCAAGGCTCCGGCCCGGCGCGATGCCATTGTGACTTTGGAACGAGCCTCCGCCCGACTCCAGCAGTCGCAGCTCATCATCGAGACGCCCTACCGCAACGACACCCTGCTGGCAGACCTGCTGGAGGCCTGCCGGCCCGACACGCGTCTCTGCGTCGCCGCCGACATCACCTGCCCGACGGAGCTGATCCGCACCAAGTGCATCGCCGCCTGGCGCCAAGAAGTCAAGAAGGGCTTCTCCATCGGCAAGCGGCCTTGCGTATTCATCCTATTAGCGGGCGCGTCATGAGCGGCAAGGTATATGCCTCCAGAACCGTCGCGCTCCGCGCGACCCCTCCCAAGCTGCGCTTGGGCCCCTCCCTCTTACAGTGCCGAGGGTGGCATGGGTTCTGGAGGCATATACCTTGCCGCTCATGACGCGTCTGAAGAAGTAACTGACTGATTGAAGAATATGGTACGACTCAACAATATGCAATTCCGCGGCTACCACGGCTGTCTCGAAAGTGAACAGCGCGACGGCAACTGGTTCCGGGTCGATCTGGCTTACGACTACGACATGCGGAAAGCCATCCGGACTGACAAGTTGGAAGATGCCGTCGATTACGGTGCACTCTACGAAGTCATCCGGGAAGAGATGGCCCGGCCTGCCCAATTGCTGGAGCACCTGGCCGGACGGATGCTCAATGTCCTTACCGACCGGTTCCCGATGATCACCTATGCCGAACTGACCGTCACGAAATTCAATCCCCCACTGGACGGACGGGTCGAAAGCAGTTCTGTTACCGTTGTCTATGAGTAAGGCTGCCTTTATTACGCTGGGCTGCAAGCTCAACTTTTCCGAGACCTCGACGCTGGCCCGGCAGTTCGCGGCGCAAGGCTTCGAAGAAGTCCCGCCCGGACCGGATGTGGACATCGTGGTCATCAACACCTGCTCTGTCACCGAGCATGCCGACAAGAAGTGCCGCAATCTCATCCGCCGCCTGCACAAACAGGCGCCAAAGGCGAAGATTGCCGTAACCGGATGTTATGCCCAACTCAAGCCGCAGGAAATCCTGGCCATCGAGGGGGTCGATCTGGTGGTCGGGGCTGACCGCAAAGGTGACTTGGTCCGGCTCGCGCTGAATCCAGAGGGGGAAAAGCGCGGCTATTCCTGTGAGATCAACGAAGTGGAGAGTTTCTTCCCGGCCTACTCCTCGGGCGAACGGACCCGTTCGTTCCTGAAAGTGCAGGACGGTTGCGACTATCATTGTGCGTATTGCACGGTGCCGCTGGCCCGCGGCAACAGCCGCAACATCCCCATCCCGGCCATTGTGGCGCAGGCGCGCGAGATTGCCGCACAAGGCATCATCGAAGTTGTGCTGACCGGCGTCAATACCGGTGATTTCGGCAAGACGACCGGCGAATCCTTCCTTGATCTTCTCAAGGCGCTGAACGACGTGCCGGGCATCGAGCGCTACCGCATCTCCTCCATTGAACCGAACCTGCTCACTGAGGAGATCCTGCGCTGGATTGCAGGAGGCACGAAATTCCTGCCTCACTTCCACATCCCCATCCAGTCGGGCTGCGACCGCACGCTGAAGGCGATGCATCGGCGCTACACGGCAGCCCAGTTTGAAGAGAAGATCGCCCTGATCCGCGACATCCTCGAAAAACCGGAGGAGCGTTGCACGCGTGTCTTTTTCGGCATCGACGTGATTGTCGGATTCCCCGGTGAAACGGAAGAAGATTTTGAAGCTACCTACCAGCTGCTGGAGCGCGTGCGGCCAGCTTTCCTGCACATTTTCCCTTACTCGCGCCGCGCCGGTACCCCGGCGGCCGGGCGCCCCGACCAGGTACAGGAATCGGTCAAGACGGAGCGTGTCGCCCGCCTCGAAGCGCTCTCCGACCGCCTCCACGCTGCCTTCACGGCTGCCAATATCGGCCGTAAGGCGCATGTGTTGTTCGAAAGTACTGTCAAAGGCGGCAAGATGTTCGGCTACACCGAAAACTACCTCCGCGTTGAACGGCCATATGACAAAGCGTTGATTGGAAAAATCGTTGAACTTACGGTATAAATACTGGATGGAAGTGTTCGGGTACCCGAACACAAGAGACTGACAAGATTATGAATACGATTACATTTTTGGGAACTGGGACATCACAAGGGATTCCGATGATCGGATGCCATTGCGAAGTCTGTACGTCGGACGATCCGCGGGACAACCGGCTGCGCTGCTCGGCACTCATTCGTTTTGAAGGCAAGACATTTTTGATCGATGCCGGACCGGATTTCCGGCAACAGATGCTGCGCGAAAAGGTTTCCCACCTCGACGCCATTCTCCTGACCCATCATCATAAAGACCACACGGGCGGTCTCGACGACGTGCGGTCGTTCAACTACCTGGAAAAGCGCTCTTTCCCTATCTATTGTGAAGCCGGGGTGTTGGAATCGCTCAAGAAAGAATACTATTACGTCTTTGCCGAGAAGCCCTACCCCGGCGCCCCCGAGATGGACATCCACCTGATCACGAGCCTGCCCTTCGCGATTGACGGCGTGCCTGTCATCCCCATCCGGGCCATGCATTACAAGCTGCCCATCCTGGGCTTCCGCTTCGGCAAATGCGCTTACGTGACGGACGCCAACTATATTCCCGAATCGGAATTCGAGAAACTGCAAGGACTCGATATTTTCGTGCTGAACACCGTCAAGCGCGGCCACCACATCTCCCACTATGCCCTGGAAGAAGCCATCGAAGTCTGCCGACGGGTCGGCGCCAGGCAAAGCTACCTCACCCATCTCTCCCACATGCTCCCGCGCCATGCTGACCTCACCGCCGAGTTGGCCTCACTCCCCTTCTCTCTCCAGCCGGCCTACGATGGATTGCGGGTAGCATACACCGACTAACGCTTATATCCCTTTTACCGCTACCGACATAAGAGAGGGTACAGAAAACTATAACTGCTTGAGATGGTAGTAATTGTAGAACGCTTCGTCTTTTCCGTCAAAGACTGTTACGATGATTTCCCTGGGTGAGCCCTGCGGATTGGCCGGGATGGAAATAGTAAAAGCAATGGTCCGGATCGGCCCTTCGCTGTCAACATCCTGTGTGGTGATCTTTACATCAGCGTTATCGCAAATCCACCTGCAGGCCAGCGTATTTGTCAATAAACTGGCTTTTACGATTCCTCCTTCAGAAGGAATCACATCCGTTTTCCAGTCAATGAATTCGCCGTAAGGCTTCGCCGCATCTTGTCGGAATAGGAAAGACGCAGTTTGGGGCGTTTTCCCCTTCTCGCAGACAAAATCGATTTTTCCAATCTTGTTTTCAGGAACGAGGTTTTGATCGATAAAAACATCAACATATCCACTTCCTTTCCCAATGGCTGGAGATACATAGTAATTCACGTCGTGGCGTCTAAAACCAGTGGACTGCCATTCATTATCGGTCGTAATGTAAATCCTGAAGGTCCCTCCTTCGGCTCCTATACTGGCTTCCTCGGGGTAGATTTCAATCTTCGGATCGGAGGCCTGCTCGCAGCTAGTCAGAAACACCCCAAAAAAGATCCATAGGCATACATTTGCGAATAGAATGAAGAGCTTTTTCATGATATTATTGTTTGAATGGTTTGCAAGTCTTTGTATAATAGATGCAAAAAAAGGAGGAATGTTGCGTTGCTCAACAATGTCCGTGGTGCAATCGGTTGGTTCACCATCGAGCAGGCTGCAGAAATAATACTCTACTCTTGAGACCATCCGATATAAATGATCCTGTTAAGAGGGTAATAGGTTCGTTCCATCTAATGCCGTATAATGATACCCATAGTCAGAATCCGATACATTCATTCTTATAGGCTTATAGGTTGCGTTTACAAGCACAAAGATAAGGAAACATAAGGCTGAAAAACCTTTATGAATCAGGTTGTGAGAGACTTTCGTAAAAACATATCTTAAGTAGTTGATTTCTAACGGTTTTGTTTTTATCTTTTTCTTTTTGAAAACAGAAAGGCTCATTATTGGAATTTTTGTTTTTTTGAAATGGCGGTTTGAAAATGGCAAAATATAATATTCTGTATTATAGTAAATTACGCAAAAAAAATGTGAAAATGATTGTTTCTGTTTGAAATATTTGAGTTTTATTCGATTTTTGTATTCTATACAATTAATCAATGTTTTGTTATGAAACAGTTTTTAACTTTGCTGGCCGCGTTATTGTTTTGCACTTTTCCGATGAGTGCTACTACGTTCGTCCCAGACGGAGATGAAGGAGATCCCGAAGAGATTGATCTTCGAAACCAAAATGATGTGGATGTTTCCATTTGGGGTATCGGTGGCTCTCTCTCTTCATTTCAGAATTGGATTAATGGTTCAGGCGTTATCGTTTTGAATAGTTCTTCATTACCATTCGGTATATATACCCTCAACATTATGACCAACCAGCTTTATCAGGGCGTTTTTACCATATAGCTTATGAGAGCCGTCCGTCTGTTAGTACTATTATTTAGCAGTGTATGCCTCTTTTGGGCATCTGTCGCCTGCACCGAAGATGAACCCATATCTATTCGTCTGAAAAAGGTTGACAGCTTGTTGTCAACAGATCCTGTCGCTGCGCTAGATTCTCTTAAAAAGATTGACGCCTTTTCTTTAAACAGCCAAAATAAAGCCTATTTTGGATTGCTCCAAACTATTGCTCAGCATAAAAACTATGTACCATTTGAAAGCGATTCGTTGATAACCGCTTCGAGGGCGTGGTATGAGAAGCGGAACCAGGATCCGCACAATTTGGCCCGCGCTTTCTTTTATAATGGTGTCGTCGTGCACTCGTTGAATATGGGGAACGAAAAGGCATGCTTACTTATTCAACAAGCGCTTGCAATCCTGGATCAATACAATATAAAAGATGATAAACTGACTGCTTTGGCCAATGCATTTCTAGGACGAATCAATAGTGCTTTTGAGCAGAATTTAGCAGAAGCTGCTGTGTATTTCCAGAATGGTATTGATGCCGAACAACGGCTGGACAATCATAGAAACCTCATCCTTGACTACAGCGACCTGTTAGTTTGTGTAGTCAAAATGGGGGATAGAAAAAAAGCTGCATCCATCAAGCGAGAATTGGATAGTGTTATGGCGGCTCATCCTACCATAAAACTCGAGAATCCCAACAATGCAAAATCTATTTTCTTTCTGTCTGCCGATAATGATCTGGACAGTGCCTTGTTTTATTGCTTAAAGTGGAATCCACATCCGAAAGACATTGGCGCAAAAGAGAATATGATTGCCGCTATTTATCGTCAAAAAGGGCGTCCGGACAGCGCTATAGCCTATGAACAAAAGTCATTGATGCATTGTCGCGTTATGGATACTTTGTCACGTCATGTTTACTACCGACACATGGCAGAAGATTATTTGCATTTGGGAATGTCTGATTCTTCAGCACATTATGCTCGAATGGCTTACGAAGATTTGCACAAATATGTGGATCGACGGACTGAGAAACGCATTCTGGAGTTGGAAAGGCAATATGACATCGCCACCAAAGATGCTGAGATAGAGCGAGTGCGGCATCATCGGGGGCTGTTGAGTTTAGTACTTGTTATATCGTTGCTGCTGGTTGGGGGGCTAGTCGTCCTGCTCTTGAACCGGGAACAGAAACTTCGTTCGGAGCGGATTACGCGAAGCTTTGTACAAGCTTCTGCAAAGACGCACCAGAACACGCTTTCCCAACTCAAAACCCTTGCTGCAAAGCGGAAATCTGCCACTGCTGAATCGCTGCAGGCGAGGGCTGCAGACATTGCTACGGATTTACGGCGAGGATTTGCCCAGAATTTTGCTGAGGCTATCAGGGAGAACAAGGGTTCATTGTCTGCAAGGCAGCGAGAAAATCTGGAGAAGATTACCGGCGACCGATCCAAGGTGGTCTTCATTCTTTCGGAGCTGGGATACAAGGAAGAAGAGATCGCGCAATACACCTGCACTTCGGTAGATTCTGTGCGAGTCACGATCAATAACAACCGGAAAGCGATGAACTGAGCAAGTGCTGTTCCTGCTGGCAAGTTGGGTCATCCAGGAAATGAAAAAAAACGTTGGATTTGCTGCAGCTAACTGTTAACTTTGTATGTTTTGAAAGTATATATCAACAAACGAAGAAGACATGGTAAAGATTGATTTGACCGGATGTGATTCCTTCGTGGGAAAGGAAGCCTTCCAAGAATATGTGAACAAAGCGTTGGCAGCACAGGTTGTCCTCGAAGAGGAAACGGGCGCCGGCAATGACTTCCTGGGCTGGCAGCATCTGCCGTCGGCCATCGGCCAGGAACAGCTGGATGACTGCCTCAGTGTCGTCAATGGCTGGATTGAAAAAGAAATCGACCTGGTGGTGGTCATCGGCATCGGCGGCTCCTACCTCGGCGCCAAAGCGGCCATCGAAGCACTCAGCCACACCTTCTCGTCGCTGCTCGGACTCGAAGGTCCGAAAGTGGTCTTTGCCGGCGAAAACCTGTCAGAAGATTACACGGCAGAACTGCTGGACCTCATCCAGACCCGCAACACCGCCTGCGTCGTCATCTCCAAGAGCGGCACCACGACCGAACCCGCTGTCGCCTTCCGTCTGGTCAAGCAATACCTGGAAGAATCCTACGGGAAGCGGGAAGCTTGCGAACGCATCGTCGCCATTACCGACAAGGCGCGCGGCGCACTGAAATCGCTCTCCAACCAGGAGGGATACAAGACCTTTGTCATCGAAGACAACATCGGCGGCCGCTTCTCCGTGCTGACGCCGGTTGGTCTGGTGCCCATCGCCCTGGCAGGATTCGACATCGAAGCGATGGTCCGTGGCGCCCAGGATGCCGAAAAGGCGCTCGCGGCCCGCAAAGTCGACAACCCCGCCGTCCAATACGCCGCCATGCGCAACCTGCTCTACGACCAGGGCAAGAAGGTTGAACTCTTCGCCAGCTTCCATCCCAAGCTCCAGTATCTGGGCGAGTGGCTGAAGCAGCTCTTCGGGGAAAGTGAAGGCAAAGACGGCAAGGGTATCTTCCCGGCCTCGGTCATCTTCACGACCGACCTGCACTCGATGGGACAGTACATCCAGGATGGCGAACGGATGCTTTTCGAGACAGTCATCACGGTGGAGAATGCACAGCGCGAAGTAACCATCCCCGCCGACGCACAAGATCTGGACGGCCTCAACTACCTGGCCGGCAAGAATGTGGAACACTGCAACCGCATGGCGCAGCTGGGTACCAAGATGGCCCACATCGACGGCGGTGTCCCGAACATCGACATCCGCATCGAGAAACTTGACGAATACAACCTCGGCCAGCTCTTCTACTTCTTTGAGAAGGTCTGCGGTATCAGCGCCTACGTCCTGGGTGTCAACCCGTTCAACCAGCCCGGCGTAGAAGCTTACAAGAAGAACATGTTCCAACTGCTCGAGAAACCGGGATACAAGAAATAATGAAATTCCTGGAAGCAGTAGCGAAACGGTACGTTGACTACGGACCGCTGGATCGGGTATGTTTCGTATTCCCGAACCGGCGGTCCGGCACTTTCTTCAAGCGTTACCTCGGCATCAAAGCGGGTCACCCCGTCTTCGTGCCGCACGTGCTGACCATCGACGAGTTGTTTTCCCGGATTGCCGGCAAGGAGGAGACAAAGGAGAAGCCGCGTCTGCTATTTATCTTGTACGAAGAATACGTACGTTTGATGCCCCGCCCTGAAGGGGCTTCCCCCGAACCGTTCGACCAATTCATCTTCTGGGGCGACATCCTGTTAAGCGATTTCGACGATATCGACAAGTATCGGGTTGATGTAGAGAAGATGCTGATCAACCTGCGCGACTTCAAATCCATCAGTGCCGGTGACAGCTTCTTGAGTTCCGAACAGCGGAATGCCATCGCCACCTTCTGCCGCCACTTTTACGAGGGGCAAGACGAATCGGAATGGAACGAGGAAAACCTGCCTGAAACGAGCAGCAGGCCGAAATTCGCCAAACTGTGGAACATCCTGTTACCCCTTTATCATGCGTTCCGAACGCGTCTCGAAAAGGAAGGCCTGGCTTATGCCGGCATGAATTACCGCGCTGTTGCTGAGGTACTTGACGAAAAGAATCGGGTGTTGCCCCAATTTGAAGAATTTGTTTTTGTCGGACTCAACGCCCTGAACAAATGCGAGAAAGAGCTCTTGAAGCAGCTCCAGACCCAGAACCGGGCTCATTTCTACTGGGATTTTCCTACAAAGATGGAGAAAGATGCCGACAATCCCGCCGGCTTCTTCCTTCGTGACAATTGCAAGGATTTTCCCCAGGAAAAGGGATTCTCCTGCCCTGAAATAAAATGGGATCCGGAGAATCCGCCTTACTTTGAAGTCATCAGCATCCCGTCCGCAGTCGGACAGACCCAGAAGGCCATGCAGATCCTCGACGGACTGCACCGTGACAAGCAGATGTCGGACCCGGTGAATACGGCCGTAGTGCTGCCCGATGAGAATCTGCTTTTCCCCATGCTCGGATCAATACCTGCGCGCATTCCGGACGTGAATGTGACCATGGGATATCCACTTTCAGCAAGCAGTGGCGTTTCGCTCTTCCAAATCCTTGAAAGGTTGCAGCAGAACAAGCGGCAGCGTGGTGGTCTATGGTGTTTTTACCATCGCGATGTCATCAATCTGTTGGAACATCCTTATCTGGCTGCAGCATCCGATCCGTCTGTTGTGGCCTCCATCAAAGACGGTATTATGAAGAACAAAAGCATCTTCGTGCCTGTTACCGAATTATCGGGGGACCTTCTCTTCCCGGTCCTGTTCAAACCAGTAGAAGGAACCCAGGGGATTCCAGGATACTTGAAGGAAATCATTGAGGGCCTGCAATCCTTTCAGTCTCCCGTCGAACGGGAATTCCTGAGCCATTTCCATCAGGCTGTCTCCGCTCTGGAGAATGCCGGGCTCCATCTCGACGAACTGCTACCCAGAACCTGGTACCGGCTGCTCTCGCAATGCATCGGCCTGGTGAAGATCCCGTTTGAAGGGGAACCGCTCAAGGGATTACAGATTATGGGGCCGCTCGAAACGCGGGCACTTGACTTTGACAATATCATCATCCTTTCCGTCAATGAGGGTACTTTCCCCTCCCGCACGGTGAGCAGTTCCTTTATTCCCTATATCCTGCGAAAGGGCTTCGGGCTGCCCACCTTCGAACGGCAAGATGCCATCTGGGCCTACTATTTCTACAGGCTCATTGCCCGCGCCAAGCGAGTTTACCTTCTTTACGACTCCCGTTCCGAGGGCATCCAAAGCGGAGAGGAAAGCCGTTTCATCAAACAACTCAGACATCTCTATCCAGTCAGACTCGTCGAGAAAGTAGCCACTTATGAGATGGGAAGCGACGCAATCGTCAACCCGCTGATGCATGTGGAAAAGACGGATGATATCCTTCAGAAACTCTCGGACCGTTTCGTCGGGGAAAATGCTCCTGGTGTTTTTTCAGCATCTTCGCTCAACAGCTATCTGGATTGTCCACTCCGCTTCTACTACTCCTATCTGGAAGGAATCAAAGAGTTGGAGGAGGTGACAGAGGATGTGGATGCCAGTCTCTTCGGAAGCATCTTCCATCGCATCATGGAACTCCTCTATAAGCCATTCGCCCGTCAGAAGAGCATCTTGCGGGAAGAAGACCTGAGTGAAAACCGTCTCTTCGGTCCCGGCCTGGAAAAACTGGAAGCTTTGACGGCCCAAGTCTTCTCTGAGTATCATATCCATGAGATCGCCGGAGAGAATTTGATCCGGAAAGACATCATCATCCGAATGGTGCGCGAAGTGGTCAAAACGGACAGGAAACTGGCCGGCCGGGAGCCTTTCCGGATACTGGCTACAGAAGAAGATGTACGTTATCCCCTGACGCTTCCGGATGGTCGGACTGTCACGCTCTACGGAAAGATCGACCGGCGTGACCAGGTAGGTATCCGGGAGCGGATTGTAGATTACAAAAGCGGCAAAGTCGAAGGCAATCTACTGAAACCGAAAAAGGACCAGACAGAACAGGAGATGGTGGATTCGTTTTTCGATGCCGCGAAGGGCAGCAACCGTCCGTCTATCGCATTCCAGCTTTATTTCTACGCCCTGCTGAAACCCGGAGCGGAACCGTGCATTTACTCTTTGACATCCATCTTCAAAGAGGAACCGCATTCTTATTCTGTCGAACAGACAAAATTGGTCTTTTTCAAGGATAAGCTGACTAGCTTGATCGAAGAGATTCTCTCACCCAGCCAACGCTTTGAACCGCGCCCCGAGCTGGAAGAGGCTTCGTCTTTCCAATCCGTATGCAAATACTGTAATTTCAAACGGCTATGCAACAGGGAGTAAATTTGGAAGAACCCCTGCGGGAAGGGGTGACCGTCGTAACGGCGTCGGCTGGCAGTGGAAAGACCCACCTGCTCACACAGAAGTATATCGAACTGCTGCTTGCGAAAGATGCGCAGGGCCGGATGAATCCGAACAGCTACCGGCATATTCTGGCCGTCACCTTTACCAACAAGGCGACCGATGAAATGAAAGACCGGATCATCCAGAAGCTGGCCGGAAAACCCAAGGATTCTGACGAGTACAAGTTGCTCACCAAGATGCTGCACGACTACTCCGGCTTTTCGGTGAGTACCATCGACAAGTTCTTTCAAAACGTCATGCGGGCTTTCGCACGCGAAATGGACCAATACGCCTCCTATCGCGTGGAACTTGACACGAAATCCCTCTTGTCCCAGGTGGTTGACTTGATGCTGGCATCTTTGGAAGATCCGGCCCAACAGCCGCTTCGCGAATGGCTGAAAGAATACGCTCTCTCCCGCGTGGAAGAATCGGAAGGATGGAACATCACGGACTCTCTCAAAAAAATGGCCGGGCAGTTTCTGGACGAGTCTTTCCTGCGCAAACTCCGGGATTGTGCCGGTTTCCCGGAGATGGTTTCTGACAAAAAGCAGATGGCAGATTTCCATCGGGAGATGACACGCCTCATGAAAGGTTTCGAAGAAGAGGCGCTGCAGATTGGCCGGGACGGAATGGCCTGGATGCAACGCAATCAAATCGAGCCGGATGGCCTCCACTATGGTGAGAAAGGGCCGACGATGATTTTCAAAAAATGGGCGGAAAGGCATTTTGACGCAAACAGACCCACACCCGGCCGCATGGAAGGTGCAGTTAAAAAGGCCGCCAAGTTGCATCTGGAGGATGGATTGGACATTCTATTCGACAGAGTAGCGCAACTCTTCGAAGAACAATATAAGACCTATTGTACAGCCAAAGCCATTCGCCAGCAGCTGTACCTACTGGGCATCTATGCCGACTTGCAGCGGGGTTTGCAAACGTATCTCCAAGAGAACAATGTGGTCTTGCTCCAGATGTCGAACGACATCCTCAACCGCATCATCGATGATAGCGATACTCCGTTCGTCTATGAGAAAATCGGGAACCGGTACGATCATCTGATGCTGGATGAAGCGCAAGACACATCCCGCATGCAATGGGACAATTTCCGCCCGCTTTTCCTCAATAGCCAGTCCACGAACGGGCGTAGTCTCATTGTAGGTGACATCAAGCAATCTATCTACCGTTGGCGAGGATCCGACTGGCATTTGATGGACCAGTATATCAAAGAAGGTCTCATCTCCAACAGCCTGTTCGGTGGGTCGCTCGACCAGAATTGGCGGAGTGGCGACGCCATCATCTCGTTCAACAACGAGGTCTTCGCCAAGGTGGGAGACGAATTGAAGAAACTCCGGGACGAGACTTCCACCGTCATCGGAGAGCAGGTCAACCAAATCTATGGTACCTGGGACGAGCAACGGGGAGGTACCATGCAGCAAACGCTACCGGCAAAGCATGCCGAAGATCCGGAAGGGTATGTCCGGGTCCGTTTCCTCGACATGGAGAAAGAAGGGCAATGGCGCAAAAAAGTTCTTGAATCCTTGCTTCAAGATATTGCAGCCTTGCAGAAAGACGCTTATAAGCCGAAACATATCACCATTCTTGTCCGGAAGAACCGGGAAGGTGAAGAAGTGGCCGAATGGCTGATGCAAAACGGCATCCGCGTCATTACTGAGGATTCTTTGCTGATCGGAGCATCTCCCTGCATCTGCAAACTGATGGTGCTGCTGAGCGGAAGCGTGGAACCAGACGATCCGGTCAATAAGATCTATGCCCTGCATCAGAAACCCCTCGAAATGGAACTGCAGTCCACTTCTCTTTATGAGACGTGTGAACAAATGCTTCATAGCGGGGTTATCCCCCATACTGAACACGATATTCCTTTCATCAACGCTTTTTTAGACGCCGTCCTGGACTATCAGGAGAAATATGGTTCTTCGCTTCGCAATTTTGTGGCGTGGTGGAATGAAACCGGACGTAAGTTGAAGATCTGTGCGCCAGATGGAGAAGATGCTGTCCGGGTGATGACTATTCACAAGGCCAAGGGCCTGAGCATTGACGCAGCCATCATACCTTTCTGCACGGAGTCTTTTGCGCCCAGGTTTCAGCCTACCATCTGGTGTGAGCCGAAGAAAGCCCCTTTCTCCCAGTTGCGGCTGGTCCCGCTCAAAGCGTCCGGGTCTATGGAGAACACGTTATTCAAGTCTGATTACCAGAAAGAAAAATGTCTGGAGTATATAGATGTCATCAACACCTGGTATGTCGCCTTCACCCGTGCACGCACGCGTTTACTCGTTTACGCGCCCTTGAAGAAAGCGCCTAAAGAAGGGTACAAGCCCGATAGCATTGAACAAACGCTCTACCTGATTCTTTCGAACCGGCTCACGGAGGACCTTGTTTTCGAAACAGGAATCCGGGAGTCATTCTGTCCCAAGAAAGACGGAGAGGATGAGGGGTCAAAAAAGATAGATGATCCCCAGCCTCTGATGAAGCGCGAGCCCCTAAACGACCGGCTGAAGCTGACGCTTCACGGGGATGATTATTTTGCGCAGGAAAAGAGCGCCCGGCAGCTTGGCATCGAGAAACACCGGGATATGGCTTCGGTGGAAGTCGATGCGACGCTTGAAGCGCAGAGCGGCCACCGCCATTGGTTCGACGGGACCTACCGGGTGATGAATGAAGCGTCTATTGTTGACAGCAAGGGCGAGATCAAACGTCCCGACCGAGTCCTGATCGCTCCCGACGGCAGCCGCGTCATCGTCATCGACTACAAATTCGGGCAGCCGCTCGACGGCTACAAGTATCAGGTGCGGGCTTATGTCCGTCTGCTGAAAGAGATGGGCTATCCTTCCGTGGAAGGTTGGCTCTGGTACGTCTCCTCCGGTGAAATTGTCAGGGTATAGTCCCGCCCCCCCCAAAAAAAACAGGAAGTGAACGCAACATTTCACGCCATTTCTGCATCTATAACAAGAAGTATCACAAGTCTTTCAGCTGATTACTAATTAATATTACGCGATATGAAACAATTTCTCACATTCTTTGTGGTCGCCACCCTTTGTCTGTGCAGCTGCGCGCAACTCGACAAGGAGGATCCGAAAACCAAAGCATACGTCAGCGGTGATCAGATCTTCCTCTCTCCGTTTACGCCTCAGGACAGGCCCACGTTTGAGAATCACAAAAACTACCTGCTCCTGAATTTTGACAAGAATGGAGGTCAGGCTACCGTTATTGCGTACTTCCCGGAAGAAGATGGGGTCTTCTTGAACGAGTTTTTCGAACGGTTTTTCGAATGGGGCATCAGTGATGTTCCTCGCCAGAATCCCTGGCTCATAGATGATCAGGTAAGCATTAAGCGAACCAAACTCGATGATTTCAGCAGCGAATATGTCATTACTGTATATCCGAACCGGCTCGGGTTTGACTATGATTACTTTATCTCCCTTTATGACGGGACAAAGGTCAGAAATGAGAAGGGGACCCCTTTGGTCAGCAAAGCAGGGATCACCCTCCATCAGACCGTAAACTAGTTCCTCGCCGCGTTCCGTCCGCCCCATCGGGCACCAAAACCCTTATAGACGTGCCCCGGCAGGCAAAAACCGCCTGTCGGGGCACGTTTTTGCGTCCCAGCGTGCCCGGGAATGCCTGAAACCCGGTCAACGCTACGAAATCTTTGAGTAATCCTTAAAACTCGTGTCCAGCCGGAGCACGCGGAGCTGGTCGTCGAGAAGCCGGTTCTGGGGGTGTTCGAGCAGCGGATCGGCGGCGAGGATCTTTTCGCCGAGCTCGCGGGCTTCGACCAGGGCGGGCGAGTCTTTGGCCAGATCGGCGATGTGCAGGTCAATAGCCAGACCGCTTTGCCGGGTTCCCTCGAAGTCGCCGGGGCCGCGCATGCGCAGGTCCGCCTCGGCCAGCTCGAAACCGTCGCTGGTGGCGCACATCAAGTCGATGCGCTGACGCGACTCGGTACTGAGCTTATAACCCGTCATCAGGATGCAATAGGACTTTTCGGCGCCACGGCCCACACGCCCCCGGAGTTGGTGCAACTGCGACAGGCCGAAGCGTTCGGCGCTTTCGATGACCATCACTGAAGCATTGGGCACGTCCACCCCGACCTCGATGACCGACGTGGCCACCAGGATGTTCGCCTTTCCCCGCACGAAAAGATCCATGTCGAAAGCCTTGTTCTCGGCCTTCTGCTGGCCATGGACCACGGCCGTCACATATTTCGGGGCGGGAAAAGCCTCCGTGATGTGCAGATAGCCTTCTTCCAGATTCTTGTAGTCCATCTTTTCCGACTCCTTGATAAGCGGATAGACCACGAAGATCTGGCGGCCGAGGGCAATCTGCTGCCGCATGAAATTATAGAGGTCGCCGCGGCGGTTTTCCGTCCAGTGCACAGTTTCTACAGGCTTGCGGCCCGGGGGCAGTTCGTCGAGGACCGACACGTCGAGGTCTCCGTATAGTGTCATGGCCAGCGTACGGGGAATCGGCGTGGCCGTCATCACCAGTACGTGCGGTGCCACGGCCGATTTCGACCAAAGCCGTGCGCGCTGTTCCACCCCAAAACGGTGTTGTTCGTCAATCACTGCCAAGGCCAGGCTCTTGAACTGCACCGTGTCCTCGATGAGCGCGTGGGTTCCCACGATGATCTGAAGCGAGCCATCGAGCAGGCCCCGATGGATTTCCTCGCGTTCTTTCTGTTTCGTATTACCCGTCAGCAAGGCGATGGTGGCGCCGGAGGGCGCCAGGAATTTCTGGATGCTGTGGTAGTGCTGGTTGGCCAGCACTTCGGTGGGCGCCATCACGCACGCCTGGTAGCCATTGTCGAGCGCCATCATGGCGGCAAGTACGGCTACAAGTGTCTTGCCGCTGCCCACATCGCCCTGCAGCAGCCGGTTCATCTGTTTGCCGCCGGCCACGTCGGTACGAATCTCCTTCAGCACCCGCTTCTGTGCGCCGGTCAGGGGGAAGGGCAGGCACTCATACGTCGTATTGAAATAGTGCCCGATGCGGCGGAACACCACCCCGCTGTCCGCCCGCATCCGAATGCTCTTCTGCCGCAGCAGCGAAAGCTGGAGATAGAACAGCTCTTCGAACTTGAGTCGGCGCTGCGCCCGGCCGAGGTCCTGCATGGAGGCGGGGAAATGAATGTGCTGCAGCGCGAAGGCCAGCGGGACAAGCCGCTTTTGCTCCAGGATATACGCGGGCAGCGTTTCCTCCAGCGTGCCGAGCACACGGTCGAGGAGCGTCGCGACCATCTTCTCGAAGAACTTGTTGGTAATGCCGGCATTGTGCAGCTTCTCGGTGCTGGAATAGACGCCCATCATCACACCTACTTGCGAGAGTTTCTCCTCCGTAGCCAGGTCGATCTCAGGATGGACCATGTTCCAACTGTGCCCGAAAACAGAGGGCTTGCCGAAAACGATGTATTCCGGACCGACCTGCAATTTGTCCTCCATCCATTTCAATCCTTTGAAAAAGACCAGGTCGATGGTACCCGTTCCATCGGTGAATTGGGCCACCAGCCGCATCTTGCGTGCCTGCCCTACTTTTTCGATGCGGGTGAGACGGCCGCGCAGCTGGATCCAGGCCGTGGAAGAGTCGACCTCCCGCACGCTGTAAAAGCGGGATCGGTCCACATAACGAAAAGGAAAGGTATAGAGAAGGTCGCGGAAGGTACTGATCCCCAATTCTTTATTCAGGAGTTCCGCCCGCTTCGGCCCTACGCCCGGCAAATACTTGATATCGCTGTCCAGAATCTGCGGCATTCACAAATATAAGGATTTTTTGTATCTTGCGGAAAATTTGAAGGAACATGAGAGACAAGATCGTGGTAGGCATCACCCAGGGTGATACGAACGGCATCGGATATGAAGTGATCATCAAGTCGCTGGCGGACGCGCGGATTCTGGAGAACTGCGTCATCATCCTCTACGGCTCATCCCGCTTTTTCGGTATCTACCGGAAATTCCTTCCGGAGATCGAGCAGATTGCGACCAATGTGATCAATGCGGCGGAAGACGCCCGCACCAAACGCGTCAACATCATCAACGCCGTACCGGAAAGCATGGCGATGGAAATCGGACAGCCGACGCCCGACGGCGCCAAAGCCGCCGTCATGGCCCTCAAAGCGGCGGTGGCCGATGCCAAGCGAGGCGCCATCGACGCCATCGTCACAGCGCCGTTCAATAAGCATACAGTGGCCCAACTCGGATTTGGTTTCCCCGGCCATACCGAATATCTCATCCACGAATTCGAACAGAAAGACGGCCTGATGTTCCTCTGCTCCGAGAACCTGCGCGTCGGCGTGGTCACCAACCACTTGCCGCTGGCGAAAGTCAGTGCGGCCATTTCCGTGGAGACCATCATGAGCAAACTGCGCCTGATGGACGATTCGCTGCGGCGCGATTTCGGCCTGGTCAAGCCCAAGATTGCGGTCCTGGGCCTCAATCCCCATGCCGGTGACGGCGGATCGCTCGGCTCGGAAGAGATCGACACCATCATCCCGGCCATCAAACAGGCCAACAAGGAGAAGATCTTGGCCTTCGGTCCTTACTCGCCGGACGGCTTCTTCGGTACGCACATGCAGGGCAGCTTCGACGCCGTCCTGGCCATGTATCACGACCAGGGCCTGATACCGTTCAAGGCGCTGGCATTCGACAGTGGTGTCAACTTCACCGCTGGCCTGCCGATTGTCCGGACTTCACCCGACCATGGTACCGGTTACGACATCGCTGGCAAGAACAAAGCCTGGTCCGGGCCGATGCAAGGGGCCATCTATGCCGCCATCGACTTCTGCCACAACCGCCGCCGTTACGATGCCATGCATGCCAATCCGCTTGAAGTCAAGCGTTTCGAAGGACCCCGCTACGAAAAGACCATCCTGCCCGAATAGTGAACCGAGCCCCGATTCAGATCTATACCGACGGTGCCTGCAGCGGCAACCCGGGACCGGGCGGTTTCGCTACGATCCTGCGTTGCGGGACCTATGAGAAAGTCATTTCGGCCGGCTACGCGGTGACGACGAACAACCGTATGGAATTGCTGGCCGTCATCACCGGCCTGGAAGCCATCCGTTGGGACCGGG
This sequence comes from Bacteroidales bacterium, assembly GCA_017509755.1. Taxonomy (GTDB): domain Bacteria; phylum Bacteroidota; class Bacteroidia; order Bacteroidales; family UBA932; genus Cacconaster. The sequence continues at coordinate 175,686 of JAFWOY010000040.1, forward strand.
CCGATGTGACCATTTGGAGCGACTCCTCGTACGTAGTGGATGCGGTCGAAAAGGGATGGGTATTCAGTTGGGAACAGAAACAGTTTGCCAAAAAGGCCAATCCTGACCTCTGGATCCGTTTCCTGGCCGCCTATCGACGGCACGATGTGCACTTTCAGTGGATTCGCGGGCACAACGGGCATCCAGAAAACGAACGCTGCGACCGGTTGGCAGTCGCAGCGTCCCAAGGAAAAGATCTCCTCATCGACTCAGGATACACGCAGGAAGCGTAGCGCCTTGACCATCCAGCGCGGAAGCGGCTTGTGGTCATCGCGTTTCGTGAAATCGATATAGAATCCCCACTTCTTGGCAACCGGAATCCGGAAGGTCTCGACGAACTCGATGAGGGTGCCGTCCGGGTCTTCGATATAGGTAAAGTGGCCGTTGGCATCGCCCATGTCGAAATCCACACCGCTGTCGCAGACGAACGGATGGCCGGCCGCCTTGCAGTCCGCTTCAACCGCGTCCATGTTGCGGACATCAAAGCAGATCTGGATGTAGCCCGGATCGCCCCAATAGCGATTCTCATAGAGTTTGACAACCGGAGCGTCCAGTGCCTGCACCAGTTCCAGATGGGAAGGGCCCATCAATTCGGAGAGCGGACCCGTAAACGGTTTGGTACGCGCCAGCAGCACCCGGCGGACCTGCCGGTCACCGCCCGGAACGCCTTTCAAGTCTTCGAAAACGCCGGTCTTGTCGGCTTGTACCTTGTCGAAGCCAAGCACCTTTCCGTAGAAAGCGATGGAGCGGTCCATATCGCTGACACCCAGCACAGCGCCGGTCGTACCGCCGGTCGTGCAGGTTTTCGACTTGACCATCACATAGTTGTCTTCTTCCACCTCCAGGATATTATCCCAGGGATCCATCAGATAGAAATGCTTGATGCCGGCAAAAGAGACGGTCGGAGCGGAAAGGAGACGAAGCCCTTTGCGGGAAAACTCGTCATAGGTGGCGGCCACGTCGCGGCTGCGGATCTTCGCGATAAAAATACCCAGATCACCCAGCGAAGGCTGTTGTTTCGGATAATTGAGGGCGCGGCCGCGGGGCTCCCAGATCTCCAGACCCCCACCGCCTTGCAGATTCACGGCCAGGATGGCATAACGCGGCTGGGGCTTGCCGCCAGTATAAGGCAGCATCCGCTCGGCCACACCTTCATCGGCCACGACCGGAATGTCAACTCCGAAATTCTCCCGATACCATTTCCATGCGACATCGGCGTCCTTTACACCGATCCCGACTTGCTGCAAGCCACAGATGACTTTCTCTTTCATAGATCTTATCTTGTTTGACCGTTCATTCGGGAGGAGACAGGCCTCGAAAACCTATGCCACCCTCGGCACTATAAGAGGGAGGGGCCCAAGCTTGCTTGGGAGGGGTCGCGCGGAGCGCGACGGTTTTCGAGGCCTGTCTCCTCCCGAATGAACATACGATTACAGTTTAAACGAATCTTTCAGGCTGGCCGTCTTGTTCATGACGAGCTTTTCGGGCGTGGAGTCGGGATCTTTCTTGAAGTAGCCGACCCGCTCGAACTGAACGGCCAAATCACCCGGATCGTCGCACAACGCGGGTTCGGCCCAGCCGGGACGGACAATCAGGCTCTCGGGATTGAGGAAATCCTTATAGTCCTTGTCCTCCGGAACCTGCGACATATCTGCCAGGGTAAAGAGGCGGTCGTAGAGGCGGCACTCGATCTCTTTGGCAAACGCGGTGCTGACCCAGTGGATCGTACCTTTCACCGAACGCCACTGGCCGGACTGTGGATGCGTCATCGGATCGTACGTGCAACGCAACTCGACCACTTTGCCGTCCGCATCTTTGATGACTTCCTCACATTTGACGATATACGTGTATTTGAGACGGACTTCACCTCCCGGGCGCAGGCGGAAATACTTCTTCGGCGCATCTTCCATGAAGTCGGCCCGGTCGATCAGCAGTTCGCCGGTGAAGGGGATGCGACGCTTGGGGCCATCCGGTGCGGCCGGATTGAGCGGTGCTTCGAACCATTCCACACGGCCGGGTTCCCAGTTGGTGAGCGTCAGCTTGATCGGATCGTCGTACACCACCATATAGCGGTTGGAGCGTTCATTCAGGTCCTGGCGGACACAGGATTCAAGGCCGCTGATGTCCATCAGCTGGTCGCGCTTGCTCACACCGATGCGCTCGCAGAACATCTTGAGTGCCTCGGGCGTATAGCCGCGCCGACGCACGCCGCAAAGGGTTGGCATCCGCGGGTCATCCCAACCGGCCACATAGCCTTTCTCCACGAGTTCCAGCAGCTTGCGCTTGCTCATCAGCGTATAGGTCAGGTTGAGCCGGGCGAATTCATACTGATGGGAAGGATAGATGCCCAGCGTCTCGATGAACCAGTCGTAGAGCGGACGATGGATGTCGAACTCCAACGTGCAGATGGAGTGCGTGATATGCTCGATGGAGTCGCACTGGCCGTGGGTGTAGTCATACATCGGATAGATGCACCACTTGTCACCGGTGCGGTGATGGTGTGCGTGTTTGATGCGGTAGAGGATCGGGTCACGGAACATCATGTTGGGATGCGCCATGTCAATCTTGGCCCGGAGCACCTTCGCGCCGTCCGGGTACTTCCCGGCCTTCATTTCACGGAAGAGGCGGAGATTCTCCTCGACGGAGCGATTACGCCAAGGGCTGTCGGTGCCGGGCGTCTCGACGGTGCCGCGGTTGGCCCGCATCTCTTCGAGAGTCTGGTCGTCCACGTAAGCCAGGCCGCGCTCGATAAGCTGCTCAGCCCATTCATAGAGCTGGTCGAAATAGTCGGATGCATAGCGCTCCTCCGCCCACTGGAAGCCTAGCCACTTGATGTCCTCCTTGATGGCATCGACATACTCCACATCCTCTTTCGTGGGGTTGGTGTCGTCATAGCGGAGGTTGGTCTTGCCGCCGTACTTTTGGGCAAGGCCGAAATTGATACACAGGCTTTTGGCATGTCCCAGGTGCAGATAACCATTCGGCTCCGGGGGGAAGCGGGTGATGATGCTGTCGAATTTGCCGGCTGCGAGGTCCGCCTCGATGATCTCTTCGAGGAAATTGTTTTTCTTCTCTTCTTCCATAGCTTGAATCCGTTTCAAGCTACAAAGATATTAAAAAAAACACTATCTTTAGTGCGTAAAACCGAACCATACACATGCTGAAATCCATGACTGGCTACGGCAAGGCACAGTGCCTGCTGGGCCCCGACAAATATCTGGTGGAAATCCGATCCGTCAACGGCAAGAACGCCGACATCAGCTTCAAAACCCAAATCATCCCGCGCCAGCACGAAGTCGAAGTGCGCAAATACATCACCGAAAAGCTCAACCGCGGCAACATCGACCTTTTCGTTACGGTCGAACGCGCCGAGGGTTCCGCCACGAAACAGATCAGCCGCCAGGCGCTCCTCGCCTACTACGAACAGCTCGAGAATGCCGTCAAAGGCACGGCCCTGGCCTGCTGCGAGCCCGACGCAGTCCTGCAGTCGCTGATGCGCCTGCCGGACGTGCTGGAGACCCGGAGCACCGAACTCACCGAAGCGGAGTGGACGACGCTCTACGGTGCCATCCGCGAAGCCGTGGACGGCCTCGACGCCTTCCGGAAGAAGGAAGGCGCGAGCCTGGAACGCGACATCCTCGGCCAGGTGGACAAGATCGAATCGTATATTCCCGAAGTCGAGCGCTACGAGCGCGAGCGCGTCGCGGGCATCCGCGAGCGGATCGAGGCACGGCTGCGCGAGATCGCGGCCCAGCCCGACGTGAACCGGCTCGAACAGGAAATGATCTTCTACATCGAGAAACTCGACATCAACGAGGAGAAAGTGCGCCTGCGGCAGCACTGCCGCTATTTCCGCGAGACCGTGGCGGAAGAGCCGCTTCCCGGCCGCAAACTGGGCTTCATCGCCCAGGAGATGGGCCGCGAGATCAACACCCTCGGCTCGAAAGCCAACCACGCCGAAATCCAGAAATGGGTCGTCCGGATGAAGGATGAACTCGAAAAGATCAAGGAACAATCACTTAATATCTTATAGTATGAAGAGAATCCTCACGGTGCTGGCAGCCCTGCTTCCGCTGCTGGCCTTTGCAGCAGAGAGCCAGGAGGCCCGGCTGCTCCGGTTCCCCGCCGTTGGCGGCGACAACATCGTCTTCAGCTACGCCGGCGACTTGTACCGCGTCGGCATCAACGGCGGTACGGCCGTGAAACTCACCTCCCATGTGGGATACGAAGTATTCCCGCGCATCTCCCCCGACGGCAAGACCGTGGCCTTCACGGGCCAGTATGACGGCAACACCGAAGTTTACACCATTCCTGTAACCGGCGGTGAACCCTGCCGGGTGACCTATTCCGCCCTGGTCGGCCGCGACCTTGTGGGCGAGCGTATGGGCCCCAACAACATTGTTATGTGCTGGACGCCCGATGGCAAACAGATTGTCTATCGCAGCAAAACCCATACCTTCAGCGGCCTGCGCGGCCAGCTCTGCAAGGTCAACGCAGCGGGCGGCCCGGCCGAGGAAATCCCGACCACCGAAGGCGGTTTCTGCAGCTACTCCCCCGATGGCAAGCAACTCGCCATGAACCGCATGTTCCGTGAGTTCCGCACCTGGAAATACTATCGCGGCGGCCAGGCTGACGACATCTGGATCAACCAGGTCGGTACCACGAAACTCGAAAAGATCTCCGACAACGACGCGCAGGACATCTTCCCGATGTGGATCGGC
>JAFWOY010000041.1 GCA_017509755.1 Bacteroidales bacterium
ATCAGAACTGGAAGATTATCTACATTACTACAATCACGATCGAATCAAGGCAAAACTAAACGGACTGAGTCCGGTACAATACCGAACTCATCACAATTATTCTTATTGTTAAACCCGTCCAACAAAAGGGGCGCACTTCAATTTGGCGGCGCCATCCTCAAATCAGCCTATTTTTGAGGATGGAGAAGGCTGAAGCGGACGCGCAGGACTACGGAGGCCGGGCGCAGGGGACTGATGGTCTCCATATCGATGAGGTTGTTAGTGGCGGCGTAGTTGAATACGCGATGATAGAAGAGGTTGCGGGCTTCAAGGAGAAACTCGGTGCGGCGGACGGTCCAGCTGAAGCCGAGATCGGCGAAGACCAGATGCCGGTCACGGCCGGAGACAGCATCGTTGAAATAGTGTTCAAAGGACGCTTCCATCCGGAGACTCTTGCCCAGGAGGAGCCGTCCGGTAAGGGATTGCTGAAGATAGGTGAAGCGGGAGAGGTCGCTGCGGCCGGAATCACCCGTGGCTTCTTTCACGATGCGGCTCGCGACAGAGGACCAACTGCCGCGGTAAAAGACCTGCGACCGGTCGGATAAACGTGTCGTTGCAGTAAGTCTTCCCTGCCAAAGGCCGCGTCGTGCGGGTATCAGCTGTTCCTGTCGGAGGATCTGCGCTTCCTGCAGAGTGCGGTTCAAGGCAAGTCCCAGCGTCGTGGCCAGGGCGTTGATGCGCTGGCTGTACGCCAGTTCGAAGCCATAGCGGTCGGAATGGTGGGCTACCGGCAGGCTCTCCTGACGGATCAGCATACCTTCGATGACGGAGCCCAGTAGCAGATCCTGGTCGGTGCGTGACCAGGTACCGCGAAGGGATGTCACCATACCGATCCACGGGTTTTTGTACTCCAGGCTGGCCGAGGCTGTCTTGCCGGCGCTATGCAGGAGCTGTCCGCTGCGGCGGCCGATGCTGCGGTAGTCAGTCATCAGCCATCCCTTGTAGAGCGAATTCACCCCAGCCGTTCCCACGGTACGCCGGGCATCGACATTGTAACGTAAGCCACCCGCGATGTCGCCCGAAAGCGTGATGCGTGGGATGAAATGGAGATGGCGCTCGTTTTCCGCATAATAGCTTGTGAAGCGGGCATCGAGCGGCAGGTCGATGGCAATCTTGAACGGATCGCCCATATTGTACTCCAGACGCGGTGCCAGGATGAGGTCGAAACGCCGGAGGGATACGCCGTTCATCATCGAATCGATGGCAGTCAGTTGCCGGAACTCCGCATCGGCAAGGGAAAACGATGATTGCAGGTTCTCTACGCGGGCGTTGAAATAGGTTCGCATCATCAGCTGCCACCAGCCGATATTCTGCGACCAGCGCAGGTAGTTCTGGCTGTCGAGCCGGCGTGTACGGAGCCGCTGCACGGCATTCGGCGTGACTTCGGTGGCCAGGTTGCCGAAAGGCAGCGGAGAGACGCTGAGGGCAGCTTCTCCCTCCACGTAGGAGGTGTTGGATGAAATGGACCAGACCCGTTCTCCCTTTCGAATCAGATCGGAGAAGCGGTTTTCTACGGAGAAGGCCGGGCGATTCATTTGCTGGCCTATGCTGCCGGCCGTACCCGTGGCGTTATACATCTTTCCTGTGAGATTCAGACGCTCGTCGAGATAGTGCGTGGCACTGTTGTTCACCAGCCGCAGGGACACCTCTGCCTGGTCGGTCTTCAACTGGGAGTCGATCAACTCTGTAATCTCCACGGGCTGTTCTTGCAGGAAATAATAGCGTGTGAGCGTAGTTCCTTCGGCCCTCTGGCGGTCGTGGATATAGGAGGCTTTGGCCGAGAAGTCGAGGGTCGGGCGGAGGCGCGAAAGGATGTTGCCGGAAACTGCGTGGACATTGTTCATCAGGTAGCGGGAGCGGTCGACCGGCGGCTCGGCGGGTGTCCGGAGATGCAAATGCGTGGCGGCATTTTCGATCGGAGGCGTATCGAACGACAACAGTTCCTGCGTCACAACGTCGTTGCCTTCATTGTTGCCCTTGTAAGTGAGCATCGTCTGCAACTTGCGTCCGAAATACATCGCCACGGCCTCGGCGTTCCACAGTATCGGTTTGTACCCGATTCCGGCCTGGAGTGTGGCCGTCCAGGTGCCTCGTGCTGATTCTTTCAGCTTGAGATTGAGCGCCGCCTGGTCGGGACGCTCCAGCGATTCGAGTGCCCGGATGGACTGATGCCGCTCATAAACTTCCACCGAGGCGATATCCGCCGCCTTGATATTGTTGGTGGCCACACCGTAACCACGTCCCAGCATATCCATTCCTTCGATGTAGAAACGGTTGATCTCTTTGCCGTTGTAGGAAATCTTGCCACTCTTTTCCACCGTAATGCCCGGCATCTTCTGCAGGACGTCGCCGATGGAGAGGTCGGTACTGTCACGGTATTGGGCCACGGGATAGATCAAAGTATCTCCGCGCTGCCGCATTGGCGGTTCTTTGACACGTGCTTCCGTGATGGAGAGCGGTGCGGATTCCACAACCAGGGAAAGCTGCTGTGTCCGGGCTGCAATCCGCCGCTCCAGCGGCTTGATGTCGAGAGCGTTGCAGCGAAGCAACAGCGAATCGGCGTTGCCACGGTAGGTCAACGAAAAAGAGCCTTTCGCATCCGCGTTATGAAAGCTCAGCATCGACTTCCCGTCGAGCGACATCAGCATCACGCCTACGCCAGCCGCCGGTCCGGTTCCATCCGCATACCGAACTGTGCCCGAGATGACGGTCTGGGCAAGGGCGGCAGTGCAGAGCATCAGCGCGATGGCGAACAGGGCAAGTCGTCTCATTCTACTGTGGTCACCGTTTCCAATCCAATTCCTTGTGACCCGGTCCGTGACCTTTACCTACCAATCCGGAAAGGCCGTTTTGGCGTGCATTCTCATTTGTCAGCTCCCTGTTCCTGGAAATGGCATCATACAACTGGAATCGCGATGTTTGCTCATATTTCTTATACCACGAATAGAGCACGATGTCTTGCCCCGGGTCGGGAGTCAGTGACACGAGCGAGTAACTGAAGTGGCCACTGTCGTCGTATGCCTCACATATAAGCCCGGGCAAGCCCCATAGTTTCCAAGGGCCTGCTGAGACAGGGACTTCCAACGTGTACCACGCGCTCCAGTGCCGGCCCCGGAAGTCCGCTTCTGCCAGATGGCATTCATAGCCGAGTATCGTCTTGATGGAATCGCGGAACGTCCAGGCAAGCGGTTCCCGGTCCTCCACATATTGCACTCCACTTCGGTTCATTTCCGAGAAGACAGTGATCTTTCCGCTTTCAGGATAATCCAGATAGTAGTATTTGCCATCGTTACAGAGAAGATCCTGGGAATGTCCTTCATTGAGGTATTGTCGCATCAGGCTGATCCACTTGTTGAACCCGTTGGGCGTACGCCACAACGAATCGACGAAAACCTTGTCTTTGCTGAAGAAAGCCGATGTATGGCGGCCGATCTGCAGCAGCATTGTATCGGGGACAATCCGATGTGTCACCGTGTCCACTTCTTTCTGTTCCAGATACCGGCACTCCAGCACGGCCTGTTCGAGCACGGTGTGGTTTTGCGAAAGAACAGCCCCGGCCGATGCGAGGAGCATCAGCGCAATGAAAAGTTTTGATTTCATATTTACTTAATCGTCAGGTATTTGATAAAAAATAGGTATATTCATTCTGACGGCGGCTGGTTTTCCGTCCTTGTAGGCGGGACGCGCCCACTTCGGAGAAGAACGGACTGTGCGGAGAATCTCAGCATCCATCGGGGAGCCGGAGCCGCGCAGCAGGGAAACACGCTTGACACGGCCCGTCCGCGTGACGGTCAGCTGACAGACGACAGCGCCACCGCGTTTCCCGTTGGCCTGATGCCAGGCACGGGCCGCCTCCGAATAGCGCAGCTGAGAATGAATCCACGGGGTGAAGTCCTTCACTCCGCCATCTTTAAAAGCAGGTTTCTCGTCCACTTCATTCAACGGAAGCGCCGTCCAGCGCGCCTGCAGCGCCGCAACCCTTTCATCCACTTTCCGCTGCCGGTCGGTCCGGATCCGGAACGTCACGGGCAGGATACATTGGGAAGCCACGAACGTCGTATCCCGCCCTGCTGCCGGAAGTGACAGCGGGAAATGGTCTTGGACGAGTGTCAGAACGGCATCGTCCAGTTCCGGGCAGACGCCTTGCACCAGCGCGATGTCTTTGATCCGGCCTTCGGCATCGATGGTGAATGTGACCTCAACCCTGCCCTGATTCATACAGCTTTCCGGATAGGAGAGGTTGTTTTCGACCCAGGCGTGCAACCCCGGGCTGAAGACAGGTTTGACCGGAAGTTCGCCCCAGGGCGTGATGCCGGGCGTCTTCCGCAGAGGATAAGCTTGGCTTTTAGTCCGGATTGCAGATCCCTTGACCCCTGCCGCCGCATATTTCGTGATGACGACTTCTTCGAGAAGGCCGATACCGTCTCTTTCAGCCGCAAACGGGACGAAACGCGGCCGGGCCGTCGTGCCGAAAGCCAACAGGAGAGCTGCCAGCAGAAGGCCGGCGGCGACGGCTCGCGGCAACAGGCGGGTACGGCGGACGACATCGCCCATCCGCTCAAAACGCCGGCGGGTCAGCGAATGGCTCATCGCCGACGTCAGGTCGGGCTCGTGCCCGAACAACTGCCGGAAAATCGCATAGCGATAGGCCTGCAGGTCGTACCCTTCGCCCAGGACATCGGCATCGGCCTGGTATTCCTGGATTTCCGCAAGGTTACGCTCCATCACCCACAGGAAGGGATTGAACCAGAATAACGAACGCCAGAGAGTCAGGAAGAGTTTCTCGGCCGTGTGATGATGCGCAACATGGCTTGCCTCGTGGGCAATGACCATCGCCAGGTCCTCCGCACCGGTTTCCGGGCCGATGTAAATGGTCCGGCCGAAAGAGAAAGGGCTGTTGACGGCAGGATTCTCCGCCAGGGCAAAGGCGGAAGTTCCGGTCAGCCGGGAAGTACGGCGCAATTTGCGGATCCGGACTATCCGCCAGAGCGTCATCGCCAGCAACAACAGAGCGACAAACACATATAACCCGGTCAACACCCTCTGGCCCGGCGGAACGCTTACCGGCGTACTGCCGGTCGCATCGGCTGACGCTCCGGCGCCCGGCACAAGAACTTGCGCCGGGGCCGACGCGTCGGTCTCCAGTACAAGCGTAGCCGACTCCACCGCTTCCAGCACGGCGGCCGCCGTGCTGCTACGCGGCAGCAACGGCAACCGGAGTGCCGGGATCGCGACCGCAAGGACAGCGGCAGCCAGCAGCCAACCCCGGCAGAACCCGTACGGAGTCCGTCGGGCCAGCAGCAACTGGTAGAACGCCAACAGCAGGCCGCCACACAGGATGGACTCCAGCAAATACAGGAGAATGCGGATCATTGCGAATCGTTCTTCAGCATTTTCAAAATCTTGTCGGTCTCCTCCACCGAAATCGACTTGTTCCGGGAGAAAAAATTCACCAGCCGGCTCAGCGAGCCGTCGAAGAAGTTGTCAAGCACCCCGGCCATATAGCGGCTCGTATATTCCTCTTTTGAAATCAGCGGATAGTACTCATGCGTCTTGCCGTATGCCTTGTGGCCGACGAAGCCCTTCTTTTCGAGAATCCGAACCAGGGTCGATACGGTGTTGTAGGCCGGTTTGGGCTCCGGCAGTTCATCGAGTATGTCGTGAACGAACACCTTGTCCTCTTTCCAGATGATATTCATCAGTTCCAATTCCGCTTTCGTCAGTTCCTGGGCGCGCTTGTTTGCAGGTCTTGCCATCGTAATCTTTTTTTTCTCCGGCAAAGATATAACTAATAATTTAGTTTTACAACTATTTTTATAGGAAAACATCCCTCCGATTCGGTTTGCCAAAGCAAAAGATAATGCGTATTTTCGCAGATTAAATCATCAAGAAGATGGAAGGCAGGATTCTCGTCAAAGACCGGTACTTCGTACCTTACATTCCCTACGAGCGGCTGGAGAAGGCCATCGATGCCGTAGCGGAGCGCATCAACCACGATTTCAAACATTTCAACGGGACGCCCATCATCCTGTGCGTCCTCAACGGCTCGATTCTCTTCACGGGCGAACTGATGAAACGGCTCACCTTCCCGTGCGAGTTTTCGAGCATCCGGCTCTCATCCTATGAAGGCACACTCTCCACGGGCGTTACCCGCAAGGTACTGGGCCTCACCTCCTCCATCAAAGGCCGCACGGTGATTGTCGTGGAAGACATCGTTGACACCGGCAAGACCATCACCGACCTCCACGCCCTCCTGCTCGATGCCGGCGCTGCGGACGTAAAGATCTGCACCATGCTGCTCAAACCCGATGTGTACAAGAAGGACCTGAAACTCGATTACGTGGCCATGGAGATCGAGAACCGCTTCATCGTGGGCTTCGGCCTCGATTACGACCAACTGGGCCGCAATTACAAAGACATCTACATCCTCGATAATTCTGTTGAAAAGACCGCCATGAAACATTTTCTCATTTTCGGCCCTCCGGGTGCGGGCAAAGGTACCCAGGCCGCCAAGATCATCGATCGCTTCGGACTCCGTCACGTATCGACGGGCGACCTGCTCCGCCGTGAGATCGCTGCCGGAACGCCCCTCGGCCTTCAGGCCAAAACGCTCATCGACAAAGGTGAACTGGTCCCCGACTCGGTTGTCGAAGGCATGATCGCCTCAGAACTCGACAACAACCCCGATGCAAAAGGCTTCATTTTCGACGGCTTCCCCCGTACCACGGCCCAAGCCGAACATCTGGATGCGATGCTCTCGGCCCGCGGAGAGAAAATCAATGCGGTCATCTCGCTGATGATTCCCGACGAGACAGTCTTTGAGCGCATCCGCCATCGCGCCGAGATCGAGAACCGCGTAGATGACACCAAACCGGAAATCATCCGCAACCGCATCGACACCTACCACGCCAAGACCGAACCTGTCATCGCCTTCTACAAAGGCAAAGGCGTCTATCGGGAAATCGACGGCCTAGGCACCATCGACGAGGTCTTCGGCAAAGTCTCCGCCCTCCTGGACGAATACCTGCCCGCCTGATGAGTTTCGAAACCGGCACCAATTTCATTGATTACGTCCGCATCTTCTGCAAAAGCGGGGATGGCGGAAACGGATCCATGCACCTGCATCGCGCCAAGTATGTGCCCAAGGGCGGGCCGGACGGCGGCGACGGGGGCCGCGGCGGCCACATCATCCTGCGCGGCAACCGGCAGATGTGGACCCTGATCCACCTCAAATACAAGAAGCATATCCGCGCTGAAGACGGCGGGGCCGGCAGCGGCCAGCTCAAGCACGGCAAGCAGGGGCAGGACATTGTCCTCCAGGTGCCGCTCGGAACCGTTGCAAAAGACGGCGAAACCGGCGAGGTACTGTTCGAAATCCTGGAAGACGGCCAGGAAAAGATCCTGTGCCGCGGCGGTCGCGGTGGTCTGGGCAACAACTATTTCAAGAGCGCCACCAACCAGACGCCCCGTTTCGCCCAGCCGGGGGAACCGGGTGTCGAGGGCTGGTTCGTGCTCGAACTCAAGGTCCTGGCCGATGTCGGCTTGGTGGGCTTCCCCAATGCCGGCAAATCCACCCTGCTATCGGTGGTTTCCGCTGCCAAGCCCAAGATTGCCGATTATGCATTCACTACGCTGGAACCGCAACTGGGCATCGTCAACTACTACGATGACCGTTCCTTCGTGATGGCCGACATCCCAGGCATCATCGAAGGGGCGCACGAGGGTAAGGGCCTCGGCCTGCGTTTCCTGCGCCACATCGAGCGCAATGCCATGCTGCTCTTCATGATTCCGGCGGACAGTCAGGACATTGCCGGGGAATACCGCATCCTCCAGCGCGAGCTCAAGCTCTACAACCCGGAACTCCTCGACAAGCAGCGCGTGGTGGCCATCACCAAATGCGACATGCTGGACGATGAACTCCGGAAGGAAGTACGGCGGCACCTGCCCCGGAAAGTGCCTTCCGTGCTGATCTCCTCCCTTACCGGTGAAGGCATTACCGAACTCAAGGACCTGCTCTGGAATACCCTCAACGCCGAGATCTGATGTATCGGGTGCTCGACACAACTACCGATCCACGGTGGAACCTCGCTGTGGAGGAATATCTGCTCACGCAGCGCAGTGAGCCTTTTTTCCGCCTGTGGCAGAATGCCGACAGCGTAATCATCGGCCGGCACCAGAATGCCTATGCAGAGATAGACTTGGATTATGTGCGGGCCCACGACATCCCGGTTGTCCGGCGCATGACGGGCGGCGGGGCGGTTTTCCACGATCTGGGCAATGTGAACTATTCGTTTTTCGACCTGAAGGAGCGGCGTTTTACCGATGTGATCCTCGAGACGCTCAAGGAACTTGGCCTGGAAGGGCGCTGCGAAGGACGCAACGATCTGACACTGGAGGGGCGAAAATTCTCCGGCACGGCAATCTGCCGGCATGGCGGCCGCGTGCTGGAACACGGGACTTTGCTTTTCAATGCCTCGTATGAGCGGCTCTCGGCAGTACTGCGGCCGCGGCCGGAGAAATTTGCCGGCAAAGCGGTCCAGTCAGTGCGGAGCCGGGTGACCAACCTGGCGGAGCACCTGTCCAAGCCCATGAATGTCCAAGGCTTCATGGATTTCCTGGTCCGGCAGATTGACGGAGCTTTGGGCTGTGTCCCCTACACTTTTACACCTGAAGACCTGACGGCTATCGCCCGGCTGCGCGAGGAGCGCTTCGGCAATCCGGCCTGGAATTTCGGCGCCTCCCCGGACTACCGTTTCTCGAATGTCCGGAAATTTCCAGCCGGCCTGCTGGAAGTCTATTTCGATGTCCGCGGCGGCCGCATCTGCGACCTGCATATCTACGGTGATTATTTTTTCCAGCGGCCCACCGCCGAGTTCTGCGCACTGCTGGAAGGCTGTCCGCATGAAGAAAACGCCATCGCCGGCCGCCTCCTTTCGGTGGCGACCGGCGAATATTTCACTGGAATCAGCGCAGAGGAGCTGGTAAGCTTACTTATTTGAAGCGGCGTTCCTTCTCGGAGACGAGCAGGTCTTTCAAAGTAGTTACACAGTCGTTGATCGCGCCCTCGAAGGTGTCGTTGTTACGCTCCACTACGAGTTCATTGCCCGGGATGAATACGTGCACTTTCACGTTCTTGTTCTGCGGATCGGCGAGCAGGGAGAGGTCAACCTCCGTACGCACGATGTCTTCGTAGAATTTTTCGATCTTTCCGACCTTCTTGTCGATGTAGTCAAGCAGTTTCTGGTCGGCGTCGAACTTGATGGACTGAACTTTAATTTCCATTGTTACCTCCGTTTTTTGCTCTGGGATGAGCGGTTAAATATGTCTTTTTCAACTGTTCGAACGAGTTGTGCGTATAAACCTGCGTCGCTGCCAGCGAGGAGTGTCCCAGGATCTCCTTGATGCTGCTCAGGTCGGCACCCCGGTTGAGCAGGTGCGTCGCCAGCGAGTGACGGAGCACATGGGGCGACTTCTTGCCCGTAAATCCCTCCACACCGGAGAGTTCGCGCCGGACCACATTGTCCACGAAAGCCAGATAGAGCGGCGCGCCTTTATCGGTGAGAAAGAACATCTGCTGCGGGTTGTCGGGATACGCTTCACCCAATTTTTCCAAATATAGCAAAATCTCCTGACAAATCAAAGCCGGCACCGGGATTTCCCGCAACTTATCCCCTTTGCCCAGTACGCGGAAAAGCTGTCGGCCGCTGTCGAAATCGCTGATCCGCAAGCCGCAAAGCTCGGCGCGGCGCATGCCGGTCGCATACAGCACCAACAAGATCATCCGGTTGCGCAGAAGTCGGAAATCATCGGGATTCTCCTCCACCCGACGGCGGCTTTCATCGAAATAGTTGTTGACCGCTTTCTCCGTATAGAACTGGGGCAGGCGCTTCTCCTGCTTCGGGCGAGGGACCTTGCGGACAGGATTGCTCTCCAACAGACCCTGCCGGAGCAGCCACTGGGCCCACGTACTGAGAGCAGAAAGATGGAGATTCATCGTCCGCGCCGAATGCCCGGTATCGAGCCCATAAGCGACATAGCTGCGGACGTTCTGCGTTGTCATCAATTCCGGCGTAGCCGCCGGCTCTTCCAGAAAAGCATAGAACGCGGTGACAGCCTCTTCATAAAGACGGACCGTCCGCGGGGAGAACCGCCGCTCGACTTCCAGGTAGCGGATGAAATTTTCTTTCAACATTTTTACAAATGTAAGAAATTTTCTCTACCTTTGCGGTCCCTAAGAAAAAGGAGGTGTAAGCAAATGATTATCGTACAGGTCAAAGAAGGTGAGAACATCGAACGTGCGCTGAAGAAATTCAAACGTAAATTCGAGAAGACGGGTGTCATCCGCGAGCTCCGCTCCCGCAAGACGTTTGAGAAACCGTCCGTGAAGAAACGTGAGATGATGAACAAGGCCATCTACGTCCAGAAGCTGCAGCTCCGCGACGAATAAGTCAGATTCCTTTTAACCATCCTACTTATACACAGGCCCCGGTGAAGTCTTTCGCCGGGGTCATTTTTTGGCGCCATGCAGGTTTTTTCTTATATTTGGATTTCTAATACAAAACACCATGGAAAGCGCAAAAGTGTTTTACACCGACTTCCGGACAACCGCCTTTGGGGAAAGCATGCCCGCGAAGCTGAAACGGCTCGCCCGCCGGGCCGGCATTGCCGACATCGACATGGACGGCAAGTTCGTCGCCATCAAGATGCATTTCGGAGAATTGGGCAACATCAGTTACCTCCGTCCGAACTATGCCAAAGCTATTGTCGATCTCGTCAAGGAGCTGGGCGGTAAACCCTTCCTCACGGACTGCAACACCATGTATCCAGGCTTCCGCAAAAATGCCCTGGAGCACTTGGAGTGTGCATGGGAGAACGGCTTCACACCCCTTTCCGTCGGCTGTCCGGTCATCATCGGTGACGGTTTGAAAGGAACGGATGACATCGCTGTACCCGTGGAAGGCGGAGAATACACGAAGGAAGCCCGCATCGGACGGGCCATCATGGACGCCGACGTATTCATCAGCCTGACCCACTTCAAAGGGCACGAAATGACCGGTTTCGGCGGAACCATCAAGAATATCGGCATGGGATGCGGTTCGCGGGCCGGGAAGACGGACCAGCATTCATCCGGGAAGGCCATCATCTACGAGGAAAAGTGCCGCGGATGCCGGCGCTGCCAACGGGAATGTGCCAATGGCGGCCTGGTTTACGATGACGAAAAACGCAAGATGCACGTTGACGAAAACCACTGCGTGGGTTGCGGACGCTGTCTCGGGGCCTGCAACTTCGACGCCATCGATTTCGCCCAGGACCAGGCCATTTCCATCCTCAACGCCAAGATGGCCGAGTATACCAAAGCGGTCGTTGACGGACGCGCGTGTTTCCACATTTCACTCGTCGTGGACGTTTCGCCCTACTGCGACTGCCACCCCGAAAATGACGCGCCGATCCTTCCGGACCTCGGCATGTTCGTATCCCGGGACCCGGTCGCGCTTGACCAGGCCTGCGCCGACGCCTGCCTGGCGGCGGAGCCCTTGCGCAACTCCGTGCTGGGCGACCACTTGCACGATGAGGGTTTCCACCACCATCACCACGATCATTTCAAGAACACCACGCCGGAGTCCGAGTGGGAAACCCAACTCATCCACGGGGAGAAGATCGGGCTTGGAAGCCGCCAGTACGAACTGATCTTCGTGAAATAAAAGTTACTCTTTGAGTTTCTTGTACTTGAAGCGCTTGGGTTCTGTAGAGCCCAGGCGCATTTTGCGATTGGCTTCGTATTCGCTGTAGGTACCCTCGAAGAAATAGACCTGGGAGTCTCCCTCGAAGGCCAGGATATGCGTGGCAATGCGGTCGAGGAACCAGCGGTCGTGGGAGATGACCACGGCACAGCCCGCGAAGTTCTCCAGACCTTCTTCAAGTGCCCGGATGGTGTTGACATCCACGTCGTTAGTCGGCTCGTCGAGGAGCAGGACGTTGGCATTTTCCTTGAGCGTCAGGGCCAGATGCAGGCGATTGCGCTCGCCGCCGGAGAGCACGCCGCACAGTTTTTCCTGATCGGCGCCAGCGAAATTGAAGCGGGATATGTACGCCCGGGCGTTGACCTCGCGGTTCCCGAGTTTGACGTATTCGCTGTTTTCTGCGATGGTTTCATAGACAGTCAGGTCGGGATCGATCTGTTTGTGCTGCTGATCCACATAAGCGAGCTTCACGGTCTCGCCGATTTCGAAGGTGCCGGCATCTGGCTGTTCGTAGCCCATGATCAGACGGAACAACGTGGTCTTGCCGGCGCCGTTGGGCCCGATGACACCCACAATTCCGGCCGGCGGAAGCGAGAACGTGAGATTCTCAAAGAGCACCCGGTCCCCAAAAGCCTTACTGACGCCCTTGCATTCGATGACCTTATTGCCGAGGCGCGGCCCGTTGGGGATGTAGATTTCCAGTTTTTCTTCTTTCTGTTTCGTGTCGGCATTGAGCATCTTCTCATAAGCGTTCAAGCGGGCCTTGCCCTTGGCTTGCCGGGCTTTCGGTGCCATTCGCACCCACTCCAACTCACGCTCCAGGGTGCGGCGTCGCTTACTCTCCTGCTTCTCTTCCAGAGCCAGGCGGGCACTCTTCTGTTCCAGCCAGGAGGAGTAATTACCCTTCCAGGGAATACCTTCGCCGCGGTCGAGCTCCAGGATCCAGCCCGCCACATTGTCGAGGAAATAGCGGTCGTGCGTCACGGCGATGACCGTGCCTTTGTACTGTTGGAGATGGGCTTCCAGCCACTGGATGGACTCTGTATCGAGGTGGTTGGTCGGCTCGTCGAGGAGCAGGACATCCGGCTCGCGGAGGAGCAGGCGGCAAAGGGCGACACGGCGTCGCTCGCCACCGCTCAGTGTCGCTACAGAAGCATCCGGATCGGGGCATTGCAGGGCATCCATGGCTCTCTCCAATTTGGCGTCGATATCCCAGCCGCCTGCGTGGTCGATGGCTTCGGTCAATTCGCCTTGCCGTTCGATCAGGGCATTCATCTGGTCGTCGTCCATCGGCTCCATGAATTTCAGGTTGACTTCTTCATATTCCTTGAGCAGGTCCATCACCTCCTGGACGCCTTCCTGTACAACCTCCAGCACGGTTTTGCTGTTGTCCAGTTTCGGTTCCTGCTCCAGATAGCCCACGGTATAGCCGGGTGCAAAGACCACTTCGCCGTGGGTCGGTGTCTCGATGCCGGCGATGATCTTCATCACCGTCGATTTGCCGGCGCCGTTCAGACCGATGATGCCGATCTTGGCTCCGTAGAAGAACGACAGGTAGATGTCTTTGAGGATTACTTTGTTGTTGTGCGGCAAGATCTTGCTCACACCGTTCATCGAGAAGATGATCTTTTCGTCGGCCATAATAGTTCTTGTGTTTCGGATTGTCAGAGGAAGCGGTAACCGCTTCCTCTGACAATCAAATCATATTCCGTTGTTTCATGTAATATTTGATCAGGTCTACGACCTTTTCAATGTCATCGCCGAGTTTGGACGAATCGATGCAGAGGTCGTAGCTGGCGGAGTCACCCCATTTTTTGAAGGTGTAGTAATTGTAATAGGCGGCGCGTTTGCGGTCGCCCTGTTCGACATAGTGGCGGGCGTCTTCTTCGCTGAGGTGTTCGCCGGCCATGATGCGCTTCACGCGGCTGTCAAGGCTGGCGCTGATAAAGACGCTCATCAGCCGGGGTTCGTCGCGAAGGATATAGTCGGCGCAACGGCCTACGATGATGCAGTCTTCCTTCGCGGCGATATTACGCATTACTTCGCTCTGGATCTGGAAAAGTTTGTCCTCATTCATCACCGTGTCCGTCCCGGTGCGGTTGTACATGCCGAACAACGAACGGAAACCCTGCAGGGCACCGAGTACACCGCGCGATGACTTCTCGTCGCGTTTTTGGAAGCAGGCCTCGTCGAGGCCGCTCTCACGGGCCACCTCGGTCAGCAGTTCCTTGTCATAGACCTTCATGCCGAATTCCTGCGCCAGCCGTCGGGCCACACCCAGGCCTCCTGCACCGAGTTGACGTCCGATAGTGATGATCAAATGTGATTCCATAGTGCGTAGATTATCCGTGTTTATCCGTATATAATCGTATATATCCGTTTCTATTCGTTTACCTTTGCTTCCGCGACAGGAAGTCCGGCAGCCGCTTCCTGCTCCCGCCGGAAACTCCGTTTCAGGCTTGCCAGCATGATTTCCGAGACTACCAGCGCCGCCAAGTCGGAGGCCGGCATACTGAACCACACGCCGTCTGCACCGAACCAGATCGGCAGGATGGCCAGGAAAGGCAGCAGGAAAATCAGCTGGCGCGAGAGCGACAGGAAGATGGCCTTGTTCGCCATGCCGATACTCTGGAAAAAGTTGGAAATGACCATCTGGCGGCCGATGATGAAAAAGATGGCGACAGTAATGCGGAAACCCCTGGACGCCAAACCGATGAGTTCTTCATCGTGCGTAAAGAGCGAAACGGCGGCACGCGGGAAGAACATACCCACGATAAAGCACGCGCTAGTCACGATAAGGGCACATTTAATGGTAAGGTTCAGCACCTCCAATACGCGGTCGTACTGTTTCGCGCCGTAGTTGTAGCCGGCAATTGGCTGCATTCCCTGGTTGAAACCCATGACGATCATCAGGAAGAGGAACACCACTCGGTTCACGATGCCGTAGGCGCCGATGGCCAGGTCGCCGCCGTAGCGCTTGAACTGATTGTTGATGAAAATCACCACGAAGCACGAGGCTACGTTCATCAGGAAAGGTGCCAGGCCGATCGCAAGCGAGCGTTTCGCAATGCCCCAGTCGAGGCCGAAGTTCTCGCGCGACAAGTGCAGGAACTCCCGTTTGTCGCAAATGATGCGCATGATCCACACGAAAGACACGAATTGTGAAATAATCGTGGCGATGGCTGCGCCCTGGATGCCCATCTTGAACACGAAGATGAAGATCGGGTCGAGAATCGTATTGAGCGTCACCGTCAAGATAGTCGCATACATGGCTTTCTGCGGATGGCCCGACACGCGGACGATGGAGTTCAGGCCGAAATACAGGTGCGTAATGACATTGCCGATGAGGATCGGAATCATGTAGTCGCGGGCATAGGGCAGCGTTGCGTCGCTCGCGCCGAAGAAGCGCAGGATCGGATTGAGAAAGATAAGTGCGACGGTCATGAACAAGAGGCCGACCAGCACGTTCAGGATGAAGACATTGCTGAGCACTTTCTTGGCTACGGGGTAATTCTTCTGCCCGAGCAGCACGGAAATCAGGGTGGCGCCGCCTACGCCGACAAGCGTGCCGAAAGCGGCGGACAGGTTCATCAACGGGAAGGTCAGTGCCAAGCCTGAGATAGCCATCGGACCGCACCCCTGCCCGATGAAGATGCTGTCCACCATATTATATAACGAAGAGGCCGTCATCGCGATGATTGCAGGCATCGCATATTGCTTCAGCAACTTGCCGACTCTCTCTGTACCAAGTTCAAGAGGGATGTTTTCTGCCATAGAATACAAAGATACGAAAAAACGTCATTCCCGGCTTGACCGGGAATCTCGTTTTTTGTAACTTGCAGATTGTTATGACCGGCCTATCCCTTATTATCGTATTTGTCGTGGCCATTGTGGCCATGATCCTTCTCATCTCGAAGCTGAAAGTGCATCCGTTTCTGGCCATTCTGGCTGTTTCGCTGCTGCTTGCCTTGCTGTCGGACATTCCGCTGACAGACGTCCCGGGTGTCATCGGAAGCGGGTTTGCCGGAACGTTTACTTCCATCGGTATCGTCATCATCCTGGGTGCTTTCATCGGCGCCGTGCTGGAGCGGACGGGTGCGGCCCTCAAACTGGCGGACTTGGTTATCCGGCTGGTGGGCGAGAAGCGGCCCGCGTTGGCACTTGAACTGATGGGGTGGGTTGTGTCGATCCCGGTCTTCTGCGACAGCGGTTTCGTGATTCTCGATCCCATCCGCCGTGCGATGGTACGCAAGACCGGCGCCTCGTCGGTCGCGATGACGCTCTGCCTGTCGTGCGGCCTGTATGTGGCGCATGTCTTCATTCCACCGACACCCGGTCCGCTGGCGGCGGCCCAGGCACTCGGCTTGGAAAGCAATATCCTGCTGGTAATCGGAATTGGCGTGCTGTGCTCTGTTTTTCCGCTGCTGGCGGGCTATGGCTACGCCCGCTATATCGGCCGGAAGATCAAACCGGAGAAAGAAGTCCCCGGCAACTTGGATCCCACGAAAAGCTATGAAGAGCTGAAAGCCAGTTTCGGCAAACTGCCATCCGGCTTGAGTGCCTTGGCACCGCTGGTGGTTCCCATTCTGCTGATGGCACTTTCGTCGATCGTATCAATGGCCCATGGGACTGGAATGGCTGCCGAGGTGTGCCGTTTCCTCGGGACACCGATCATGGCATTGGCTGTCGGTGCCATCCTCGCAATCTGCCAGCTGTTCGGGAGCGGCAAAGGGGCCGTTTTCTACACATTGACCAACGATACGCTGAAAACCGTCGGGCCCATCCTGTTCGTGACTGCCGCTGGCGGCGTGCTGGGCAAGGTCATCGCATCGTCCGATATGGTCCGGTTCATTACAGTCCATGCCGATAGCTTCCAGCGCATCGGCATCTTCTTCCCGTTCCTGCTTGCCGCCATACTAAAGACTGCCCAGGGATCATCCACTGTGGCTATTACCACGACGGCTGGCATCGTGGCCCCGCTGATGGTTGCGCTCGGATTCGGCACACCCGTCGAAGCGGCTTTGGTCGTTGTCGCCATTGGTGCCGGCTCTATGACGGTCTCCCACGCCAACGACTCCTATTTCTGGGTGGTGACCAGTTTCGGTGAACTGAAGGTCGGAGACGGCTATCGCACCCAGACGCTGCTGACCCTGGTCATCGGTCTGGCGTCCATGCTGGAAGTCTTCCTGCTCAACCTGATTCTCTAAACGCCCCTTGCAATGACTTCCTTCAAGGAATTGATGAAAAAGAAAAACGAACGGCAGACCCTCCTGATCCTGGTTTCCGTCTGCCTGGCGCTTGTGGGCATCGTTGTCGCCTGCGTCGTCCCCCAAGTCCAGGATTTTCTTCTTCGGATCCTCACCGGAGGAATGGGGCTCGTCTACCTGCTGGCTGCCGGCATACTGCTCACCGGTTGGCTCCTGATTCTCGGCTTTCACGGAAAAGCCCTGCGCTACGCATTGCTCATCCTGATCTTCACGATCCTCTGCATCTGGGTGGCCATCAACATAGACCTGGTCTGGAACTCGATGGTACACACCATCGGCCTCTGGCCCACCATCTTCATCGTCCTGCTGGGCGCCATCGGCCTCTGGGTTCTCATCTACTGGATCCTTTAGCCCTTACTCCGAGACCCACAGCCGGCGGTAGAAAGCCGCTTTCCGTTCGAGGGCGAGCGGGTAGGCGCGCGAGGTGGAGGGCATGCGCCAGAACTGCAGGGTGCGGGCGGCACCTGCCGACGTGGACGGACTTTTTCCGAGTGTAATCTCGACGTGGGCCCCGACGGGCGGTTCAATGCAGGCGAAAGTATCGACGATGACATCGGTAGCTTTCTGGCCCGTGGTGACCAGGGTCCGGCATTCCGGAATGCGCGCCAGCAAAGCCGGCAGGTCGGTCGGCGTCACCACTTCGAGGAACTTGTCGGATGCGTTGTCTTTCAGGCGCCGAACTTCACAGGCCGTGTCGTAGAGGGCTATCCCCCGCTCCCAGCAAAAGGCCTCCACGCGGGCCTGGTCGAACCGTTTCTGCCCCGGCAAGTTGAAATGATCCTTGTCCTCGAAAAACAACAAACCCATCACCCGCCAGAAATCGTTGTTCCAGTTCGGGTAATAGAACGGCATCGACCACCGCTTCGGCTGCGGCGGAAAACTGCCGAGAAACAGGATGCGTGCCTTCTCCGGCAGGAACGGTTCGAAAGGATGTCGTTCAGATAGTTCGCCCATATACCGTAAAATTGCGTAAAATTCCCCACTTTCACAACCCGCCAGCCCCCACCGCCTTCCTTTCTTCCGCAACGGACGCAGTTGACTACCAGCCGATTACACAAGTTGACCCCCCCTAAAAACCGAGAGGATCAACTTGTGCAAACCGCTGATATACTGATGCGTACATTGCAGCGGTTTTTTTCGTATTTTTGTCTTTATGAAACGGAGAGATTTTATCAAGACCTCGGCGCTGCTGGCAGCGGCCGCCGGTTCAGGCGAGCTGATGAAAGCCACGGCCATGCCGGCGGCAGAGCCGGAAACGGAACATCTGACCGAGCCGGAGGAACCGGCCGAAGGCCCTCTCATCGTGTCGGCACCGATGCTTCAGAATTTTGCCGCCACTTCCATCGGCGTCGCCTTTGCCGTGAGCGCCCTGGCCAACGGCTATGTCCTGATCGGCGAACGGCCGGACCTGTCCGATGCCCGAAAATTCCTCTGCGGGGGCTACCGCGTCACGGACATCGACGACCGCGTCATCCGGGTCAGGATTACCGGCCTGAAGCCCGCAACGCAATACTACTACCGGATCGGCGCCGACCGGATCCGGTACGACGGCGGCTACCGGATGAAGATCCTCGGCAACGAGGAAGATTCCCATATCTTCCGTTTCACGACGGCCGGCGCGGACGCAAACGCCCACTTCTGCGTCATCAACGACACCCATGCCCGCTGGGAGTCCTTCGGTCCTGTCATCGACAAGGTTGCGGAACTGGCTCCGTCCTGCGTGATCTGGAACGGCGATGCCAGTAATGTGGAGGAAGCCGTCGAAGACCAGATCCGAATTTTCCTGAACCCAGCCATCGAACGGAAAGACTACGCTACTGAGATACCCTATCTTTTTTCTCCTGGCAACCACGACAGCCGGGGAATGGCCAACCGGCATCTCGAACGGGTCTGGATGTTCCGCCAGCCGGAAGAGCGGCTGCCCCGTGACTGGGATCTCGGCCGCAATTTCGCCGTCCGTCTCGGCGACATAGCCTTGGTCGGACTCGACACCGCGGAAGATAAACTCGACACCAACCCGATCTTCGCCGGCCTGTTCACGAGTGGCCCGTACCGGGAAGCGCAAACGGAATGGCTACGCGACGCCCTTGCACAGGAGGAGATCCGCACAGCCCCTTATCTGGTGGCCTTCTGCCACATCCCGCTGTTCGACGACAATCCCCGGCACAATCCGGGAGACGTGGCACCGGCCGACAAAGATCCGCAGTACAGTACGGATTTCGCCTATTGGCAGCGCACTTGTGCCCGTCTGTGGGGGCCGTTGTTGGAAGACGCTGGGTGTCAGTTGGTCATCACAGCCCATCAACACCGCTACCGCTACGACGCCCCGACGGCCGACCGCCCCTGGGCCCAAATCATCGGCGGCGGGCCCGATATGGGATTCTCTGGTTCCGGAGACAACCGCAAAGAAGATCCCGGCAAATTTCCCACCGTTGTCGAAGGCCTCATCTACCGTGGCCGCCTGGAAATCCGCGTCCACAACCTCGTCACCGGCACCATCCAAGACCGCTTCACCTTCCCGCCCCGCCGCTAGTGCGGCAGCGCTTTCAGCAGGGCGCGGCAGCCGAGGAGGATGTCGTTGTAGGCGGTTTCGAAGTCACGGGTATACCAGGGGTCGGCCACGTTGCGGTGTTCGCCGGCATAGTCCAGCAGGAGATGGATCTTGCCGTCCGGGTCATCGCCGGAGACGCGGTGGATGCCGCGGATGTTGGCTTCGTCCATGGCGATAATCAGATCATAATACTGATAATCGGCCTTCTTCATCGGCTGGGCCGTGCGGACTGCGTCGTAGGGAATGCCGTGCCGGCGGAGGATAGCGGCAGCCGGCGGATAGATCGGATTCCCCCACTCTTCCTCGCTGACGGCCGCCGATGCGACTTCGAATTCTTCAGACCGGCCGACCTCAGCCGCCAGGTGCTTGAACATCGCCTCAGCCATCGGGCTACGGCAGATGTTTCCCAAACAGATGAACAGGATCTTTGTCATGCGGCAAAGATACAAAAAAATTCTGCTGCAACGGACGCAATTGACAGTCAGCCGATTACACAAGTTGATCCCCCTCGTAAAGAAGGGGATCAACTCTCATAAGTCACTGATTTACTGATGCGTACATTGCAGCGAAAAAAAGATTACATGGTTCGGCGTTTCCAGCCAAAGCGGAGGTCGATCTGGGACCAGTAGCCGAGGGTCTTGAAGCCGTCGCATTCATAGACCTGCCAGTCTGTGGACAACATCTTTTTCCGGGCCCAATTGACGATCTGCTCTGTCAAAGATTCCTCGTTGCCCAGGCCTTTCAGGGCTGTTCCGCCAATCGATAGCCGACAATCGGCCAGACGACCGTTCTCATCGACCTGAATATCCCTAATATAGATAGACATGAAGCCCCGGCCTTTCAGTTCCGGAAACTGGTCATAGGGAAAACTGGCAGATAACGCTGACCTTTGCTCCTTATCGAAGGGAACGCCTTCGTGAAACAGGTGATTCTTAAAACAGAGCGAGTATAACAAACCGTTCCGGAACGAACAGAATATTTCCTTGCTGAACCGGGAACTGAACCCCATATGCGCATAAAGCAATCTTTCACTGCGATAATCGCTGACACGGACGGAATCGCGGGATACCCAGTCGGCACGGATGCGGCCATCGTGACAATACGCCGACAAGAGGTCTTTCAAGTCTTCGTAGCCATAATAACGGTAGATATCTTCATGGTTATCGGTAACACCGATGCAGACTTGAAGACTGTCGAGATAAAGATAGTCATCCTGAATGCTCCAGTAACCGACATACCCGCGCCACAAACCCGTGGACATAACACGAATGTGCGCGGGATCGACCTCGATCCGTTTTTCAATTTGGCGCTGTTGCAGCGTGTCCAGATCGAATAATGGACAATACTGCATCCCGTATTCTTTCCCGTTCAGGAGCAAACGCTCCGGTGCCTGCTCGGTGGCAAACAAGGGGACAGCGACAAACACTGTGAAAAAAAGCAGACATACGTGTTTCATAACCAGCTTGAGAAGCAATAATTATGCCTATAGCTCCGCGATGAGGCGGATGAGGGTGTTGAGAAGATGGAGGAGCCAGGTGAGGACGGTGGAGGCGGTGGACGAGAGCCAGGAAGCACCACTTATGAGGGACGAAAGGCCGGCGGAGGCAACGGAGGCAGCGATGGTGTACATCACGGCGGTGGCCAGGGGAATGGCCAGAAGGGCGGTGAGAAGGAAGTAACGCGGGAAGGTGCCGAAGTAGAGCCAGGCCAGGACGCCGCAGGTGGCCTGGCAGCAGAGGCTGACGCTGAGGAGTTTCCAGATACGGGTCAGCAGACGGGAGCGGGTCTGGAGCAGCCGGCTGAGGCGAGGATGGAGCAACAGGATTGAAAGGACGGCGGTATATGAGAGTTGGAATCCGATGTCGCGGGGCGACTCCGGGTCGAACAACATCAGGATCAAGGCGCTGCCGGCAAGCGCCGTCAGGCCGTCGCGGTCACTCGACATCCAGCCGGAGATTTCATAGAAGGTAATCATCAATACAGCACGGGCGATGGAGGAACTCAACCCGGTAATCAAAGCGTAGGTCCACAGCGACAGAAGAATGAAGGAGCTCCGGAGCAGATGGGCAGCCCGATGGCCGCCCAGCGGGCTCAGCAACCACCGCAGCAACGCATAGATCAGGCCGACATGCAGCCCACTCAAGGCCAGCAGATGCATGGCCCCGCTGTCGCGGTACGCAGCGCGCAGGTCGCGCGTCAGGTCACCTTTATCGCCGATAGCCAACGCTCGCAGGATTGCCAGCTCCTCGCCCGGCGGCGCCAACTGACCCAACCACTCCGAAAAAGTTTCTTTTTGAAGGGCTGCCCATTGCTTCAACGCCGAAGGACCGGCTCCGGAGGGCATCCGCCCCAGTTGTAGCGCCGCCGCCCCAAGGAAAACAAAACAAACCAGCAACACCATCCACTCCGGCCGGCGCAGCGAAAGGCAGGCGAAAACCAGTGAAAGAAACAGAAACACCCACGGCGGCAACGACAGACAATCGCCCAAAACATTTCCGGCCAGAAAGGCCAGCGCGCACGCCACAAGTTCCCTACCTTGCCACATCCTCCACATATTTTCTGCAAGGTACGATTATTTTTCCTAACTTTGTCTGATTGACAAACCAAATTCGAAAAAATATGATCATCCTTGTCCTCAACTGCGGAAGCTCCTCGCTGAAATACCAGCTGCTTGACATGCGGAGCGCCGAAGACTATACCCTGATGAAGAAGGGTCTCGTAGAACGCATCGGTGATGTGGTCCCCGACCATGCCGCCGGTATCAAAATGGTGCTGGACGCCCTTGTCAGCCCGGAAGAAGGCGTGATTGATTCCCTCGACCGCATTGATGCGGTGGGCCACCGCGTGGCGCACGGCGGCGAATTCTTTGACCGCAGTGTCCGGGTCACCCCCGACGTGATGGACAAGATTGAACGCTGCTGCGAACTCGCGCCGCTTCACAACCCCGCCAACCTGATGGGCATCAAAGCCATCGAACAACTGATGCCGGGCGAACCGCAAGTGGCCGTCTTCGACACCTCGTTCCACCAGACGATGCCGGACTACGCCTACATGTACGCCCTGCCCTACCGCTTCTATGAGAAATACCGCCTCCGCCGCTATGGCTTCCACGGCACCAGCCACAAATTCGTGGCCGAAAAAGCCTGCAAGTTCGTAGGCATGGATCTCAAGAAGAGCCGCATCATCACCTGCCACCTTGGCAACGGCAGCTCCATCACCGCCATCAAGAACGGCGAAAGCGTGGACACTTCGATGGGCTTCACCCCGGTCGAAGGCGTGGTGATGGGAACCCGCGTCGGCAACCTCGACGTCGGCGCCGTGACCTTCATCCAGGAAAAGGAAAACCTCGATTACAAACAAGCCAACGACCTCCTCAACAAGAAGAGCGGCCTGCTGGGTATCTCGGGTGTTTCGGCCGACAACCGCGACATCGAAGCGGCGGCCGCCACAGGCAACGAACGTGCCATCCTGGCCCGCAAGATGCTGGCCTACAGCATCAAGAAATACGTCGGCGCCTATGCGGCCGTGCTCGGCGGCGTCGATCTGATCGTCTTCACCGGCGGCATCGGCGAAAACGCCTGGCCCGTCCGCGAGCAGGTGTGCGAGGGTCTCGAATACCTCGGCGTGGACTTTGACGCCCAGGCCAACGCGGTCCGCGGCAAGGACGTGGTCATCACCCGACCCGGTTCCCGCGTCAAAGTTGTGGCCGTCACGACCAACGAAGAACTGGTCATCGCAACCGACACCATGAACATCGTCAACAATAATTAATATCCGATAACACCATGATTACTACCTTTAACGAATTGTTCGAAGTCCTCCGCGCACGGAGCAAGAAACGCATGATCGCCGCCTGGGGCGTGGACGACCACACCATTACCGCCGCCTCCCTGGCCATCGAGAAAGGCATCGTCGAAGTCACCCTCGTAGGCGACAAGGACAAGATCCTCGCAGTCTGTGAAAACGAAAAGATCGACCCGGCCATCTTCACCATCATCGACAACAAGGACGAACTCAAGTCCATCGCCCAGGCTGTGGGTATGGTCCGTGACGGCGAAGGCGACATCCTGATGAAAGGCCTCTGCAGCACCGACAAATACATGCGCGGCATCCTCAACAAGGAGCGCGGCCTCCTGCCTCCGAAGGCAGTCCTGAGCCACGTGGCCGTGATTGAAAACCCGAACTATCCCAAGCTGTTGATCGTGAGCGACATGGCCGTCATCCCGCTTCCGGACTTCAAGCAGAAGATCGCCATCTGCAAGTACCTCGCCTCCACCGCTCGTGCCCTGGGTATCGAGAAACCGAAAGTGGCTGCCATCGCCGCCACTGAGCAGATGCTCGACGGCATGCCGGCCTGCGTCGAAGCCGCCTTGCTGGCCAAGATGTCCGACCGCGGACAGATCGCCGGCTGCGTAGTCGACGGTCCGCTCGCCCTTGACGTGGCCATCGACCCCGAATCCGTCGCCATCAAGAAGATCAAGAGCCCGGTAGCCGGTGACGCCGACTGCCTCCTCTTCCCGAACATCGAGAGCGCCAACGTCTTCTACAAGGTCAACTCCAAACTCTGCAAGGACGTGCGCCAGGCCGCCATCATGGCCGGCGGTATGGCACCCTGCGTGCTCTCCAGCCGCGCCGACAGCATCGACACCAAACTGAATTCCATCGCTCTCGCCGCCCTGACGGCCAAATAGTCCTTCCCGAGCCATGAAGATCCTCGCCATCAACCCCGGATCCACTTCGACCAAAATCGCCGTGTTCGAAGACTACGAGCAGGCTTTCACCAAGACGCTCCGCCACTCCGCCGAGGAGATCGGCAAATATCCCAACATCGTCTCCCAGTTCGAATTCCGCAAGAAGATGATCGTGGAGGCGCTCAAGGAGAACGACATCGCGCTCAAGGAGATTGCAGCCATCGTGGGTCGCGGCGGCTTGCTGCGCCCCATCCCTTCGGGCGTGTATGAAGTCAACGACCGGATGCTCGAAGACCTGCGCTCCGCCCAGTACGGCGAACACGCCAGCAATTTAGGCGGTATCCTGGCCCACGCCATCGCCCAGGAGATCGGCTGCCGCGCCTTCATCACCGATCCGGTGGTCGTCGATGAATTGTGCGACCTGGCCCGCGTGGCCGGCCATCCGCTCTTCAAGCGTATCTCCGTGTTCCACGCCCTCAATCAGAAAGCCATCGCGAAGATGTATGCAGCCCAGCAAGGCGTCAGGTATGAGGACTTGAACCTCATCGTGGTACACCTGGGTGGCGGCACCTCCGTCAGCGCCCACTGCAAGGGCCGCGTCATCGACACCAACAACGCCCTCAATGGTGACGGCCCGTTCAGCCCCGAGCGCTCCGGCGGCCTTCCGGCGCAGCAACTGGCCGACATCTGCTTCAGCGGCAAATACACGCCCGTGGAAGTCAAGAAGATGATCAATGGCCGCGGCGGCACGGTCGCCCATCTGGGCACGAACGATTTCATTGAAATCGAGCGCAAGATGCAGGACGACCCGCACTTCAAGCTCATCGCCGATGCCTATGTGTATAACATCGCCAAGGAAATCGGCGCGATGGCCTCCGTGCTCAAGGGCAAGGTCAACGCGATCCTGGTGACAGGCGGCATTGCCTACGGCAAACCGATGATGGCCGAACTGGCCACTTATGTAGACTGGATTGCGCCGGTGAAGATCTACCCCGGCGAGGACGAAATGGGTGCGCTGGCCCATAACGGCCTGAGCGTGATGCAGGGCCGCGAAGTAGCGAAAGTTTATTAGCAATAAAATGAGAACAATCCGATTCCTCCTCCTGCTGGTCCTCCCGCTCCTGTTGGCGGCACCGGCATCTGCCCAAACCCGAACCCGCACCGGCAAGGCAAAGCCGGAAAAAGCCGATATCATCAAAGCCCGACCCGCCAATCCCCGGACGGAAGGCTATTACAAGGATATCTTCATGGACGGAGGAATCGGCTTGAACGCTTACCCCGACCTGCCGGCCGCCGATTTCCTGAACCTGACGCTGGAGCAGTACACCTCTTCCGAGCGCACGAAGCTCATCTCGATCGATACCATGCTGCAGACCGCTCTGTTGGTCGGAAGCCCAATCGACGAGAACGGCATCCTGCTCTACCCAGACGGGGAACCGCGCTTCCGTATGGTCTACTTCAACGGCGGACGTGCCACCATGCACGGTCGCTCGCTCACCGAGAAGGGTCGCCAGCATGTCCGCGATTTCGTCAAGAACGGCGGCAGTTACCTCGGTACCTGCGCCGGCGCCTTCATCTGCGCCAAAGGCGTGGCCCGCGATACGGGCTACGTGGTGAACGAAGACTATCTGGGCGTCTGGCCCGGCTGGACGGTCGGCACCGGTCTGGAAAACTCCTACACGAGCCTGTTCGTGGAGCCCGGCTCCCCGCTGCTGCAGTACTACGATTACGGCAACGATATGAAGATCGACAGCGTACGGCACAACGGCGGCGACTACGCCTATATGGATGCCGACGTGCCCGCCGGCACGGAAATCCTGCTGCGCTTCGACGGCGACACACTGAAACTCAAGAAATCCATCCACAACACGGTCAGCGCCTGGGCCTGGAAAGAAAACGCGCAGACCGGCCGCGTCGTGGCCATTGGCTCACACCCCGAGCGCCAGGTCTTCGGCGAACGGCTGGAGCTGATGTCCGCCTTGATCCGCTATGCCCTTGACGGCAACGGTACCACAAAACTCAAAGGCGTCCTGAAAAACGGTGAAAAGCGAGCCATGGACCGCACCACCGGTGATAACGATCCCGCTTACACCCGCGTGGGCGACCGCCAGTACCACCATTTCGCCGTCGATGTCCCTGAAGGCGTGAAAGAGATCAAAGTAGAACTCTGCGCGCCGGAATTCTGGACCGACCGTTTCGATCTGTGGCTCTTCGCCGACGGCCAGGACTTCGCATTCAAGAGCAACGCCCGCTATAAGAACATCGCCCATGGAAGCGACAAGACGCTGATCGTTCCCGTGGACAAGGCCGGCCGCTTCTACATCTCCGTATTCTGCGCCACTACGGTCGACACCGTCCAGACTCCCTACGGCGACCAGTATTGCGGACGCATCGATGTCCTCAACGGCGTCCCCTATTCACTTAAAGTAACCTGGTAATGAAACACGTTCTCCCCCTCCTGGTCCTCATCTTGCTGGCCGCCGGCTGCGGCGGGACCAAAAAACTGACGGCAACCGACAATGCCTCCGTCCATAGTGACGGCTATGTGACCGATGAAACCATCGGCGTACACCATGTTGACATGAAAGAAACCGAGGAGATGACCTACCAGAGTTTCGAAGACTATATCCGGACGCATGTAAGCGGCGTGGACATAGGATCCGACGGAAGCCTCATCATCCGCGGGATCAGTTCTTTCCACGCCTCGACCAAACCCTTGATCCTGATGGACGGGACGGAAGTCCTCAATACCCAGGAGATCAACCCCAGTGAAATCTATTCCGTCGATGTGCTGAAAGATGCCAGCAGCACAGCCAGTTACGGAATGCGGGGCGCAAACGGAGTCATCCTGATTACCTCGAAAGCAGCGCAGCATGCCAAGCAAGCTGCCAAGGAAGCCAAGAAAAAGAAGAAATAGCCCTGATGCATGGAAAAGGACAGGGCTTCCGGCATCCTGAAAACCGTAACGCTTGTCTGCGGAGCAGCCTCGCTCGCCGCAGCGGCTCATGTCATGCTGCTGTTCTCCAGCTATCTTTATAAGTTTCACGCAACCTCTCTTTACCAGGACACCGGGCCCTGGCTCGCCGCTCATTTTGAGAAACCGGCCGCCCTTCTCCTGTACGTCGGCCGTTTCCTGACGCAGTTCTGCTATTACCCCGCCCTCGCGACAGTCCTTCTCCTGTTGCTTTATGGCCTGGTATCCTGGCTGACCTACCGTTATTTCCTCCGCGGTTCCCGTTTTCCGGCACTGGCTCTGCTTCCAGCGCTCGCCTTGTACCTGTCGTTGATGCGGATGGGCTATGGTGTACTGATCTTCCGCGCCGATGCCCTGGTCTTTACCGAAGTGCTCGGTATCCTTTCCGCCCTGCTGCTCTTCCGTCTCCTGCAGACGCAAGAGAGCCGCGTAAGGTGGGCAGTCGCTTTGTTCGGCTATCCGCTGGTGGGATGCTACGCCTTGCTTGCGCTACTCATCCACGCCGCTTGGTCTCTTGTGCACACTACAGGAAGGAGCCGGTGGTACCGTCCCCTGGCCGATTTGTTGTGCATTGCGGGGGTACCCTGGCTGGAATATCGCTTGTTCTACAACCACAGTGTCCTCCGTTACATGTGGTTTCAAGGAGCCCCTTTCCTGGACTACGTCTCGAACACCCGGGAATTGATTCCGCTGATAGCGGCAGGCTTGCTTCCCGTATTGTTCGCGTTCTTCAAGCCCAAAGGGCGTCCGGCCCGATACTGGCATACCGCCGTCTCGGTGGCAACCGGCATAGCCGTCATCGCCTGTATCTATCTGCTGCCCTACCGGGATACCCTTTTCCACCGGCAGATGGTAGCAGAACGAGCCATCGAACACGGAGACTGGGGCAAAGTGGCGGAACGGACCTGTTCGCTGCCAGTCACCAACGAAATCCTGATCTCCTACCGCAACTGCGCCCTCTATGCGCAGGGACGGCTGGAAGAAGACTGTCTGAAGTATTCTTTCCACACGAGGCCCGTTGTCATCGGCGATAAGGAGTATTCTTCCTCCCTTCTGGCCGGACCGACCATCTTCTTCCATTCAGGCCTGCTCAACTATTCAGCGCGCATCTCCTCGGAAATCAGCCTATATACCAACTATGCGGTGGAGCGCTGGAAATACCTGGCCAAGGTGGCGGTGTTCAACGGAGAACGGGAACTGGCCGGGAAATATTTGGAAACGCTTTCCCACACTACGCTCCATAAGAATTGGGTCCAACGCTACCGCCGGTATCTCGACGATCGGGATGCACTGGTCCGGGACCCTGAATACAAGTTGCTTGCGCCCCTGCAGGATTATGAAGAAAAACGCTGGATGCCCAGCGACAACGCGGCTGCCAACGTCCTGCTGTTCTATCAATACGTTCCAGGAAACAGCCCCGAAATGCAGACTTGGAACCGGGCGGCTGAAAAGATACTCCGGCCATGAAACACTTATCTATCCTGTTCGTTTCTGCAGTCCTCTTCCTGTCCGGCGCCTGCCATGGCATCCCACAGGATGCACAGCCTTCTGATGTGCCGGCCCGTATCTGGCCTGACTACAAGGATGTAGCGATCCCCTGCAACATCGCTCCCTTGGTTTTTCAGATTGAAGACAAGGCAGATGCGTACCGCTGCGTTGTCCGTGGCAATCACGGCGAAGCCCTTGTTGCGGACGGCCGGACAGTCCGTATCCCGATCCGATCCTGGCGGGCATTGCTGGAAGCCAACATAGGCAACGAAATCAGCTTTGAAATCTTTGAGAAAAACGAAGGAAAATGGATGGTCCGCCCGTCCTTCCGCCTTTTCGTTGCGCCGGATCCGATAGACCGCTACCTGACCTACCGGCTTATCGAGCCCACCTACGGTATGGCCGGAGCGATGAGCATCTCCCAGCGCGACTTGACGACTTTCCGGGAAAAAGACATTTTCAACAACCAGTTGGACTATGACCGGAGCGCAGGACAGTGCATCAACTGCCATTCCTTCCAAAACTGGCACTCCGACCGGATGCAATTCCATATCCGGCAGAAAGACGGCGGGACGATTATCGCCGACCATGGCCGCATCAGCAAAGTCAATCTCAAGGCTGACGGTTTTCTGTCGGCCGGCGTGTACCCTTCCTGGCACCCCACCGAGAACCTGATTGCCTATTCCCTCAACCGCACCCAGCAGTTCTTCTACGCCAAGGGAATCGACAAGACAGAGGTCATCGATGCAGACTCCGACATCATCCTCTACGACCCGGCAACCCATCGCGCCCAGATGGTCGCAGGCGACAGCCTGCAACTGGAAACCTTCCCGTATTGGTCACCCGACGGGCGGACACTCTATTATGCCTCAGCCGGGATCTCCCGGCTGGCACCCATGCGCGAATACTTTTACGGGCCGCATTACGATGAACTGAAATACAATCTGATGCGAATCCCCTTCAATCCGGAAACGCGCAGTTTCGGAACACCCGAATGTTTTTTCGACGCAGCAAGCAGCGACAAAAGCGCCACTTTCCCGCGCATCTCCCCCGACGGACGTTATCTGCTGTTCACGTTGGCGCGCTTCGGACAATTCCACATCTGGCATCGCGATGCCGACCTTTATCTGCAGGATCTGTCCACCGGAGATTTACGTCCGCTTGCGGAAGTCAACAGCGAGGAAACGGAGAGCTATCATAGCTGGTCGTCGAACGGTCGTTGGATTGTCTTTTCGTCCCGCCGCGACGACCGTACTTATACGCGGCTGTATCTGGCCTGGTTCGACGCGGAAGGCCACGCCCATAAACCGTTCCTCCTGCCCCAGCGTAATCCGGAACAGAATATCCGCCTCTTCAAGTCCTACAATATTCCCGAATTTACCGTTGACGCCACAGCGCTCTCGCCCAAGGATTTCCTCAAGGCAGTCCAAGGTCCTGCCATCCAGGCAGAACGCTGACGACGCATCATATCATAAAAGAAGGGCGGCCCGGTGGGCCGCCCTTCTCAGTGTATCGAGGTGAACTACTTATTGATGTTCGGATCAATCAGGTCGTTGGCGTCGATTTCATCCTGCGGGATAGCGAACTTCCAGCGGATGTCACCAGCCGGAACCTCCATGACCGAGGCGACTGCCGGGACATGGTTGGCACCGTTACGGTCAAGCCCCCTGTTCAGGCGCTTCAGATCGAGGAAGCGG
The DNA here is from genome assembly GCA_017509755.1 of Bacteroidales bacterium. Classification (GTDB taxonomy): domain Bacteria; phylum Bacteroidota; class Bacteroidia; order Bacteroidales; family UBA932; genus Cacconaster. Next base: position 30,449 of record JAFWOY010000041.1, read on the forward strand.
TGACCTTCGCCCCAGAGTTCGATACGACGATAGGTGTAGATCTCTTCAAGGAGGTCGGCACCGGTCTTCGTGCTCTTCTGATAGCCGTCGTCACGGGTCTTGTTGAGGTCATACAGATACTGC
>JAFWOY010000042.1 GCA_017509755.1 Bacteroidales bacterium
CAGGATCCGTACTATGCGATGAACCACAACCTGCGCGCATTTGCCTATCCACAACTCACAATCGGAGTAAGATTCTAACCAAGAAGGTCGCGAAGGGCTGACCGGAGCGACATTCAGTACTGATAAAATCCAAGGGTGACCAATCGGTCACCCTTCATTTTTTCTGCCCGCTGATCGCCTCAACCGGTGAAAGACGAGCAGCCGTTCGAGCCGGGGCAGCCCCAAATACGAGACCGACGATGACGGATATGCCTACCCCAAGTATAATAGACTGTAAGGAGAGTGTCAGTTGCATGTCCGTTTTCACGAAAAATTTGACTATTTTAGCACAGATCGCTACCAGCCCGATTCCAATGCCTGCACCTGATAGCGACAGGGCCATCGCTTCCTTCAAGAAATCCCGCTGGATTATACGTCGTGTCGCTCCCAGAGCCCGGCAGATGCCGATCTGTGACCGCCGCTCCTCAACCGAAACATATAGCATGTTCGCTATCCCGAATCCTCCTGCCAGCAAAGCGAAGAAGCCGATGAGCCAGCCCAGTTTGGAGGCCAATCCAAAGATCTCTTTCATTTCTTCCAGCAGGAAGGAGAATTTGTTTACCGCGAAATTATCGGCTTCCAGCGGCGTCAGGCGGCGGGCTGTTCGCATCAAGGCCCGGATACGTGCCGGCTCGGCTTCGGAAAGGAGGATGCTGCCCTTGATGACCGGACCTTCCATGGCTCGATAGGGCATGAGCCGGACCTGATCGATATCTATCGGAGCGACCGTTGTCATCCCGGCTTTTGCGAAAATGCCGATCACTTCATACCGGACGCCGTCCAGCCAGAGTTTGTCCTCACATTGCGCTTCTGCTTCAGCTCCGACAATCAATACCGGTGCGCCACTTTCCAGTTCCTGCGAGGTAAAGCCGCGGCCGGCAGCCAAGGGCTGCTGCGTCAGCAACTGCCAGTCGCCGGCTACGCCGACGGTGTGAAGGCCATAAGCGACAAAGGCGATTTCTTTCCAGGCATCCGCGCCTGCTGTTTTCAAAAACTGGTAATCGTGCCAGGAGACTTGGGGCCGGTCCGCATACGCCCACCAGCGGAAGACCCCGTCTTCATCGAGGTCCGGTTCAAGCGGTTCCCGGTCCACAAACACCAGGTCGCTGCCATAGGCGGAAAAACTGTCCTGCAGGGTTTTTTGCATCGAATCGACCAGCGTAAGCGCCGCAACGATGGAAAAGATGCCGACCGCTACTCCCAGCAACGAGAGCAGCGTCCGGAAACGGTCGGAAGACATGACTTACAATCCGATTTTCTTTTTGAGTCCCCGCAAGGCGTCGAACGCATCGAGCGGCGACATTTTGTTGATATCCATGCGGGCGAGTTCATCCTTGATATCCAGCAGCAGCGGATCATCAAGCTGGTAGAGCGACAGCTGGACACCCGGTTGGGCCGCGGCGGGCCGTTCGCCCGACAAATCGGGTGCGGCCGCTTCCAGCTCGCGGAGTTTCTTCTCCGCCCGGTAAACGACATCCGAAGGCATGCCGGCCAGCCGGGCCACGTGGATGCCGAAACTATGCGCAACACCGCCCGGGCAGAGCTTGCGCAGGAAAATGACCTGTCCGTCCATCTCCTTGACGGAGATATGGAAATTGTGCACCCGCGGACAACGGTTTTCCAGTTCGTTGAGTTCGTGGTAATGGGTTGCAAAGAGCGTTTTCGCCCGGGAGCGGCTGTGGATATACTCCACGATGGACCAGGCGATGGACATTCCGTCGAAGGTACTGGTGCCGCGGCCGATCTCGTCAAGCAGGATCAGCGAACGGTCGGAGAGGTTGTTCAGGATGGTGGCCGTCTCCAGCATTTCGACCATGAACGTCGATTCGCCGCGCGAAATGTTGTCCGAAGCCCCGACACGCGTGAAAATTTTGTCAACAATGCCCATTTTAAGCCCTTTTGCGGGCACGAAGCAGCCGGTCTGGGCAAGGAGACAGATAAGCGCTGTCTGCCGCAGGAACGCCGATTTTCCGGCCATATTCGGGCCTGTCAGGATCATGATCTGCTGGGAGGTGCTGTCCAGATGCAGGTCGTTAGCCACATATTGCTCTCCTTCCGGCATCAGCTGCTCGATGACGGGATGCCGCCCCTGCTTGATATCGATCGACAGGGAATCATTCAGGACAGGACGGCAGTAGGCATGGTCATAGGCGAGCACGGCAAAGCCGGCCAGCACATCGAGTTGGGCCAAGGTGGCCGCATTGTGCTGGATGGCAGGAATCTCCTGTCGGATGGCCTCGACCAATTCACCGTAAAGCCGGGTCTCCAGGTCGAGGATGTGCTGCTCGGCGCCCAGGATGGTTTCCTCATACTGTTTGAGTTCAGGCGTAATGTAACGTTCGGCCCCCACAAGGGTCTGTTTCCGGATCCAGTCGGCCGGCACTTTGTCTTTGAAGGTGTTGCGCACCTCCAGGTAATAGCCGAAAACGTTGTTGTAGCTGATCTTGAGCGAACTGATGCCGGTGGCTTCGCGTTCGCGCTGCTGGATGTCGAGCAGGATCTGCCGGCCGCCATGCAGCGTGTCGCGCAGCTTGTCCAGTTCGGGCGAGACGCCGGCCGCAATCACATCACCTTTGCCCAGCGCCGCGGCCGCTTCGGGCAGCAGCGTGCGGCCTATCTTTTCAGCAAGGGCGGAACAGTCGTCCAGCGCTTCGCACCAGTGGGCCAGTTCAGGCTTGGCAAGGGTGGCCTGGATGGCTGCACTGCTGCGCAAGGCGCGGGCCAGTTGCAACGCTTCGCGCGGCAGCAGGCGCCCTGCAGCGGCTTTGGCCACGATCCGTTCCAGGTCGCCGATGTTCGACAGTTCGTCGCGGACGGCCGTCCGCATGGTCTCGTCGGCCAGGAAAGCATCCACCGTATCATAACGGGCATTGAGCCGGGCGATGTCCTTGATCGGCATGGACAGCCATTCCCGCAGCTGGCGGTTTCCCATCGGGGTACAGCAGCGGCCGATGGCCTCAATGAGCGAACGGCCTTCCGCACCGGCCAGCGACTGGAACACTTCCAGGTTGCGGAAGGTGAAGCGGTCCATCCAGACGAATTCGCTTTCGTCGATGCGGGAAAGCGACTTGATATGTCCCAGGGCATGGTGTTGCGTCATCTCCAGATAAAAAAGGATGGCCCCGGCCGCGGCAATGCCCTGCGGAAGGCTCTCCACGCCGAAGCCCTTGAGCGACCCGGTTTCCATCTGCGCACAGACCTTGCGATACGCTGCATCCGGCACGAAAGTCCAGGGATCGAGCGGCGTGATGCAGGCCCGCGTGATGAAACGCTGCCGGAAGCCGTCCAGGAAGGATCGTTCGACCAGGATCTCATGGGGCGCGAGGGTGCTCAGCAGCACTTCTGCGTAATCAAGGGTTCCCTGAGCCAGTTTGAAGGCGCCGGTCGAAATGTCGAGAAAGGCCATGCCGACTTCTTTGCCGCTGAAAGAGAACGCGGCCAGCCAGTTGTTTTCGCCGGCTTTGAGCAGGTTGTCGTTGTAGGCGACGCCTGGGGTAATGAGTTCCGTCACACCCCGTTTCACCAGCTTTTTGGTGAGTTTGGGGTCTTCAAGCTGGTCGCACACGGCCACTTTGTAGCCGTTCTGCACGAGCCGCGGCAGGTAGTTGTCGATGGCGTGGTGCGGAATGCCGGCCATTTCGATAAACTGGCCGTTGCCCGCCGACTTGCGCGTGAGCACGATGCCCAGCACACGACTGGCTTTGAGGGCGTCTTCACCGTAGGTTTCGTAAAAATCACCGACACGGTACAGCAGGATGGCTTCGGGATACTGGGCCTTGATCTCGAAATATTGCTTGAGCATCGGCGTAGCCGCTGTGTTTTTCTCTTTCATTGCAAGCAAAAATACCGAAAAAATCGACGCAGAATGCTATCTTTGTAGGAGAATTTGCAGAAGAATTCCCGAACAAAGCTGAAACAAACCCGACAAAACCCCGGAAAAATGAAAAAACGTTTGATTGCCGCCGGCCTGATGGCCGTCCTGCTGCTCTCCGGCTGCCAAAAGCCCGAACAGGAATTTGAAAAAGAGATGGAAGCATATCTTGCTGAAATCGAAGCCGTCGGTGTAAGCTGCGCCGTCGTGAAGGACAATCAACTGATCTATCACCACAATTTCGGTGTCAAAGACCTCGCAACGCAGGAGCCTGTCGATGACCAGACCCTCTTCCGCATCGCTTCCATTTCCAAATCTTTCACAGCCACAAGTCTCCTCCAGCAGGTGGAGCAGGGCCGCGTCGCACTGACCGACGATGTAAGCGACTTGATCGGGTTCAAGGTCCGCAACCCCAAGTTCCCCGACACGCCGATCACCCTTGAGATGCTCCTTTCCCACACCTCCAGCATCAACGACGACTTGGGCTACTGGACGACCATCGACATCATCAATCCGGATGTCAACCCGGATTATGCCCAATGTTACAACGATTACGAACCGGGCAGCGGCGGCTATGAGTACTGCAACCTCAATCTCAACATGGCCGGAACCATCCTTGAGCGTGTATCGGGCGAACGTTTCGACCAGTATGTGGTGAACCATGTGCTCCGTCCGCTGGGCTTGTACGGCGGCTATTGCGTGGACTCGCTCGACAAAGCCCGCTTTGCCCACTTGTATGCATGGGATGCCGAAGCCGGCCAGTTCCAGGATAATTATGACGAGGCGTATGCACCCCGCAGCGAGAAGGTGGCCAACTATGAGATGGGGCACGACGCCCTGATCTTCTCGCCGACCGGCGGCATGAAAATCTCGGCACTCGACCTGGCCCGCTATATGACGATGCACATGAATTACGGTACAACGCCCGATGGCGTGAAGATCATCTCTGAGGAAAGTTCCCGCAATATGCAGGTGCCGCGTTCGGAACCTGAGCACTATGGCCTGAACCTGTGGCTGGCCGATGACTATGTGCCCGGCATTACACTCGTGGGACACACGGGCGGCGCATACGGTTTGAGCAGCGCCATGTTTTTCCATCCCGAAGACAAGTACGGTTTCGTCATCATTTGCAGCGGTTCGCACGATGCCGAAGGTACACACAACGTGCTTCACCAGGGTATCGCACGGATGTACAAGTATTTCATCGCCCGCTGATGCAGACCGTCCGGCCCAAGAAAGCCCTCGGGCAACATTTCCTGACCGACCAAGGCGTCGCACAGGCCATTGTGGAGGCGCTCCGCAGCCACGGGCCTGTGCTGGAAGTCGGCCCGGGAACCGGTGTCCTCACCCGCTATCTGCTTCAGGACCCTTCGCTGGCCCTCAAAGTGGTGGAAGTGGACAGCGAGTCGGTCCGTTACCTGCTTGAACACTACCCGAAGCTCGCCCCGGCTCTCTATGAGGCCGATTTCCTGAAACTGGACCTGGCGAAAGTCTTTCCCGGCCCGTTTGCCCTGATCGGCAATTTCCCCTATAACATCTCTTCCCAGATCTTCTTCAAGATACTGGACTATCGGGGCCAGATTCCCGAAGTGGTATGCATGGTCCAGAAAGAAGTAGCCGAGCGCATTGCGACGGGGCCCGGCTCGAAGACCTATGGAATCTTGTCGGTCCTGCTGCAGGCTTGGTACGACATTGAATACTTGTTTACGGTCGGTGAAGGGGCATTCCTGCCGCCGCCCAAGGTCAAAAGCGCTGTGATCCGGCTCACGCGCAACGTCCGCAGTGCGCTTGATTGCGACGAGGCTCTCTTCCGGAAAGTGGTCAAGACCACGTTCAACCAACGCCGCAAGACCATTCGCAACTCCTTGAAACCCATCCTGGCAACCCTGCCGAAACTGCCTGCCTACATCCCTTATCTGGACGCCCGCCCCGAACAACTCTCCGTCGAAGAGTTCGTCGAACTGACAAAATCGCTATCTTTGTAGAGGCTGTCGTTTCCAGGCAACTCTGGCATTCTGGGCGACAGCGAAGCATCTATAAGTGTATGTGGCGAGCGATCTGTGCCGGCCTGACGGCCGTGGTGATGTTTTGGAATGTCGAGAATCTGTTCGATCCTTTCGACGATCCCTTGAAAGAGGATGATGAATTTACGGCCAGCGCCGAAAGGCACTGGACATGGGCTCGTTTTGAGGCCAAACGCGACGGCATCGTGCAGACGATCCTCGCGGCGGGCGACGTGTGGGGCGAACTGCCTGCCCTGATCGGCCTGGCGGAGGTGGAAAACCGGCTGGTGGTGTCCCAGCTGGTGCGAAAAACGATGCTGAACGAGTTGGCCTATGGCTATGTGCACCGGGAGTCGCCGGATGCGCGTGGCATCGACGTGGCGTTGCTTTACCGCAAAGATGTTTTCCGGGCCGTCGGGGTCGATTCGTTGCGGGTGCCGGACGCGGTGACGCGGGATTTGCTGTATGTCAAGTTTGTAGAGAGCGACCGGGCATCCGGCGATACACTGCACGTCTTCGTCGCCCATCTTCCCTCCAAACGGGGCGGGGCCAGGGCGTCTGACGGACGACGAGGGTCTGCCCTAAACGTTCTGGAGCACACAGTCGATTCCCTCTTGACTCCGGATCCGCAACGCCGGATTCTGGTCATGGGCGATTTCAACGACACGGACGTCTCCGTACGCGGCTTACATCCGGCTCCGCGCGATTCTTTGCCAGCCGACGCTCCCACAGCGCCCGGAACCCTCAAGTACCACGGACGCTGGGAAAAGATCGACCATTTCTTTCTTTCCCCGGTTATGGATGCCGCCATGCGGATTTTCGCACCGGCCTTTCTGCTGGAGCCCGACAAAGCCTGGCTGGGAGTCCAACCCCGCCGGACGTATGCCGGACCGCGCTACAAGGGCGGCCTATCGGACCATCTTCCGGTCATTTTGCGTGTAAATCGTTAAAAATGCTTATATTTGTTGGGTTATGAAGCAATATCTCGACCTGCTGCGGCATATTGAAACGAACGGCGTCTTCAAAGGCGACCGGACCGGAACCGGGACTACGAGCGTGTTCGGCTATCAGATGCGCTTCGACCTGTCCCAGGGATTTCCCCTGCTGACCACCAAAAAAGTTCATCTCAAATCCATTATCTACGAGTTGCTCTGGTTCATAGCGGGCGATACGAACATCCGCTACTTGAAAGAGCACGGTGTGTCGATTTGGGACGAATGGGCGGATGAGAATGGTGAACTCGGTCCGGTGTACGGCCACCAGTGGCGTTCGTGGCCTGCCCCCGACGGCCGTACGATCGACCAACTTTCCAACGTGGTGGCGCAGATCCGCCGCAATCCCGACAGCCGGCGGCTCATCGTCTCGGCCTGGAATCCGGCCGAGGTGGACAAGATGGCATTGCCGCCCTGCCATACTCTATTCCAATTTTATGTTTCGCAGGGACGACTCAGTTGCCAACTGTATCAGCGGAGTGCGGATGTTTTCCTGGGAGTGCCCTTCAATATCGCATCTTATGCCTTGCTGACGATGATGGTCGCACAAGTCTGCGGACTGCAGCCCGGCGATTTCGTCCACACTTTCGGTGACGTGCATATCTATTCCAACCATCACGAGCAAGTGGCGCTCCAGCTTTCCCGCCAGCCGCGCCCGCTTCCAACCATGACCCTCAATCCTGCACGGAAAAACCTGCTGGATTTCGTATATGAAGATTTTACCCTGACCGGTTATGATCCGTGGCCGGCCATCAAAGCCCCCGTTGCCGTATGAAAGATAACATCAGCCTGATCGGCGCTGCCGCCGAGAACAACGCCATCGGATACCGCGGTCTGATACCGTGGCATATTTCCGCCGATTTCCAGTATTTCAAACGCATCACGATGGGCCATCCGGTCATTATGGGACTGGCCACCTGGCGCTCGTTCCACGGCCGCCCGCTTCCGGGCCGGCGCAACCTGGTGGTTTCCGACCAACCCGTGACCGAGGCAGACAGCGCTTCCGGCGCGGAATTCTTTTCCTCGCCCGACGAAGCCCTCGCCGCTGCCGCCGGAGCCCGCGAAATATTCATCATCGGCGGCGGGATGATGTACCGCCAGATGATCGGGCGGGCCGACCGGGTGTATGTGACACGCATCCATACAGTCGTGGAACCGGCTGACGCTTTCTTCCCCGACATCGATCCCGCCCAGTGGCAGGAAATACTCCGAAGTATCCGCTATCACGATGACGCCTCGGGCTTCGACTATACCTTCCTGCTCTATGAAAGACGCAAATAGTTCGCGGTCAGCGCATCATCACGGTTCCCGCGATGCCTTCGGCAGTTCGTTCGGCGTCCTGGTCGCCCTGGCCGGTTCGGCCGTTGGACTGGGCAATCTCTGGCGCTTCCCTTATCTGGTGGGAGAAAACGGCGGTGCCGCCTTCATCATTATTTACCTGGCTTTCGTCATCCTGATCGGCATTCCGATGCTGATGTCCGAATTCATCATCGGCCGTCGCAGCCAGGCCAATGCGCGGGGTGCGTTCAACAAACTGGCGCCCGGGAGCCGCTGGGGCATTGCCGGCATCCTGGCCGTCATCTGCTGTATCCTGATCCTCTCCTTCTACTCAGTAGTCGGCGGATGGGGCATCGAATATCTTTTCAAAGCCTTCCGTTTCGATTTCACGCGCGGCGGAGACAGTGCGGCGCTTTCCTCCATTTTCTCAGATTTTGCCGCTTCGTCCTGGCAACCGCTGGTCTGCCATACCCTTTTCCTCCTGCTCTCCGGCTTGATTGTCATCCTGGGAGTAAAGAATGGTATCGAGAAATTCTCGAAAGTGATGATGCCACTCCTGTTCCTGATCATTATCGGGATCGCCGTCCGCTCGCTGACACTGCCGGGAGCCGGTGCAGGCATCGACTATCTTTTCAGACCGGATTGGTCGGAAGTGACGGCCAATACTTTCCTGGCTGCCCTTGGACAGGCTTTCTTCTCACTTTCGCTGGGAAGCGGTATGGCGATCACTTATGGGTCGTATGTCTCCCGCAAGGAGAACATCGTATCGATATCCAGTCAGACGGCCCTTGCGGACACGCTGTTCGCCCTGATTGCGGGATGTGCCATCATGCCGGCAGTCTTTGCTTACGGCATCAGTCCGGGCGAAGGACCCGGCCTGGTATTCATTACGCTGCCGCATATTTTCAGCCAGCTACCACTGGGCGGCGTCATTGCCATTCTTTTCTTTGTAGCCCTGCTGCTTGCGGCCTTGACCTCTTCGATTTCGCTGCTGGAGGTCATCGTCGCTTTTTGCATCGAAGAGTTCCATATCAAGCGGCGTACCGCTGTCGTACTCAGCCTGTCCATACTCTGGATCCTGGGCTGTCTGTGCTCTTTGTCGCAAGGGATGCTGAGCGGTTGGAAAATCTTTGACAAGACCATCTTCGACCTCTTCGACTTTGTTTCGGCCAATGTCCTGATGCTCATCGGCGGCCTGCTGGTCGTCCTCTTTGTGGGCTGGAAACTCGGCCGTCAGGTGATCCACGATGAACTGACCAACAGCGGGGCCCTCCGCATTCCCGTCTGGCTCCTCGACACAATCACCTTCCTGGTCCGCTACCTGGCTCCGGCCGCCATCATTACGATAGCGGTTTTCCAGTGGATTTAGCGAAGCTGCGGAAAACGTCATAGCTTCGGCGTCAGACGGGGTTTTGGCCATATCGTGCGTCTATTATGGGCGTCATTGCTGCCGCGACAGGATTGCCGTGAGCCGTTCGGTCCTGTCGCGGCAAAAGGCGATGAATATGGGCGGAGGAAATAGTGGATCAGCGAAAATACCGGGTGGAGTCATGTCTCCTGGGCCTTTCGTTACCATCAAAAGTCTTCTCGCCAAACAGGCGCACAAGCAACCATTGTATTGTATTGATAATCAGCGATAGATTTCATGAAGTTGTGCGCCATAGGCCGATTTCGGGAGTTGGCGCACGGATACCTTCCTCATAACCTCGCCGAAGACGTGTCGTCTTGCGCCTGTTTGGCGAAAGCCCTCTTTCTGTTCCGACGGGGACAGAAAGAATGTAGTAATTCGTTCATAATCATCATATTGGATGACTGTTTTGGGACCATGTTGGAACGCGGCGGACCGAGCGACACATAATCTCTGCCGGAATCTCTGCCGCGACAGGATTGCAGCGGCCTGTTCCATCCTGTCGCGGCCGTGTTTCCAGCGAAAAGTCCGTGCTTTCTGCCGCGACAGGACTCCATAGCATATGAGCGTCCTGTCACGACCAAACAACGGCAAACACCGGCTGGAAAGACAGGCTCTTGGGAAACTTGAAAGTCACCCTCCACACGAACCCTTGTTATAAGCTGCCAGCCGTCTCTTAGTGTGGATGAGCATACCGTATCGGAGACATCTTTCCACAGGCAAAGGCTTCTTACGGCACATGATGGATCGGCATATGGAAGATGATGATCGAGTTAACGGGAAGGTGTTAGCGGGATGTTGTTTTCGCACGGTCCTTCTCAGCCCAGGACGCAATCGAAGATGTCCATTGTTAGTGTAACCATTCAGTTTCCCCTTGTTTTGTAACCATCGAGCGGCGGCTCTTCAGGTAAATACCTGATCCTCAGCGGATCGTTTATGCACGAGGCGCTCGGTCCGCCGCCCAGGCAGCATACTGCGCGGGCAATCGAGGATGTATGTATTGATTATCAGCAACTTATCACAACCTATGCCGCGCGATGGTTGCAAAACAACAACCTCCTGGTTTCTACGCTGGTCACTGAATTGCCAACCCGGTTTTCGCGCTGGTCCGAAATAATGGGCGGAGGAAAAGGCGAAAAGAAGGGTCTAGCGGAAAATGGTTCACCGGTTGAGGCGATCAAGGGGAAGAGGCGATCAGCGGGCAGAAAAAATGAAGGGTGACCGATTGGGTCACCCTTGGATTTTATCAGTACTGAATGTCGCTCCGGTCAGCCCTTCGCGACCTTCTTGGTTAGAATCTTACTCCGATTGTGAGTTGTGGATAGGCAAATGCGCGCAGGTTGTGGTTCATCGCATAGTACGGATCCTG
>JAFWOY010000043.1 GCA_017509755.1 Bacteroidales bacterium
GCCGGGGAACGGAGCGAGTAGCCGTTGGAGTCTTCGAGGGCGATGGTCTGCATCGGGCTCCAGCGGTACAGGTAGTACCAGTAGTCGGCGTTGCCGATGGCGGTGTTGTAGGCCATCCGCTTCTGCGTCTTGGAGAACATCAGGCCGGCGTGCACGTTGAGCCAGTTGTTGATCTGCGTGCTCACGCGGGCGTTGAGGTTCCAGCGCTGGTAGTCGTCATGCTTGGCATGCTTGGTCTGGCCCTGCTGGTCCATGAAGCTGGTGCTCAGGTTGTAGTCGGTGCGGCCCTTGTTGCCTGCCACGGAGACGCTGTGCGTCATCGTCGGGGCGTTCTTGCGGATCAGGTAGTCCGTCGGGTTGTAGGTACGGATACCATAAACACGGGTTCCGTCATAGTAGTAGTCACGGCCATAGACCACGGGGTCGTTGGCGGTGATGGTGCTGCCGAACTGCTTGTCCCATTCGACGGCGGCCTGCCAGCTCTCACGGGTCACATACCAGGGATAACCGGCCACCGTACCGCCCGTGCGTTCAAACGCCTGCACCGTGTAGTGCAAACCGTTGACACCGGCGATCGCCAGGCGTTCGGCCAGGTTCTGGAAGGCCATGTTGCCGGAATAGGTCACGTGGACCTGGTCCTTCTCGCGGGCACCCTTCTTCGAGGTGATCAGCACGACACCGAAAGCGGCCTTCGCACCGTAGATGGAAGCCGAGGCTGCATCCTTCAGCACGGAGATCGACTCGATGTCGTCCGGGTTCAGCAGCTGGATGGATTCGATCTCGACGTTGTCCAGCAGGATCAGCGGCGCGGCGCTGCCCTGGAAGGAAGCGAACTGGCCACGGATACGCATGATCGGCTCGGCACCGACTTCGGAGGAAGCGATACGGACGTTGAGGCCCGGCGCCATACCCTGGAGACCACGGCCCACGTCGGCGATAGGACGGCTGTTGAGGGCCTTGCCGGCATCGATGGTGGCCACCGAACCGGTCAGGTTGGCAAGCTTCTGCGTGCCGTAACCCACGACGACTGCGTTTTCAAGCAGCTCGGCGTCCTCTGCGAGGATGACGGGGATGTTGTTGCGACCGGCGATCAGGACCTCCTGGGTCTTGTAACCGATGCAGGTGAACTGGAGCGTGCCGTTGGCGGGGGCGTTGATGACGTAGGAGCCATCCGCGCTGGTCGATGTACCGACCGTCGTGCCCATTACAACCACGTACGCTCCGATGATCGGCTCATTGTTCTTGTCCACCACCTTACCGGTGACGGTCATGTTCTGAGCCAGCAAAGATCCTGCTGAAAGAATCAATGCACACATAGCCACATAGATAAAGCGGCCAAGTCTTTTTGAAACGAACATAGATGAAATTTTAGGTTAAAATTCCAAATCGCTATCTGACAGCATTTTTTGGCGCTTGCACGTTACCATTTGGGAAAAGATTCGTTACTTTTACCTTGTGAGAACAAACCTGAGCATCCTCTATTACCTGAAATATGGCAGTCCGGCCAAGGACGGCAAGCTTCCGCTGATGTGCCGCATCACCATCGACGGCAGGAGCACGAGTTTCAGCTGTAAGCGCCGGCTTCCGCCGGATCGCTGGGATGCCCGCCACGGCATGTTAAGAGGGAACGACCCCGATACCCTCCGCATCAACCGGGAGATGGAGGAGCTGAAGAAGCAACTGATTGCCGACTACAGCGCCATCCTGCGCGAATACGGCCCTGTGGCACCTACCTCGCTGAAGAACTATACGATGGGGGCGCCCTCCCGCCAGGAGATGCTCATGTATGTTTTCAACCGGCATAACGAGGATTTCCAAAAAATGGTAGGGCACGGGCGATCCCTGCGAAGTCTCCGCCGCTATGAGACCGTGTACCGGCATCTGCGGGATTTCCTGCTCAAGCGCTACCAGTTGAAGGACGTCCGTTTCAACCACATCACCTTGAACCTGGTCAAGGCTTTCGAGACCTATCTCCGGGTGGAAAAAGGATTCAAGACCAATACGGTCTGGGTCTATATGACCACCTTCAAGCACATCCTGACTCTCGCCCGTGCCAACGGCGTGATGCGTTCCGACCCTTTTGTCGGATACAAAAGCCATTTTGAACAGGTGGACCGCGGCTATCTGACAGAGGAGGAGCTCCAGAGAGTGATGCTGTATCCGGCAGCTGAAGGAACGGAACGGCTGGTTCGCGACCTTTTCGTTTTCGCCGCTTTCACGGGCCTGTCCTATTCCGATATCAAAGCGCTCCGCTGGGACAATATACGCCCGATGTTCGATGGAAATACCTGGATTGTCACCCGGCGGCAGAAAACCCGCACACCCTCCAATTTACGTCTGCTTGACATTCCCCTAAAAATCCTAAAAGAGTATGGCGATCCTGCACAGGAAACGGTATTCCGGATTCCGAGCAACAACTGCTGCAACGAATACCTCGTCGCCCTCGGTCAGAAATGCGGCATCCGGACCCGCCTGACATTCCACATTGGAAGACACACCTTTGCCACGCTCTCCCTTTCGAAAGGCGTGCCCATCGAGACGGTTAGCAGCATATTGGGGCACACCAGCATCCGCACGACCCAGATCTACGCCAAAATCACCAATCAAAAAATCAGCGAAGACATGGAGGAACTGGCAGAAAAACTTAAAAAATTATTATATTTGTGAGTTATTAGCAGGCAAAACAACCAAACTCACAATACACTTAACCTAAAATTTCATCTATGTTCGTTTCAAAGAAACTTGGCCGCGTACTCGCGGCTGTGTGCGCAGTGATCCTTTCAGCGGGTTCATTGTGGGCTCAGAGCATTTCCGTCACCGGCAAGGTGGTGGACGTGAACAATGAGCCGATCATTGGTGCCTACGTAGTGGTTGCCGGTACGACCGTCGGTACATCGACGGATGCCAATGGCGCGTACCGCATCAATGCGCCTGCCAACGGCACCCTCCAATTCACCTGCATCGGATACAAGACCCAGGAAGTCCAGATTGCAGGCCGGACCCTGATTGAAGTCATCCTTTACGATGACACCGAAATGCTGCAGGAGACCGTCGTAACGGCTCTCGGTATCAAGAAAGAACGCAAGGCGCTGGGCTATTCCGTGACGGAAGTCAAATCGGAAGAACTGCTCCGCAACAAGCAGACCAACGTCATCAACTCACTGGCCGGTAAAGTGCCGGGCGTCAACGTGACGCAGGCCGGCGGTGCCGCCGGCGCCGGTTCCTCGATCATCATCCGTGGTGGTAACTCGGCTTCCGAAGGTCGTGACAACCAGCCGCTCTTCGTGGTCGACGGCATCATCTACGACAACTCCACCATCAACGGCGGTAACTCCGGGACGGACGGTGTGACGAAGACGGCCACCACGTTCTCCAACCGTGTGATGGATATCAACCCCGAGGACATCGAGTCGATGTCCGTGCTGAAAGGCGCGGCTGCCGCCGCCCTTTACGGTTCGCGTGCAGCGGACGGCGTCGTGGTCATCACGACCAAGAAAGGCGCTGCCGACGGCAATGTGAAAGTCAATTTCTCGTCCAAGTACTCCTATTCGACCATCAGCGGTGCGCCGGAGATCCAGGATGTGTATGCCCGCGGCTCATACGATGCCAACGGCATGCTGCAGACCGACCAGATCTTCAGCTCCTGGGGCCAGAAACTCAGCGGCAGGTCTTACGATAACGTACGCGATTTCTTCCAGGGCGCCAACGTGTTCGACAACAGCGTCAGCGTATCGGGCGGCCACAAGAACGGCTCCTTCTTCCTTTCCGCCTCCAATTTCAACCAGGGCGGTGTCGTTCCGGGCACTTCCTATATCAAGAATACGGTCCGCTTCAACGGCGAGCAGAAATACGGCCGCTTGACCGTAGGCGCCAACGTGGCCTACTCCATCGCCGACACGAAGAAGACGCTGACCACTTCCGGTCTGTATGACGGTGGCGGTAACGGTACCATGACGGCTCTTTATTCCTGGCCGCGCAGCGAGAACATGTCGCACTGGCTGAACGAGGACAACACGAAATACCGGATGTTCCCGAATGTCGACCAGTCGGAAGAGATTGAGAACCCGTACTGGATCATCAACCGCAACGAGTTGACTGACAAAAATAAACGTATCACCGGAGCCGTCACTGCCAACCTTGACATTACCAATTGGCTGAACCTCTCCTACCGCATGGGTATCGACAGTTACAACAACGACGGATACACCTACATCGCTCCGGGCGGCAATGTCAAGAGCATCTACCAGAACGGCCGTCTGAGCAAATCGGCGGTCTCCTATGACTACTGGACTTCCAACGTGATGGCCAACGCCCACAAGGCGTTCGGTGATTTCGATTTCAACCTGCTGGTCGGTTCGACGGCCGAGTCCACCACGCGTGTGAACAATACCCGCTGGGGCTGGGACTTCGTCACGGCCGGAACGATCTCGTTCGGCAACATCATCGAGGAGAACAAGCGTTTCACGGAGCGTACCACCCGCAAGCGCCTGGTCGGCGTCTATGGTGAGTTCCGTGCCGCCTACAAGAACATCGCCTACCTGACCGTCACGGGCCGTAATGACTGGTCTTCGACACTTCCGGTTGCCAATAATTCCTATTTCTATCCTTCGGTGAGTGGCTCGTTCGTCTTTACCGAACTGATGCCGAAGAATGATTTCCTGACCTTCGGTAAGATCCGTGCCTCTTGGGCCCGCGTCGGTAAGGATGCCGGTGCGTATGCTACCAATACTTATCTGTGGGACGCCCAGGTCGTCAACGGCAATTTCGTCGGTATCGGCAACAGCTGGACGGGTGGTTCCCCGTATCTGGTGCCTGAAATCCAGACCTCCTGGGAAGTCGGTACGGAACTGAAGTTCTTCGGCGGCCGGCTCGGTATCGACTACACCTATTATAACTCGATTACCCGCAACCAGATCGCGGCTCCGCGACTGGCGCAGTCCACGGGTTATATTTTCCTGACCATCAACTCCGGTTCCGTGCAGAACAAAGGTATGGAGCTGATGATTACCGGAACGCCTGTCGAGACGCGCAATTTCTCCTGGGACGTGACCCTCAACCTTTCGGGCAACCGCGGTACGCTGGGTGACTTTGTCGATGGTGTCGACCTCTTTTACGTGACCGATGTCCAGATTGGCGGCGTGAAGGCTGCTTCCATTCCGAACGGCGGTTACTTCCTCGGCCTGACCGGCAACTACTGGCTCCGCGAGACCGAGGCTGTTCCCGACCTGGATGCGAATGGCAACCCGCAGTACACGGATGACGGTGAGCTCATTACAAAGCAGGTTGAAATTGAAGGCGGTCGTTATGAGATCGACCCGGCAACCGGCCTCTACAAACTCAAGGGCTCCACTACCAACGTAGTCGGCAACCGCGAGCCCACCCTGATCGGCGGTCTGAACAACAACATCCGCTTCAAGAACTTGAGCGTCTCGTTCCTGCTGGACCTCCGCTTGGGTGGCGATATCTACAACGGTACGCAGTATTTCCTGACCAGCTATGGCCAGTCGATGCGCACCCTGGAGCGTGACAAGGTCAGCTTCTCCGGTGTCGTCAATACAGGAACGGCTGCCGATCCGATCTGGGAAGAGCAGACAATTACCTACGAAGCCGGCAAGACCTACAACATCAACGGTCGTGACTATGCAGGTGCGTCCATGATCCAGTCGTACTACAGCAATTATTGCAACAACGCCTACAACTTCATCGAGAAGGTCAACTGGATGCGCCTGCGCGCCCTCAACGTCTCGTACGACTTCTCCAGCCTGTTCAAGAAACAGAGCTTCATCAAAGGCCTTGTCGCAACGGCCAGTGCCAACAATCTCTGGGTCTGGACGAACTATGTCGGTGGCCTCGATCCTGAAGCGGCTGCGGCCGGTTCCGGTACGGGCGGTTCCGGTTCGGTCGGCATCGAGTACTGCGGTGTCCCGAGCCAGCGGACTTTCTCCTTCGGTCTCAACCTGACTTTCTAACGGGCAGTTAACAGATAAAATGACTATGAATATGAAAAAGATATTTTCCTTCCTCTTTGGTCTGGTGCTGCTTCTGGGTATGACCTCCTGCGCACAGTGGCTTGATGTCAATACGGACCCGGACAGCCCGAGCAACAAGAGCGCGACGGTACAGAACCGTCTGCCCTGGATGCAGTATTATTATATGTACGGTTGGGGCACCGCCAACACCCGTACCAGCGCTATCGTCCAGATGGTCAATACGGCCAGCCGTACGGCCGCTATCGGTCTGCAGGCCAACTGGAATCCCGCACAGGGTATTGCTACGACCGTGTACCAGAACTTTTTCCTGGGCGCTGCCTGCAACGTTCCCGACCTGCTGGAGAAAGCGGAGGCCGAGGGCGCTTATCACTACATGGGTGCGGCCCTTGCCATCAAATCCATGGGCTTCATCATGATGGTGGACCTCTATGGTGAAATGCCTTACAGTGACGCTGTCGGTGAAAATTATGCGCCTTATTACGACAATGGCGACGATATTTACCATGGTTGCCTGAAAGACATCGACAAAGCGATCGAGTACTTCAAGATGTCGCAGGAGCCCGGAGCAACGCCGCTTGCGGAAGGCGATGCCTGGTGCGGCGGCGACCCGAATGCCTGGATCCGTCTCTGCTACGGCCTGAAAGCACGCTGGCTCAACAACCTGACCAAGACGAGTGAATTCAGCGCTGCCGACGTGCTTGCGGCGCTCGAACAGGGTCCGACCTCCAATGCCCAGAACATCACCATGCGTCACTACAACGTGGCAACGGCCGGTACCTGCTTCACTGTGGGTGATGCCTATGGTCCGAACACGACCTGGGATTCCTGGGGCTGGGGCAACGGCCAGCGCATGAGCCGCTACTATGTGAACCTGCTGACCAACTTCAAAGGCAGCGGTGTAGAGGATCCGCGTGCCAATAAACTGATCCCTTCGGGCATGTACAAAGTATCGCTCAATCCGGATGGATCCATCCGCAGCTATGAGTGGCTCCGCGACCATGGCCTCGACAACCAGAACAAGGATGACCTGATGACGAACAACCGCGTGGTCTTCGGCAACCTGAATGCCTACCTTTCGCTGGCAAGTGCGGATGTGACCAAGGAATACACCAACGACAACATCCTGCAGTTCTATGCGTCGGTTGAAGATTTCCTGACGGCCGTCCATCGTTATTATTCCGATGACAACGTGACGGTGGCCGTGAGCGCTGACAAGGTATCGATCACGTACCATCCCGGTGCCATGTATGTCAACGACTCCAACCCGCTCTACATCGAGGATATCAAATATATCAACGTCAAGGCTGACGCTCTTTTTGAGACCTACGGCCTGGCCGAGAACGATGAGAACACGTACTATTGCAACGGCGCCCACGGCAGGAACAGCCCGGCCGGCAAGATCGGCTTCGTAGTGGGTACCGCTGGATTCTACACCCGTCCTTCCTCGAATTCCTACATCATGACCTATCCCGAAATGTGCTTCATCAAGGCGGAGGTTCTCTTCAACAACGGAGATAAGAACGGTGCCTACACGGCCTACACCAATGGTATCCGTGCCCACTTCGAACTGATGAACCAGAAACTGGCCGAATGGCAGGGTGCCGGTTATTGCACGACGGCCAAGGGCTTCGACGTATCCTTCGCCTATGCCCCGATTCCGCAGAGCGAGATCGATGCCTATATGAGGAGCGCTGCCGTGAAACAGTCGGCTGCGGAGCTTACGCTCTCCGACATCATGATGCAGAAGTACATTGCCCTGGGCCCCGACATGCAGAAGTACAACGATGTCCGCAAGTACAACTACTTCCGCGACGGTATCTATACCGAGATGAAAGCGCCGGCCTATCGCAATGCTACGGCTACCCACTTCAATTCCGATCCTTCCAAGCAGACCTTCTATCCGCGCCGCTGGATGCATTCCACGCACGAGACCAATTACAACTCTACGAACGTGAATGCCATCTATGACCAGTACAAGGGTTATGTGAACTTCTCCACGAAACAGCCGGCCCTTGCCGACGAAGTCTGGACGATTCCCGTGTGGTGGGATAAGGAGAACTAGAACGCTTTTTACCAATTGTTTGAAAGGGTGACCGAAACTTTCGGCCACCCTTTTTTAACAACTTTTTAACAAAAAAAAGTGGAAATTCTGCACATCAATCAAAAAAAGTACTTATTTTTGTAAGAAGTATGGACTATTAGAAACATTAGTTTATAACCTAAAATCTCATCTATGTTCGTTTCAAAAAGACTTGGCCGCATTCTCGCGGCTGTGTGTGCAGTGATCCTTTCAGCGGGATCCCTGCTGGCTCAGAACATGACCGTTACCGGTAAGGTGGTGGACAAGAACAATGAGCCGATCATCGGAGCGTACGTGGTTGTGTTGGGCACGACGACTGGCACATCGACCGGCGTGGATGGCTCTTACGTCATCAATGCCCCCGCCAACGGCACGCTTCAGTTCACCTGCATCGGTTACAAGACCCAGGAGGTCCTGATCGCCGGTCGCAACAACATCCCCGTCATCCTCGCGGAGGACGCCGAGCTGCTTGAAAACGCAGTCGTCGTGGGTTACGGCACGCAGAAACTTGCCAACCTGACCGGTTCGGTGGCCACCATCGATGCCGGCAAGGCCCTCGACAGCCGTCCTATCGCCGACGTAGGCCGTGGTCTCCAGGGTATGGCGCCGGGCCTCAACGTCCGTATCACTTCCTCCGAAGTCGGCGCCGAGCCGATCATGCGTATCCGTGGCCAGTTCGCTTCCATGCAAGGCAGCGCCGCACCGCTGATCCTGCTGGACAACGTCGAGATCGATTCCATCCAGCTGCTGAACCCGGACGGGGAGC